>DAIOVL010000029.1:35487-39240 GCA_036759025.1 Bacteroidales bacterium
GACTTCTTTGCAACTCCCGAAAAAAGGACAAAGGCTTCTATCGGAGGAAAGTATGCCAGCGATTTCTACATATACACTCTTGAATGGACAGCCGACAGCCTTGTATGGAAAATCAACGACACGGAGATCATGAAGCAGATTTCCGACGTTCCTCAGGAACCTATGTACATCCTCTTCTCCGGCGGTCTTGATAAACCCGTCAACAGCATGACTACCATGGAGATAGACTGGGTCAGGGTGTACCAGCCGAAGAAACAATAGTAATTTGCCGCGGAGCGGCGTAATTAATTGTAATTTGCCCCCTTCACCCTTCGCTAAAGCTTCGGTTGACGAAGACGGGCGTAATTTGGCGCTTCGCGCCGTAATTCGCACTGCGGGAGTATTTCATTGTAATCTACCCTTCGGGAGTAATTTACGGCGAAGCCAAATTACGTCCCGACTTTGTGCACCATAGCTTTGGCAAAGGTGTAAGGACAAATTACGTCCGACGAAGGAGGACAAATTACGCCCGACGAAGGAGGACAGATTACATTTTGGAGGAGAATGCTATACTAATTCACTTTTTTTGTAACATTTCCTCTAAGTATACGTCTTTATACCGTAAACCGGTTTATGACAGTAAAGGAATACAATAAAGCAGTTGATGAGTATGCCGATGCACTATACCGCTTCATCCGCGCCGACCTGCGCGATGACGCCAGGGCTGACGACATAGTGCAGGACAGCTATGAAAAACTGTGGCGTCATGTAACGGAAATTGAATTCCCGGTCGTCAAATCCTGGCTCTTCTCAACAGCATACCATGCTATGATTGACATCATCCGTAAAGAAAAAAGAATGTCAGTAGTCGACGAAATCAACGATGCCGGCATGCTGTCAGACTCACAGTATTCCGACCTGAATGAGATCCTTCATGCTGCCCTGGCCCGACTGCCCGAAAACCTCAGGACAGCTGTGCTGCTTCGTGATTACGAGGGATACAGCTACAGGGAGATAGGAGAGATAACAGGACTGGGTGAAGCCGCCGTGAAAATAAATATTTACAGGGGCAGAATGGCCCTTAAAAACTATATCGGGAAAATTGAAACGGTAATCTGACAATGGAGCTGAACAGAGATAATTTTGATATATGGCTTACACGCTGGCTCAGTGGCTCTCTCAACGAGGATCAGGCTGATAAATTTATGGCCTTTCTCCTTGATAATCCCGATATCATACAGCCTGACGACCTTTCCTATGCCAGGTTAAGTCCTGAAAAACACCCATACCCGCACAAGGACAGACTCAGGAAGGACCCCCTGCAACTGAATACTGGACAGATTGAATACCTGTCTGCTGCATTTCATGAAAACGACCTTTCTCCCGAGGCAATTCATGAACTGGAACTGAACATTGATAATAATGCACATTACAGAAAAATCTTCGAGCTTACAGGCAAGGCCAGACTTGTCGCGCCCGACATCCACTACCCTGATAAGAAATCTCTTAAGAGAGTTGGTCCAACAGGAAAAATATTCCGCCTGGCAACGGAAATAATCAGCATCGCAGCGGTAATTCTTATAGTCCTTATGTTCCGGCTAATGGCTCCCGGCTCAATGTCGGATCAGGGCAACACCCACACCTCAGAAATCCTGCCGGAACATGAGAACATGCCTGAATATACCATCTACAGGATGGATCCCATCGCCATTGCCGAACCAGTACAAGCCACTTCAATGCCTGCCAGCCGGAAGACCGTTGCCGAAATAATTAGTCCGTCTGTCAGTGAACCATCCGATTTAATCCTGGCCCAGACTGATGTCGCTCAGTTGATTGATCTTACCGTGCCGGCAGAAGCAGCATTTTTGCCTGCAGAAACTATCACAAAAATTGATATCAGCCTCTTTTCCGGTAATCTCGAATTCAATACAACGCCGGCATGGCTTATTGCCTCTTCGACCGATTACCGGCCGGAGTATTTTTATGACGACAGGGGAAGGGTGAGAAGATTTTTTGCTTCAACATTCAGGGAAAAGATACTTAAGGAAGAAGGAGAGCCCTGGAAGCCTCTGCAGCCTTACGAAATTGCAAGGGCAGGTGTCGACGGCCTGAACCGTCTTCTTGACTGGAATATGGAGCTTAAGGAAACAAAGAGCTCACAGGGTGAAACAAAATCAGTCTATTTCAGTTCAATGCTCCTTACATTCAATGCTCCGGTGAAAAAAACCGGTGAATGACTGTAACTTTAATGCTGCCATGAACGTCAGGGCATAAGAAACAGTAAAATCAACAGACATGAAAAAGATTGGAATTCTGACATTGCTGGCGGCATTCATTCTCCAAGGCTTCAGCCAGGAGGTGACTGCCACAAACAGGACTGAGAAACAGGTAATCGACACCACTGAAGTGAGCAAAGTAGCCATAGGAGATGACCTTCTGGTTATTGAAAAGAATGAAGACCTGACAAGGATTAAAGTGCGGGACAGAGGCATGGCTATCCTTGAATCACTTGAAGGTTTAGGACCAAAGGTTAAATTTGAAAATTACAGTGAAGAAAGAGATGAAGAAACCTTCAGGAGGGATGAAGATGAACACAAAGAGCCGGCAGCAAAAAAGAGAAGCCGGTTCAGAGGACACTGGGCCGGTATAGAAGCCGGACTTAATAACTACACTCTGTCGGATTACAGCCTGACACTGCCCGATGAGATCAACTACATGACACTTCACTCAGGTAAATCCAGAAACCTTAACCTGAATTTCGGACAGCTCAGCATTGGACTGGGAAGACATATAGGTTTCGTAACAGGCTTCGGACTCAGCTGGAACAATTACAGGTTCGACGGGAACAATAATATTCAAAAGGATGTGAATAACATAACAACAATACTGGACCCCGGAGAACCTCTTAAAAAATCGAAATTCAGCACTTTCTTTTTTAAGGTGCCTCTTCTGCTTGAGTTCCAGATACCTACTGACCGCCAGAGGCTGAACATTTCTGCCGGACCTGTGGGAGCAATAAAGCTGGGCTCATACTCATCAATGGTTTTCGAGGACAAGGAAAAGGTAAAGTCCGATGACGATTTCAACCTTAACATGCTTCGTTACGGGGCTACGGCACGTATCGGATATGAGAACATAACCGTCTATGGAACATATTACCTCACCCCTCTTTTCAAGGAAGGAAAAGGTCCGGGTGGCGTTGATCTCTTCCCCTTTGAAATTGGCATTGCATTTACAATCGACGATTAAAATTCCCTTTTAGTTTTTTATAACACGGGGCTTTCTCATAAGCCCCTTTTTTTTCGTCCACCCCACTGATGGAAATTTATTAAATTATTGCTAATCTACAAGTCCCCTTCAGGGGATTTAGGGGTAATGTAAAGGAGACGAGGGTGTCTCAAAAGGGCACCTTCTTTTTTTATATGTTCATTTCTTTTTGTTCGTCCAAAAAGAAACGAACCAAAGAAAAAGGGCGCCGGAAATGATAACTTCAGCCGTTTTTGGCAAAATGCCTCAGGCTTAACGCTCCCAAAAACGGCTGAAGTTCGCGCCATTTCCGGTATGCCATCGCACGTTATGCTCGAAATTAATGTTAATAAATGATGTAAAGTACTGAAATGAAGAGGGATGCCCGGTGAGAGAAGTTTGTAATTAAAGTAAAGGAAACAGGACAATAGAAATAAATCAAAGATTTAATCATTATAAGTCAATCATGAGGGAAAGGTTGACAAGCGAGCGAGGCAGAAAATAACGAAGTCAGCGTTCGGTGGAGAG
>DAIOVL010000030.1:0-36984 GCA_036759025.1 Bacteroidales bacterium
GCAGATATATCGGGCCGGGTGCAAATACATCAGACTGCCTCGCGCCTCCTGTGGGCCCATATACAGGCTGGTTATCAATAATTTTCACACCGTTAAGAATAACTGTGAGGTGCCTCTGACAGAGGGTTATATCGAATGACTGCCAGGTACCGGCTTCCTTTTCGGCATTAACCGATGGTTTTATACGGCTGTACAATCCACCCATGTTATGACTGTCAAGAGGTCTTCCGTATGAATCTGAAACCTGGATCTCATACATACCTCTCAGGTAGATGCCGCTGTTGCTTCCTGCCGGCACATTAACCTCTATCTTAAGGTTGAAATCCCCGAAAGCATCATCTGTCCGGAGGTTCCCGAAACTGATATGAGGTCCGTCAGCAGGCTGGACCGGATCGTTCAACAATGTTCCGTCAGCAACTTTCCAGCCGTTTGTCTGTTTCGGATTAATAAGTCTCCATCCCCCGAGATTTTTACCATTGAACAATGAAACAGGCTTCCCGAACTTCACAGCGGAAAGGTCTGGCTGCGGTGGAACGGGAGGAAGCCTTTTACCTGAAAACCTGGTCGTGTCAACACCTTTTCCATCGCGCCGGGGACGTAACAAGATGCCTTTTATTGAATTGTCTCCGTCTTTTTCTATCTCCAGCCAGTCGGTAACAATCATTGTCAGTACGGGATTGTTTTTCTCATCTCTCTTCCGCACAACATTGCCAGAGCGTTGAATGATAAGCTTTGGTCCGGAGGCAACAAAAATATTTGAAACAGGCAGAACACTTCCGCCTCCCCAGAGTATGTCGCCATTAAGGTAATTTTCATCCTGGCGGACCTCTATCCATCCGACAGATCCGCCCGCTATATCAATGGTCCATTGACCAATAAACTCAGATACATTGATCTGCTGGGGTAGTGAGGCAGGCAATGGATAGATGTCTAATGCCGCGCCGGGTGACAGCATGACTGCAACCACAAAAGCGTAAATTGTTTCCATAAAAATCGCAGGTTTGAAGGTTATTTTATGGATAGAAATTTAAGAAAAATTTGAAATAAACCGTATAGCAGCCGCAAAGAAAGATATTTCTGCCTGATCACTCTACCCTTATCATCTTTATGTATGATATTGGTTTGCCCGTGGAACTTATACCCTGGATGAATATTTCAAAATCTCCCGTATAATCTGAAGTCCAGAACTCTATTGTCTTTTCTTCCCGGGTTCCTGCACCAGGTTCAGGATCCCAGTGCAGTGTATTCCTGAGGTCAGGAATACGGCTTCTTATTGCATCAGATGTACTATACTCAGGTGTAATGAATTTAAAAGCCGGACCAGGAATGCGGTAATTTATTCTGATCGCATTATCAGAAAGAGGGACAGCGCTGAAATCTGCCCTTTTCGTGATCAGATTTACAATGCCGGAGAACTGATACCCGTCGACCATATATAAATCCCAGATCACGTCAATCTTTTTAACGAGGGCCGGATCCATATTTCCCACTTTTGACGGATCCCTTATAATCACACCATCGATCATAAGAGTGGGAGATTCGGAGAAAAGTCTGTTCCCGGCCTGATCGAGGATGCTGATATCGCATACCGAATCCCATCTTCTTAACCTTACCCGTGGTACCAGTTCAAAGAATACCTCTTCCATATTGGGGAGTTCCATATATTCGTCAGGCCGCAATTCAAAGCCGGGCCTGCCATAAAATCTTTTATAATTTTCAGGGTTTTCCCCGACAGCCACTCCCATTTCAGAAGATGATATCTCATAAGCCGAATTTATTCTGTAATTAGTGCTCCATTTTAAAATATGAGAGGGAACTGACGGACCGGAAGAGTCGGCAATTATCTCTTTAAAAGGCCGGATATCTGAGAACTGCGATCGCAGCTTAATCCCTTTGAACCTGAACAGATCGTCTGGTTGAATTACCAGGTCTCTTGCATACTGGTCAACGGGTACACTAAGGCTGAAATTACCCGAAGTATCTGTCAGGGCATACTGGAAAAGGGCTGTCTCCCCCGGAGATGACATGATTACAACATTGTCCTGAAGTGCAGGCCAGTTATCTGTCTCCATAAGGGTGCCGTAAAGGAAATGCTCATTAGATTCCAACGGATATCTGTACCTTTGATCATTTTCCCCTAATACTCTGTCCCAGATGATCCACCGGCTTTGAAGAGACTGAAGAAGCTCCTCCATTTCGTCATCAGGAATATCCTCAGGACTCCTTCCTTTTAATAGCCTCACCGGCTCCTTCCCGAATTCGGTACCGAGGAAGAGATAACGTGTTATATCAGTTTTCCTTTCCTGAGGGGTCACAGGGGTAACGGAAACACTCAGCGATGCTTCGGCTGATAATGCCGGTATTATGTCCTCACTGAAAGTGAAAGTTACTTTTTCCCTTTTTCCATATCTCCTTTCCTGCCTGTCGATTACAGAATATTTTCTTTCATCTCTTATGTAGATATATTTTTCGCCAACCGGCTTAAGCCTGAAATCAAACAAAGTGATACAAATCAGTCCGGTTTTAAGTTCCCCGGAGGGAATAACAGTTACTATCTTACCTCCCGAAAGTTTTTCATTTGAGGAATGCAATATTGTTCCACCCGACCTGACAAAGAGGCAAAAAAGTTCATTCTCTGTATAGTCGGCATTGCCAGAGAAATTTACCTGTACTGTCAGATCGCCTGCCTCACCGGGAACAGTATTAACATCAAATTTTTCTTCTGATTTTTCTTCCTTCTCCCTGGCAGAATAATTTTCACCATTACGAACACCTTTCAGGAAAGGACCTGTGAGCCGGGAATTATAAATATTTATCTCTTTTGAAAAACAGTTGCCGGGCATGAAGTTCCTCATCCAGCTTGTATATGCCCTCATGGTATATGTTCCCGAAGCCAGGGTGTCGGAAAGTTTGATATTTCCATTACCGGCACCGTTGCCGGCGAGAATTTTAATCTGCTTCACTGGATTCATCGCAGGCCCAAGGAGTTCCATATAGATGATCATGCTGTGTGACGAAATACATAAGTCACTTCTGTCGGTGAGATATGCCTTGAACCATATGTTTTCCCCGGCAATATATTCTTCCCTGTCGGTATGAACAAAGATCTCCTCCCATGGAACTGACTTGCAATAGCTGTTGAATTTTTCAGAAATAAAAGAGGCCGGATCGCTGAATGACTGTGCCGATACAGAAAATACCGACAGTATAGTCATTAGTAACACAGGATATATCTTTGAAGTCTTTTGCATCTTTATTTCTGTTCTGTCACGGTCTGATCATTTATCATCATCCCAGAAAGAAGGTCTGACATTTGACCCTCTTGATGTACAGTCGCCGCAATATTTTCTGTTTGTCAGAATTACTGAAGGAGGAACAGAATCTGTATAATCATAGAGTATCCAGAATGATTGCCAGATTCCTTCTATTGTATCCGGATCACTTGTAAAAACCTCGGAAACATCGGAGAGACATTCGTCATACAAACCATTCCGTCCGATAAAATTATCACTTATAAAGAACCTTCTTGAAGTAACGGCAGAAACACTGAAGTATCCCAGCACCTTTTCTAACTTATCTTCGAGGCAAAAAATGTTCCCGGGAATAGTTGATGGTATGATGTCATAGAGTCCGCCAACCAGTTGAGCTGAATTGCCAAGTTTTTCCCAATAATTGTATTCTTCTTCATTGAGAGAATATTGTGTCAGCAGAATACTGTATTTAACAGTAAGTCTTTCAACCGGATTCTTAATAAGCTTCAGCGGAAATCTTGTAACCCTGCTCTCATTTAGTAGTGATGTGTTTTTAATAAGTATCTCAGACGATTTTTCAGAAGACCAGCACACCCTGTTCCTGGTGTCATAGAAAGGAAGCCTGAATTCCCATGTTTCGTCATACTCCCATCTGTAGAAATAACATTGTGATGAAGGATCATAGGAGTCGAAATATATCTGGCAACCCTCAGCAGGGAGGTGGTTGATGACATAATTACGTCTTTCATAATAAATTGTGTCTATAGGGGGAACCGGTATCATTTTCATGGGTAAAGACTCATAATTATGGATCCCATCACCTGTAAGGGCACTAAAATGAAGAGTATAGATTCTGCCGGGCTCTCCTGTGAAGGTATCAGGATCTGTAACATACACACCTTCGCTTCTGTTTTCCAGGGTATCTGTTCTCCCGTTGTCGTCAGAGATCCAGACTGTACAGTTTTTTACTGCTGTTCTGAATGTTTTACTCCACAGTGGATATGTTTTATAAATCCTGATATAATTTTCTTCCGGCCGGTCGGTTATCAGTCCTTCAACGACGAGAAGCTCCTCATCCTCGTTAAGGTCGGGAATATATTCTGTCACACAGCCTGTCAGTACCGGGAGAATTACCAATATAAATATTAACCACCTCATAATCTCCTAAAAATCAAAGTTAAATGAGACTGACGGTATTGCCGTTCCGAAAACTGACAACTGATATCCTTTTATCCTGTCATTCTTTTCAACAAAATACACCGAATAGGGATTAGCCCTCGCGAAAAGGTTTATTACAGAAAATGTCCAGTAAGGATGTGCGATCTTTTTGATCTTCAGGTTCCCGTTCACTCTGAGTGAAATGTCGAGTCTCGAATAATAGGGCATCCTGTATTTGTTCCTTTCCGAATAGTGTATAAGAAGTAAATCGTTGAATCTGTACTGGGATATCGGGTATGTTACCGGACGACCGGAACTGTATGTGTAATTGGCTGAAAAATTAAGCCTGCGTGAATACAGGTAGTGCATTGTCAGGAACAGTTCGTGAGGCCTGTCATAATTTGCCGGATACCATTTTCCTCCGTTTATCGATTCATCCCTGAACTCTCCCGTACTCCTTGCGAATGTCCTTGCATAGGTATACCCGATATTGTATCTGAGCTTTCCGTCATTCTTCTTCAGTGACAGTTCAATACCGTAGGCTTTTCCCTTGACATAGATAAGATCCTGTTCTATATTTTCAATCATCGTAAGCACCGTTCCTCCCTTGAAATCGGTCATGTTTTTAATATCCTTATAGTATAATTCTGCTGAAGTTTCGATCTTCCTTCCAAAAAGGAACTGGTAAAATCCTATGGCATACTGGTCTCCCGTCTCAGGTTTGAGGTAATTATCGGAAAGCTTCCATGAATCTGTCGGTGAAATGGATGCTGAGTTCGTAAGGAGATGTAAATACTGTCTGGTTTTGTTATAGTTAATTTTCAGGGAATTATTACCTGATAACCGGAGGTTCAGGGATGCTCTCAGTTCAGGTCCGGCGTAACTGCTCAGCAAATCGCCCTGACCATAGGAAACTGTATCTGTAAGGCTGTACAGGCTCATCGAATAACGGGGATCATACAGAAAAACAGTCCGGGGTCCGAATGTATGAAATGAAGAAAACCTCAACCCGGCTTCTGCAGAAAGATAATCCGTTATTTTCATCCTGTCGTCGATATAAAGAGCACCCTCGAGAGCTGTTTCCTTTTCCATAAGATGCTCCGTTACTATCGAGGAATCGCTGCCCGGAAGGTAGCTGCCCGGAAGAAGATGGTGGTAGTTCAACTCCATTCCGAAATTGATTTCGTGTAGTCCTCTGAAAATATTGAAATCGCCCTTTAAAGTCGATGTGTTAATGCTATGTGTCAGTATATATTCCTCCCCCGGAACATCATTATGCTGAATATTATGTGTGTAGAAGCTATGGCTCAGAGTCAGTAATGAGAAAAAGCGGCTGTTCCAGAAATGCTTCCACCGCAGGCTGGCCAGAATGTTTTCATAGGCATATACCGCACTCGTATCAAGGCCGAACCTGTCATGACTCAGATAAGCGGAAAAATCGATTTTATTGGTCCTGTCGGGACTGTATGAAAGCTTCGTGTTCAAATCGTAGAAAGAGGCATTACTGCTACCGAAGTCCAACATTACCGGAAGCCTCAGCAACCAGTTGGAATAGGTTGCACGACCGGCGACGAGGTATGAAAGGGTATCCCTGATAACAGGTCCTTCAGCTTTAAAATGCGCGGTTACCGGGCTTATACCAGCATTCCCGGAGAATTCTTTCCTTTCACCGTCAGAGGTGACAATATCCAGAACCGATGATATCCTCCCACCGAATCTTGCCGGCATACCACCTTTGTAAAGAGTGGCATCTTTGATCATATCGGAATTAACCGCAGGAAAGAAGCCAAAAAAATGAGAGGAATTATATAAAGGAGTACCATCCAGAAGGATAAGGTTTTGATCAGCAGATCCTCCTCTTACGTTGAAACCGGCGGAGCCTTCTCCTGTCGTCTGAACTCCGGTTACCAGAAGGAGATTCTTCAGTATATCGGCCTCACCCATGAAGGAAGGAAGCATCTTAAACGACGGAATATTAATCTTTTCAACACCAGTCTCAAAGCGTTGAAGTGTTACATTCCGCTCAGCTGACACAACCGTTTCTTCGAGAGGTATCAGGATGCCCTTCATCATTATATTCATCTCGCCGGGACCGTTAAGCCTGAGATTTACCCTCGTCTCTCTCATTCCGATAAAGGTGAACTGAATAATATGGGCGCCACGGGGCAGGGAAAGGGAATAATAACCGTGAGCGTTGGTCACCGTCCCGGCTGACAGTTTCCGGATATAGACACTTACTCCCGGTAGTGGTTCCCGTGTCTCCTCATCAGTAACATAACCTGAAACAATTACATTTCCGGGTCTGTCTGCTTCTGACCTTCTCCCGACCTCAAGGAAAAGCACCTCTATTTTCTTCTGTTGCTCAAGAGAATCGGCGTATCCGGCATTAGAAATAAAGTTGTCTTCACCGGCGCCATTTCCGACATCAATTGCAAAATCTTTTGTGATAATCACATTGCCATCATCATCAATAACGTAGTGGAGTGTAGTCTCCCTGAAAAGATTACCGAGCACACAGTTAAGGTTTCTGCAGGCCTGGTAATCATTCATTACCAGGTTACTGATCCATTCATTCCTGTAGAAAAACCTGACGGGTAATTTTGATTCGGCGGTAAGGACAAAATCAATGAATGACTGTCCTGAATAATTCCAGTCAACAGAATACTTTTCCTGTGCGCTCAGAGTTAATGCACAAATAAATAAAAAGCCTGCAAAAGACACCCTGAGCTTCCTGATCATGATCCCATTTTTAGAGAGTCGTAAAGTCTGACAAGCGGGATAAAACTGTCAGGTTGCTTTCTGGTCACTTTTATCCTGTTCTCATTCACGTATCTGCGTATTATATCCTTTTGATCGCCCGCGATATTTAAAATGTCTTTCAGTCTGTTAAGCTCGTGAACCCTGTTACCGGTAACCAGGAGGATTTTATGCCTCTGTGAAAACTCTCCGTCATTCTGATCTGTGACCTCGGTAAGGATTCTTTTTTCATACTTTACATACAGATCCGTCCGTCCTTTGTAAAGGATGTTAAGATAGCCGCCGCTACCTGTTAATGAATCAGGATGGTTATTTATGAAATTAAAGATCCTGTCGTTATATTTTATTGAGAAGCTGTCGACCATTTCCTTGTTCAGAATTATGATCTGGTCGAGATTTCTCGGTATCATGATCTCATCAGCATAAATGTCGTAACGGATTTTAACACCGGCGAAATGCTTTCCGTTAAAATATATATCTGCAGGAAGAAAAATATTTGTAAAAAGGTATGGATCGCCTTCGATCCTTCTGTAGTTGTTGTTCCACAAAACACCGTTGTACAGGTGTTGTCTGTCTCTCAGAGAATCGGGCTGATGTGCTGTACCGGTAAAAACATTATCTCCGGGACCCGGCTGTATGGAATGGTTCTTCATCCCTCCGGAAAAGAGGAGAAGGAAAATAAGAGTATAGGTTACAAGGTTCATCGGGTAAAAATCAGGTAACAGACAAATGAAATACCCGGAATATTCCATTTAAAGAAAATTATTGTTCCTGTTCAGATAGTATTCTCAGTTTGTATAACCTGTTTTCAAGTATGCGGGCATAATCCCTGGCCTGACGGATATTATAATCGGTATATGCTTTCTGAACCCATACGAGGGCTTCTTCGGGATAACCGTTTATTTCATTAATTATTCCCATGTTATAGCAGGCTCTTCCTGCCACTTTTCTTTTCGGACTGGCAGTCTCCAGCTCCCATAGTTCCGCAGCTTCATTCCACTGACCCATACGGGCTCTGCGCTTTGCAGTTTTGAAATTATCAGTTCCTTTGACGAAATAATCCCTGTAAACCCTGTTCATAAAGGGGATTATTCTCAGCGCATAACTATGACCAGCCCTGTTACTGACGTCGGTAATAGCTTCTTTTCTACCGATCAGACCTGCAACTGCAACAAGAGGATTGGGTCCTGTTCCGGTGAAAACGAATGACTGGAAATGATTGAATTCATCGGCAATGACCCGGTTAACAGGATCGTATATCCTCCATCCTGTTTTGACTATTGTTTCCATATTGGCCTGGTGAACGACAGCCGGAAGTTTGACACCCAGGACTTCTTTTGAACCGGCTTCACTGGTAGTATAATTAAGTCTTGTATCAGTGTCGTAATATTCAAGGGCAAAAAGAGCATCGGCACCTTCTTCCCGGCATACTTTATCGACGATCTCCCAGGATAGGGGGACAGGGAATATCCCAAGCTTGGGAGTCCTGAATTCTGTTGCGGTAACGATTTTTACGTCATCGAACCTGGCGTTTTTTTTCAGCTCCTCCGAAAGACCTTTTATAGCCTGTTCCGCTCCGTCCTTATCGAGGTCGACACCTTCAAGCGACAGGGCCTTATCTATTACATCAAGGATCTTTGTTTCATCGGTCGGGATGCTGCGGTTAATGACACCGACCTTTTTTATCTCTCTCGACAATGTCACAGATGCCGGCTCCACAACACTGAGATACAGCTGGTTGGTTTTACATGAGACCAGAAACAGAACTGCAAATACCAGTGGAAATAATTTTTTCATATCACTTATATATTACAATTAATTCTCTTCCTCTGATATCCCATCTCCCCCTCCCGCCATCTCCCACTCTCCCACTCTTCGTTTCTCCCACTCCCTCCTCCGTTCCTGCTTTTCGATATAACGTCGCTCAACTCCTCAACTTCCGTCTTCAATATTCGGTCTTTTCGACCCTTATATTCCTCAGCGCTGCAGTTGTCCGCCACGATGCTATTCCGAAAGGCTTTGAGAGCTCAACTTCAGGTCTTATCGACAGGATTTTACCTTTTATGCCCACTTTTACCACATTTTCTCCATCGATGCAGGCCTTAATACTGTCTTTCTGTACCTCAAGACAAATATTGTACCATCGGCCGGTCTCAAATTTAATAAGTTTTGTTGTTTCATTTTCGGAAGCATCCTTCAGGTCGATGCAGCTGAGTCCTACCACCGGTCCTCCCCATCCTCCTACAATCAGTGTACAGGGATCATCTTCAACCGGGAATGTCATTCCGCAGAAAAAATCATTACCCGAGATCCTTTTTGCATCAAGGGTAACCCTGTAACCTACCCTGGGAAAATCACCTTTCCAGGTAACCCCTGTACAACCGTCGCCCATAGACAGAATTATGGCATCGCCTGATACGTAAACAGGTCCCTGGGGCCCGAAGTTGGATATTTCCCAGCCATTGAGTGTTTTTCCGTCGAAAAGGTAAGAAGAGTCTTTCAGTGCAGACATAACCTGGTATTCTTCCGGTTTTTCTCCGGCATTTTTACCATTATGCCTGCACGAAGAGAGGAGCAGAATGAACGGGACTAATATGATCAAAAAAATATAATGTCTTACCATTCTGCAGGCCACTCAGACAGGTTCTTAAAGAATTGCAGATCTTTGTAATAAGGTAATGTTTTGGCTTCAATGGCAAGCATCTGATCGGCTGTCAGCGGCTTGAAATTCTCAGCGATCTTTATATTCTCTTCGAGTTCGGCTATATTGTCCAGTCCGACTATTATGGTACTCACAGGTAGCGACATCACATATTCCATTGCCTCTTTCATGCTTATTATTCCGCCATTGGAGAATATCCTGTCGCGGGCAGGGATCTTCATAGCCACTATTCCCATGTTCTTTTCAACAGCTGTGGGCAGAAATTTTTCGATGAAAGGATCGTGATGCTTGTCTGCAGCATTAATGGCAACAAGGACATTATCGAAAGGAAATCTTTCAGCCAGGACTCGTAACACCTCGGGATTCTCATGCCCGGTGAAACCAAGGAATCTCACGAGTTTCTGATCACGGGCTTTTTCCATTGCCTTAACTACGCCGTCGGATGCAAAGAAGCTGTCGATATTGGCAAGTTCAGCAGCTTTTACGTTGTGAATCTGCCACAGATCGAGATGATCGGTCTGAAGGTTTTTAAGTGATTTTTCGAGCAGCCTCATCGATCCGTCATAGGTTCTGTCGTTGGTTTTTGATGCGAGGAACACTTCATTCCTTCTGGTTTTCATCACCTGTCCGATATTCCTTTCGCTATGGCCTCTTGCATCTTCCCTCGAAATGCCCGTTCCAGCCCTGCCGTAGGCTGCTGCCGTATCTACATAATTAATACCCAGATCTATGGCTTTATTGATAATCTCAACGGCCAGTTCTTCCTTACCCGGTGTTTCCAGTGTAGCCTGGCCACCCAAACTGTATATACCAACCATATGACCGGTTTTCCCCAATGGCCTCAGCGGCATACGGGATTTCCCTGTTCTCTGTGGCACCTGACCTGACAGCAGTTCATGATACGGAAAGAAATTTCCTGCAGCTGTAAGCGCTATCATTTTCTGAAGAAACTCCCGGCGTGAATTCAGATTTCCCTTTTTCATTTTTTTTATTATAAAATTAAACAATTTCTAAGAATATCAGTATTCAGTTAAATTTATAAAGGCCTTACTATAAGGCGATGCAGAGAAGAAGTGTCGTACCCTGTGCCGCTTCAGAAAATTAAAGTAAATTAGCAGTCCGGTAAAATGTCGGGTGATCCTCTTCATTATAAAAGATCAGTTTTATATATTAAAACAGAGAAAAAACTAAGTGGTTCATTATGACCGGGGTATATTTTAAATTATTTGACTATCAGGAATGATTAATAATGTATCCAAAGACGCTTGAAAATCAATTGTTTTACCCCATCCCCAGGGGGAGTCAATTGATTTTCTTCGCTCCCCTTGGGGCCGGGGTAAACGAAGAACCGGAGCAAAGCGGAGCTCGACGAAGTCAAAATCAATGGAGTTTTATGTACGATTTCTGACACTCATATAAATTATAAAAGCATAAAACATCAATGTCATGAAAATAAAACTAATCGACCACCCCACCTTAAACAGGGAATGGGACAAGAAAAAAATCCAGGAAAAAACAAAGAAGATCCTTAAGCGCATCGGAGAGCTGCAGTATAAGATGTATGCCGAAAATAAACGCAGCCTTCTCATAGTGCTTCAGGGGACAGATGCTTCGGGAAAAGACGGTGTCACCGCTGGTGTCCTTAAATACTGCAATCCGGTTTGCTTTGGCACCTACAGCTTCAAAAAACCCACTCAGGAAGAGTATGCTCACGATTTCCTCTGGCGGGTGCATAAACAGGTCCCGGGAAAAGGGCAGACAGTGGTATTCATCCGATCTCATTATGAAGATATCCTCGTCCCGACAGTCGAAAAAATTTTCTCTCCCGAAATAATCGCCAGAAGATACAATATCATTAACGAGTTCGAGAATCTGGTGGAACAAAATGGGACAAGAGTGCTGAAATTTTTCCTCCATGTATCAAAGGAAGCGCAGGAAGAAAGGCTCAGGGAACGGATCGAAATGAAAGAAAAACACTGGAAGCATAAGGACGGAGACTGGGATACAAGGGAAAAATTTGATGAATACCTTAAAGTATATGAAAATATTCTCAACAACTGTAACGAGGTACCCTGGCATATTGTACCTGCCGACAAGAACTGGCAGAAGACCTATGCAGTAGCCGAAGCTGTGCTCAAGGCACTTGAGGACATGGATCTTAAATGGCCGGAGCTTGAAACAGAAAAATTTGCGAATGGGAAATTACGGAAGAAAACGGTTGAAGGTTGAAAGTTGAAGGGTTGGGGGTTTGGGATTGGGATTTAATCATATTTTATATTTTTACGCTTCAGTAATCCGTTCGGAATGGTATATGACTATATCGTGATAGGTTCCGGCTTCGGAGGAAGCGTTGCCAGCCTGAGACTTGTTGAAAAAGGTTACCGTGTTCTCACTCTCGAGCAGGGAAGGCGTTACAATCCTTCTGACTTTCCGCGAACAAACTGGAACCTTCCAAAATACCTGTGGGTCCCATCGTTAAGATTCTTTGGCTTTCAAAAGCTTTCATTCTACTCCACAGCCAGCATCCTCAGCGGAACAGGTGTTGGCGGAGGGAGTCTGGTATATGCCAATACCCTCTATAAGCCGCCTGAAGAATTTTTCAGTAACCCGTCGTGGGTACGCTTCGGAGACTGGAAAAATATCCTGGAACCCTTTTATAAAAAGGCTTCCTTCATGCTTGGCCGGACACGATACAGGAAACTCAACCCTGAAGATCTTGTGCTTGAGGAAGTTTCGAAAGATATGAACAAACATGAAACGTTCGAGACTGTCCATGTCGGTGTCAACCTCGATACCGGGAACGAGGAAAGAGATCCTTATTTCGGAGGCCTGGGACCACCCCGGAAAAGGTGTACCGAATGCGGAGGATGTATGGTGGGATGTCGTGAGAACGCAAAGAATACCCTCGACATGAACTACCTCTGGTTCGCTGAAAAAATGGGACTCGAGCTGATACCTGAAACAAAAGCCATAAGGATCAGCTTTAATGATGGCCTGTATACTGTTGAAACAAAGAAAATAACATCATTTTTAAAGAAGAGGAAAATATACTTTTCCAAAGGTCTGGTGATAGCTGCAGGCACGCTGGGAACACTCGGGCTGCTACTGAAACAAAAATATAAATACAATACCCTGCCGTTCCTGTCTGACAGGCTGGGCCATCAGCTCAGGACAAATGCTGAGACGCTCAGCGCTGTATCCGGCGCCAGGGAAAAGCTTAACAACGGACTCGCAATAACATCGGTTTTCCACCCTGAACCACATACGCATGTCGAAATAGTTAAATATCCGGATAATTCGAATGCCATGAAGTGGTTTTTCGGATTGTCGGCAGAAAATTCTAAAACCATTCCGGGAAGAATCTGGAAACTGATAAAAAAAAGTATTACTAATCCGGGTAAATTCCTGAGAACTGTTTTTAATTTCAAATGGTCGACAAATATGGTAATTCTTCTTACCATGCAAACTATTGACAACTCGATGAAAATGAAGTGGAAAAAGACCTTTTCAGGAGGTAAGATGAAGATAGACAACAGCGGACAACAGAGGGTTCCTGCCTATATCGGGGTGGGACAGGAAGTTATGGAACGATACGCAGACAAAGTTGACGGAGTTGCCCAGAACATTCTTCTCGAGGTTTTTTTCAACAGGCCGACGACAGCCCATATCCTTGGAGGATGCCCAATGGCAGAATCGGGAGAGTCAGGTGTGGTGGACAAGGAACTCAGAGTACATGGATATCCTGATATGCTTATCACTGATGGTTCTGTAATACAGGGCAATATTGGTGTTAATCCGTCGCTTACAATAACAGCTATGGCAGAATATGCAATGAGCCTGATAAGACCTAAGGAAGGAACAACCAGGACAGAAATATCAAGACAACTTTTGCAACTCGAAGACGAATGGAAGAAGAGATCCGAATGATCCTGGAAAGGCAGAGAGAGTTCTTTGCATCGGGAATAACACTCGATATTAACTACAGGCTCGGGATTCTCAAAAAGCTGAGAACGGAAATTCTTAGCAATGAAGAAGATCTTGCGGATGCCTTATGGAAAGATTTTCACAAACCTCCACAGGAGACAATAGGCACCGAAACAAGGCTTGTTCTTTCGGAACTTAACCTGGTCATCAGGAAACTGAGGAAATGGGCGGTAAAAAAGAGAGTGCGCACTTCTCTTGTCAATTTTCCGGCCAAAAGCTTCATTATGGCGCAGCCATACGGGCAGGTACTGGTTATGTCGCCATGGAACTTCCCCTTTCTGCTATCGATGATCCCCGTGATAGGGGCACTTGCCGCAGGCAACTGTGTAATCCTGAAAGCTTCCCGGAAAGCTGCCAACGCAATCAGGGTAATTGATAAAATTCTGACAGCGCTTCCCGACACCCTGATCAGCATGGTTCACGGTGATCATTCATCAAGTGATATTCTTCTTTATTATAAATTCGATTACATATTCTTCACCGGAAGCACATCCGTGGGAAGCAAGGTAATGAAGAAAGCCGCCGAAAACCTTATCCCCCTGACACTTGAACTGGGAGGAAAAAGTCCCTGCGTGGTAACACATGATGCAAAGCCTGAACTTGCAGCCAGAAGGATAGCCTGGGGCAAGTTCATAAATGCCGGACAAACCTGCATTGCACCTGATTATCTGCTGATAGACAGCAGAATTAAAGACCGGTTCCTTGAACTGTTGATTAAGGAATTAAATACTTTCTACGGAAACAATCCGGAAGAAAGTAATGATTATTGCAGGATAATAAATTCTGCCAAAACAACCAGGCTTGCGTCATTTATGATGAATGGACATATAGTAACCGGAGGTAAAGTCGATACGGATGCCTGCTATGTTGCTCCTACAATCATAACCGATGTCAGCCCTGATGACCCTGTAATGTCGGAGGAAATATTCGGACCTGTATTACCGGTTATCAGTTACACCGATTTTGAAGAAGTATACAAGATAATTGAACGAAACCCCAAACCCCTGGCAGCATACATTTTTTCGGAAAGCAGGCGGCTCCAAAAAGAATTCCTGCAAAAGACACAGAGCGGTACTGCTGCTGTCAATGACACGGTCATGCAGATCGTATCATCGAGACTTCCATTCGGGGGCATAGGCCCCAGCGGAATAGGAAGGTACCATGGACGGAAGTCATTCGAGACTTTTTCAAACATGAAGTCGGTGTTGCACAAATCAACGCTTTTTGAGCCGGACATAAAATATCCTCCTTATACAAAAATCAAGGAGAAGCTTATCAAACTGATCATGCGATGAGATACATTGTCTCCCTGCTGTTGCTGCTATCCCTGACGGGCTGCAGAAAAACCGAATATGTTATAGATATCGGGGAAAAGATCTATCACCACGGAGTAGAATATTCGGTCAGCAACATCATAATCACCAGGTTCATAAGAGAAGGCAGCGACACAATATATGCAAGGGGAATGTTTTATCTTGTCGATTTCAAGGTTGAAAACAAATCACGACGTACTGATATCAGCTGGGACAATTCTATTGCATATATCACCGACGAAAGGGCAGGAACTTTTGAAAGCAGCCCTGAAGTTCAGAGGTTTTACAATGCCTCAGTATCTTCATTATGGAAAGAAACCTGGCTTACTCCGCCCGGATCATCAGATTCAACGTGGCTTGCCTTCGACCTTCCTTTTAATACCACCCGTCCGTATCTGAAAATCCGGGGGAAGCCCGTAGCAGGTGATCTTTTCGACGGAGCTCTTTTCAGACGGGTAAGGGTAAAACTTCCATAGGGTATGAAAGAACAGGAAGAGGTGTTCTTTTTCAATTTTGAAATCTCATAATATTGCCCGAAATTTAGGCTTCATTAAAAATTAAGGAAATCATGATTTACAAACGCCGCGATTTTTTAAAGATAAGCGGAATAACGGCTGCCGGCACCATTGCCATGCCTTCACTGCTTCAATCGTGCAAGGGATCGCACCTTTCCGGTAACATAAGCGACTTTCTCGACCATTTCGAGGTCAGCACAGCATTGCTTAAAAAGGTAATATCCAATGCATTATCAAAGGGAGGCGATTATGCCGACCTTTATTTCGAACACACACTCAGCAACAACAGCGTCCTTATGGACGGCAAAGTGAACCAGGCCCAGTCCAATGTAGCCTACGGAGTGGGTGTAAGGGTTCTGAAAGGTGATCAGACCGGTTATGCCTTCACGGAAATAATCACTCCCGAGGCTTTGATGAATGCAGCCGGAACAGCAGCAAATATTGCCAACGATACCGGTACGGGTTTCCCCGGAGAAATGAAAGAACTTTTGTCTCCCAATCTATATCCGGTAACCAGATCGTGGGAAGATACTTCCATTAAGGATAAAATACCATTCCTTGAAAGAGCCAACGAGAAGATCTTTGCTCTCGATAATAAGGTCACAAAGGTTACAGCATCGATAGGAGACACCTCTTCATATATCCTTTTCTACAACTCAGAAGGTGTCCTTGCATGCGATTACCGACCGCTGGTTTACCTGTCAGTCAATTGTGTGATGGAACAGAACGGCAGGATTGAAAATTTCTCGGTGTCGAGCTCAGCACGCAAAGGATCCGAGTTTCTCAGCGATGAACTTGTTGACAGGCTTGCCGGGGAGGCAGTTGAAAAAACCAACAGACAGTTCCTGGCAGGGAAACCCAAAGCGGGGGAAATGGAAGTCGTTATGAGCCCGGGCGAATCGGGGATACTTCTCCATGAGGCTATAGGACATGCGTTCGAAGCCGATTTCAACAGGAAGAATACCTCCATCTTTTCAGATAAGCTTAACAAAAAGATTGCAGAAGATTTTATTACCATCGTTGACGACGGCACCCTTCCCTCCGACCGTGGATCGCTGAACTTCGATGATGAAGGTGTCCCGACAGAAAATACCGTAATTGTCAGTAAAGGTATATTATCGAGCTACCTGCACGACCGCATAAGTGCCTCCTACTACAAAGTCAGTCCTACAGGTAACGGCCGCAGACAGAGCTTCAGATATATGCCGGTACCCAGGATGAGGTCAACAAGAATGGAAAACGGTCCTCACAAAGCTGAAGAAATCATAGCCAGCGTGAAAAAAGGCATATATGTAGACAGTTTCAGCAACGGCCAGGTTAATATCGGACCCGGAGATTTCACATTCTTTGTGAAAGCAGGTTACCTGATAGAAAATGGCAAACTCACCATGCCTATAAAGGATATCAACATCATTGGCAACGGGCCGCAGGCTCTTGCAGACATTACTATGGCTGCCGACGACGCAAAGCTGGCCGACGGAACATGGACCTGCGGAAAAGCCGGTCAAAGTGTTCCTGTAACGATGGGCCTCCCTACTGTTAAAATCAAAAAACTGGTAGTGGGAGGAATCAATGCATAAACATGATAAAATTTCAAATTATGAACACACAGGAAAAATATAGCCTTGCTGAACTGGTTATCGCCCATGCACTCAGGAATGGTGCCCAGCAGGTTGCGGTATCCGTAACCGAAAGCCGTAATAATGATGTGGAGATCCGTAACCAGCAGGTAGACAGGCTGACGGAATCGAACCGTAACAGCCTTACCGTTGACTTATATGTTGACAAAAAGTATTCATCTCATTCAACCAACAGGATGAATAAAGATGAACTGCTGAAGTTTGTGGAAGAGGCAATAATAGCCACAAGATATCTGGCTGAAGATGAATTCCGCGTGCTTCCTGATCCTGAAAGGTATTATAAGGGAGGAGGACCCGACCTTGATATGCTTGACCAGTCAATAGCCACAATCGAAACCCGGACACGGATAGATCTTGCCAGGGCAGTTATGGATGAAGCATTCAACAGGGATGAAAGGATAATATCTGTCAGCGCAGGCTATTCAGACAGTGTAAGCAGCAGCGTGATGGTAACCAGCAATGGCTTCAAAGGCGATTCTGAAAGAAGCAGCATTTCACTGTCAGCTTCAGTATCGGTTAAAACCGGTCAGGGAAGACCTTCAGACTACTGGTATGAATCGGCTCTCTTCTTCGATAAACTCAAAAAGAAGGGAATAGGTGAAAAGGCTCTTGAGCGGACTCTCAGGAAAATCGGACCAAGTAAGATAAGCTCCGGGAAATATCCCATGATATTGGAAAACCGCGTGGCGGCAAATCTTCTTTCTCCTTTATATAATGCCCTTTCGGGGTACAGTATATACCAGAAACAGTCTTTCCTGGCAGGCAGGAAAGACCAGAAAATAGCGTCTGATATTATGACAATATACGACGACCCTCATCTGCCATCAGGTCCGGGATCAAGAAACTTCGATGGTGAAGGACTAGCACTTTCAAAAAGAGCGGTTATTGAGAAAGGTGTCCTGAGAAACTATTATATCGACACCTATTATGGCAGGAAACTCGGAATGGAACCCACATCGGGAAGTTCAACAAATGTTGTTTTCACCCTGGGTGATAAAAATATGGAAGCTATGGTGAAGACACTTAAGAAGGGGATTCTCGTTACCGGATTCAACGGCGGAAACTGTAACGGTTCAACAGGTGATTTCTCCTACGGCATTGAGGGGTATCTGGTTGAAAACGGTTCTATAGTGCATCCGGTAAATGAGATGAATATTACGGGAAATATGAATCAGTTCTGGATGAACCTTGCTGAAGCCGGAAATGATATAATCGAAGGTAGTTCTTTCAGAGTTCCCTCACTGTATATAGATCAGGTCGATTTCAGCGGGATATAGTATTAAAATATAAAATGCATATAACATAATCCCTGCCTGCGCTTCTGCTTCGGCAGGCATGCGAATCCTTCAATCCGAAATCCACAATCCGAAATCCGAAATCCAAAATAACATGAGTACAGAAATAAAGACTCTTGAGACACAGGCACCCGGGAGGGTTATGTCGGTGGATTTTTTTCGAGGACTGACAATGTTCCTCCTGGCGGGCGAGGCCAGCAGGCTGTATGAACATTTTGGAGAGGCCGACAGTGCTTTTTTAAATTTCTTCGGCACCCAGCTGAGTCATCATCAGTGGCACGGAATGTATTTCTGGGACCTGATACAACCTTTCTTCATGTTTATCGTGGGTGTGGCGATACCTTTTGCAGTTGCCAACAGGCTTAAGAAGGGAGAGAGTATGAAGAAAATCACACTTCACGCTCTGAAAAGATCCGGATTGCTGCTGTTTTTCGGATGGGCTATCTATTTTGTGGCGGCCGGGAAGCTTGTCTTCAGATTCCAGAATGTGCTGGCTCAGTTATCGGTAACCTACCTGGTGGCATTCCTGATAATGAACAGGAGCGTTAAATTCCAGCTCATTTTCTCACTTGCCCTTCTGTTGTTCATCGACCTCGCGTACCGTTTCTTCCCTGTTGAGGGCTACAACCAGCCCTGGGAAATGTGGAAAAACCTCGGAGAATGGGTCAACCTGCAGATTGAAGGCGTGGGCCACAGGACAAACTGGGCAACTCTTAATGTAATTTCTACTACTGCCCATACAATATGGGGTGTCCTGTGCGGGAAGCTGCTTATGAGTAACAAAATTTCCAGAAAAAAACTGATTACCCTGCTTATCGCAGGAATTTCCTGCCTGGTTGTGGGTTTTGCCCTGGACCGTTTTAACATAACACCGATAATCAAGAGGATAGCTACTTCTTCCTTCGTATTTGCCAGCGGCGGCTGGACAATCCTCATGCTCGCATTTTCCTACTGGCTGATTGACGTTATGAAGCTGTTTACCAAAGGAGCCAGATTCTTTATCGTAGTGGGTATGAACAGTATCTTTATCTACCTTTTCTTCGAACTCAGAGGAGCAGATTTTCTTACCAGGATAGCAGGTCCTTTCAGCAGCCTGATCTTCTCCCCGGCAGGAGAACTTACAGTCGCAATAGTCACAAGTCTGCTGGTATGGATGGCCATGTGGTATATGTGTTACTGGTTGTTCAAAAACAAGATGTTTATTAAGATATAGGTCGTGCGGTCGTGTCTTACCCACTGTAGCTTTCTTTAACCTCCGTAGTCCCGATTTATCGGGACGAAGGAGGTAGCGAAGGTGGGCAGCCGTGCAGTCTTTATATTATGAAAAATAGAATAATACTTAGCGTTATATTATTATTTGCGGGCATAACATTTATTATGCCGCAAAGTTACATTCTGCCTGATTTTGCATCTAAATACAACAATACGGCTCTTGGAAAGAATGTTTTTGTATTCGACCCTTCAATGGACATGAATGAAGTTCAAAGTGTCATTGACACCATTTTCGGACTGCAATCACCTCGCAGCGGCGAATTCAGTCATAACCGCTTTGCGATAATGCTCCGGCCTGGCATTTATAACCTCGATGTGAGAGTGGTTTACTACATGCAGATACTGGGGCTGGGAAAATCGCCTGAAGATGTTATTATTAAAGGCGCGGTGAGATCCAACACAACTCATGGGAACAGCGTATTGACGAACTTCTGGAGAGCGGCTGAAAATATTACAGTAATCCCTGAAGATGATTCTGTCATGATATGGGGGGTTTCACAGGCTGCACCTCTGAGGCGTGTTCATATAAAGGGTAATCTAAGACTTTTTGACAGGGGTTATGCCAGCGGAGGATTCCTCGCCGATGCCATAGTTGACGGAACAATCTTTTCAGGACCTCAGCAACAGTGGTTCACAAGAAACAGCATCATAGGCGGCTGGGTGGGAGGTGTCTGGAACATGATGTTCATGGGTGTTCCCGGGGCACCTGAACAAAACTGGCCGGAAGGACCCTACACAATCATCGGCAAAACCCCTGTGATACGTGAAAAACCATGGCTCTCTCACGATAAAAAGGGATTTAAGGTGAATATACCTGAGATGCGATACAACACAGCAGGACCAGGATGGATTGAGAACAAAAAACCCGAAAGAAGCCTTCCCTTGAAAAAATTCCATATAGCAAGGGAAGGAGAAGATGATGCATCATCAATTAATGCAGCTCTCGCCAAAGGAAAAAATATTCTTATTACACCAGGGAGATATCTTCTGGACAGAAGCCTGGTGGTAAAACACGCCAACACAATAATCATGGGTACAGGCCTGGCAACACTGATACCTGAAAAGGGCAATGCCGCGATCGAGATATCTGATGTTGACGGGGTTATTGTTTGCGGCATAACCATCGATGCAGGTCCTGATTTTTCAGACGTGCTCCTGAGGGTCGGCGGACCTGGTTCGGAATTATCGCATGAAAAAAGTCCTGCGTCGCTCTATGATATCTTCTTCAGAGTGGGAGGCCCCGCTGAAGGCTCCGCAAAAACATGTCTCGAAATAAACAGCAACGACGTATGCGTGGATCATGTATGGCTATGGAGAGCCGACCATGGAAACGGAGTCGGATGGGATAAGAACAGAGGTGCTCACGGGCTGGTTGTCAACGGTGATAATGTGACAATATACGGTCTTTTTAACGAACATTTTCAGGAATACCAGACCCTGTGGAACGGAAACAACGGACGGGTATTTTTCTATCAGAGCGAGATGCCATACGATCCTCCGACCGCAGAATCGTGGACACACAACGGCACCAACGGCTATGCTTCCTATAAGGTGTCAGACCATGTCACCAGCCATGAAGCATGGGGACTGGGGATATATAATGTGTTCTACAACGCTCCCGTCGTGGTCGATAATGCTATTGAAACCCCGCCCTCAGTTGAGGACAGTATCCATCACAAACTAATCTACTGGCTTAACGGCAACAAAGAGAGTGTGGTAAAAAGCATCATCAACGGCAAGGGAGCAGGCGTTTCGGCTACCAGCCGTAAGTCGGTGATGAAGTAGGCACAAAGTCTTGCAGGTCTTATACTATTTAACAGCCTCAACTCCTCCCACTACCGGAATTGTTATTGAGGTCGCATCCAGGTCTACGGTAAGTTGTGTTCCCGGTTCCGGCCAGAGTGTAAATTCTCTGTCGCTGGAAAAGATCATAAGGGCGATCTGTTTCCCTGCCGGGATGATCTGATCGTCGGGTTCGAGGTCGAAAGTCATTTCGTAGAATTTTCCAGGCTGCAGAGGTTCGTTCTTTTTCAGCGATTTGTAATTCTGCAGGTCGGCCCACCCGCGTGTAATTATATTATCGGTGACCGGGGCGTTGTTCCTGGCATTCCATGGAAGGCATACCATCCAGACGGAAAGATTGACCGCAGGTTTATCGCTGCCTGCCCTGATAGTGATTGAAGGTGTACCCGAAATGTGAACCGGTTCTTTTAACGGCTCGGTGACGAACAGCAGACGGTGGTTTGTCCACTCGGCCTGAGCGAGAACACTTCCGCTGAAAGATACGTTATCAGTTATTGTCTCCGTTCCCTGGCCCGCGACTCTTGTCATGACCAGTTTCCCTGATCTGGGCGCGCCTGCGGTGAGGTAGAACTTCACCGGTTTTGCTCCTGGGTTTGGATAGTCGTCGTAGGGTGTGGGCTTCAGTCTTTCATCGTTTTCCCTGACGATCCATGCTTTCGGATCTTTCTCCACATCATTGTGAATTCCAAAAAGATACCTTGTAAACCATCTGTTCATCATCGTGAAAGGAGGCTCACCTCCATGACCACCCTGGTGAAAATACACCTGTACCGGTACTCCCTGTTTTTCAAGCACATCCTTAAACCTGATACTATGGCTTATCATCACGTTCCAGTCGTTGAATCCGTGAGCCATCAGGACTGCCGCCCTGAACGGTTTGACGTAGTTCATCAGGTCGCGCTCTTCCCAGAATCTATTCAGGTCGCCGGTATTCCTGTCAATATTTTCAAGGATAACCTTATCCCGGACGTTGCAGTTACAATAGTCGCGCATATCGGGATTGGAATGTATGAAATCATATATTACATCGGCATCCTCGCCGAGGTATCCTCCCGGACTTCTGACCAGTCCGTTGGAACGGTAATAATGGTAATAAGAATTATTGGGAGCCACGGGGATAATTGCCTCGAGGCCTTCAACTCCTGTGGTGGCTGCTGAGAAAGGGATGGTGCCGTTATAGGAAGTACCTGTCATTCCTACTTTACCTGTTGCCCAGTATGCTTTAACTTCTTCTGTGCCATCCGGGCTTGTGTATCCTTTAGCCCGTCCGTTCAGCCAGTCGATAACTGCCTTCGGTGCAAGGGCTTCGATCCTTGTTCCCACTGTGGGACAACCCTGTGAAAGACCTGTACCCGGTGCTGAAGAATGGATGACTATAAAACCATAAGGCAGCCAGTTCCTTATCTGCGATGTCGAGATCACCGGTCGCTGGCCCCGCCTTACTATTGGTGGTGCCTCTGTCCGTGGTGGCGATTCTTCATTAAGCTCCTGCTTAACATCCCAGAAATACTGCCGTCCGAGAGAAGCAGTTCCGGCATAATACGGGCTGGATTCATAAATGACAGGCAATTTCAGACCCTGGCTTTCAGTTTGTTCCGGTCGGGTTACATCAACATGCATACGGTCTTTTTTCCCGTCACCGTCTGTGTCAAATTCCGTTTCAACCCAGAGATCGTGCTTAATCCACTTTTCAGGGTCCTCAAACGCCGGTATCTTCTGTGCCTCTCCGTTTACTATTACAGGCACTGTAATTTTGTCCTCCTGGGCTTTAACTCCTGAAGAGAAACACAGGAACAGTGTAAAAACTGTTGTCAGTGTAATAAGGCTGGCTCTCATTTTTAATTTATTTGATCAGTAATACCATTTTAGATTCATCTTCAAAAAAAATGTACTTTACAGACTGGCTCTTTTCTAAAGAAATCTTTCAAGGGCCATAACTACGAAAGGCAGTGTTATAATACTCAACAAGGTTGATATAAACACATTACCTACGGCTATTGAATCGTCGGCCCCGAACTCCTTTGCCATTATAACAACTGTTACCATACATGGCATCGATGCTTCAAGGATTATAACAGATGCCACAAGCTTGTCGGGAGCAAATCCAAAAACAGATCCCGCCAGGTAAAATAGAAAAATAAGTATGGAAGGTGCCAGAATAAGGCGGCTGAAGCTCATTACATAATAAGCTGGTTCTTTCAGTATCCCTCCCATGTTTGCAAAATACAGCATGGCGCCAATGTATAACATTGATAACCATGTGTTTGCAGATCCAAGCTCCGACATGGGCTTCAGTATCACTTCAGGAAGATTTACTGAAAACATAAATATCGTGAAGCCGATTATCGTAGCCACCGTATTCGGATTGACCACCCTGAGCAGACTTCTTTTCCAGGAGATGCCATTGCCCTGATTCATTATAACCACTCCAACTGTCCACATCATAATACTCGATACGAGCTGAAACATGCTGGCATAAAGAAGTCCTTCTTCTCCAAAAAGAGAAAGTATGAGAGGGAATCCTAAAAATATAGTATTCCCGAACATGGAATGGACCTTGAAGATTGCGGCCCCGCTGCCTCTGATCCTGAATATTTTCGTCATCAGCCATCCCAGCAGCAAAAGGAACAAAATGATCAGTGAAGTGACCAGAAGTACTGTTATACTGTTAACAATAAGACGGGAGTTAGCCTCCAGCCTGAAAAAATTCGTGAACAGCATGAGGGGTAATGATATGTTGAAGATAACCTTGGAAAGGACATCTTTCGACTGATTGTTGAACACCCCGAATCTTGCTGCAATGGCCCCGATAATGACTACCACAGCCAGTATAGCTATCTGCGAAAGTACTATCCGCGTCTCCATCAGGTCCTAATAAGATCAGGTTAGGATTCCGGTTTTTTTACTGATGAACCCCCGGAGCGTGACCAGCAAAATCAGTATCATAGCCACGAGGGCTGTGATTGCAATTGATCTGAAGTCACCCTGGCGTTTAATATATATTCCCAGGAATGCCCATGCCACAGCAAGCCCGATGAAGGGATTCTGAAGTCTCATAAGAGTAACCGCGGTAATCAGAAGACCAACACCTATAATTATAATTGTCCAGATCTGTTCCGGGATCACTCCTCCATTCAGCTTAAAGTGTACGAGCAGGGCTGTGACATTCGCGATGGTGGCTATACAGATCCAACCCAGATATATACCGAACGAAGCCTTGATAATACCGGCAGGAACATCCCTGATCTGCATATTAATGTATATCAGAGTGACCAGCATTCCAAGCATAATGATCAGTGAAAAAGGTAGTTTCTGATAATGCCATGCAACAATCCAGAGGCTATTCAGGAGGCATGAGATTACAAACCACCAGCCGATCCTGTTTATAACGGTATGATTAGCCTCTGCGAACTGCAACACGCAGAACACAGCCAGAAGCAGATAGATCACTCCCCAGATGGAAAAAGTAAGTCCTGCCGGAACAAAAAGATTGGGAAGGGCATCTGAAAGCTGTCCTGTCGTTTTGTTATTCAGCGGAAGTGCGTTGGCAAGATAGTTCATAACTATCATCACAAGAAAGAAGACGATATTCAGGTACTTGATCATTGAGGTGATTATTTGTTTAATAATTAATTGCTTATACGATATAAATACTTTTCCGTCCTGACAATAATCGAGTTCCTCAGGACAGCCGGTGTTGCCCAGATTCCTGAATCAAGCTGATTAGAATTAATAACTTCATAATTCCTTCCCGCCTTAAGCACAAGTGCTTCACCACGGACAGAGAAAAACCATACTCTGCCGTCAATAAACAAAGGTGAGGCATTGAAATTTGACTTAACATTTGTCGACCATACCTGTTCACCATTTTTTGCATCCAGGCACATCATTTTATGGCGTGTGTCAACTGTATAAATAAGTCCGTCCTTCAAAACCGGTGTGAGCATCTGATTATTTGACTGTGGAAATTGCTTCCTCCAGATGATATTAGTTCCTGTTATATCACCGTCACCGACAGGATTGACTGCTAATATTTCGTTATAAGTAGGTAAGTCACTGCCCAGAACAGGACCGGTATACCAGTAAACGATACCATCTTCCGTAAAAGGCATTGAAACTGTTGATTCAGCACCGCCTGTCACTCTCCATATCTCTTTACCGTTTCCCGGGTCATAAGCAATACAGATAGCCGAACCATTTGATATCAGCATGTCCCTCCCCTTTATTTTGATAAGAAGCGGAGTGACATAGGCTTTTCTTCCAATAACCGTCAGATCCTCATATGGTTCTGCGGGCCTGTCTGTTCTCCAGACAGTTGTGCCGGTTTTTTTATCAAGTGCTACAAGGTATCTTACATCCGTGCCTTCAAAATGAAGAATGACAAGGTTTTTATAGAGAACCGGCGATGAAGCCGGACCCTGTACATGTTCACATTTCAGGTCCGTTCTTTGCCAGAGCACCTTCCCTGTTCCTGTATTTATACATGCTGTTCCCATGCTCCCGTAATGCACAAACACTGATCCTTCTTCTATACAGGGAGTCGGAGTGGCATAAGTATTAAGGGAGTGCTTTCTCTGTGTTTCACCGGGAGTAAATACTTTAATATCATAAATAATCCTGCCCGTGTTAAAATCAGCACAAACAGCATATAATTCCCTGCCATCGGATGTGGCGGTTGTCATCCATATCTGATCATTAAAAACGACCGGGGAAGAGTGTCCGCGGTCATGGATCTCTGTTTTCCATTTAATGGTATTTTCGTTCCAGACAAGTGGAATCTTGTTGTTTCCCGCCACACCATTCAGTGAATTCCCCCTGAAATGAGTCCAGTTAATATCCTGAGAATAAGCCTTTTCGGCACACAGGAAAAAATTAACCAGCAAAAAGCCGGTAAAAATCGTCAGATTTATCTTCATAAATGGTTTATAGTCGTGCCAAGATAAAAATAAAATTACTGAAATACACACCGGAACGGATATCCATTATTATCCTTCATTCCCCGTATTGTCTCCAAAGAATTCCGATGCACTATTTATTTGTTCGGGATTTCCCAGAACATATGCGATATCCCCTCCCCTGAGAATTGTTCCCGGCTGGGGATGTTCCAGGACATTGCCGGTTCTTTTAACTGCAAGGAGGGTGACACCGGTCTTTTTTCTCAAATCTATTTCTACGAGGGACTTTCCATCGGCATATGATCCTTCTTCCAGATGAAGCGCAGCAATATTTATGTCAGTGAATTCATCCAGGATAGAGGGCTGATGAATTTCGTCTTTCAGGCTGTATTCACCCAGGCTCGTACTTCTTATGTGTGTAATGATCCGGTTCACCTCCTTCTGGGGAACGAGCCTTCTTAAAAGTACTCTGTTGAAGAGATCGATGGCTAGCTCAAGTTTTTCAGGGATTACCTGATCGGCACCAGCCTTATAAAGCTGATCAACATTTGATATCAGGGTCGATCTCACGAGTATATAGGCGCTGTTGTTAAGATGCCGTATTTTCTCTATTATTGCAAGGCCCGGGACTATGCTTCCGACCGATACAACCACTATATCGGCCGTATCGACATGAGCCTTCCTCAGTATTGGTTCGTTCACAGCATCTCCGTAAACCACAAGGTCTCCCCTGTTCATTTTTTCTCTTGCAATCGAGGGATCAAATACTATTGATATGTGTCTTATGTTATTATTTGATGCCATCTGCGAAAGCTTGAGGGCACTCGGATCCTTTCCTATTATCACCAGGTGGTTTCTGAAATCGGGGATTTCTGTCTCCTGAAGAGGGAAGAGTCCTTCTCTCAGAACCACGGGAAGGTTCAGTCCCGAGATTATCCTGACAAGTCGCGGCGAGAAAAGCATCATGAACGGGGTAAGAGACATTGTTATCACCGCCACCACCAGAAAAAGATGGTAATAAAAATCAGGGAGAAGCTGCTTGTCAAATCCAATTCTGGCAAGGATAAAGGAGAATTCTCCCACCTGGGACAGTGCAAGTCCGATGAGAATAGTCCCCTTAAGTGTATGTCCAAGGATGAATCCTGTTCCTCCTGCAATTATTGCTTTTATCACGATTACCAGAATAACGCACAGCAGTACCAGCTGCCAGTTATCTCCAACAAAAGATATGTCGAACAACATTCCTATTGAGACGAAGAAGAAACTTGCAAAAACATCTTTTATGGTAAAAAAATTCCCGAAAACATTATGGCTGTATTCCGACTCTGAGATCATGAGCCCGGCCAGGAAGGCCCCGAAAGCAAGCGACATCCCAAGTTTTGCAGTCCCCAGTGCGATGGCAAAGCAGATCAGGAAAATACTTATCATGAAAAGTTCCTGGTTCTTTGTCATGGCAAGTACACGTAACAGCTTAGGCAACAGCCACTTGTTGCCGGCATAAACAACTCCCAGTATTACAATCACCTTGACACTTAGTATAAGTAATTCCCTTGTGATATTAGATGAGCTTTCTGCAAGCATTCCGGTAAAAAGCAGCAGGGGAGCAAGTAAAAGATCCTGAAAAATAAGAACCCCCAGAATTGTCCTTCCGTAGTTGGATGTAACCTCCGATCTTTCCTGGAGGAGTTTCAGAACGAGAGCCGAACTGCTCAGAGCCATAAGAAAACCGAACAGGAGCGCAGCCTTCCATTCCAGGTTGAAAAGTCTCGATGCTCCGTAGAAAGCTGCTGCAGTGATTGTCACCTGAAGAAATCCACCGAGAAATACTATTCGTCTTATTCTGAGAAGATGTTTTAATGAAAACTCCATCCCGATGGTGAACAGAAGGAAAATAACTCCCACCTCTGCAAGCAATTCGATATTATGGGCGTCGTTAACGAGAGACAGAAGGTACGGACCGGCAATGATACCTGTAACAAGATAGCCTGCAATGGTAGGAATTTTGAATTTCGTGAACACAAAATTCACCAGGGTAGACAATGCGAATATTACGACAATATCCTTTAAAAGGGTAAACTCCATCTGTTAATTAAGTATTTTCATCTTTCAGTCGAAAGTTAACTTATAATTGCCAAATTTGTAAAAAAGTTTTTAACTGTTTTAAATAGCAAGCTGATGGCATTTACATTGGAAATCGGAGATAAGGCACCCTGGTTCGACCTCCCCGCAACCGACGGAAAAAATTACAGACTTACTGATTTTGACCATCGAAAGTATCTCGTTGTTTTCTTCACCTGCAACCATTGCCCCTATGTGATAGGTTCGGATGAAATTACAAGAGCTACTGCGGAGAAATTCTTACAAAAAGATGTTGCTTTTGCAGGAATCAACTCCAACAGCGAACACACATACGCCGAGGACAGTTTTCCTAATATGGTAAAGAGAATGACAGTTCACAAATTCCCCTGGTTGTACCTTTATGACAGTGACCAGTCTGTAGCAAAAGCTTACGGAGCCCTGAGGACACCTCATTTCTATGTTTTTGACAGGGAGAGAAAACTTGTCTATACAGGCAGAGGCGTTGACAGTCCGCGTGACACCTCACGAATGACCGTCAATGATCTTGAAAGGGCTCTTGATGAACTGACCTCTGGAAAAGAAGTATCGGTTCCTGTCACCAACCCTATAGGTTGCAACGTCAAATGGGAGGGAAAAGATGCACACTGGATGCCTCCCGAAGCCTGTGATCTGATTTAATATTAACCTGGTAATTACCAATATGGTATTATCGCGGTACTTGATGCCGGATGATATTTTAACAAATTTTTAACGGCTTATCTCTTTTCTATTTTTTCCTATTAAAATATTTTCGCAGTGCTTATTAACCGAGCACCGTTAATCATTTTACTACAGTCATTATGGATATATTAATTGAGAATCTCACAAAGAAATATGGTTCCCAGAAAGCAGTGGATAATATTTCCCTGAAAGTCGCTACAGGTGAGATCCTGGGTTTTCTGGGGCCTAACGGGGCAGGAAAAACAACAACAATGAAGATCATTACAAACTTCATTGCCCCTGATGAAGGTGATGTTATCATCGGCGGAAGATCTATCAGAGACGATGCCGATGAGATCAAAAAACATATCGGGTACCTTCCTGAAAATAACCCTCTTTACGAAGATATGGGAGTCATCGACTATCTTGAGTTCTGTGCTAAAATCCAGGGTATTGACAAAACCCGCGTTCAGTCGAGAGTTGCAGAAATGATTAAAATTACAGGTCTTAACCGGGAGAAGCATAAAAAAATAGCCGAACTCTCAAAAGGATATAAACAGAGAGTGGGCCTGGCTCAGGCGATGATCCACGATCCCGAGATACTGATCCTCGATGAACCCACCTCAGGACTTGATCCTAATCAGATCGTTGAGATAAGGAAACTCATCCGCGAACTCGGACGTGAGAAAACAGTGATCCTCAGTACACATATTTTGCCGGAGGTGGAAGCTACATGCGACAGGATATTCATAATAAACAAAGGGAAACTTGTGGCAGACGGAACTGCCGAGACTCTCAGGAAGAAGTCAGCTGACAAGGAGATTATCAGAGTAAGGATCGAAGACGGTGACTCAAATAAAATATTTACGGCACTAAATGATCTGGAATCTGTTTCCATGGTCGACTTCGCAGAAAGAACCCTCAACAGGTTTAATGTCCATTGCAGAAGCAAAGAAGCAAAAAGGCATATTTTCAATCTGTGCGTACAGAATAAATGGGTACTGACGGAAATGACACCACACGAAACAAAACTTGAAGACATCTTCAGGGAATTAACAATGAATTAATCGGTTTGGATATGAAAAAAGTATGGATAATAACGAAACGCGAGCTAAACTCATTTTTCGATTCGCTTACGGCTTTCATAATGATAGTACTCTTTCTGGGCTTCAGCGGTTTTTTCACATGGATATCAGGATCTGATGTCTTCTTTGTCGGACAGGCAAGCCTGCGTTCTTTTTTCGGAATTGCCTACTGGACCCTCTTCTTCTTCATCCCTGCACTCACCATGAGAATGCTTGCAGAAGAGAAAAAAAGCGGCACTATTGAAATGCTTCTTACAAAGCCTGTTACCGACCGCCATGTCATTCTGGGTAAATATTTCGCCACACTCATACTTATAGCCGTGGCATTGGGACTGACTTTTCCCTACTTCATAACTGTGGCAAAAATCGGCAACATAGACGCAGGTGGTACTATCTGCGGATACCTCGCACTCTTCCTTATAAGTGCATCATATGCAGCTATTGGTCTCTTCGCCAGCAGCATCACAAAAAACCAGATTGTCGCATTCCTGACGGCGCTTTTCATTGGAATTTTCTTTCATATACTCTTCCAGTTCATAGCAGGGGGAATGAAAGGTTTGGCAGGGCAAATTATGAATTATTTCAGTATGACAGTCCATTTTGAAAGCCTGTCCAGAGGAGTTCTTGACTCAAAGGACCTTATCTATTTCGGCTCAGTGATCTTCATGGGTCTCTTTCTTACCGAGATCTCTATGGCAAGACGTAACTCCCGGTAAAAAAATCACAGAACGAAAATCTATTAAGCCATGATGAACAAAACGAAAATATCAACAACTATTCTCCTGGTTGCAGCTATTATAGTAATCGTTAATATCCTTTCTGAAAACTATTTTTTCAGGATCGACTTTACAGAAGGGAAAGAATACACCCTCAGCAAAGCCACAAGGGATATCCTGAAAAACCTTGAAGAACCTGTTACGGTAACAGCATATTTTTCCAAAGACCTTCCTCCAAATATTGCTTCCATATCGGGCAACCTTAAAGACATGCTGAGTGAGTACGGCAGCAGATCGAAGGGAATGGTGGTTTACCGCTTCGTAAATCCCAATGAGAAGGAGACGAGTGAGGAGGAAGCCGTAAAAGCAGGCATCCAGCCTGTGATGATAAATGTAAGGGAAAAAGATCAGGTAAAACAGCAGAAGGCCTACCTCGGAGCAGTAGTCTCGACAGGTAATGAAAAAGAGACAATACCTTTCTTCAGACCAGGATCTGCAATGGAATATTCCCTTTCAACCGCCATAAAAAAACTTACTGTTAAGGATAAGTCTTCCATTGCTTTCATACTGGGACACGGAGAACCCGACCTGAATGAGATGATGCAGGTCTATACAGACCTTAGCGTGCTATATAATGTGGAAGCCTACAGCATGTCGGACACTGTCGGGATTCCTGAGAAATTCAAGACTCTTGCTCTTGTAAGGCCTGTTGACACCATCCCCCGTGAACATCTTGAACAGCTCGACAATTTTCTTTCGCGGGGAGGTAATATTGTCCTGGCTGTAAACAGGGTTGAAGGCGATTTCACCACAGCAACGGGAAGGCCTGTAGGAACAGGGCTCGAAGACTGGCTAAGCAGTAAGGGTATTGCAATGACTCCTTCCTTTATCATAGATGCAAACTGTGGCGTGGTCAATGTTCAGCAGCAACAGGGTAACTTTATCATGCAGTCCCAGGTATCATTTCCATATTTCCCGGTCATAAACCGTTTCAGCGATAATCCGGCAGTTAAAGGGCTCGAATCTGTCGCAATGCAGTTCGCAAGCCCGATCTCATATTCGGGAGACAGTACCAAAATCTTTACTCCTCTGGCATACTCGTCGGAACAGTCAGGGACAGTCAACGCACCTCTTTATTTCGACGTAAGCCGTCAATGGACACAGAATGACTTTCCTCTTAAAGGTCAGGTAGTTGCAGGAGTCCTGGAAGGCAGATTGTCAGGCCAGGCAAACTCCCGGATGATCATCATCGCCGACGGTGACTTTGCGGTGAGCGGACGTGAAAGAGGAGCACAGGTCCCACCTGACAATTCAAGCCTGCTGGTGAACTCAATAGACTGGCTATCCGATGATTCCGGATTAATAGATCTGAGGACCAAAGAAGTTACGTCGAGACCTGTGAAAGAACTCCCTGATGGAGTAAAGTCGTTCCTGAAATGGCTCAATTTCATTTTACCTGTAATACTCATACTGATATACGGACTGGTCAGAATTCAGATTAACAGGACCAGGAAAATAAAAAGAATGGAGGTTAACTATGAGTAAGAGATTCAACAACAAAAGACTTATTTATATCCTTGGTGCACTTGTAGCATTACTTCTGCTTACACTGTTTCTGAAAGTACCGTCAAAAAATGCCACGCTGAAAAGCACTATCACAGAATTCGATACGGCTGCGGTGAGCAAAATCGTAATTATTCCCAGGCCTGAGGACGGGCCATCGTTCGAATTCACCAAAGAAAATGGAAACTGGACCATCCGGCAGGGTGATGTGGTTTCAAAACCTGTTGAATGGGCCGTTACAAACATCTTCGACCAGCTTGGAAGCCTAAGGCCTCAGAGCCTTGAAGCCGTCGATGAAGCAAAATGGAAAGACTTCGATCTGACAGATTCATTGGCCAGAAGGATCAGGCTTCTGAACTCCGGAGGCAAGATCCTGGCCGACATTATGATAGGAAAATTCAATTACAGGGAGGTCCAGAATCCCTACAATCCCTATGGCGGAGGTAATATTGAAGGGACCTCATATGTGAGGAATTTCGGAGAAAAGGAAGTATATTCAGTAGACGGATTCCTTTCAATAAATTTCAGCGGCTCCTTTTCCGACTGGCGCGATAAATCCATGATAAGGTTCAATAAAGAAGATATCCTCAGGATAACTTTCAGGTATCCTGCCGACAGCAGCTACACCCTGATCAGGGACGGGAATAAGTGGTTTGCAAATAATATTGAAGCCGATTCTGCCACGGTGGTAAACTATCTCACAATGCTTTCACGTACCGACGGTCAGGAATTTAACGATGGCTACACACCACGCGGAGAACCTGTTTTTATCATCAATGCCGAAGGCAATAACCTGACTGCATTTACGGTAAGGTGTTATGAAAGTGAAGAAGCGGATAAACTCATACTCAATTCCAGCCAGAATCCTGAAGTTTATTTCAAAAATGCTGCTGATCAGGTACATAATGATATCTTTGTACCCTGGAAACATTTCATAAAGAAATAAACTGAGATAATAAAAGAGTGAAGAAAATAGCCATAATCTCATCCAGTGTCAGAACTGAAAGGAAGAGCCATGCTGTGGCCTTGTTTCTCAGGAACTATATTGAGAGCAAAAATATCGCAGCAGTTGAGATCCTCGACCTTAAACAGTATGATTTCCCGGTTTTTGAAGAGAGGCTCAGTTATCAGAAGGTCAGGAATGAGGCAGCCTCAGACTTTGCACAAAAAATAAAGGAAGCCGATGGAGTTATTATTGTGACTCCCGAGTACAATGGCGGTTATCCTGCAAGTCTCAAGAATGTCATCGATCTGCTCTACGAAGAATGGAAGAATAAACCTGTTGCCATCTCCACCGTTTCTGACGGATCTTTTGGAGGATCGCAGGTGATTACATCACTTCAATTCGTGATGTGGAAAATCGGAGCCAGTATGTCGTCTGCCAGCTTCCCGGTACCTCATGTGGATAAGAACTTTGATGCTGATGGTAACCCTTCCGACAGACAGGCCCAGGAAAAAAGAGCGGAAAGGTTCACAGGAAAGCTTATGGATTGTATCGTGGGAAAATAAAATACTACAGGTTACAGCTGTTCTCAGAAAGATCATCTCCTGAAGATCCTTCTGATGACTGAGCGTATTCTTCTGTCGCTTTTAGTTCCGGTAGTGTCGAATACTATTCCCGGTTTCCTGAAGATGTCGATGAATTTATCAACAAATGTATCTTCTCTGAAATCAGGGCACTCCAATGCCACAGAAAGGTCAGGAGGAAGCTCCGGAAAGGGATTATCCACCTGCTGCCTCAGTTCCGGAACAGAGGTGGCTTTTTTAAGAGCCAGGGCCACAAGGGGCAGGGCAAGTGAGCTTCCCGTTCCATACGATCCCTCATCGAAATGGATAGCAGGCAAGGAGGCTCCCGCTCTTGCTACGATAATAATACCCGGGTTGAAAGCCGCAAACCACGCATCGGCATAGTTCTGTGTTGTGCCGGTCTTTCCTGCAAGTGGAATGTCAACCCCGAACCTGCTCCTTACAGCCGCACCGGTACCCTCATTTACAGCTTTCTGAAGGATGGCACCCAGAAGAAGACCAGTCCGTTCAGAAATTATACGCTCATCAAAAATGGTCCCCTGTCTGGTGTAGATAAGCTCTCCGGAGGGAGATTTCACGGTTGAAACAGACCATGGATCAATTTTATATCCTCCGTTGGCAAATACTGAATAGGCAACGGCCGTTTCCAGGATACTGGCTTCTGCTGTCCCCAGAGGAAGGGAAGGTGTATTTCGAAGGGAAAAAGAGAAACCCAGTGCTTTCCAGAGAGAATCGACAGGCCCGAAACCGGTTTTAATGAAAAGGTTAAAGGAAGGTACATTCATCGACTTTGCCAGTGAAGCTGTCAGAGACCAGCTTCCGCCCAGGGTCCCGTCAAAATTATCAGGACTCCATTCGTCATAACCCGATACCATTACCGAATCGTTATCAAGATAGTCACAGGGTTCACTTCCGTTTTCCAGTGCTGCAGCATAGAGAACAGGCTTGAATACTGATCCCATCTGACGTCTGGCAAGGATCTGGTCGTAGGGCTGAGTGGCATGATCTATTCCTCCCACCCATGCCATTATCCCTCCTGTACGCGGGTCTATCGCAAGCATACCGGCATGAAGGAGTGGCAGTGCATGTCGTATGCTGTCTCGCACGGATATTGAATCGGAAAATGAACCTTCCCATCTGAAAAGGGTCTGAACATGAAGGTCATTTGCACGTGAGGACATCCGACGGTCCCTGATGATCTGTTCGGTGATGTCCTCCAGACGACTTTTCCCTGAAGGAGTGAGATACTGTCCGGAAAGCCTGGACTGCATTTGCGGGAGATGTTCCCTGAATGCTTCTACGGAAGAAGTCTGAAGGGACATATTCAGCGATGTTTCTATTATAAGTCCGTCGGTTTCAGGATTCCAGAGTTTACCTGTCTCCACCTCAACCTTCTCCAGTATCTTATTAAGCTCGTTCCCCAGCCTGACCATGAAGTACCCGGCAATCCCTTCTGAAGCAGGATTCCTGTAATCGAGGGTCAGTGGCAGGTTTCTGAGAGAATCTGCTTCAGCGGAATCAATGAAATTGTACTTCTCCATCTGGCTGAGCACTATATTTCTGCGCCTTTTCGCATTGTCAGGATTCCTTGCAGGGTTATAAAATGAAGGCGCCTTCAGAAGACCTGTAAGCACGGCCGATTCTTCAATATACAGATCCTCAACCTTTTTATTGAAATAGCGGAGGGCTGCAGTTTCAATTCCGAAAACATCTTCCCCGAATGGTACAGTGTTAAGGTAAAGAGTGAGAATTTCCTCCTTGGAATATGTATTCTCTATTCGGCGTGCCAGGATCATCTCCCTGGATTTGTTCCTGGCGACGGAAAACAAACCTCTATGCTGCCGGCCATACATGTTCTTTGCAAGCTGCTGTGTAATAGTGCTTCCGCCTCCCGAACTCCGGTTTCCTGCTATAACAGTCTTGATCAGAACCCTGAGAAGGCTTCTGGAATCAACACCACGGTGTTGGTAGAACCTCACATCTTCAGTTGCAATGAGAGCATTGACAAGATGTTCGGGCACCTGGTTGTAAATCACATTTGTGCGGTTCTGATGATATATTTTACCGACGAGCTGCCCGTCGGAAGAAAGCACCTTTGAGGCAGTGGCGTTCTTGTAGCCGAGCAGTTCCTTTTCCCCTGGAAGCGACCCCAAACCGCCATCACACGACGACATAAGTGCCAGAACACACAAGGCAGCCATTGTACGGGAGATAATGCAACTTATATTTTGATTGTTAATCATCCTTCGGGCAGGCTTCGTTTTCTTAAACGGTAAAAAAGAATTTATGGTATGATGCCTGTTATGAGAATTTATGGCATATTTACATGATCAGTACCGCAAAAATACGGCAATGAAAAGATCTCAGCTAATCAGGCCAGCTCTTCTGATAGTTATGCTCGCGGGATGTCAGTTTGTTATGATAAACTGTTCCCGAAAAGTCTATCCCGGGGCATCTTTCGCTAATATAGAAAACTCTGGCGAGAGGAAGAAGCTGGAACTATTTCTTGATAAAGGTGTTGAAAAAAACCTCGATACACGGACCGCTACACCCGACAGGATATTAGCTTCTGCGCGGAGGTACCTGGGTGTTCCTCATTGCATGGGAGGTACTACATCAAAATGTATGGATTGTTCGGGTTTGCTGGTTGCCGTTTTCAGGCAATATGATATAGATCTCCCTCACAACTCGGAAGAACAGGCCCGTTACGGAAAAATGGTTAAAGATAAAGCTGACCTGAAAAAAGGTGATCTCGTATTCTTTATCAGAT
>DAIOVL010000031.1:0-7738 GCA_036759025.1 Bacteroidales bacterium
TGGTACTTGAGTGCTCTTACTGTTGCCACTATCACTACGGCATGGGTTGTCAGTCTTCCGAACTGTGATTTGATGTCAAAAAATTTCTCTGCTCCCAGCTCGCTGGCAAAACCTGCTTCTGTAACAACGATATCGCTGAGCGAAAGACCTGTTTTTGTTGCAATTATCGAATTTGTGCCCTGCGCTATGTTTGCAAAGGGTCCGCCATGGATAATAGCAGGAGTCCCTTCCAGTGTCTGTACAAGGTTGGGTTTAATTGCATCCTTCAGAAGCGCTGCCATTGCTCCCTGAGCCTTCAGATCACGGGCAAAGACAGGCTGGTCGGAAAATGTATAGCCAATAAAAATGTTGCCCAGTCTTCGCTTGAGGTCATCAAGGTCCTCCGCCACGCATAAAGTGGCCATCACTTCTGAGGCAGCCGTTATTTCGAATCCCGACTGCCGGGGAACACCCTCTGTCGTCCCGCCGAGTCCTATAACGATATTTCTCAGGGACCTCTCGTTCATGTCCATCACCCTTTTCCATTCGACAGTCCTCGGGTCGAGACCCAGGTTTCCCTCTTTAAGTTGTATATTATTGTCTATCAGTGCTGAAAGCAGGTTGTGGGCCTTCTCAACTGCTGACAGATCGCCTGTAAAATGCAGATTTATATCTTCCATGGGGATTACCTGAGAAAAGCCTCCTCCCGCAGCACCTCCCTTTATTCCGAACACAGGGCCCAGTGAAGGTTCACGAAGCACAACGGTGGCTTTTTTACCAAGCCGGTTAAGTGCCTGCGCCAATCCGATCGAAGTGGTCGTTTTTCCTTCGCCGGCAGGTGTCGGAGTAATGGCGGTAACAAGTACGAGCTTCGACTTTCTGATCTTCTCCTCATCAATATATTTAAGAGGGATCTTTGCCTTGTATTTACCGTATGTCTCAAGGTCGTCGGGGTTTATACCCAATTTCTCCGCTATCTGTGTGACAGGAAGCATCTTTGCCTCCTGCGCGATTTCAATATCCTGTTTCATGGTGTCAGTCATTTTATCCTTATGCAAAGTAAGTAACGAAACTGAAACAACCGTTTTAAATAGCGATTATTTGGATTTTTTTTGTAATTTGAAACAAAATTTACAATAAATCGAACCCGACTATGGAAAAGAAAATTTCAGATCTGTACCGCAACTTCAAAAGAGGAAATATCAGCCGGAGGAAATTTCTCGCCAGGATGGCATTGTATACGGGAAGCATGGCCGGAGCTGTAATGCTGCTTCCTGTTCTGGAGGAAAACACTGCCGGGATTGGTTTAAAACCACAGGCAGATCCAGACCTGATTACCGAATTCATCAGGTATCCGGCTGTGACAGGCGAGATGCGTGCTTACATGGCCCGACCGCGTAAAGGCACAAAATTTCCTGCCGTTATCGTGATTCATGAGAACAGGGGGCTGGTACCTCATATACAGGATGTAACACGGAGGATGGCCAGGGAAGGCTTCCTCGCCCTGGCTCCTGATGCCCTCTCCCCTGTCGGCGGAACTCCTGATGATATAAGCAATGTGGGGGCACTCTTCAAGCAGCTCGACAGCAGCCAGACGACAAAGAACTTTGCTGCAGCTGTCAAATACCTCAAAACACATCCCAATTCAACCGGTAAGGTCGGATGCACAGGTTTCTGCTGGGGAGGGGCGATGACTAATCAGGTAGCTGTTAATGCTCCCGATCTTGACGCTGCCGTTCCTTATTACGGAAGACAGCCATCGGCTGAGGACGTTGCCAGGATCAAAGCCCCGGTGATGGCCCACTATGCTGAAAATGACGCGGGAATAAATGCCGGAATTCCGGCCTTCGAGGAAGCCCTGAAAAAGAATAACATTGAATATCATTTTTTCACCTATCCCGGTACAGGCCATGCCTTCAACAATGATACCAATCCATCGCGCTACAACGAGGAGGCGGCTAAGCTTGCATGGAAGAGGACGGTCGGTTTCTTTAAAGAGAAACTGGGGTAGATATTGGCAGTTGCTGGCTTTGCACTCCGCAGCCTTGGCGAAGGAGTGTTGCTGGTTGCTGGTTGCTGGTTGCTGGTTGCTGGTTGCTGGTTAGTCATCACAACTCACCACTCACCTCTCTCCTGCTGATTCATCCATGTCTGCCTGAGTACTTCGATAAAGGGCCTGCAATGGTTGAAAAAGAGCTTATACCCTTCACACAGGTAATTAAGTCCTGGTTCTCCGTCAGGTGTCCTGATGAACCTGTTTTTGGGGCATTCACCGTTACACATGTCAAGGACTTCGCATTCCCGGCAGTAGCGGGGAAGACTTTGCGACTTTGCCCTCCCGAATGCAATCTGCCCCGGGTCGCTGAGAAGACCGGAGAGGGATTTGTCATATATGTTCCCGATAAGGTGTTCCGGATCAACAAAATGGTCGCATGAATAAAAATCGCCGTTATGCTCAAGCACAGGGACTTTCCCGCAATCCTGTCTGAAAATGCAAAGTGTATGGTCACGGCCGAAAGCAGGCCGCAGAGCCTCCTCAAACATCTGAACAGTAACAGTACCGATATCATTTTCGATCCACTCATCGAAGATTGCCGACAGGAATTTGCCAAACTCAGCTGGTTTTACTGAATCCTCCGTGACTCCGGTATACGAAGAAGGATCTCTCACAACAAGAGGAAGAAAGGTCAGATACCTGACTCCGGCAGATCTGAAGAAATCATATATCCTGAGGGGATCCGACGAATTGAATGAGCTTACTACACAAAGTATCTCCGTTGTGATGCCGTGCCTGACAAGGAGGTCATAACCTCTCATTGCCATCTGGAATGACCCGTGCCCTCCTGCAGAACGGCGGCAGTGGTTATGAATCACTTCAGGACCGTCGATGCTGATGCCGACCAGAAAGTTTTCTTCCTGGAAAAACCTGCACCATTCATCGTTCAGAAGAGTTCCGTTGGTCTGGATACCGTTGATGACATTTTTCCCTTCAGGCTTATACTGCTTCTGAAATTCTGTGGCTTTTCTGAAGAAACTGATACCTGCCAGAAGAGGTTCTCCCCCATGCCATGAAAACATGACCGTGTCGTCGGAAGATGCTTCGAAATGCTGTTTTACACAGGCTTCAAGTGTTTCATCGTCCATCGTCCCCGGTCTCTGATCTTCAGGGAGAGATGCCTTTTCAAGGTAATAGCAATAGCTGCACCGGAGGTTGCAGGCGGCACCTACAGGCTTAATGAATATCTGGAAATCCTCAGGCATATCAAATTTCTAATATTACTTCGTGCCCCTTTGTGTTATCCTTTGAGTACTTTGTGGTAACATTTTTTTTACCACGAAGGAACACAAAGTTCACACAAAGGCACACAAAGGAGAACTTTATTTTTCATCCCACCCTATCAATCTTTCGGATGGTGATTCCGGTATATTCATCCTGATCCTCCACTCTACGGGATAATAGTTGTTAAACCTTGACCCGATATTGTTTACGAAGCCCAGGTTAATACTCTTGTATGTAACCAGATTCCAGCCCTTATCAACAGCTTTCAGATTGAAATTATCCCTTCGAAGGTAGGATAATGCATCTGCAAGGTCAAGTTCAACAGAAAAAAATTGGTTCTTTTTTAACCGAACCGATGTGGCAATTTCATGAGAAGGTATGAAATTCTTCTTCTTGGAAGTCATTATCGTAGTTCCCGGACTTACAATCTTTAATACCTCTGACAGTATCCTGAATTCTTCAGCACCACAGGGAAGCGCTACAGTCTTTTCTCCATACCTGATAATCCTGTCAGGGCTAAAGTCAGTCCACTTCCGTGCTGTCTCTTTTTCTTCCCTGTCGGGAAGGGTATAGACTGTCTTTCGCTTTAACTGCATTTGTCTACCTGTCCTTTCTTTCTTTCTGAGTACGGCATAGAAGAGCCCATCTCCTTTTATCCTGCCCGGGTAAAAACCATATCCCTTTATGCCATGGTAATCAATTTCTGTTATTCCCTGGAAGCGGGATATATCCATTGCAACTGATTCTGCCTTCTGTTTAGACAGCAGCCATTTTACATTTTCTTCATTCTCGCCGGGATTAAATGTACAGGTACTATAGATAAGGATCCCGTCCTCCTTCAGTGAAGGCCATACATCCAGCAGTATCCTTTTCTGGCGTTCTGCGCAGAGCAGTGTATTTTCCACTGACCATTCCCTGACAGCCACGGGATCACGGAACATACCTTCACCTGAACAGGGAGCATCAGCAAGGATAAGGTCGAAGAAGCCGGGCAGCCCGATGAATGCCGAAGGATCGCTCTGTGTAACGACAAAATTTGACCTGCCCCATTTGACCAGGTTCTCTGCCAGCAGATTAGCTCTCGGCCTGATGACTTCATTGGCCACCAGGAAACCATCATTCCCGATGAGGCTTGAGAGATGTGTGGCTTTTCCTCCCGGGGCTCCGCAGAGATCGAGCACTTTCAGGTTGCGGGTGTCATCAGTTGTCTGTCTGAAGATCTCTTCGAGAAACATCCCTGATGCTTCCTGAGGGTAATAGCAACCTGCGTGAAAGAGGGGATCGAGGGTGAAAGAAGGTCTCTCTTCCAGGTAAAACCCACCGGAACACCATGGAACAGGCCTGCTTCCTGATGGTTCTGCACCAAGTTTAAGGCTGTTAACCCTTATACTTACTGGTGAAGGCTTCTCCAGTGCCTGTATAAGTCCGACAGAATCAATATACTCCTGTCCGGCTATCCTTTCTGTAAATTTATCGGGAAGCAAGGCGTTTCAAGCTATTCAACAAATATAAATATTCTCAGCTTCTTTTGAATTTATCTGAATAGCCTGAAAATAACGCCTATTATATTGACTTTATAAAGAATTGATCGTAAATTTGTTAAGCCTCTTACTTTCTGCTCATTAAATGAGCGGTTGCGCTTTGCACTCAGGTATTGACCTGAAGTCTGATTCAGCATATTTCAATATAAACTTTATCCTGATGAGAAAGATAACATTATGCCTGACAGCGTTAGCAGTCTTACTATTTATTACTGTATACGGATGTAAAAAAGAAGATCCTGAAGCACAGGAAACAGCACCTAAGGCTCCTTCGGGACTTCAGGCCAGTCCCGTTTCCGCATCAGAAATTGATCTTTCATGGACTGACAATTCCGATAATGAAAACGGCTTTGAAATTGAAAGGTCGGCTGATAACAGTTTATGGTCACAGATTGCAATTGCTTCAGCAAATAAAACGAATTACAGGAGCAGCAGCCTTACTCCTTCAACGCCATACTATTTCAGGATCAGAGCCTTTAATGGTTACGGAAATTCTGCTTATTCAGCTTCCGCAAATGCAAAGACACTCGATCCGCCTTTGACAATTCCCTCAGCACCTACCAATCTCAATGCTGTTGCCGTTTCTTCCAGCCAGATAAATCTGACATGGACTGATAATTCCAATAATGAAACAGGTTTCAGGATCGAAAGATCGCCAAACAACAGCACATGGACGGAGATAACAACCGTTAATGCAGGAGTAACGAGCTATGAGAACACAGGTCTTTCAGCCTCGACACCATATTATTACAGGCTCAGGTCGTATAATTCAGCCGGGAATTCCTCTTACACTTCAACAGCTTCAGCCATAACGCAGGCAAGTCCTCCTGCGGCTCCCACCAATTTAACCGCTACCGCGGCTTCATCGGTGCAGATAAATCTGGCATGGACAGATAATTCCAATAATGAGCAGAATTTTATTTTAGAAAGGGCTCCGGGCGGAACGTCAGATTTCGCGGTGATCGCAACTCTGAATCCAAACACAACGACCTATTCAAACTCGGGGCTGACAGCTTCATCCCCATATAATTACAGGGTTAAAGCAGTAAATGCAGGAGGAAGTTCAGCTTACAGCAATGTGGCCGGTGCAACAACAAATCCGGCAGCGACAATTCCTACAATATCAGCTCCTGCAACTTCAACAGGTACTTTTACGATAACCATGACATATCCTTTCGGGGGATATCTGGGAAGCTCATCGGACGGATACTACCTGGAGGAATCAACAACCTCGCCGAGTTCAGGGTTTGCGCTGGTAAGGAGCAATACCAACACCAGGGTTACTTCATGGTCGACCTCATTTACCAAATCGACAGGAACCTATTACTACAGAGTAAGGTGTTACAACGTGAACCAGTATTCGCCCTACAGTAATGTTATTAGCGTGGCTGTGAACGCTACGCCACCCAAGGCCATACTCCATATCACCAACAACACCAAATATGACATGATCGATATCAGGCTTAATAATGTGCAGCATGTTACACAATCGGGTACAGGTATTCTTATAGGCGGTTCGTATAATGTTGAATTCACTTCGTCGGGCACAGTGTCGTACATACTGGGAGTGGGATTCTGGAACGGAAGCTCGCGTGATGTATGGTTCTATCTGTCAGGAAGTACTACTGTCACACTGGGGAGCACAACGAATCTGACTTTCAATAATCCCACTATAGGCCAGCTTCTGAGTGGCTTCAGCACAAGCAGGAACTGGAACGGGTATTATTTTGATGCAGGATACAATTATCACACATGCAGGTTCAATTTCACCAATACTGGCTCATGGACTTTTTATGACGGCAGCAGCCAGACCGGATCGGGTAATGTTACTCTGGTAAGCTGGCCAAATTACGCCACCATAGTCACCTTCAAAATATGTTCCTCGTGTGCAAATATTCAGCTGGCTTATCCGTTTGGCAGCTTCATGTATAGCAACGGACCTGCAAGCTGGCCGATAATAGAGTACACCGGTCAATAGCAGCCGGGTTTAGTAAGCTGACAGATTGCCGTTTCCAATAAGAACAAAGGGAGCCCAGTATGAGGGCTGGGGATATTGTTTCATAACATCACGCTGAGACAGGGTCAAGGCTTCCTGCATGGTATGGTCCCTCAGGTAACTATAGAAGTTCGTCATAAGCATTGCCGTAGGATAATCAGCTACTGACCACAGACTTACAATTACTGCTGAAGAGCCGGCAAAGAGGAAGGCTCTGCTAAGACCGGTCAGCTCATCACCCTGACTTATGTTTCCGAGTCCGGTTTCGCAGGCACTAAGGGTTACCAGCTTAGCGTTCAGGCTCATTTCAAGAACCTCGTGAACATTTAGTTTTCCATCATCGTCCCTCGATGGAGGGAACAACAGATATGAATAAAGAGGCTGCCGGTAATTATAAGTTCCGTGAGTGGCAAAATGGATAAAATCACATTCTCCTGCATTTTTTCTGGCAAAGGTTTCAGTGCTTTCCTTTCCGAATGCAGACAGGTTATCCGGGAAAAGCGGTAATATCTTTTTTAACTCAGCTTCAGTTCCCGGAAGTCCTATGTTATTACCGACAGCAACATCCGAAAGAGCCATCCCCATGAATCTGGAACCATCACCGGTTTCTTTTTCCTTGCATAACAGGTACACACCGGCCGAAGGAGCATAAACAATGTTAAAGTTCTGAACAAGATATTCGCCTTTACCGTTAAGAAGTGTTTGAAAAGGAAGAAAATGCAGCGCCTGATTTGGAAGTATTACCAGATTCCTGCAGGACTGCAATTCTCTTTCAACAGGCTTCAGCAGGATACTGTAGAGGTCGCTCAGGCATTTCCTCAATTCCATCATCGAGTTACTCTGAATGAATTTGCGTGAGTTTTCAATGAGCCCGGAAAGAACTTCTTTATTAACCGGGATTGTTTTAGCAGTGAACCCTGAATGCGTTACAATCCAGATGAT
>DAIOVL010000031.1:7838-35390 GCA_036759025.1 Bacteroidales bacterium
TCCATTGCGACAAGGTCACCGGGTGAAGATCCCCTGAAGTTTATTCTCTTCGATGAAAGAATATCATAGAAAGCTCTCGCCCTTGCCTGTTCAGATACCCGGAATGCTTCAGCAGGATTATTGTTACGCATCAGCACCTTTATGAGTCTGTCATAAACTTCTCTTTTGGTATCGAAATAGATGCTTTTGAATTCGTCTATTGTAAAATTGCCTCTGATACGTTCAATAACAGCGATTGATTTTTCATATGATTCTATGGCCATGTCATCCTGTTCAAGCTTCTCATGCATTCTGCCGAGATGAAACCATGCCTGCCATTCGGTCTCCGGGTAATATCCTGCAACGGCTGCAGAATCAAGTAGTTCTTCAGCTCTTGCAAATTTACCCTGATCAACAAGCAGGTGCCCTTTCAGAAGCTGTACCGCGGCTATCCCCTGAGAATTACCCGACTCTTGGAAAATTTTTCCCGACTGATCAAGAAGCAGTAAGGCACTGTCAGCTTTTTCATTCTGAATCATCAATTCAGCCAGACGGAGGGATGATATAGCTGTTCCTGTCAATGAACCTTCGCTGGAAAAATATTCTCCCGCACTGAAAACATCACCCAGTCTGAGGTTCAGTGAGGCATCAATGCTGCGGGCACGTAATGAATCAGTATCCCGTATCCTTCCAGCCATCCTGTAATATCGTTCTGCCCTTTGTATATCGCCCATTTCACGAAAAACATCTCCCATACCTATTGTTGCCCACACTATCTGGCCTGAAATCTTATATTTCCGGGCATCCTCCAGAGCGGTTTCCTGTGTACTAAGAGCATCTTCATATTCTCCGTGCGACAATAAAAGAGATGAGAGAATCTGGTTATGGCGCGCTGTACTCATTTTAAGATCAACGGCTTTTCCCATGGATTTTCTTATCAGTATCTCTGAATTAATAAAATCGCCCAGGTCTGAATCTATGCTGCCGATAATCAGCTCTGATTCCATTTCTCCTTTTTTGTCATTGGCCTGTCTGAAAATCGTCATTGCCCGTTCTGCATAGTCCCGTGCTATGTCAGCTTTTCCCAGAACTGAATATAACTGACCAAGCGCCAGATAATTATCTGCAATTGTAATCCTGTGAACATTTTTCAGACTTTGTTCCAGCTTGTCACAGAGGGATAGTGATCTTTCAATCGAAATGACACTTTTCCGGTAAGAACCCATATAAATATATATCTTCCCCTCATGACGGTAATTTTCGATCCTTCCGAGCAGGTTATTTTCGGCAGAATCAATTTTCATGGCTTCATACACATGGGGAAGAGCCTGCCCGTAGTTACCTGTCATCTCAAAACAATTGGCTATTTTTCTGTGAACATCCGCTTCCATCAGCATATTGCGGTATATTCCGAGCTTTTTGCTTGCATCAAGCATCGATGTGTAATGTCTGGCAGCATCAGCATATTCATGCCTGTTGAAATAGCTGTCGCCGAGGTTCTGTTCCTTCGTCACAATCATTGAAGGAGTGGCACATCCAAAGAGAATGACAACGAATGTGGCAGCAAAAAAATACTGGAAAGCTTTCATGATAAGGATTAAAAAATATACTGAACAAGGAGCACATACAGTGGATCAGCACCAGTCAGCCTTCCTTTAAGTGGAATGTTTACGGCTTCTCCAAGACGGAATCTTCTTATCTGAAATACAATCCTGGGCTGATAAGAGAAAGTGTAGCTTGTCGTGAGATTGTCATCTGAGACATTTTCAATCTCTCCCCTGCCGGTGTAAGAATATACAAGATCATTGGTAAGTGCTATCCATTCATTAAGATGAAGATTAACTCCTCCTCCGGCATATATGTTGTTCCCGTACCTGTAATCTCTTTCTTCCGTATCACCGGGATAAATTATTCTGCTTCCGCTGAAATTATAACTGTACTGGACATACACGACCCAGGAATATGGATAATGAACCAGACGCGCAGTTATCCTGGGCGACAGAACGAACACACCATAACCTGTGGGAGCATCATAATCATAAGAGCTAACCACATTCTCAGGATTCTTTCTTCCTGTCGGAATGGTCACATCCAATGAGGCTTTGAGAGAGAATTTATGTCTGGATGAAGGTATCACCTGGAAAGTCCCGCTGAGATACAGATCAGCCAGCCCGCCGCCCCTGACACTCATGTCAGATATCTCCATGTAATCCAAACCAGGTGCATAGATTCTCCAGTGATAGTTAGTTACATCAAATTTAAAAGGCACACCGACTTCAGCCATCAGTCTGTCGGTAATACCATATTGAACCATTACCTGAGCCCCGGATACAATGCCCCAGGAACTTTCGGGAGAATACATTTTCTTCCCGTTGGTGTTAAAATATTTATCGAGGGCTGAGTAGGAATATGCCAATCCGACACGGGTAAAACCCTTGTTAAGGGATAATGGTTCGGTAATAACTGTCTGTTGTTTCAGGTCGGAAGGATTAATGATCTTTTCCGTCTGGGCGAATCCCTTACATGAAAGTAAAATTAGTATATAGAAAATGGCTGCTTTTTTCATGTTGCACTGTTTTAATTACTTGCGAAATAGAAACATATTAAAGCGCAATGATGTAAAAAAGTTAATAGAGGCATCTGCATTCCTCCCTGCCAGAGGAATACCCGCTACCTGATATAATATCAATGTGGGAGATATCTGAATTTCAAATCCCGGCTCCAGGCTGAACAAGTGCATCTCAGGATTTCTGTATTTGAGTCCGTAGTACTCTGTCCAGCCATCCTGCATGGTTGTATAATTGCCACCAAGGTAAATATTGAACCAGCCCACCGGCTGATAATGTATGGATGCGTTTGCGAGCATGGTACGATCAGGAAGATACATGTAGGGTTTGTTTTCGTACGCAAAAGTGTTTAGCATGGTTAACTCCTGATCCCACCTGATATTCGTTCCTTCCTTCAGGGGATCCCTGATACTGAATCCGGCTTCAAAGGCCAACCTTGAGAACGTGAATTTGGCTGCTGCGGAGATCATGTAAACGGGCACCCCGAATCCATTCTTATTATTGAAGTGGTAGTTTATTGTGTAAGCATTAACTGATTCAGCAGTTATGGAATGAGAAGGCTGATCCGGTTTGTATCCGGCAGTCGGTAAAAAGATCCCGCCGCTTATGCCAAAATCGAACCACTTATACTCAAAAGGAAGTCTCAGTGCAGTATAGAGAAACAGGTCTCCCGGCCCTTTGTATTCCTTGAGGTTATTAACGGTGTATGCATTATCTGTTGAAATGTAACTTATTGTTTCATCTCTTATTCCACGCTTCATATAATAGAATTCACCTCCGATTTCCATGAAGGAAGTCAATCCATATTTCACTTCGGTGAAATAATAATGAAGCACCGAGGAATTGCCGTCATCTTTAAGAACGATTTTTTTGCCATCAGCATCGAAGGAACGTGACCTTACAGCAAACCTGTATCCGGCATTTACCTGGAGCTGTCCACGGTAAGTATTCAGCGGCCTGTTAATATAAGGCATAGTCAGCAGGGTATACTTGTCTCCCTGCTTTGATTCTGTCTGTCCGAAAGCAGGCACAATAAATGATACAGACATAACCAGCAGCAAAAAATGGACTTTCTTTCTCATATTCTCACAATTTTATTCAATGGGCAAAGTATATTTCAAAAGTCCTTTGCTGTATAAGCCGAACCACATATTGCCGCTCTTATCTTCTCCGATGCAGTTTATATCATTCTCATAGAATCCATTATATATTTTATAGGAATGAGGCACCACTCCGTCATATTCTATAAGCCCGTCGTACCATGTTGCAAACCATATATGACCTCTCCTGTCTTCAAAGATATCAGTTACGAAAGTTCCGAGATCGCCGTTCATCAGTGAGAGATTGTTAATCCTTCCTGTAGGGTCAATATATGCCACCGTAGCACCTCCGTTGGTGCCGATCCAGAGTCTGTTTTTGCTGTCGAGAAAAAGGGCTGTGATATCATTGTCAGGCAATCCTTCGGATACGGTATACAGGGAAAATTCAGAACCGTCAAATTTTAGCAGACCGTTGTCGGTCCCAAGAAAGACGTTGCCTTTATTGTCTTCTTCAATGACGTTAACATTCTTATAATCGGCTTCATACACCTGAAAAAAACCTGAACCCAGATCAACATAGAAACCTTCATTTTCAGTCCCGATCCAGTATGTTCCGTCAGAAAGTACGTTAATAGAATTAACGCTCAGGGTTGTTACTGCCGGATCGGTATAGTATGACCAGTCGCCCGACGAAGACCGGAATGAAACACCATCTGTAGTTCCTATAATCATACCTCCGTCGGATGTTGAAGCAAGTGAAGTAACTGAATTGCTTCTGATCGGGCTGTTGGAGGTATTAAAAAAGGACCAGTCGCCATCCTGATACATGCCAACGCCGTTTCCGGCAAAAGCAACCCAGAGGTTACCTGAAGCATCTCTCTGAATATCAAGTATCTGATTTGCGGGCAAGCCTGAGTTTGTATTGAAACGCGACCATACTCCTGCTGTTTCCCGGTCGAGGAGATCATATTCTTCTTTCTCGCAGGCGGTGATTGAAATAAGGAAGATCAGAATCAGGGCATGTCTTAAGAGATAAAAAACACTTCCGCTCTCTTTCATATTTATAACCTTTTAATTAATAATGACAGAAAACAATTTGATCTTAAATGGTTTATGTTAACCAGGCAGATCAGGTTTAAATATTAAAGAAAAGATAGTAATTTTTTCAATACCCTCAAAATCCGGGCCATGTATCGCCTATTCCCCTGAAGTCTCCTCCGGGTAAAAATTTCCCCTGTTTTTGTTCATTCTCCTCCAGATATAATAGACAGGTATCCCCAATATGACAATGATAAGACCCGGGAAGGTATAAGTCGGCTTGTAGATAAGCAGGATGACCATTATGAAGGTAGTTGTCAGTATATATATCGCAGGTATTACCGGGTAGCCGAAAGCTTTGTAGGGTCTGGGAATATCGGGACGTTTTTTCCGCAGAACGAAAATTGCAAGTATGGTTATGGTAAAGAAGATGAGAACTGCAAAGATCACATAGTCGAGAAGGTCGCTGTATGTCCCGGAGAGACACAGCAGTACCGACCATACGCCCTGGATGACTATGGCAAATCCCGGAACCCCGAACTTGTTGATACTCCCGACCCTTTTGAAGAAGAGCCCGTCCCTGGCCATGGCATAATAGACGCGGGGAGCAGCAAGAATGAGACTATGATTACACCCGAAAGTGCTGATCATAATGAATATGGCCATTATGACGGCAGCCACATCCCCGAAGACCACGTTCATGGCAGCCGTCGCTACCCTGTCGTCGGTGGCGAACTGGATCCCGCGGCCCAGGGTATCCGCAGCCTCCGGAGATCCTGAAAGAGGAAGTATCCTGATGTAAACAAAGTTCACAAAAAGATAAATCACCGAGACTATCAATGTTCCGAACAGCAGGCTCAGGGGCACATTACGCTTCGGGTTGATAACTTCCCCTGAAATATATGTCACATTGTACCACGCATCGGTGGCAAACAATGAACCGACAAGTGCAGTCCCTACTGCAGCAATAAGTGTAAATCCTCCAAGCGGGATAAGCTTCCCGCCGGAGCTTACCTGACCTGCATTCCAGAAAACCTCCATGTTTATTTCAAAGGACCCGATGGCTTTTGTGGCAAAGAATCCAATCAGGATGACGCCAAGCAGCGATAATACCTTTGTGGATGTAAAAATATTCTGGACGGTCTTGCCTGTTACTATTCCCCTGGTATTGAGCCAGGTAAGGAATATGATCATGGAGATGGCCACCACCATGGTGCTGTTTATCTTTAAAGGCCCCAACATAAACAGGATATTCCTGTCGGATATCCAGGGAACGAGTACACCGGTGAATTTGGCAAAAGCAACTGCAACAGCTGCGATAGATCCGCACTGGATCACCAGGAAGGTAGTCCACCCGAAAAGAAATCCGACAATAGGATGATAAGCCTCTTTGAGGTAAACATACTGTCCCCCCACATGCGGCATCATTGAAGCCAGCTCTCCATAACTGATCGCACCTATAACCGTAAGGATTCCGGTTATGAGCCAGACAACCATCAGCCATCCGGGCGATCCTACGTTGCGGGCTATATCGGCGCTGACAATAAAAATACCGGAGCCTATCATGGCACCGGAAACAATCATTATACCGTCGAACAAATTGACTCTTTTCCTCAGAAGGTGGTTTTCCTGTGGCATTTTCCAAAAATATCCGGTAAAAATAAGGATTCATTCGAGACATGAAACTAAAAGTACTCTGTATTATTATTTTTTTGACAAATCCCTTTTTTAAGAAAGCTCTCACAGATTCTTCAATATACCTTTTATCGTTAACAATATCTCTGAAAAAGCTATATTTGTTATTACATCTAAAATAAACCATCATGAAAAATAAAGTCTTCCGTGTAATTGCACAGTTCGCTCTGCTCCTGGCAATCACAATAAATGCAGCAGCACAGGGCGGGACACAGCTGATCAAAGTCATTGTATCGCCCGATCATGCCGACTGGACCTACAAGGTGAATGAAAAAGCCAGATTCACTGTTCAGGTCCTGAAGTACGGTAACCTGATGGAGAATGTGACAATAAATTATGAAGCCGGCCCTGAAGCGCTTCCCGACATAAAGGAAGAGGGTGTGGTACTGAAGAACGGGAAGACAGAATTCACAGGCACCATGAAAGTCCCGGGTTTCTACAGGGTAAGAGTGTGGGCCGTAGTCGACGGAAGAAGATATGAAGGTCTGGCCACCGCAGGGTTTGGCCCCGAAAAGATAACCCCTACCGTCAAGGATCCTTCCGACTTCGACGCTTTCTGGGACAATGCCATAGCCGAAGCCAGAAAACTGAGCCTTGATCCCATTCTCACACTGGTGCCTGAACGCTGCACCAGCGACGCAAATGTGTACCACGTAAGCTTCCAGAACAACTCGTACGGATCGAGGATTTACGGCATGCTCGCTATACCCAAGAAACCAGGAAAATACCCGGCAATACTGAGGGTTCCCGGTGCAGGGATCCGTCCCTATGCAGGCGATACCAGACTAGCCTCCATGGGATTCATCACACTGGAGATCGGCATTCACGGCATCCCCGTGAACCTCGATGCCCAGGTATATGCTAATCTTAATGCCGGAGCCCTGGCAGGCTACAATGCCATAAGACTGAATGACAAAAACACACATTATTACAAGAGAGTGTATGTAGGATGTGTACGGGCTGTAGATTTCATCTATACACTTCCGGAATTTGACGGCACCAATGTTGCAGTTACCGGAGGCAGCCAGGGAGGGGCCCTGACTATTGTTACTGCCGGCCTCGACAGCAGGATCAAATTCGCTGCAGCGCTTTATCCGGCCTTATGCGATCACACCGGATATCTCAATAAAAGAGCAGGGGGATGGCCTCATTATTTCAGGAATACCGAGCCCAAGCCGGGGGAAATTGAAACGCTTCAGTATTACGACGTTGTAAATTTTGCGCGCAGGGTGAAAGCCCCGGGATTTTACACATGGGGATATAATGATCTTACCTGTCCACCCACTTCAATGTTTTCAGCCTATAATGTGATAACGGCTCCGAAAGAGCTTCATATCTTCCAGGAAACAGGGCACTGGACCTTCCCGGAACAGTATGAGATACTAAATGCATGGCTGGGGGAGAAACTATTAAAATAAAGCAGAGCTTCAGAAAATTTTTTAACCCCGGTATTACACGGAGCTACATTGTTAATATAAACCGTGTAACTCCGTGGTTAAACTCACTGACATAAACTAGTTGTCGAATGCGACCTGCTTACCGGTAAGTCGTATTCTTCCTATTAGCACCTGTGTGAACGGGGGATCGAGGTAGCCTTTTAAACCAGGCTGCTTTCCTCCGACTGAGATTGTGAAATATCCCGGTTCTATAACCCTTTTATTCCTGTTGTTAATTATCGAAAACTGCCTTGGATCAAGGCTGAACTCCACCACCTTGCTTTCACCGGGAGCCAGGTTTACCCTCTTAAAACCTTCAAGCTGACGGATTGGCCTGGGAGTGCTGGCCTTCTCATCGGTAAGGTACAGCTGGATAACTTCTTCACCGGCCCTCTTACCGGTGTTCGTAACAGTCACCGAAACCTTTACAGCTTCTCCTGCCACAGTTCTTTCAGGTATAATAAGGTCAGAATAACTAAAAGTGGTGTAACTAAGTCCGTATCCGAAGGGATATAGTGGTTCCTGCCTGAAGAACCTGTATGTCTTGCCTTCCATGTCGTAATTTTCGAAGGCCGGAATCTGGTCGACAGATTTGTAGTATGTAACCGGCAGACGTCCGGCGGGATTGCAGTCACCAAAGAGCACGTCAGCCACGGCATTCCCTCCCTGCTGTCCGGGATATCCTGCCAGAATTATTGCTGAAGCCTTTTCCTGAGCTTTGTTTACAGAAAGTGCACCTCCGTTCATCAGCACCACTATCACAGGCTTTCCTGTATCTGTTAGAGCCTCAAGCAGTCGTTCCTGCACTGCCGGAAGGTTCAGGTTTGTACGGTCGCCTCCGAGGAATCCGTCGATTTTAATGCTCATCTCTTCGCCTTCGAGGCGCTGGGAAAGTCCCAGGACAAGGATAACGGCATCGGCTTCTTTTGCCAGGCTGACAGCTTCTTCAGTCATTGCGGGTCTGGGCGGCGACCACAGAAGCTTCATGTCGGCATCACCTGAATAGTTCCTGTAGAGAACCTCCACCTTGTATTTCTTACCTGCCTCCAGATCGGCCTGGTATTCTCTCACAAATGCATGATGTTCATCCCTGAACGAGATTATCCGTTTATCTTCCAAGCGTATCTCATAACCGGAAGATCCCCACCCTCCGATCGAATACTTTCCTGAAACGGGTGGGATAAGGTAGGTGGTCCATTTAACACCGAAATCGTCATCGGGCATACCGGCATGTGGCGAAAAATGCTCCCAGTAAAAGTTTACCTGATCGTCAACCCTTGTAAAAAGAGGTTCGCCCTTCATTTCCCTGTTGCTGTAATACTCACCGAAAGCGCCCTGGCGCCCGTCAGGTGTCTGAAGATATCTGGACGGGACCACTGTCATATTGTGAATTCCTTCAGCAAGGTCGCATCCCTCTGCGTATAGTATCCTGGTTTCAGGGTTCAGTTTGTTCCTGATTCCTTCAAGAACCGTTACCGGATTTTTCGGGATCCCGTTGTAGTTACCTATCAGCGATTCGAAGTTGTCGGCATTTGGTCCGATAACCGCTATTGTTTTAATGTTCTTATCAAGAGGAAGCATGTCGTTTTCATTTTTCAGAAGCACAATTGATTTCCTGGCTGCTTCTCTTGAAAGGGAATTGTTGTAATCGGAACAGTTTACAAAATACGGTATCTGTGCATAAGGCACCATAGGATCAGGATCAAACATACCGAGTTTGAAGCGGGCTGTAAAGATTCTCTTCACTGCCACGTCAATATCAGTTTCCGTCAGCAGGCCTCTTTCGACGGCTGTCATCAGGTGACGGTAATCGACGCCGCATTCAAGATCGGTCCCGGCCTTCACAGCTGCTGCAGCAGATTCGGCAGCATCTTTCGAGAAATTCTGGTATTTCCAGAAGTCAGAAACGGCCCAGCAATCTGAGACTATATATCCTTTAAAACCCCATTCGTCACGGAGAATCCCATAAAGTTCCGGATTTGCACAACAGGGATAGTCACGGAACATATTATAGGCTCCCATTACCGAATAGGCGCCTGCATCCACAATAAGCTTCCTGAATGCCGGAAGATATGTTTCTCTGAGGTCCGACTCACTGACCTTTGCGTTAAATGAATGTCTCAGGGGTTCAGGTCCTGAATGAACCGCGTAATGTTTTGCAGTAGCTACAGTTTTAAGGTATTTCGGATCGTCGCCCTGCATTCCGGTGACAAATTGTGATCCCATTGCCCCTGTCAGAAAGGGATCTTCGCCATAGGTCTCATGACCCCTTCCCCATCTCGGATCGCGGAATATATTGATATTTGGTGACCAGAAAGTAAGGCCCTGATAAATACCGGTCTTGCCCCGTCGCTGAAACTCGTGATATTTGGCTCTTGCCTCATCGGAGATGGCGCTTGCCACCCTGAACATAAGGTCTTCATCCCATGAGTTGGCAATGGTTATCGACTGTGGGAAGACGGTTGCATAACCTGCTCTAGCTACGCCGTGTAATGCTTCATTCCACCAGTTATAAGCAGGGATCCCGAGGCGCGGTATGGCAGGAGCTGTATATAAAAGCTGGTCGGCTTTTTCTTTCAGGGTCATCAACGAAACCAGGTTGCTGACTCTTTCCTCCAGAGGAAGGGAAGGATCGCGAAACCTTAAGGACTGGTCTGCCTGCTGGGAAAAGGCAGTTATCGATATCATCACCAATACTACTGACAAATAAGAAGCTTTCCTTTTCATATAATACATGTTTTTTATTAATTGTTTTTATCTATTAACATACTTAAATGACTTAATACCTTTGTGTTACTTTGCGCTTACCTTAGTGATACTTTGTGGTTTAAAAATTTTTAACCACGAAGGGCACTAAGGATACACAAAGTCTCTGAATAATTAAAGTTAAGACTTTAAAGATATCATTAATATTTCCCGTATTCCATCAGCGTATCCCACATTGCCCAGAAGTTTTCAGGCGGTACATCTTCCTGAATATTATGCACTGTTGTGAATACAAATCCTCCTCCCGGAGCAAGTATATCGATGATCTTCTTCACCTCTTCCTTTATCTGCGCGGGTGAACCGTCGCGCAATGTTGACTGGGTATTTACTCCTCCGCCCCAGAAGACCAGGTCCTTTCCGAAATCTCTCTTAAGCTCCTTCAGGTCCATTCCGGAAGCAGTAAACTGAACAGGATTATAAATATCCATTCCGGCCTCTATGAGGTCAGGAAGAAGAGAACGCACCGATCCGCAGGTATGCATGAAGATCTTAATGCCGGGCAGCCGGCTTTTGATATGAGTCCATAAATTCCTGAACCTTGCAATTACCGTCTTACGGAGGAAGTCTGGTTCGAGGAGTGTGGAAGTCTGGGTTCCCAGATCATCACATTCAGCGATCACATTTACACGGTCTGCCATTCCGTTTTCCAGAATCCAGTCGATGACAAGATCCCAGTATTGAAATTTATAATCCAGAACAACATCCAGAAGTTTTTCAACACCTTCAGGATCAGTAACAGTATCGATAAACCATGTCTCATAACCTCTTAACCGCAGTGAAGTTTCAGTCAGTCCGGCAACGTTCCTGTCAGCAATAATCCCCGAATCGGAAATCTGTTCCGCCTGAGCGGAAAGGTCTTCTCTGATAATGCCGGCATAGGCTGATATATCGGGGATCCTGTAGTTCTTTAATGCCTCATCGATTGAATTGTATTTTTCCAGGGGATATGTATACTGGTTATAATAGATATCCTTTTGTTTATCCATCTTCCAGAGGCATCCCCATAGATCGGTAACCTCAAGTATGTTACCCTGTGATTTCACGATATCTTCAAAATCGGGGATTCTTCTGGCGCCCAGTCGTCTGATATCACAATTGAGTTTTTTAAGTGTGGCTTCGACCGGTGTGACTATCTGCTGGACAGGATCGATCTCCCTGGTATCATAGTCTGCAGGTAATCCTCTGAATTCCATTGCCCGCATAAAAGCTTTCCTGCTGATGCCGGTAACGGTTGTACCTGCTATATCGTAAGGGATCCTGTCAGGTTCCCTGTGATTAAGTGCGGTATTCAGACGTTCGAAGCTGTTCATTATAGTTCATATTTTCAATGGTTTGATCTCTGGAATTAAAAGATGCATTATTCCCAGGGCGATAAGATAACCCACCGATGCAATTAAAAACGGAATAATATATCCCTGCATTCCCAGACTCTCGAGTAGTCCTCCAACCAGCTGGGCAATCAGGGCGCCGCCGGCTGCTCCGGCAAAACCTCCTATCCCGGTAACGGATGCTGTTGCCCTGCGCGGGAAGATATCCGACATAAGACTGAAAATATTTGCAGACCATCCGCAGTGGCCTCCTGCTGCCAGTGCAATAAGTGTCACAGCGATCCACATATTATTTACATGGGGCACCATCATCACCGGAACTGCAAAAAGTGCGCAGATAAGGAATCCCATCTTTCTTCCTTTGTTCAGGGACCATCCTCTTTTCAGGAACTTTGAAGAGAGCCATCCAAGGAATATTCCCCCTCCCCATGACACAAGATAAATAGTAAAAAAGGGAACTCCTATCTCTCTGAGATTCAGTCCGTATTTACCGTAGAGGAATTTTGCCCCCCAGAAAAGGTAAAACCACCAGATGGGATCAGCGATGAACTTTCCAACACAGATGCCCCACACTTCCCTGGTTTTCAATAATGATATCCAGTTAATTTTTCCACGGGATCCTGTTTCAGGATCACTGTTGATGTACATGAGCTCCTGTTGGCTTACCATCCTGTGTTTTTCCGGCTTTCGGTAGAAAATCATCCAGCAGAAAATCCATACTGCACTTACAGGAAGAGTCCACAAAAAGGCTGCCCTCCAGTCATCGCCGAAGGCAGAAACCACGACGGGAATGATGAGAGGAGACAGGAGAGTGCCCACATTGGCTCCGCCGTTGTACAGTCCGGTTGCAAAAGCTCTTTCTTTCTTCGGGAACCATTCTGCCAGAACTTTGTTAGCTACAGGGAAATTCCCTGACTGTCCCACTGAAAGGCCTAACCTGGCGAATGCAAAACCTATCCACGATTTTGCAAGGGCTGTCGATGCCTGAGCGACAGCCCACAATCCGACAGATATGGAATATCCTGATTTTGTTCCAATCCTGTCGGCAACAGCTCCCATAATGAGGAAACACAGCGCATAACCGATCATGAATGCACTGTTTATATTTCCATATTGTTTTTCGGTCCATCCGATATCGTCCTGGAGATATGGTGCCATTATCCCGAGAGCCGACCGGTCGAGATAAAGAAGGGTGGTGGCAATAAAAAGGAAGAGAAGGATTATCCACCTGGTTTTGGAAGTGCCCTGTTCTGATTTCATTAAGAGTTTTCAGGATTTATAACCTGCAACTTTTTAACTGGCGTATACTAAATATTTTCCCGTACAACAAATGGTTCTCTGTACTCTCTCGTGAGCAGAGCATCGGCGTCAGGCGCATTTACAAATTTCATTCTGACAGGATCGAATTCAAGTGATCTTCCGAGTCTGTATGAGATATTTCCCAGGTGCATCAAAGCACAGGAATAGAATCCGTCACGGATGTCGGCATTGGCAAGTTTGCGGTCGTTTGCCCTTATTGCTTCAATGAATGCCTTATAGTGGTTTCCGAGCCCGCTTCCCTTTTCGCCTTCTTTGCGTTCCTTCCCGTAATAGACCTGCCATTCGTTCACATTTTTGGTCATAAAACCTTTTGATCCGTAGAAAAGGTTACCTATGACATTATCTGAGCTGACCATATATTCATCTTTACCGGGATTATCGCTCTTTATCCCTTCCCGGTTCGTTATCCAGTGGCGCACTTCGAACTGTAATATCTTTTTTTTGTCGCCGCCTCCTGCAGGATTAGGGAATTCAAAGACTGCCATCAGGGTATTGGGTGTATTCTGGTCGTCGTCGAACATGAGATGGCCACCGATGGCACTGATCTTTACCGGCAGTGTCACATTCAGTCCCCACCTGGCAACATCCATTTCGTGCACACCCTGGTTGCCCATATCTCCGTTACCGTACTCCCAGTTCCAGTGCCAGTTATAATGAAACCTGTTCACTGAGAAGAGTCTTTTCTGTGCCGGACCAAGCCACAGATCATAATTGACTCCTTCGGGGACGGGGCTGTCGGGTGTTTTTCCTATTGTATCACGCCATTTATAACACAGACCCTTGGCCATATACACTTCGCCCAATTTCCCTGAATGGAGATACTCGGCCATGCTGATCGCACATGGATTGCTTCTCTGTTCTGCCCCGTCCTGGACGATTAGCTTATATTTGTCGGCTGCCTCCACCAGTTTCCTTCCCTCAAAGAAATTATGACAGCAGGGTTTTTCAACCGAGACATGTTTTCCGGCCTGGAGTGCCCATATGGAGGCAAGGGCATGCCAGTGGTTGGGTGTTGCAATAGAAACAGCATCCACGTCCTTATCTTCATAGAGCTTACGCAGATCGACATAAGTTTTTGGTTCGGGCAATGATTTATCAGTGAAGTTCTTTTTTATTCTCTCCCTGAACAGGTTGGTATCAACATCGCACACTGCTACAACTCTTGTATTTTCGAGCTTATTGTATTCCACAATATGCGACTGTCCCTGTGCCCGTATTCCTATTACTGCAACATTGACCCTGTCGTTGGCTCCTTTCCATCCTGAGCCTGCAAGGATCACCGGTCCGCTTCCGAGTGCAGCAGATCCTGCTACCGTCATCTTTACAAATCTGCGTCTTTTCATACTTTGCTGCTTTTTTTTTAGAAATGTCCCTGTTAAAAATATCTCTTTCTGCGATCTGATCGGCTTACAATTCTGTCAGATTAAGATTTTTCCATCTTACTTTAATCCCTCCACCGCTATGTATCTGCAACATGATCCGGCCCCTGCCCATTCCTATCTTTTCATCAGTGAGGTCAGTCATCATTTCTTCGTTAAGCCAGGTCTTTACGTTGTCGCCCTGAACCCTTATTTTCATGTTATTCCATTCTCCCATTTTAAGGATATTTTCCTTTTCATCAGGTATTTCTGCTATCCATCCCCGGCCGTAGGATTCATAAATTCCGCCTGTGTTATTCCCCGGAGGAGCCACTTCAACCTGCCATCCCGAAATGTTTACCCCTGAACGGATAAAGGAACGGATGAAAACGCCGGAGTTCCCGTTGTCGGTTTGCTTAAAATCGAGAGTGAGTTCAAAATCGTCATAGTATTTTCTGGTTCCGAGGTATCCGTATTTTTTATCCGGGCCGCTCTCACATACCAGTTCTCCATCTTCGACATACCATAATTCGGTTCCGTATACATCCCATCCCTTGAGGTCTTTACCGTTAAAGAGCACTTCCTGTACAGGTTTACGGGGCAGTTCCTTAAGCTTAATATTCCTGAACCAGACCCTGCTTCCGTGATCCTGCAGAGCAAAGTGACCGCTGCGGGCCAGCCCATATTCAGGTGCAAAATCCCATTTGCCGCTCTCCTTGCGGGCAAACCAGTCATCGGTCCAGGCCTCAAATTCAAGTACTTTCTGACCATTCAGCCAATGCTCAACCTTACCATTGTCAAAAACGATCTTTGAGCTGTTCCAGGCTCCGGCTCTTTTAACCTTTTTTTTGTCGTTGTCGCATACGTACATTGCATAGTCGGCACCTGCTTTCTGCCACTCCTCCAGCGGCTCAGGGAATCCTATGTCGTCAATTACCTGAAATTCGGGACCAGTAACATATGGGACCTTAAAATCAGGGCGTTCAACGACATGATACAGAAATCCGCTGTTCCCTCCTTTTTCAATTTTCCAGTCGAAAGTGACGATAAAATTTTCATACTGCCTGTCAGTTACGATATATCCCGTGCTGTCGCTTCCTTCGCCAAGGGCTGTGAGAGTTCCCTTTTCGGCTTTCCAGGGTGCTGTCACACCTTCACCCTTATAGTCGCGCCATCCGTCAAGGCTTTTTCCGTCGAATAAAAGTATCCAGCCTTCATCAGCTTCCTGTGCAGTAAGGCTGTTGCCCGACTGACTGCATTGTGTAAGCATAAGGCCCGAAAGAATGATAATGAATGGTAAAAAGATTTTTCGTTTCATAATGAGGTATTATTTTTTTATTCTACAATCAGGTAAGATAACTCCTTCGAAGGTATTGAAAACTCAATTTCCCTGTTCTCCCTGCCGATCGTGATCCTGTTCTTTTTGCCTCCCGAGATCTGCCACCTGTATTTCCCATCCCTTAGATTAAGAAACCTGACTTTCATCTTCCTGGGAGCATTTCCGAAATGGTACAGACGGGCCGCGAATCTTTCAGGGGAATTTTCTTCCGTTAAGATAGCGATATTTTCTGGTTCTGTTAACCATTTAACACCAAACACCGGCATGATCTGGTAATTCCCGACGTTACCCGTAAGGCAGGAGAACAGGAAACCAGCGTTGAAGCCAGGCAGAGGTTCTTTGAGAATAAAGTTAAAGTAGCGTACCGAGCTGAAAAGACGATCAGTCCATCTTACCTCGGTCGTATACCATTCCTGAGGCAGGGACAGTGATTTTCTCTGGCTATCCATTTCTTTTGTCAGCCGGTCAGCATCCTTGTCGAAAATATATCTCTCATAGCCCCTTGCATCTTTTTCGATAATTTCGTCAAAAGAGCTATCACCCGTAATGGTTCTGTATTTAATCAATACGGGGGGTATACGGCTTTTAAGGACCGCCAGGCTCCATTCAAGGCTTCCTGTCGTGTAATCGCCGGGGCTACCGTTACCGGCTCCCTGTAATCTTTTCTCCGCTACAAAGCGGAGTGGTTTCAGAAAATAATCATCGCCTGTCATGTGATACGCCTGCAGGAAGCATTCATACATCATATTTTGTTGTGTAGGAAAGAAGTAGAGAGTTGGTTCCGTGTGGTTTTGAGGCTCCCACCAGTTAGGTCCGACACCTGCGGGCTTTCCGTCGGGCCAGTGTATTGCTGCCGGGATAATTCCTGCGGGTTTTCCTGCTTCTTCGGTAAAGGTAGCCTCCACCCATGTCCGTAGCCACCTTGTGACAAAATCACCCACTCTCCTGTTCCCCTTGCGGAGCCATAAAAGCATCAGGGGTTCAACAAGTCTGGTATGGTATGGAGTATCACAGGCCCGTGTAACATCAGGATGCACACCTTCCACATTGAACCAGGTTGACCTGAACTGCAGTTGGCCTCTCTCATTGACACCTGACCAAAGGTTTTCAATGAAATCCATGACTTTCAGAGAGCGTTCTTCCCATACAGGATTCTCCGGCTGCATGTTAAGCATGCAATAGAGTGGATCGGCATATTCTTCTGCAGTGTGTTCCACATCGGTCATTATGGTCGTGTATCCCTTCTGCATCCGTGAAAGGCGGTACAAACCATTGAAGAGTTTTTCCTGGCTTTTTATTGCTTTATCATCATCGAAAGCAAAGAGAAGAGGAACCCATACCCGCCACATTTCAACATCGTCGCCCCAGCCTCCCCCGAACTGACCGTCGGATATCTGCCTGTTATCGACCCACCAATGGATAAGCCTTGTAAGTTTTTCAAGTACCATCCTCTGATAATTAGCCCATTCAGGTGCTTCCGGGTTAAATGAAACAATTTCTTCCCACGGTTTGTATTCTCCCAGGTAGTTACGGGCTAGTTCGTTTTCAGGAAAGGCAGTCTTTACAATCCTCATCAGCCTCCACGATTCATCCAGGTATCTGTCGCGAACATCAGGAACATTTATGATGTTACCACTCTGGATCAGCCTTGCAATCAGCATCCTGCTGCGATAGAATGCTATCAGAGGGAAAAGCCTGTGATCTTCAGGTATCCGGGGAAGTATATATCTCTCAAGAGAACATCTGTTAAGGAAGCCGCACAGGAATCCATCAGGTTCATTGCCTTCGGTTCCGGGTACTGCATATTTTTCAAAACTATTGGCCCACCTGTCAGCAATACTAAGTATCTGTTCAACGATGTTCTTTTCTTCACTCGATATTTCAGTATCTAAGAACTGCTGAAGAAGAAGAACCCTTTCCTTGTCATCATTTGAATTTCCGATACGCTTTATCAGATCCTGCAGACCTGGTAAGGGCATGCCCGACAGACTATGAAGGAGGGCAGGACATGAAATACATGCACCTGCCGCCAGGCAATGTTCAAGAAATCTCTTTCTGCTGATTTTCATTCTCTTTCAGATTATAATCTCCTGATCTTGATATTCCTGAAATATACCCTGTCGTTATGATCAGTCAGCAGGATATGACCACTTTCCAGTTCTCCGTAATTAAGGTCTTTACTGAATTTTGTTGTTGCTTTTCTACTGAGAAAATCCTTGCTGCCCCGCTTGTAAGCGACAACCCTTATACCGTTCAGCCAGTGCTCCACCCTGGCTCCTTTTACTACTATCTTTCCTGTGTTCCATTCACCGTGAGGATTCAGTTTCTTGTTTTCCGGTGCATACAGCAGGTAAGCCGATGCGGTAGAGCTGAGTCCGTTGGGATCTTCCTTGATCCCGGGATAGTTATAATCATCAATAATCTGGTATTCAGGTCCATTGACCATGATATTGCCCGTTACTCCATTTTTTATTGTATCCACGAAATATTTAACTCCGCTGTTGGCTCCTTCAGTCAGATTGAAATCAAAAACCAGTTCAAAATCGCTGTATTTCTCCCTGGTAATGATGTCTCCTCCTTTACCGTCGAGGAAGAGCAGTCCGTTTTCAATTTTCCATCCCACAGATGGGAAGCCGGCATCTGATTTTGACCTCCATTTATCCATGTTCCTGCCGTCGAACAGAATCTCCCATTCAACGGTCTGTCCGATAACCGGAGTACTTATCATTTCTTCCGCGGAAACTCTGGCATCTGTAACGCCAGTGAAGCATAAATAAAATATTACCCGGATCAGGGTAATCCCTTTAATAATCTGAAGCATTAGCATGACGTTCTGGTATATTATTTTCTTTTAATCTTTTGGCAAATTGTTCCGGTGTCTCTCCCGGGCTGGGCCACACATCGCTGGGCGTATGGGATTTTTGCATGATTTCCTCCATTCTCCTGACAACGTCGGGGAACTCCCTGCTAAGGCTGACCGACTGGCCCGGATCAGAAGACAGGTCAAACAATTCAACAGGTTTTCCGTTTGGCTTGTGTGCGAACCATTTACCGCTCCTGACAGCCTGTTTTTGTTTATACTCCCAATAAAGATATTCCCGTTCGATCTCCTCCGTTTCGCCTGTCAGCACCGGTAAAACAGATATCCCGTCCAGTCCGGAAGGGGGTTCAATTCCTGCTATTTCGGCAGCTGTGGGTAAAAAATCCCAGAAGGCCCATATCTGATCGCTCACCTGAGCGGGTTTGATATGACCCGGCCATCTGACCATTGCCGGAACCTGAAAGGCTCCGTTGTATGAATCTCCCTTTTTACCTCTTGTAGGAGCTGTATTGTTAAAAAATTCTTCCAGGGTGAGACCTTCCTTCAGATTAAGGTAACGGCTGTCATATCCCGTAGGGTTTCCGTTATCTGAAGCAAAGAAGATGATGGTATTGTCATCCAGTTTCAGTTCTTCCAGGAGAGCCAGCAATTTCCCCACTTCCGTGTCCATACGTGTTATCATGGCAGCCCATTCCTTATGCTGGATATCCCAGCTTTCATCTTTATAAGTTCCGAGATCAGGTACTATCAGAGGGCCATGAGGGGTTGTGCAGGCAAGATACAGGAAGAAAGGCTTATCCTTATTGGCCTTTATAAATTCGAGTGATTTCCGGGAATAGACATCGAAGGAATATTCTGCTTTGGAAGGATCTTTCATGCCGACCGGCAGACATCTGCCATCATCATCATAAGGGCTGGGCAGTGAATAGTTTTCTCTTTTATAATGTTCGGCATTACCGGGGAAATAAATTCTTTCCTGATTATTATAGAGGAATTCTGGGTAGTAGGTGTGAGCATGTTGTTGATTCAGATAACCGAAGAATTCATCAAAACCCATATTATTCGGGATCCCGGGCTGGTCGTGGTTTGCCAGTCCCCATTTTCCGAACAGACCTGTTTTATATCCTGCCTCCTTAAGCATCATGGCAACTGTAAAATCTCCGGGCTGCAACGATTCCCGGTAAGACTGGTATGAGTTGTCACGAACCCTGGCATGGCCGGGATGTAACCCGGTCATGAGGCAGCACCGCGAGGGAGCACTTACGGCATTACCACAGTAAGCCTGGGTAAATAATATTCCTTCGGCGGCTATCCTGTCGATATTGGGTGTTTTGATCTTCTGCTGACCATAACATCCAAGGTCTCCCCAGCTAAGATCGTCGCTGAGGATAAAGATAATATTCGGTGGGGGTTTTTCTGTCTTCGCAGTATTTGAACAACCGGCTGACAAAAAGCATGCTGTTGACAAGAGACTGACAGTGAGTTTTTGCATGTTATTTACTATTAAACATTTTGCACTTTTTATTCGGCACCGGCATCTGGGCATTCACCTCATCCCTCCATTTTCTAAGATCATCCGACAGTTTCAAAGTTATTGTTTTTTCCCTGTCAGCAAGGTTAACCGATTCACTGATATCATTTTCCAGATCGAATAATTCGAATGCCGGTTCATCTGTTTCAAGGAGGCTGTTGCCGTACCATTCGATAAGCTTCCATTTCCCGCTCCGGACGGCACCCGAAGGTGGTCCGTTATGGTAATGAGGAAAATGCCAGTATACGTTTCTTTCCGGTAAAGGTTTCCCAGTCTTCAGGTGGCCAAGTAAACTTATCCCATCGACAGACGGGACAGTCTCTGAACCAATAAGTTCACAGAATGTAGGCATGAAATCGACGGAGGATACTATTTCCGTGCTTACGCGACCTTCTTCAATCATCCCCGGCCACTTAACAATAAGAGGAACCCTTATACCTCCTTCATAAAGCCATCCTTTGCCCTCACGGAGGGGCGTCTGTCTCGCGTCGCTTCCAAGTCCTCCGTTATCTGAAAAGAATATTACGATAGTATTTGAGGTCAGATCTGAATCCTCAAGGGTTTTTACAATCTTTCCAACATTGCTGTCCAGCCTTGACAACATGGCTGCTATTACCGGATTATTCTCTTCCTTTTCACTTCCTGCTGCATTTTCCCACAGGGCTATTGATTCGGCCTTTTCCATCAGAGGATTATGGATAGCGCTGAAACTAACGAAAAGAAAGAATGGATTATCCCTGTTTTCGCGGATAAATCTGACAGAGGTGTTGCCAATCGAGTCAGACTTATGAGCATCATAAGCCGGATCACTTTTCCTGTCCGGCTTATCGCTGACAAAGTGCTGATGGAATCCCTGTTTGTCGGGGTTCCATGGCAGACTCTGCGGACCGAACTTTTCCCTGCTCAGGTGCCATTTACCAAAGATGGCTGTCCGGTATCCTTTTGCGCTGAATACTTCAGCAAGGGTAATTTCTTCGAGAGGAAGGAATTTCTGCCATTGTGTCTGTGACAGAGGATAATCATCTCTTTGATTACCAGGGATAAAATCGGTTAAATGAAGCCGCGCCGGATATTTTCCGGTCATTATGCTTGCTCTTGTGGGGGAAGACACCGAACAGGCTGCATATGCATCAGTGAACCTGAGGCCTTCCGCGGCAAGTCTGTCGATATTTGGAGTCTTGTAATAGTTGCTTCCATAACAGCCTGTCTGCGAATACCCCAGGTCGTCGGCAAGAATGAAGATGACATTTGGAGGAGGGGATTTTTCCATGCAACCTGTTCCTGTCAACGCTGAAATTCCGGCTGCCAGCAAAGGAATTTTATTTTTAAGACTCATCGGCACATATATTAATCATTTGAACCTGGTTTAATATGGGATTCCGGATAGCTTATAAAAATATGTATTAATTGAGTCGCGCCACTCTTCAGCGTATTTTATCTGGTTTTTAAGCTTTTGCAGCACATGCTCATACCGGTCATCGTCTATCATACCTTGAAGAGTTTCCCATTCATCAACATATTCCTGCACCTTCTCAACACCCTCATTATGTGTGTCGTATATATGCTGAATAACAGTCTTCCCTGATTTCAGCATGTATGTATAAGGAACATGGTGAAAGAAGAGCAGGAGTTCTTCGGGGCATGTTTCAAGGGACTCGTACATTGACCGTACCGGTTCAAAATACTGGCCGGTGAATCCCGACCCGGTGGCCATGGTACGGTCGTAGCCTACTCCTTTCTTATCAGCCCTATGGTAGTTTACCCTTGATGAGGGAGCAGGCGTAAAGTGTCCGTCGTGTCCCGTCCCTCCACCGTTACACATCAGTCCCACTCCAAGAGGAGAAGTATAATCCTCGTACGTTTTATGTGAGGTGAGGAGAATTTCCCGGATAACCGATAAAACCCTGTCATTGTCACCAAAGGTCAGCTTTATCCATTCTTCGGTTATCTGTTCAGTTTCCAGCCGGGGATTCCACGCCAGCCTTCCAAATCCGTAAAAATTGGTCTGAGCGAGAAGGTGTCCGGTCCAGTTGGTTTCATCTCCAATATTGGATACACCTGCAATACCTGAATAATTAATGCCGGATAAAGTGCCATCAATATTACCTGCAACTGTTGAAGAAACTGCAGATCCTTTCCCTTTGGAATAGGTGTCGAAATCAAGGATCTCCTCCCATTGTGGGACGAGGTAGCATACATGTTTATCATGACCTGTATATTCCTGTGTTATCTGCAGTTCGATAATCTGGTTTGTCAGGGGCATGGCTCCAAAGAGCGGAGATACAGGTTCCCTCACCTGGAAATCGATCGGTCCGTTTTTAATCTGGACAGCAGCATTCGCTGCAAACTCACCATCGAGTGGTTTGAATATCTGATATGCCTGCGATGCCCTGTCGGGGCTCAGATCCTGCTGCCCGTAAACAAAAGCCCTCCACATCAGCACTCCTCCGTAAGGTGCAAGAGCACCGGCGATAAGGTTGGCACCTTCAGCATGAGTTCTGCCGTATTTCATCGGTCCGGGTTCTCCCTCCGAATCAGCTTTAACCAGGAATCCCCCGAAATCGGGGATTTCCGAATAGATTTCGCCAACCTTGTCAGACCACCAGTGCCTTACCCTGCTGTTTGCCGGATCGGCGTCAGCTAATCCCGATATCATTACCGGACTGAAAAAATTAACTGAAATGTATAATCTTATGCCATATTTCCTGAACTCCGATGCGAGGGCCTTGAGTTTAGGAAGATACCCGGGTGTAAGGAGTTTCCAGCCTTCAAGACCGTTCTTCGCAGTATTCACGTTGTTAATAACAGTTCCGTTGATCCCGATGGAGGCAAGCATACGGGCATAGTCGGTATATCGTTTATTAATCTGAGGCAGTTCATTCCATTTGAATATGGACTCTCCGGCATATCCTCTTTCAATTGACGGCCTGCCGGCTGGCAGATCACCCGGATTATCCCAGTGGTTAAGTAGTCTCAGTCCCGTAACGGGGTTTTCAAGAATATGAATGTTCTTCAGTGATTCTCGCATTTGCATTAGCCTGAGAAGGTGGAAGGTGCCGTAAAGGAGCCCAGTATCATCTTTAGCACAGATGATGATGCGCTTTCCTCTGTTTCTTATCAGATATCCTCCGGGGAGGAGCTTCCCGGTTTGATATTTTGAAATTCCACATATTCTCCCGGGGATACTTCCGACTCTTCCGATAATAATCCCGGAAGAGGTCCGCTTATCGATCATTTCAGGTGCGACACCTGTCAATGCTGTAACAGCGTATTTCAGTTCTTCCAGCGCGGAATCCATTATCTGAGAACTCCCACAGGCATATATTCTTCCTGATAAATATTTGTACTCATCAAGCAGACCAGGATCATTCACCTTTTCATACCTGAGCCATGCTTCGTATCCTGTTTCGGCAGTTGCTGTAGTAATACAAAATAATAGGATCATTACCTTAACCATCAGCACCCTGAGCAGGTGGATAGTATTTAAATGTCTTTTAATCATGGAGCAGGATTCTGAAAGGTTTTTATTCTGCATATTTAAGCAAGGGTATCAGGGCCGGATCGACATTGTACAACTGCCGTGTATCTCCCTTTTCCGCAACAAAGAGCTTAACGGTGTGTCCCATGTTAGTACTGAAGATCCTGATACCTTCAACATTTCTGTAGCTTATTACGGGTTTTTTCACCTTTTCTCCGATTTCAGTCAGTACCAGAAAAGCACCGAACCACTCAGGTTCTTCCGGGAATACATATTCGCCAAAGATCCTGGCGCGGGGGTGATAGACAGGGCTGGTAGTAGTGCGGTGTTTAAGTTCAAGGCCGCAGGGAACAATCTTTTCTTCAAGTATCCGGAACGGGAATATGTGAAGTTCATACCCATATGCTTCCAGTACTATGTGATCGGGGGTTTTCATTTTCTCCTTCCATTCAGAAGTTATTCCCAGACCAAATTCACCGAAGGTCTCTTTATAAACGGCCATATCCACCACTCCGTGTTTCTGTGTAAGATGCCAATAAGCGGGAAGCCTGTTATATACGCATAATGTCGAGGTGCCCTTCTGGTCGGTATAGCCGTTCACCGGGGTGAATGATCCCTGGAGGAAGGCGACTGCACGTTCATTCTCATTTTTACCCACTGCTGTGATGCAATGTATCTGCTGCTGGAAGACCGATCCTCCCGTCATGCTTCCCATAGCTGCATCTTTGAGCTGGTAAGATCTGAAAATAAATGGCATTGCAGAAGCCTTCCCGATCACTTCAAAGGGGTATTTACGGTTCTCATTTATCTCAACAGCTTTCCCGGGCGGAGAATATGATGCCGGCAGCTGCCGGGTAAAGATCTCGGATCGCATGTCGCCCGGTTGATAGAAATTCCTGTAATCGCGGCTGATACCTGAAACAGGGAGTTTTAAAAGAGGATGGGTTATGGCTGACTGAAGAAGATATATATGATCCATAATTTCCTTTGCCTCATTTCGTATCCGTTCGTCGGGACTGAAATTACGGATATCGTCGAGAGCATAGAAAATGACCCTGTTATATCCCGGTGATGCAAACTCGTCAATACCGAAGAAAGAGATATGATTGTACCATCTTGTCCACTGTGCCCTTGCCTGTTTCCTCAGTCTCTCGCTATCGAACCTCTCGCCGGCGAGTATGAATGTCTGGACAAACATTACAAAGGCATTGCTGTAGGCTGTGAAATCGCGGTAAATATCAAAGACCTCGTAATCCCATCTTCTCACAACGGCTTCTGTCATCCGGTGGCAGGAAAGGAGGAAGTTTTCCCTTGTTGCTGATGACATCTTTTCCTGCTCGTTCCATAGATCGCAAAACATGATATGTGCCTGGAACAGGGCCTTGTTCTGATCACCTGACCGGCGTCCCAGCTCATCCTCTCTCCACCCCCACTGCCCGTACATAAAGGACTCCGGATCACTGTCCTGAAGTGCGATAACGCCGTTCAGGACGCTGTCGGCCCTGGGTATAAGATCTTCGCGGGCAGAACGATAAAGAAGCCATGCATAGTTAAGGGACACATTGTTTTTGTCAGCCTGATAATTCCGGTTAAGCTGGTCGAGCTGTTGCCTTTCTGCCTCCGTCAGGGCCTGGCTGTAACAGGAGGCACTCACGAGCAGGAACGAAAGAATTAAATATGATCTCCTCATGATAACATGGTGCATTTATAATATATATCCAAAAAGATTTGTCTCTTCACAATAATATTAAACGTCTATGATCTTCTTAATACTTGATATAATGTTAAATTGTTAAATTAAACCCCCTTCCCAACCTTCCCCCAAGGGGGAAGGAGTTGAGTTTGTTTTCATCTGGCATTACTTATTTTCACAAAAAGGTCCCGGAATAATGCATCCCTGTTCACCGATGTTGCCATTCTGATAAAATGCCTCGACATGTCGGTACTGTAAGTGACCTGGTCGGTAAGAACCGGGCTGTGAACGATATTTGTCGGCATCCAGGAGGGATTTACAAGCCATGCCACAGCAGTGACATCCCATATTACCTTTGACCAGTAATCCCTGCCTCCGCTGTAATCTATCGTGGTCTTCAGCAGGTAATCGGCAAGAGGAGATTTGCCCTTCAGGTATTGTGTCATTTCCGGTATGGTTGTATGGAAGCGGGCAACAACGGGCTGGCATGGCATTATGACAAGAGGAACTCCCGAATTCAGTACAACTCTTGCTGCCTTTACATCCTGCCTGAGGTTAAATTCTCTCTGGTCAGGCCATTCAGGACTGTTACCTCCCAGCCAGACAACAACTATATCCTCGATGATCGAAGGATCGATAAGTATTGCTGATGCAACATTGGTAATACAACCCACGGTAATTACATAAAGAGGGTTGCCGGGAGAAGAGTTCTTTGCCTTTTTAATAAGGTCGAGAGCAGCATCGCTTCTGACCGGTTTCGAAACATCTTCCAGGTACCTGTCGGAACCGCGGAAAGCAAATCCGTCAGGAGATTTTCCAAGAAACTTCAGAAGCCTGAGTATCTCCTGGTAGCTCTTTTCCATACCATCGGCAGGGCTCGTGGATCGGCTGTTAAAATAAGGTGCGGCATAAACCGCTTCAAGATCGATCTTTTCCTTTGAAAGAACGGCATAGGAAAGAGCGAACTGATCATCTATCTCGTTGTATGTGTCGGTATCAAGTACCGCTCTCACCCTATCTTTCGGCGGTTCAAGTCTTTTAATGCGTACTGATTCATCAATTTTCGGGAATTTCTGAGCATAGGCACATTGGAATAACAGGAACAGCAATCCGGACAATAAGAAAAATTTCGTTTTCATAGTTTAATCCATATTTTATTTATTTTCAAATACAAACAAAGAGCCTTTTATAGGCTAAATTAGAGCTTATTTACATCAATAAAAATAAATATAAAAAAGGGCTTTAACCAATATATATTCTTTATATTTTTGATTAAGAAACCGGTCAGATGTGGTCAAGGGTTCCGGTTTCTGCAGATTGGTTCAAAATTACTGCCATGGAAAAAATATCATTCCTTTTTATCGGATGTTCGTTATTATCAGGATGTACCCGGGGCCCCGGAGTGGCAGACAGGGACAAGAGACCCAATATAATTTTCATTCTTACCGATGACCAGCGATGGGATGCCATCGGGTATGCCGGGAACCGGATAATACAGACCCCTTCAATGGACAGGCTTGCAGGTGAAGGGACATGGTTCAGTAAGGCATTCGTTACCACACCTATCAGTGCAGCAAGCAGAGCCTCCATACTTACAGGTATGTATGAAAGGACTCATGGCTATACTTTCCAGCAGGGACCACTGAAAGAGCGTTTCATGAAGCTCAGCTACCCGGTAATAATGAAGGAGAATGGCTATTATACCGGTTTCTTCGGAAAACTGGGTGTGACATATGATGACGCCGAAACACTCTTTGACAGGGCAGATATTTACGACAGGAATAGCAGGTTTCCCGACAAAAGGGGGTATTTCTATAAGACAATCAATGGAGACACAGTACATCTCACCACCTATACCGGTTACCAAGCCAGGGAATTCATAGAGAATGCCCCTGAAGACAAACCTTTCTGTCTATCCCTCAGCTTCAGTGCGCCGCATGCCCACGACAATGCCCCCGAGCAGTATATCTGGCAGGAGAAATCTGACAGGCTTTATAACGATATAACAATTCCTCCTCCACTGATTTCAGAAGAAAAATATTTCATGGCTCTTCCCGAAGAAGTGAGGAATGGATACAACAGGCTACGCTGGACATGGAGATTTGACACACCTGAAAAATACCAGCACAGCGTGAAAGGATATTACCGGATGATCAATGAAGT
>DAIOVL010000032.1:0-35244 GCA_036759025.1 Bacteroidales bacterium
CCGGTAGATAGTTGTCTTTTTTCTCCAGTGGTATCTGTAAAAAGTACTTATGGGGCGGCTAAAGCCACCGGTAAATAGTTGTCTCTTTTCTGCAAACATATCTGTTGAAAGTACTATCCGGACGACTAAGCCACCGGTAAATAGTTGTCTTTTTTCAACAATGGTATCTGCAAGAAATACTTATGTGGCGGTTAAATCCACCTGTAAAATTTTTCCTCACTGCCTGAAAGCGAATTCTCAGATAAGGAGTACTAAATTGCCGCTGACTTCAGCCCTTATCCGGAAGGCATAAAGTTCATACCGGTCACTGGAATTCAGTAAAAGGGGGATATTAATATTGCCGCTGGCTTCAGCCAACGGCAAGCAGTTGTTGTTAAAAAAGGGCTTCAGCCCTGACATCCTTATCTACATTATCTCATTGCAATGCTCCACAAGCCTGATCACAGTCCTATAGTCGTCGAAGCTTACCTTATTCTTTCCAATAAACTGATTAAGCTCTTTTTCCTTTTCAGGGAATATCTTAAGAAACTGGCGTTTTGAGTCAAAATTCTGCATCACACCTTCTTTCCTTACCCAGTATTCAGTGTCGTCAACAATCCTGAATTCGGCAGGAAACTTCAGATTGATGGCACCATTACCCCCGAAAATAGTCTTTACATAATTATAGCTGGTGGTCTGCGACCTCGCCCCATAACCTGTGGGCACCCCAACAGACTCAGCATAAGCTTTGTGCTGGATGAATAAGGCTACTGGCCCCGGAACGGCAAACTCATAAAATCCCTTCTCCTGCGGAATGAAAGTACGGTTAGCCATATATATGGTATCAATAAGATGAGGATCGTCCAAAACAAAATACTGGTCTTTCTGCATGAACACCATTTCCTGGTCAACGAGATTATAGTTCAGAACTGCTCTCCGTTTCTCTCCTGATTTCATGACAACCATGCTGTTGGTAAAGCGGGGCAGAAGTAAGTTTGGCAGATTCTTCAGGCTGTCGGCCTGTGCATTAAGTCCTTCGAATACAAATACAGATATTAAAAGTATTGTGATTCTCTGAATGTGATGTTTCATTGTAGCAATGGATTTAAAATTTCTGTTCAACGGTTGATGTGTGAAAAAACATTTAAATATATCAAAAAGTTTGCCATTATAACTCGGGGAATCCATTTTAGAAAAGTAAATACGCGTAAACCTTCATAATCTGGATATTTTATGGTTTTTTAACTGTTAGAACATTAAATTTGACTACCTTTGCAATCCGGTCGAATCCGGAGGAATCTAGTTTAAACCCTAAATCAAATTGTATGAAGAAACTATTTCTACTGATTACTTTGTTTGTGTTTGCAGCGTCAGCGACACTGTTCTCACAGGCAAAAGTCATTACAGGTACAGTTACCTCAGCCATAGAGGGCGAAGGAGCCCTTCCGGGGGTATCTGTTACTGTTCCCGGAACAACTCTTGGCGCATATACCGATGCAGCCGGGAAATACTCGCTTACCGTACCCGACAATGCTAATACTCTTGTTTTCACCTTCGTAGGAATGAAAACGCAGGAGATTTCCATTGATGGTAAAAGCGTGATTGACGTTGTTCTTGAGCAGGATCTGATGAACCTCGATGAAGTTATCGTGACAGGCGTTGCAGCCGGTACACCCAAAAAGAAGATGGCAGTATCGGTCGAAAAAGTCGGCGAAGACAAGATCAAGGAGGTATTTGCCAATTCAGCTTCATCAGCACTTCAGGGTAAAGTTGCCGGTCTCACAGTTGTCAACTCTACCGGCGAACCCGGAGCTGCAGCTTCTATCCTTGTCCGTGGAGCAACTCAGATCACAGGATCGCAGGCTCCTCTTATTATTCTCGACGGAGCCATAATGGAAGGCACTCTCGGTGATATCAACGTCGATGATATTGAATCCATTGAGGTTGTAAAAGGTGCTTCTGCTTCGGCTCTTTACGGTTCACGTGCGGGCAACGGTGTTATTGCCGTTACTACCAGGCGCGGAAATATGCTTGCCGAAGGAAAAACCGAAGTAATAGTAAGAAATGAATTCGGTCTTAACCAGCTGGCAAAAAAATACGATCTGGCTACTCATCATGCTTTTCAGCTTGCCAGTGACCAGGCATCTTATGATTATACCAGGTATTTCGGAGTAACCTATCCTACAGAATACAACGGAACGGAATCTGGGGCATCAGGGGCAAGAAGACTTGAAGATGACCAGTATATGGATAATCCTTATGCAAGGGTCTTCGACCATGAAGGAGATATCTTTGCAGGAAATAACTTCATGACCAACTACGTTTCAGTTGGATCAAATCTGGGCAAAACAAACTTCCTTGTATCTTTTGAAAATAATATACAGTCAGGTCTGCTGGTCGAAACAGACGGATATAAGAGGAACAGCTTCAGGCTCAACGTCGACCATAAAATATCTCCCAAACTGTCAGTATCAGCCAGTAATCTTTACGTGAAATCCACAACCCAGGATCCCGGAGGTGCTGATACATACAACGGAGGTCTTTTCTTCGACTGTCTGCTTTATGAACCCGACGTTGACTTCTTCTACCCGAACCCTGACGGTCAGCCTTATAATTTTGTGGCCAGCATGTGGCAGGAAGAACAGGAAAACCCGATATACCAGCTATGGAAAATTGAGGATAACACTGTCAGGAACAGGATCCTTGGTACATATAATGCCAAATACAATCTGACAACTTTCCTTAATTTTGAAGCCAAGTATGCATTTGAATATTCAACTGCCGAATATACTACCTACAATCCATACGACACTTATACAAGATCAGGCAGCGACCCGGTATACTCACAGGGTTCACTCTATATAGCCAATACAGAACTCTTCTCAAGGAATGCCCAGGTGACAGCCAACTTCCAGAAGAAAATTGGTGATTTCAACACTCGTGCAAAAGTCAGCTACCTCTTCGAAAAAGTGACCTACAACAGCAATAGCACCAACGGAGTTGACTTTTCTCTCAGAGGAGTTCCCAGTTTCGACGCAATCAGCGGTCCCATATCTTCAACAAGCTATAAGGATGCTATCCTGGCCAAAAACTATTTCGGAATTCTATATGTTGACTACCGTGATAAATATATCTTCGACGGTATGATAAGATACGATGGATCTTCACTCTTCGGATCCGAAGCCAGATGGAATCCTTATTACAGGGTGTCAGGTGCCTACAGGATATCGGAAGATGTTTCGATACCCGGAATACAGGAATTCAAATTGCGTGCCGCCTTCGGAACCGCCGGTCAGCGTCCGGGTTTCTCCGATCAGTACGAAATTGTACCAATGTCAAACGGACAGACCCTTGGCAAATACCAGTCAGGAAACTCTATGCTGAAACCTTCATTGTCGAAAGAACTTGAAATAGGGCTGAACATCGACTTCCTTAACAGGTTCAGCTTCGAACTGGTACGTTCAGAGATCAATACCACCGACCAGATATTATCAGTTCCTCTTGCCGTTCAGTTTGGAGGATGGGCTTACCAGGTTCGAAATGCAGGGAGTCTGAATTCAAAGGTTTGGGAATCATCTCTGAATATAGCTGTAGCACGCAAAAAAGATTTCAATTACAATATCGGCTTTATCTTTGACCGGGTTAGGACAAAGATCACACAGCTCGATGTACCTCCCTTCCAGACAGGTCCCCAGGGGCAGGAAGCCAACAAGGCTTTCTATATCCGTGAAGGAGAAACATTCGGAGCAATGTACGGATATTCATTCCTGAAATCACTTGATGAACTTCAGCTTCAGCTTGCTGATCCCGATGACGTCGATAATTACATGATAAACAGTGACGGATATGTGATCGAAAAGGGAACTGAAGGTACCATTTACGAAGCTCCGGTTAAGAAACTCGATGAAAACGGCAACCTCTGGTTTGGAAAAATAGGCGATTCAAATCCAAGGTTCAAACTTGCCATGACCAACAATTTAAGCTACAAAGGTTTTGGTCTCTATGCTCTGCTTGAGTGGAAAAACGGCGGTGATATCTATAACAAGTCGGCACAGTGGCTTACACGCGACGACAGGCATGGTATGATGGACCAGTACGGCAAGGCCGACCATCTGAAAAAGACCATTACTTACTACAAGGTCTTCTATGATGTAAATACTCAGAACGACTTCTGGGTTGAAGACGGCAGTTACCTGAAACTGAGAGAACTATCTGTTTCATACAGCCTTGGCCAGCAGGCACTTGCAGGTTTTGCAAATGGTTACATCAAAGGTATCAGACTTGCTCTTATCGGAAAGAACCTTTACACACTCACCAAATATACAGGTTATGACCCTGAAGTTCAGACCACAGACGGAACCCAGTATTTTGCATATGATTTTATGGGATATCCGAACTACAGATCATATTCCGTATCTCTCGAACTGAAATTCTAACGGATAAAAACAGATACTATGAAAACATATAAATATTTAATACTTTTTTCAGTTGTCATTTCAGTTCTGCTTGCGGGCTGTGAAAGTCTGGAAGTGAAGAATGAAAATGATCCTGATTTCAAGACGGCATTTTCAAATCCTTCAGATGTCAAGGGTGTTGCCGGTTCGCTAATCAATGCATGGTTCCAGACAACACAGGAATATGATGGTCCTGCTCTTATGTTATGGACGGGATCTGATGCAGGTACCTGTTCATGGGGTAATGCAAACATGCGCTGGTTCAGTAATGAACCCCGTGTAGCATTCGACAATACTCCGGCATATACCGATGCTATCGTAAGTGAAAATTATTATGCCGGACTTTATTCTACTCTTTCCTATGCAAATGACGTAATGTCTAAAATTGCTAAAGAGGGAATGGTATTCACAGCTGACAACGGAACAGATGAAACTCCTATGGTTGAAGCGGTAGCACGCCTGTCACAAGGTCTTACTCTAGGATATCTTGGTCTTATTTACGACAAGGTGTTCATTGTAACCGAAAATACCGACATAACACAAACCATTGCTACATCACCTTATACAGATGTGATTGATACAGCACTTTTATTTCTCGACGAATGTATAGACATTTGTGCCTCATCTACTTTTGTTCTTCCATCAGGATGGATTACAGGCGGAACATATGACCAGGACAAAATAGGAGAGCTGGCAAATACCGTTGCCGCATTGCTCATGTCATATTCTCCGAGAAGTAAAGCCGAAAATGACGCTGTCGACTGGACCAGGGTGCTCGGTTATGCCAACAATGGTCTTACCTATGATTTCACTCCCGAATGTGATGGTATTAAGTGGTACTCCTATTTTCAGTACTATTCATACTGGGGTGGCTGGGGACAGACTGACATGAGACTTGTCAATATGATGGATTCAAGGTTCCCTGCACGCTGGACCGATGCTGACACATGGGATATTCTCCCTGCACCAGTATCATCCCACACCGACGGTATTGACGACCGCATATTCACTGACTTTGAATTCCTTGATGAATGTGGTTTCAGAACCGAACGCGGCTATTATCATTTCTCCTGTTACAGGGGTACACGCCAGGACGACTATATAGCAAATGAATTCGTTGGTCCGACCCCGGTTTTCCTCAAGGCTGAAAACGATCTTCTTAAGGCTGAAGCTTTGTTGCATACCTCAGGACTGGTACCTGCGCAGACAATAATAAACAATGGAAGCAGGGTTTCGCGGGGAGGACTTGCACCTATAGGAGCCACTGCAACCGAAATAGAAAATGCAATTTTCTACGAAAGGAATATTGAGCTGCATACCACAGGCATGGGGATTGAGTTCTTCACCATGAGGAAAGCTGACAAGCTTCAGCCGGGAACACCTCTGCATCTTCCGATCCCAGGGCAGCAGCTCGAGGTCAACGTGATGGATTACTATACTTTCGGCGGACTTGGTGCCGGACAGAAAGGTGAACCCGGTGTTGATGTTTCAGCCGGCGGATGGTTTAAATAGAAATACTACTAACTTCTAATATTTGAAATATGAAAAACAAAATATTATACGGGTTTGCACTGGTTCTGATATCTGTCGGGCTTCTTACCTCATGTGAGACTGATATGGAGAAAGCCCAGGAGGCTTACGATGCATCGCAGGTAGTTCCCAAAATAATGGGTGCTACCGGACCAGGTATAGCACTGCAAACATTCTCGTACCAGTACAAGGTAACATACAGCCGGGCAGGATCTACCTGGGACTGGACTGTTACCGGAGGGACAATTGAATCGGTGAGTTCAGATACAAAAACAATAACTGTTCTCTATTCTGCCATACCGGCAAATGACACAGCATTGATAAGCGTTACGGAAACAACTGTCGGAGGAGTCACATCTCCGTCCTATACACTTAAAACGCATGTCAAACCTTACTGCCCCCTGACCAATGGCGTGGCTGACCTTGTTGGCACATGGACAGGTGATGATGCATGGTATGAAAGCCTTATTACTACTGAGGCAAACGGAACAACAGGACTCAAAGTCTCTCATATGAATGAGTGGTTCATGCAGGACTGGTGGGGAGAAGAAATCACTGCAGGGGGCACCATCGAGATGACTGTAAATATTGACGGGACGGTCGTTATACCGAGACAATATATCTTCACGACACTTTACGACGGGGATCCTTATGACTATGAGATTGACGGTAGCGGAACCTGGGATAATTGCGGTGCAAGTCCGGCAATGGTCATAATATATAATGTCTATTATGAAGGAGAGAATGAATGCTTCGCTGCTCCCTATTCTCCGACATATTTACCAACAACTTATTTTACAGCTGATATCGAACTTGATGTTACAAAATCAAAACAGTCAGTAGCAAGCAGGCCGGTACTTAAATCACCAAGGAGATAATTTTATTCCTTTTATTCATCAGGAGGGGGTGTCTTTGAAAGACACCCCCTTTTTATTCTGTTTTAAGATTCACAAGCTCAATACGGGTCGAACTGACCCTGAGTATTTTGAATACCATATTCTTTACCCTGATGGTATCGTTGTTGGAAGGAATGCTTCCGTGTAAATAAAGTATCATACCTGCCAGAGTTTCATAGTCGTCCTTTTCCGGAAGGTTGAGATGATATTTTTCATTGAGATAATCGATTTCAAGGCGTCCGGAAAAGATAAACTCTTCAGGACTGATGATCTTTTCTGTAAACTCATTTACATCATGTTCATCTTCAATATCACCGACTATTTCCTCCAGCACATCCTCTATTGTCACTATCCCGGAAGTTCCTCCGAATTCATCGACAACAAGAGCGATATTCTGTTTTTCTCCCACGAAGACTTTTAATAACCGGCTGGCAGACATCGTTTCCGGAACTATCGCAAGCTTTCGAATAGCCGATAAGATGTCGGGAGGTTTCCTGTAAATATCGGTAAGCTCAAAATAACCTGTTATGTTGTCGATACTTTCGCTGTAAACGAGTATCCTGGAATGCTGTGTATCAATGAATTTTCTCTTCAGCTCTTCCATCGAACTGTTGGCTTCAACAGCTTGAATTTCAGTACGCGGGACCATACATTCTCTCAGTTTTACGTTAGAAAAATCGAGAGCGTTCTGGAAAATCTTAATATTATGCTGTTCCGAACCTTCTTCCTCACTTATATCCTTTCCCTGTCCAACAAAATGATCGAGATCAACTTTAGTAAAGATTATGTTCTCCTGTTCATTGCCTGCGAATTTGTTTTTTGTGAAGATCCTCAGGAAAAAATTTGAAACTACCAGGCTCAGCTTACTCACCGGATAGAAGATCAGGAAGAAAAAAAGTGTCGGGATACTAAGTATCCTTAAAAAGAAATTTGGCATAGCCAGGAATAATGTCTTCGGAAGGAATTCGGAAAACAAAAGTAGCAGGACAGTCGATATTACAGTGTTGATTACAAGTACGAGGACATCTGAATTTACCAGCGGATGAAGGATAGGATTGAAAAGACGTGCAAAAAAGAGACCATAGATGACCAGGGCCAGATTGTTGCCAATAAGCATGGTGGCAATGTACTGCCCGGGGTTTCCGGTGAAGATCCTGATTATATCAGAACTAAATATACCCTGTTTTCTGTCGAGCTCAATGCGGAGTTTATTTGACGAAACGAATGCTATCTCCATTCCGGAGAAGAATCCGGAGAAAATCATTGCCACGAGTATGACCGCAACTATGTCCATACCCCAAATTTAAATTTTTATTCTCTGTCTGTGTCTGATCCAGGCAAAAAGAAAAGATACCAGAGCCAGAGCAGCAAATATGAATGTTCTGCTTCCTCCGGTGGTAAGCGCATATCTGATTCCTGCGGCAACAGAGAGAATCCCCGTGGCTATCCAGACTACCTCAATAATTAAAAGTACTTTCTTATTCATCTTTAAGGTATATGGGGCCGGAAGGATTTCTTATCCTTCTTCGGGTAAGCCGGATGTCGGACTCAAATCCTGTTCCCATTATTGTCTGATCGTCATTGATGATCTTAACAAATCTTTCAGTATAAATCTGGTCCTTATCCTGATCCCAGAAAAGCTGCTCGGTTTCAAGTCTGTCGTTAGAACCATTAACCAGCACCACACTGTCTCTCAGCTCCCACAGCTTCTTCTTATCATTGTACCTTGCATATTTTGCAGTAGCATATCCAATGGAATCCTCTTTTCCCTCGAAAAATACAACATATACTCCTTCAACGAATTCCAGATATGGTTCATCAACCTTGTCAAATGATCTCATGACAGGAGCTTCCATTCGCAGCTGCAATTTGCCCGAATCAGTAAACCAGGTCACTCCTTGTTTTACAGTTGCAGAGGGAAGTAACAGTATTTCGGTTTTCTTTATTATTTCAGGTTTTCTTTCACAGGAAAGGATCAATAAAGTGAATACCGGCAAAAGACAGATAAGGGGACGCAGTCTTACCAGAATGACATTGAGAGCATCATCATTCATTTTATCAGTTATATTTCTGCTTTAAGAACCAGATATCGAACATATTGATACTCAGTCCGAACGTAAAATAATCTTCCTTATGAATAATGCTTCCTCCATCAAGAGAACGCTGTGTGTAGTCGGCGAAAAAATTAACTTTTGAATAAGTCCTCCTTAATGGTATTCCAACTCCTATACTGACTCCTTTTTCCTTAACAGGATTACCTTCGAGGGAGAGATAATTTCCGCCGAAATGGACTCCTGCCCTGTAATCGATTCTTCTCATGAAGCCGTAGTTGGCAAAACGGTCGGGGGTGTATTCAATCCCTGCCAGCAATGACTGAACGTCAGTCAGATAGCCGTCAGAGCCGGCAAGACTGGCATCTGACCATTTTGTGTAAATGTAATCCAGTCCGGCATTCCATTTATTCTTCTTTCCAATAAAGATACCCGTTCTTAAGGTGGCGGGGATAAATGCTTTTTCAGAATCATCAGCAAGGTAAACCAGGGTATCAGCCGTGGAATACAGGTTGAACCTGTATGTCAGTGTCTCAAAATTCGATTTAAGATGTTTTGACAAGCCGTATGACAAACCAATGTTTATGAAATAATCATTTTTCAGTGAGGCCTCATACTGCAATCCAAGATCAAGACCTATGCCGGCAAGAGAGTATTTTTCAGTGGTGCTGGTCTGGTATGTGTAGAAATAATCATTGAAGTCGAACTCATTGGATCTTCTGAGTGAACCGAAAATGACTGACATATTTGCACCTGCAGATATATTTTTTGAGATATTGAGCCCGGTCCCAATAAAGAAACCAGATAATCCTCCACCTCCTTTATGAAAAGAAGTGTACTCTCCTGTCACGGGATCATAACCGGGATCCCCTTCCAATACTGATTCTGAAATATTGTAGTATCCGTTGCTTAACGGAATCAGCCCGATGGCAACTCCCCATCGCCGGGATACAGGAAAACCCATCGTAAGATGATCGAAGTTGAGATCGTCCGACAGGTCAGACGATGTCTCGTCTGATATAAAGTTCAATCCGTAATCAATTCCAAAATCGAAGATAAATGAATTTGTATCCAGGCTGCTGTATGAAGCAGGATTAACAAAATTTATAGTCAGGTTATCTCTCATGGCGGTTCCTGCACCTCCCATTCCGAGGCTTCTGTATGATGCTATTGGCTCGAGCAGGCCTAGATTAAATCGTGCCAGTGGTGAATTAACCTGCTTCTGTCCGGAAGAGGAAAGGGGAATTAGAATCAGTATTGCTGCCAGGATTATTGCCGGTCTTTTTTGCATTGTATTCAAGAATAAAATTTAAGCCATCAATCACTATATCAGGCATATATGTGACTTTGTGGGCCAGTCTGTCCTTTAAATATCCGCTATCGCCGCCTGTAAGGATAACCTTAAGTCCGGGATATCTTTCATGAAACGTGCGAATATACTCATTTATTTCAAAAATGAGGCCGTTGATAACTCCGGCTGTTATTGCTTCATGAGTATTTCTGCCCGGAGAATGATATCTATCGGCTGTTGAGACCAGAGGGAGTTTCCCGGTAAAACTGTGAAGAGCGCGGAATCGCATACTGAGTCCGGGAGATATATTTCCACCCCTGAAAGTCTTTCCATATAAGAAATCACTGGTGACAGCGCTGCCTGCATCGATTATCAGGACCTTACTGCCCGGGAATGCCTGAACAGCACCTGCCAATGCAGCAATTCTGTCGGGACCAAGTGTCTCAGGAGTTTCATAATTATTTTTGAAAGGCAGCCTCGATCTGTGAGTCAGTATATGGACATGTGGTATGCCGTGTGTAGCCAGGTCGATTATGAAATCGGGAATATCTCTGACGGTTGAGATAATAGCCTTTTCGAGAGGATAATGACCCAGAAGCTTCTCCATCCTTTCACAGCTGAATACCTTTGTGCGGATGGATATAATTTTTTTTCTGCCATCAAACACAGCAACTTTGGTGCTGGTGTTTCCTATGTCGAAGATAAGGTTCATAATGTGCTATATAATACAAAGATAAAAAGAAGTTTGGAGTCGCTAAAATTGGAAGTGACTAAAGTGTCTGGAGTTAGAAGACGGAAGACAGAAGACAGAAGAAGAAGGAGGGGAAGAGTGGGTGAGGGCGTGATGGAGAGATAAGATACTCACCGCCTGATCATTCCACTGTCATCCCGAATCCCGAGATCCCGATATATCGGGACGGGATGAGGGTTCTCCCTCTGTAACTGTATTTTTAATTATTTCGTTCAGGACATTAATTGCAGCTTTCACAGTTGTTATATCTCTGATGGTCAGACTCAGCTTTGACTCTTTTTGACGTATCGACATCCTTGCAGGATGCCTGTTAACCCAGTTCATTATTGAAACAAATGCCGGGCTTCTGTAAAAAGGCGATTCGGGGTCGGTAATAAAATTTGCTATCAGGAGGTTTTTTTTCAGAAGTATTTTTTCAATACCGAGTTTTTCAGCTTTCCATTTCACCCTGACAATATCGAGCAGAGCTGAAGCAGGCGGAGGTGCGGGACCAAAACGGTCGGTAAGCATCTGCTCATAAAGGATCAGCCCGTTCTCATCCTTAATTTCGTTAAGCTCCCTGTAAAGCCTGATACGTTCTGAGATATTCGATATATATTCATCGGGGAACATTATCTCAAGGTCGGTATCGATCTGAAAATCGCGGACATAACTTTTTACTGCTGAATGTTCCTTCGGCTCAGGTTTTTCTTCCTTCTTTTCAGGCAGGAAAGCTGCAGGCTCAGTTTCTTTCAGTTCGTTCATTGCTTCACTGAGTATCCTCTGGTAGGTTTCAAAGCCGATGTCGGAAATGAACCCGCTCTGCTCACCTCCCAGCAGATTTCCGGCTCCTCTTATGTCAAGATCCTGGAGTGCAATATTGAAACCACTGCCCAGTTCGGAGAACTCTTCAATTGCCTTCAGACGCCTTCTGGCGTCGTGAGTAAGACTGTTCAGGGGAGGAGCAAGGAGGTAACAAAAAGCTTTTCTGTTCGATCTCCCCACCCTGCCTCTCAGCTGATGAAGCTCCGACAGCCCGAAATTATGGGCGTCGTTGATGAAGATCGTGTTGGCATTGGGTATGTCGAGGCCTGATTCTATTATGGTGGTGGCTATGAGAACATCATAATCGCCCTGGATGAAGTCGAACATGACATTTTCAATGCTGGTTCCATCCATCCGTCCGTGAACGACAGCGCATTTTATGTTAGGGCATATCCTGCTTATCTTGTCACGGACTTCCATGATATTGTCAATTCTGTTATGTATTACGAATACCTGCCCGTTTCTTGAAATTTCATATTCGATACCTTCTTTAATTATTTCCTCGTTGAAGCCGTGAAGCTCGGTTATTATCGGCATCCTGTTGGGAGGGGGAGTATTAATTACCGACAGATCACGTGCACCCATGAGCGAAAACTGCAATGTTCTGGGTATTGGTGTAGCTGTGAGTGTAAGAGTGTCAACAGAAGCCCTGATATTTTTAAGTTTTTCCTTCACGGCTACTCCAAACCTTTGTTCTTCATCAATTATAAGAAGTCCCAGATCCTTGAATTTAACTTCCTTGCCTATTAGCTTATGGGTGCCTATGATAACATCTATTTTTCCTTCGGCAAGTTCAGAGAGGATTTTTTTTTCTTCAGCTGCTTTCTTATAACGAGTAAGATATTCAACACGGCACGGGAATTCCTTCAGTCGTTCCGAGAAGGTCTTGTAATGCTGCAATGCGAGTATGGTTGTCGGTACAAGTATGGCAGTCTGCCTGCTGTCTGCAGCTGCTTTAAAGGCTGCCCTTACTGCCACTTCTGTCTTCCCGAATCCTACATCGCCACATACCAGCCTGTCCATAGGGTGATCCGACTCCATATCAATTTTTACCGCATTTGTCGAGCTTATCTGATCGGGAGTGTCCTCGTAAATGAATGAGGCTTCAAGCTCACGCTGAAGGTACGAGTCGGGCGAAAAAGAATATCCCTTCGAAGACATCCTTTTGGCATAAAGATTTATCAGGTCTCTTGCAATGTCTTTAACCCTCTTGCTTGTACTCTGTTTAAGCTTGTGCCATGCACCTGATCCGAGTTTGTAGATCTTTGGCGGGGCTGATTCACCGCTCTTGTATTTTGATATCCGGTGGAGATTATGGATAGCTACGTAAAGGATGTCATTATCCCTGTAAACCAGTTTGATAGCTTCCTGTAACTTCCCGTTAACTTCTATTTTTTCAAGCCCACCAAACCTTCCTATGCCATGATCGATGTGAACTACATAATCACCCGGATTGAGTCCCGTGAGTTCCCTTACCGATATGCTTTCTTTCCTGGTGAAATATCCCCTGATCCTGAACTTATGGTAGCGGTCGAATATCTGATGATCGGTATAAACTGATAGTTTTATTTCATGGTCGGTAAAACCTGCGTGGAGGTTGATGAGCAGAGGGGTAAAAGCCACATCGGGATTTATTTCGGCAAAAATGTCACGGAGCCTGTCGATCTGTGACTGGCTTTCTGAGACAATCAGAGTTTCGTAACCCTCGAGCTTGTTACTGACGAATTTTTCTGAGAGAAGATCAAAGTTTTTGTTGAAAACAGGCTGGGATTCACAGCGGAAAATTATCCGTTCCTCCCGGCTTGTTTCTCCAGGATCACGTCCTAATTCAATATTTTTAAAGGCTGAACATTCTTCAAAGAACCTGGTGCCTGTCATCACAAGCTCCTTCTTCCCTGTTGCCTGGCCACTATCTTCCCTCTGAACTGCCTGGTCGTATATTGAATTTATTTTTTCCCTGATAAACGATCTGTCTTCTGTCCAGATCATTGATGAAGGAGGAAGGAATCCGGTGAAGGAATCGTTTATCTCTTCGATAGATATGTCCTGGATATTTGGAATTATTTCCACGTGGTTCATGGTTCCCACTGAAAGCTGATCTTCGGCGTTGAATGATCTTATTGTCTCAATTTCATCGCCGAAAAAATCCATACGGAAAGGATGGTCGGCTGAAAATGAGAAAACATCAACGATACTTCCCCTGATTGAATACTGACCTGGCTCATAGACAAAATCGACATTTTCAAAGCCATATTCCCTGAGCATCTCTTCCAGAAATTCCCGGGATAACCTTTCACCTTTCGATATTCGTAAAGTATTCTTCTTCAGGTTTTTCCTGCTGATGACTTTTTCCATCACCGATTCGGGGTAGGATACGATTATGCCCTTTTTTTTACCCGATGAAAGATAGTTAAGCACTCCTGTCCGCAGAACGATATTTGCGGGTTCAGTCTGTTCGTAGAGAACAGATCTCTTGAATGTTGAAGGGAAGAAAAAAATGTTCTCTTCACCGGCAAGAGCAATAAGATCGTTATACAGATATGCGGCGTCTTCTTTTTCAGGAGCTATTACAAGATATGTAGCAGGATTTCTGATGAACGATGATGCTATTGCGACTGATTTAAGAGAGCCACACAATCCTTCTGTGACGATTCGCTTAAGACCTGAATCCACGGCATTGGTAAGCTGTACAAGTCCGGGATGGTTGTCAAACAGTCTTATAACAGGATTCTCTTGCATCGGGAAGATCTCAGGTCGCAAAAATAACACCAAATATTTAAATAGTTTCAGTTTCTGAAACTCAACATGAATGTGGTCTCAATGTCCGGTTTAGAAATAACACTAAGGATTCCCCCGTGTGCATTCATGATCTGACGGGATACACTCAGCCCGATACCTGAACCGTTTTTCCTGGTGGTGAAGAAAGGGATAAAGATCTGTTCGATGTTTTCTGCGCTTATTCCCGGACCATTATCAGTCACCGATATACGTGTAGTAAGTCCGCTGTTAACCATATCTGCAGAAACCTTAATCATACAGGCAGGATTATTTTCATTCGCCTCAAGAGCATTTTTTATTAGGTTTATCAGCACCTGTGAAATGAGATTTTCATCTGCAAAGATCACGGCATCAGGGCTGATTTCCTGAAATATGATTTTAGTGTCAGGCGATTTACGGAGTGAGCCCGCCAGTGTCTTCACTCTTGAGAAGAGTTCAGCTGTACATACCTTTTTCTTCTCGGGTCTGGGAATTCGTGTAAGGCTGCGGTATGATTCAACAAAGGCCATTAGTCCCTTTCCCTGTTCTTTGATAACATCCAGCCCCTGCAGAGTGGTTACTATTTTCCGTTCGGTTATTTCCTCCGGGTTTAATGTTCTGCTTTCAGATCTGAAAATGCCTGCAAGCGATTCGGAAAGCGATGTTATAGGGGTTATTGAATTCATTATCTCATGCATAAGAACCCTGATCAGTTTCATCCAGGCATCTGTTTCCTTTTCATCAAGTTCATGTTTTATATCCTGGACTGAAAGTATCATCAGTTCATTTTCTCCTTCACCGAAAAAGGTAGATTTAAGTGATAATCTGATCTCTCCGGTTCTGGTAATGATGCTGATCAGCTTTCTGTCGAAAGGCCTGAATTCACTTACTGCTGCGAACAATGAAGGTTCAATACGTTCAAGCTGTTTCATGTGAGTAAGAACCTCTGCTCCGAGAAGTTCTCTCAGCGCTGCATTGGAATTGTGAATGAATCCCTTGCGATCGACGGTCATAATTCCGGTGGCAAGCTGTTCGAGTATACGGCTGAAGTATTGTTCCTGGCGCTGGTTTTGAATCTTAAGTGACTGGATCTGCAGGTTAACGTTATTCATGCTTTCGTTCAGTTCCCTCATGCTCCTGTTCGAGATATCCGAAGGGAACGACAGGTTGGAATCGTCATTTCTGACGGAATCAAAGAAATACCGGATATTCCTGTTGGTACGGTTAAGATAGCTTATCAGGGAAACCGTCAGGATTATTAAGGCCAGGGCGCATAACAGAGAGAGCCTTAATGATCCATGTAAAAAGATCAGGTAACCGAGAGCAAGTGAAAGCAGTACTATCAACAATACTCTGATAATGATATTCAGATAGAGTTTTTTGCTGATCATTTTTTAGATTTCAGTTTGTTATAAAGAGTTTGCCTGGTAATCCCAAGCTGTGCGGCTGCAGCTGTTAAATTTCCATTGTTTCTATCTATAGCCAGGTTTATCATTATCTCTTCCATCTCATCAAGGGTACGGAATGAACCTGTTTCATCCGGTTGCCTTACCGGCTTCAGGTAAATATCCTCCGGCTTCAGGACTTTTGATTCACTGAGAATAACCGATTTCTCAACAGTGTTCTCGAGTTCCCTTATATTGCCGGGCCACGTGTAATTCATCAGCTTGTCGAGAGCATGCCTGTTCAGCCTTATGCCTGGCTTGTTGTACTTCAGGGAGTATTTATCGAGGAAATACTCTGCAAGTGTGATGATGTCATTGCCTCTTTCCCTGAGAGGTGGAAGTTCAATATGTATTGTGTTTATCCGGTAAAGGAGGTCTTCCCTGAAGAGTCCCTCATTTACCATCAGGTCGAGGTTTTTATTGGTAGCGCATATCAGCCTGATATCGACAGGGACTGTCTTGTTTGATCCTACCCTGGTTATCTGTCTGCTTTCCACGGCCTTGAGCAGTTTTGCCTGAAGGTGGAATGAGATATTTCCTATTTCATCCAGGAAAAGGGTTCCCTTGTCTGCAATCTCAAATTTACCCGGCCGGTTTTCCCTGGCATCGGTGAAGGCTCCCTTCACATGGCCGAAGAGCTCGCTTTCAAACAGCGTTTCAGTAAGAGCACCCACATCGACACTAACCATCAGTTCCCCCGACCTGGCACTCAGGCGATGTATCTCCCGGGCAACCAGTTCCTTGCCGGTTCCGTTCTCCCCTGTAATAAGTACGTTTGCATCGGTGCCGGCAACCTTTCTGACAATATCAAGTATCCCGGTAATACGTGGGGATGAGCCGATAATCTTCCTCTGTTCCCTGTTGATTTCTTTTTTCAGCTCACTTTGCGTCTCTTTCAGATCCCTGATCTCTTTCTTTGAGAAACTGAGCTGCAGGGCAAGTCTTAATGTCGCAATGAGCTTTTCATTGTCCCAGGGTTTAAGAATGAAGTCTGAAGCACCTGCCTTCAGGGCTCTGACAGCAGTTTCAACATCACCATAGGCTGTGATCATTACAACCGAAGTGTCCGGATTCATCTTCTTTATTTCTTTCAGCCAGAAGATACCTTCATTTCCGGTGTTCACACCTGCAGCAAAGTTCATGTCGAGGATGATCAGGTTGTATTCCGTCTTACTCAGCTCGGCAGGGATGAGGTTCGGATTGGAGATTGTCCTGACTTCATCAAATTCAGAAGTAAGCAGGATTTCAAGCGCACTGAGGATGCTTTTATTGTCATCGACTACCAGTATGTTACCTTTCTGACCAGGCATATTATAGAAATTTTACCACGGAGTCGCACTGAATTTTTCACCGGGCAAGACTGTTTTTCCTGCCCCTATCGGGACAGGCTGTGTAACTCCGGTTTAACTCAGTGAAACACCTTGGTAAGGTAGGATTTTTATAGAAATAAATCAATAAAACGTAAAAATAATTAACATAAAAACGTATAAATATTATACGATAATGATAAAGTATAATTTACAAATATCAACAATACAGAATGTTACATTAATGGCATTATTTTGGAAAGCAGTAATAAGAAAATCGACGATATGATACTATCTGATCTTAAGGCTGCAATAAGAAGCATTATTCGAAACAGATTGCCGTCAGCAATAAGTATCCTAGGTCTGGGTATCGGCCTTGGTTCAATAATTCTGCTGGCAGCTCTTGTAATCCATGAACGGTCATTTGATAAATTCATACCTGACAGAAAAAATACCTACAGGATATTGTACGGGACATCAGCCCTGACACAGTATCCGCTGGCTGAGGTAATGGCAGGTCAGATAGCCGGTGTAAGGGATTTTTTCAGGTATTATCATGGGGGAAATATCCAGATACGAAATTCTGCCAATGAAATGGTGCGTGACCGGAACCTTGCCTTTGCAGATCCCTCAATTTTCAGGATAATGGGGGCTGAGTTCATAAACGGTGGTCCTGCTGTCACTCCGTCAGAAATAGCAATATCTGAAGAATCAGCGATGAAATATTTCGGGGAAGTTTTTGCTGTGGGCAGGATACTGCCTGTAAAGTTTACCGACGGGATGGCGGAGCTTTCCGTTTCGGGAGTGTACAGGAATTTCCCGTCCAACTCAACTCTGGATCCTTATTTTGTTGCCGACATCAAGCTTTCAGAAAAGATATTCGCACAATTTCAGAAAACCCTGGGTGATTACGGATCTGATCGATCCGGACCAACAGGCTGGAGCCGTGCCGATTTCCTGTCATATGTCGTTCTCGATCCAAATACAGATCCGGCGACAGTGGAAAATGAAATGGAAGTGTTCAGGGATTTCCTTACGATTGAAAACGCTGAAGAAAATCAATACAGTCTGCAGCCGGTAACAGATATATATCTCAGATCGGAGGGGATTACAGGCGGCTACTTCCTGAGGCAGGGAAATCCTGATGAACTTAAATACCTTGAAGCTGTTTCATTGCTGATTCTTTTAATATCGCTTGCCAATTATATCCTGCTTTCAAGGGCTGTAATGTCCGACAGGGTGCATGAAACAGGTACGAGGAAGGTTTATGGTGCTTCTTTTTCCAGGATCAGGATGCTGATAATGACAGAATCAGTCCTGCTGGTGCTATTAAGCCTGATACCTGCCGGTTTTATTATCGATTTCGGGATTGGTTTTTTGAATTCCACCCTGAATAAGACTATGACAGGCGAGGTTTTTCTGAACTTCAGTTTATGGCTGATAATAACCGGCACTGTTATTTTAATCGCATCAATTGCCGGATGGCTGATAGGACATAATTATTCAAGGATACCTGCGCTGAAATTGTTGTCGGGGATGAAGCTGAAGCCGGACGGATCAGCCAGATGGAATTATTCATTCCTGGTACTCCACTTTGCTATTTATATGATCCTGGTTACCGGGGTGCTGGCTTTGTCGAAGCAGATCCGATATCTGATGACCGGGTATCAGGGTATCAATCCGGAAAATGTTTTCGTTGCCGACCTCAACTCGGACGGGCTGAAAAACAGCTTTACGATGATTTGTGATGAGATGAGGAAGGTTCCCGGTGTTGTGTCCGTTGCAGGCGGCTCCTATATTCCACCGTTCAACTCATTCCTTCCGGTGAGACTCGCTGTGACAGAGGGAGAAACAGTGAGGTTTGACGGCCTTATAATGGGCGAAGGCATGACGGAACTGCTTGGTATAGAGGTTATTGAAGGCTCATCCTTCGGTCCGTACAAACCAGGTCCCCCGGAGATACTTGTCAATGAATCGACTGCAAAAGAATATAATGTAGGCGCAGGTGATCTGATTCTTGCTTTCACGGTTAGAGGAGTGTTACGCGATTTTCATGCGCATTCTATGCATTCATCGATACAGCCAATGGTCATTCTTCCACAAAATCCGGCACGGATGAGTCTCATTGCCGTTCGGACTGACGGCCAGAATGATACTGATGCAATTGCCCGTCTGAGAGAACTATTCACGACAATATCTCCCGATGAAGTGTTTGAGATAAGGTACCTTACAGATGTGATGGAGGGATTTTATCAGCGGGAAGGTAATCAGCTCAGGATGATAGCTGCATTTTCATTTCTTGCCGTCATCCTGTCTGTGATGGGGCTTTTCGGGATATCGATGATCTCAATTCTCAGGAGAAGGAAAGAAATAGGGATAAGAAAAGTTAATGGAGCTTCTGTCGGAGTTGTTTTGTTGATGCTGAACATTGATTTTATCAAATGGGTCATTGCGGCAGCTTTAATATCAGTCCCGGTTTCGGTATGGCTTCTCGATAAGTGGATGGAGCGCTTCGCATACCGAACTGATCTGAACTGGTGGATCTATGCCCTAGCTGTTTTATCGGCGGTGGTAATTGCCCTTCTCACCGTCAGCTGGCAGAGCTGGAGGGCAGCGACGAGAAACCCAATTGAGGCATTGCGGTACGAATGACCTTTCTCACCCCCTAAATCCCCCAATTGGGGGACTTTGTTATGTTTATGATAGCAACTTTGTATGAAGGATTTATAAGAAATATCTTAATTGAAAATTCTTAAGAGAGATGAAGGGTTTAAGTTATGAATATCCCATGTATTTCGGTGCGACACCGGATGTCTTTAAAAAAGCTAAAGAATTAAGAAAGTTTGAAACTGAAGCTGAAAAGATACTCTGGTCAAGACTTTCAAAAAATCAGTTCCTTGGATTGCATTTCAGAAGGCAGCATCCTATAAACCGGTTTATTGCAGATTTTTATTGCGCAAGATTGAAACTTGTAATTGAAGTTGATGGAAGTATTCATGATATTCCTGAAAACGAAGAATATGATATTGGCAGGAGTGAAATCCTAAACGAGTTAGGAATAACAGTTATTCGATTTACCAATGATCAAATAATGAAAAACCTTACCGATGTTATTACTGAAATTGAAAGCATTGTAAACGAAATTAAGAAACAATAATAAAAGCCCCCCATTTGGGGGGTTGGGGGGTAAAACATGGCAAAGCTGGAGGGCGGCGACGAGGAATCCTGTTGAGGCACTCAGATATGAATGATTCCGGACTCCAAAAGTGGAGCTTAAACGATGAATTAATAAAAGGAATAAATATTTACAACTACTTTGCTGATTAAAAGGAAAAAACAAATTCAATGATTTATCTTAATATAAAGCTGGCTTTTCGTAACCTGTTAAAGAATAAAGTTTATTCCTTCCTTATAATCGGGGGCTTCGCGATAGGTTTTGCTGCATGTATCATGATAGGCCTTTTCTATAATACTGAAACAACAGTCAATCATAATTTTTCAAACCACAGGCAGATATACAGGATCTATGATGTGAAGAAAAACCGCTGTAACCTCAACTGGGACCTGTATCCGTTTCTCATCTCCGATTATCCGGTTGTTGAGGATGCCTGTCCTCTTGATTTTCAGGACCGTGAACTGATAACAATCAAGGATGTAAAGACAATGAATAATACCCGGGTAAAATATTTACTGGCGACAACGAACAGTTTCTTTTCAATCTTTTCGGTGGAAATCTCCCAAAGCCAGTCGGGGACACCATTCGACGGTATGGAATCTGTCGCCATTTCCGGTGATCTTGCAAAAGCTTTGTTCGGAACCCGGAACCCACTGGGACAGCAAATCAACCTGGGTAATTATTTCTTTGGGACAGTAACATCAGTATTTAAAGAATTACCTGCCAATTCAACTTTCCAGGCAGACGTTATTCTTAACAGCGAAAATAAAAAGTTTCGTTTTTCCAGTACGACTACAAATGACAATAAATATAATCCGACAAATTTATTCGTTAAGCTGAAAGCAGGAGCAGAACCAGAATTTCTTGCAAATGAACTAAACCGGTTAACCGGTATAAGGCAGCTGGATATTGACAGTCTGGCCCTGCAGAGCCTGGATGATATTTATCTTTCAGAACTAACAATAAAAAGCAGGCATGCCAAAGGTAATCCGGAACTCCTGAAAATCTTCCTTGCAATAGGTTTATTAATTCTGGCACTTTCCAGCATTAACTACCTGAATTATTCAGTCTCGATGCAATATTCAAAATTCAGGGAAACAGGGATTAAAATGACCTTCGGAGCCGGTTGGAAAGACTTAATCAGATACATAATAACTGAGGTTAGCATTGGTATTCTGATCTCCCTTGTTCTGGCGCTTATCATTACCGACATGGCATTGCCGTTCTCTGAAAAACTTTTCGGTAAAGAGCTGGAGGTAAAGTTCCACGACGTGGTTTCCATTGCCCCTTTTATTATTTTGGCTTTCATTATGGTGATTCTGGTCAACAGCCTGGCACCTTTATATATATTGTCCAGATTCAGCATAGTTGGATTCCTGGCTGGACCAGGAAGCAAAAGTAACAGCAAAACCATCTGGAAACAGGTTCTCCTTTCATTTCAGCTTACAGTGTCGGTTGCCCTTATCACAATTGTATTAATAATATACAGACAGCTGGACTTTGTAAAACACTCTGATCCCGGTTTCAACAATGAGCTGCTTATGCGTATCAATATTCCCTACAAATACAGGGAGACGAATGCATTCAGACAAGAGCTGGAGAAACTCACTTTTGTTACAGCTACAACATTAAGCAGCGGGTGTCCGGGAATGATAAACCACAGGATGGATAATGATTTTGAAGGTAAAAGCGTCGTTGTTAACTGTATTTATGTCGGTGATAATTATATTAATACGATGGGAATTGAATTGCTTGCCGGAAGGGATTTTCTTGAAGGAGATCTAAATAAGTCCTGTCTGTTGAACCAGGAAGCCTTAAAGCAATATGGCTGGGAAAATATTGAAGGCAGAAAATATTATGTTAGTCAGGATGAGGGTTTTGAAGTAACAGGTCTGATCAGGGATTTCAAATTTTTCTCTTATTATCAGAGTATAGAACCCCTGGCAATTATTTTTGATGGAGCCGGTTACGGGAATGTACTTTCTGTCAGGCTCACTGCAGGCAATACTGCTCAACAGATAAGCATGATTAATCAGGTATGGAAGTCACTTTCGCCCGATGAACCCTTTAGTTATGTTTTTTATGATGATTTTTTTCAGTCTTTTTATTTAAAGGAAGAGAAGCTGGCCGCATCGATCACATTTTTCACACTGATTGCCATCGCTCTGACCTGTATGGGAATCCTTGGTCAGATTTTTATGATCTGCCTTACCAGGGTAAAAGAAATAGGGATACGTAAGATAAATGGTGCAAAAATATCTGAAGTGCTCCTGATGCTGAACCGTGATTTCATTAAGTGGTTTGTGATTTCATTTCTGATAGCTGTACCGGCATCATGGCTGATAGCACATAAATGGCTTGAGGGCTTTGCATACAGGACAAGCCTCAGCTGGTGGATTTTTGGAGTTTCAGGCCTTATTTCCATTTCAATCGTATTGCTGACCGTAAGCTGGCAGAGCTGGAGAGCAGCGACGAGGAATCCTGTTGAGGCATTGCGATATGAATGACCTTTCTCACCCCCTAAATCCCCCAATTGGGGGACTTTGTTATGTTTATGATAGCAACTTTGTATGAAGGATTTATAAGAAATATCTTAATTGAAAATTCTTAAGAGAGATGAAGGGTTTAAGTTATGAATATCCCATGTATTTCGGTGCGACACCGGATGTCTTTAAAAAAGCTAAAGAATTAAGAAAGTTTGAAACTGAAGCTGAAAAGATACTCTGGTCAAGACTTTCAAAAAATCAGTTCCTTGGATTGCATTTCAGAAGGCAGCATCCTATAAACCGGTTTATTGCAGATTTTTATTGCGCAAGATTGAAACTTGTAATTGAAGTTGATGGAAGTATTCATGATATTCCTGAAAACGAAGAATATGATATTGGCAGGAGTGAAATCCTAAACGAGTTAGGAATAACAGTTATTCGATTTACCAATGATCAAATAATGAAAAACCTTACCGATGTTATTACTGAAATTGAAAGCATTGTAAACGAAATTAAGAAACAATAATAAAAGCCCCCCATTTGGGGGGTTGGGGGGTAAAACATGGCAAAGCTTGAGGGCAGCGAAGAGGAACCCGATGGGAGCGAGAAGAAAACACAATGCAGGCAATTTAAATGACTGTTATGAATAACATTAAGATAATCCTGAGAATACTGCTGAGAAACCCGGTTTTTACATTTATAATAATTCCCGGCTTTGCTTTAAGCCTTTCAGTTGCTGTACTTCTGGCATCATATATTTTCGGTGAAAGAGAATACGATAAATCATTTCCCGGGGTCGATAGCATATATCGTCTGTGTGTACAGAAAGGAATCACCTCATTGCGCGGTGATATTATTGATGACATAAGGAACAAATATCCGGAGGTGAAGTATTTATGCCGGTATGAGAACGGCTCGACGGAACTGTCATTTGAAAATGAACCTTACAGAGTGAGTTCATTTGTAAAAACCGATAATGATTTTTTCCGGATATTTTCTGTCAACCTTATAGGAGGAGATAAACAGAATCCCCTGCCGGACAATCAAAGTATTGCTTTGAGCAGTGATTTTGCAAAGATGGTCTTTGGTAATTCCGATCCGATCGGTAAACCCGTGATTGTTCAGAACAGGAAAGAATTCCTGGTAACAGCTGTATTTGAAAACCTGCCGCAAAAATCAAGTATCCAGGCTCAGGCTGTTGTTACATGGGAAAATGTAAATGACCTGGGGGGAGAGTGGAGGAGTGGTATTTTCCATTCCCGTTATTTTTTCCGGCTGTATGACAACTCCGATCCGGCCCTTCTGGCCGGAAAGCTCACGGCTGACTACTCGGAAGATCATTACAGGGACGAGCCATTCAGGCTTTTCCCCTTTAAAAGATCATACTTAAGCCCGGTAACCGCAGGCGCTTCAGGTCAGACACTTCATGCGGATCTTCAGACAATCCTGCTGCTTAGTCTGGTCACAATACTTGTCATTTTAGTATCAGTTCTTAATTTTATTATTCTCTTCACTTCAAATCATCTGAACAGGATAAAAGAAATTGGTGTCAGGAAAGTAGCTGGAGCGGACAGGAAAACAATATTCAGACAGTTCATACTTGAAGCAATGATAATAAGCCTTGTTGCTTTTGCGCTTGGCATTTACCTCTCCTTTGTACTGGAGACACCATTCAGCAAGCTGATTCAAAAGGATTTGCACGTTCTCACTGCTCTTAAGTTTCCAAATATTCTTTTAGTAATTCCCGGTATCCTGGTAATAGGTTTCCTTTCAGGTTTCTACCCCGCAGCAATTATTTCAAAAGCAAAGCCTGCTTTTATCTTTGGAGAATCGGCTGTTGAGAACAAACTGAAAATGAGAAACGGATTATCCCTGGTCCAGTACCTGATTACTATTGTGATGATTGTTTCTATAATTGTTATGACCCGTCAGAATAACTTGCTTACCAACAAGGATATAGGTTTCTCAGAAGAGCAGATCATTACTATAAATGCTCCCTATGAGATAAAGGACAAGCTCCCTGTGCTAAAGCAGAAGTTACTGGCAAATCCCAATATAGTATCGTGTGCTGTATCGCACGGAATACCGGGAAAAGTGTCTCTCTGGAACTTGTGGGCAGAGCCACGGGATAAATACGGATACGATGGACAGGTGCCCAGTTTTACAGTCGATCCTGATTTCTTCAAGGTGTACGATGTGGAATTCCTCCAGGGCAGGGATTTCGATGAACGGGACTGGAAAAAATCGGTCATAATCAACGAAACAGCATTCAAGCTTATCGGAAAAGAATCGATAGAAGACCTGGTCTTAATGGGAATACCAAGGCCCGAACAGGCCTTCGGTAAGGCAACAAGGGAGGAGATAGACAAGAATTCCATAAAGGTAATTGGAGTTATAAAGGATATTAATGTCGAGAAGCTGAGTGAACCTCTTAAACCAACTGTATTTGAATGTTCTGATAATTTCGGGATAAGCTACCTGAGCTGCAGGTTGCTGCCAGGTACATATCAGAACATTATCAGCGATATAGGGAAAATCTGGGAAGAAACATGCCCGGGTTTCGTTTTTGATTTTAATTTTTACGATGAATGGCTTGACACACTTTATAAAATCGAGATACACTCAGCTTTTGTAATACGTATCTTTGCCTTCCTTTCAATAATATTATCCTGCCTTGGGACCTTTGGGATCATACATTTTGTATCCCGCTTGAAAACCAGGGAAACGGGTATAAGGAAGGTTCACGGGGCAAAGATTTCCGACATTATAGTCAATATAAACCATGGCGTAATCATATGGATAGCAGCTGCATATATAATTGCAGTACCTCTTTCATACTTTTTGATGAGACAATATCTGAAAGGTTTTGCTTTCAGGATACAACTTTCCTGGTGGATATTCGCCCTGGCAGGATTAATTGTCCTGGCAATAACCCTCCTGACAGTTGGCTGGCAGAGCTGGAGAGCAGCGACCAGGAATCCGATTGAAGCACTCAGATATGAATGACCCCCAATCCCGCCATGCGGGACTTTACCCCCCAACCCCCCAGGGGGGGCTTAGAAGAAAGTGGTGAAAAGATTGATCGAGATAAAAATTTATAAAAAATGGAAGAAATTGAGAAGCCAATGTATTATGGAGCGAAACCGGAGACATTTGAAGCTGCCAGGAACCTAAGAAAAAGAATGACAATACATGAAAATCTGCTTTGGGAAAGGCTTAAGAGTAAACAAGTATGCAATGCAAGGTTTCGCAGACAACATCCAATAGATTTCTTCATAGTTGATTTTTATTGTCATGAAGCGAGATTGGTAGTAGAAATTGACGGAGAAATACATAAATACAGGAGGGAATATGATGATGGACGGTCTGCAGAGATGGAAAGATATTTCATTAAGGTAATAAGATTTACAAATTCAGAAATCGAAAATAAAATTGAAGATGTTGTTAAAAAAATAGAGTATGAAGTTAGTAGTAGGATTAAAAGTCCCCCTTGGGGGATTTAGGGGTAAAAACTCCAGGCAGAAACTCGGTGCGTTAACATGAAACCAGATCGGAATTATACGACACATGAGATAATCAAACCAATAACATTGTGAATGAAGCAAATCCTGAGAAGCCTGTACAAAGACAAACTTAATACCCTGGTTCTGGTTGTGAGCCTGGCCGTTGGTTTTGCCGGTTTTAATCTTATAATCCTGTTTTTAAACAGGGAATTAAGTACTGATAATTTCCATACTAACAAGGACAGGATATATGCCCTTAAATGTGATGATCCATGGTTTCCCGGAGGGAAGATGTATCAATGCAAGGCAGGATCAGGCGAATACATGAAAAACAATTTTTCACAGGTTGAAGATTATTGTTACATAATTAATTCGGGAGCACAGAGGATAATTGTCAATGATGAAGATTACTACGATCATCCCCCGATAATCGGTGCCTCAGCTAACTTCTTCGATTTTTTTTCATATAAGCTTCTGACAAACAATTCTAAAACTGCCCTGGAATCAGGAAATAATATCGTTATCTCGACAGATATTGCAAAAAAATACTTCGGCTCTGAGGATCCTGTCGGAAAGACTATTGAGATGATTAATCCCGGCGGGGATGACAGGTATTTCGTAAGCGGTGTTTTTGAAAAGCCGCATTCCAATACGCAGATCAATTTCGAAATGGTAAGGCTTGTCGGGGAAACAGATGGTCATTGCTATGTAAGACTTTCTCCCGGAGCTGACAAGGAAGAAACGGAAAGGCTTTTCGCACAGAACAAGGAATCCATTCCAATAATAAATACCGGGAAGCCTGGTTCCTATTATCTGATGCCCCTGCACGATGCTTATTTTGATAGAGGAAGGGGCTTTTCCGTAGAGAAAAGCCGGGACATTACTGATCTTTATATAGCATTGATAATAGGGTTAATTATTATAGCTGTTGCCCTGTTTAACTATCTGGGAATAATCACAAACAGATTCCTTGGGAAATTAAACGAGTTCAGGATAAGACGTATAAACGGTGGTAAAAAAATCAACCTGATCAACCGTTTTATGCTGGAGAACTCAATATTGGTAATGATGTCCTTCTTGCTGAGCCTTTATCTGATGTTTGAAGCTTTACCTTTCTTCAACAGTCTGACAGAGACTGAGATACCAGATTCTTTCATGTTTAATTCCGTCAGCCTTACAATACTGGGTCTCATAGTTCTGGTGGTTATCCTGGTCACTTTCTTATTTGTTTACTACAAGGTCTATCATAATAAGCTGACGTTTTCCATTTATGCTGATAAGGGGAAGAGGACCGGAAGTATCAGGATCCCTGGCTTCAGTATCTTCCAGATAGCAAGCTCTTTTGTACTGATTACATGTTCAATAGTGATCATTATGCAGATGGAATATATCACAAATAAACCTATTGGACTTGACAAAGATGTAATTGAGATCAGGATCCCTGGTCAATACCGTGAGAAAGCAGGAGTTTTCAAAGAAGAGTTAATGAGCAGCAGCCTGGTCAGGAATGTTTCATGTGTCAACGCCTCACCTGTACTTGAACACTATTTACTCTCCTTACAATACCAGCAGGACGGAACTGAGAAACAGTATACCCTGGCGGGTTTCAGCGGTGATGAAGATTACCTCGATGTACTTGGAATAAAGCTTCTTGAAGGCTCGAATCTCACACCCACCACGGCAAATAAGTGCCTCATAAACAGGTCTTTTACGCGCTTTTTCCCAGACCGGGAGCTGCTTGGCAGGGGGATACCGGGAATGGAAGACAAAATAATAGCAGGAATAGTTGAAGATTTTCATTATTCAGGCTTAAAATCAATGGTGGAACCGGCATTTATATCATTCGATAACAGGGGAAGCTTCCTTCTCGTCAAGGCATCCGGGAATAATACCAACCAGCTAAGGGAGCTTATCTCTGAAATATGGACAGAGCTTATACCCGGCTACCCTGTTAATATTGAATCAATAGGAGATCGTTTTGAATGGTTCCACAGGGATAATCAGAGATTCCTGAAGCTGATAATAAGCTGTTCCCTTATCAGTATTTTCCTCTCGATGATCGGCATCTTTACGATATCGTACCAGCAGGCGAGGCTCAGGACAAAAGAAATAGGCATCCGGAAGATCAACGGTGCAAACCTTGCAGATCTGCTTTTACTAATCAATAAGGACCTGCTAAGGTGGATTCTCATAGCATTTTCCTTAGCAGTACCTGTATCATGGTATGCAATGCACAGGTGGCTTGAGAACTATGCTTACAGGACGACGCTTTCATGGTGGGTATTTGTCCTGTCGGCAATCATTATACTTGTAATTTCAATATTAACAGTCAGTTTTCAAAGCTACAGGGCGGCGACAAGAAATCCTGTCGAAGCATTGCGCTACGAGTAAGTCCTTTGAGTGCTATGAGCGTCATCTTTACTTTGACAACCGCATGCCGCACACCGCATTCCTCACGCCAGTAACTCAATCACCTTACTTACCATGTTCTTCGATCCTACGTAAAGAGGTGAACGCTGATGCAGTGACTGTGGCTTTATCTCAAGGATTCTACCGTGACCATTGGTTGCAGTTCCTCCGGCCTGCTCTGCAATGAAGGCGACAGGATTGCACTCATACACCAGCCTGAGCTTACCTTCGGGCATATTTTCGACAGGCGGATAGAGAAAAACACCACCTTTTAAAAGATTCCTGTGAAAATCAGATACAAGTGATCCGATATATCTTGATGTATAAGGCCGGCCGGTGCTTTCATCCTTCTCCTGACAGTATTTAATGTACTGTTTAATGCCCGGGGGGAAATAAATATAGTTGCCCTCATTAATTGAGTAAATTCTTCCGTCGGGAGGGCTCATCATACATGGATGGGAGAGACAGAACTCACCGATCGAAGGATCGAGGGTGAAACCGTTAACTCCATTGCCGGTGGTATAGACAAGCATGGTTGATGACCCATATATAATATATCCTGCAGCCACCTGCCGGGTTCCGTCCTGGAGAAAATCCTCGTTGGTGACTTCCTCTCCGCGTGGAGTTATCCTTCTGTATATTGAAAAGACAGAACCGACAGATACATTGTAGTCGATGTTCGACGATCCGTCGAGAGGATCTATGCATACCACGTAATTACCTTTCCTTGCCAGCTTGTCGCTGAAAACAATCTCATTCTGATTCTCTTCAGTCGCTATTCCGCAGCATTCTCCGCTCGACCTCAAGGCATCTGTGAAAACTTTGTCGGCGAAGACATCCAGTTTCTGCTGATTCTCTCCCTGGACATTCACAATTCCTGCCCTGCCAAGGATATCAACAAGACCTGCCTTGTTGATCTTTTTGTTTACTACTTTGGCTGCTGTCCCGATATGACTGAGGAGGCTTGAAAGCTCACCTTTGGCAAAAGGGAAATCTTTCTGCCTCAGGATTATGAAATCGTTTAGGGTTGTTATTTTGTAACTGTTCATTTCCAGGAAGTTATTTAAATCTGTCTGGTAAAAAAAAAATCGCAGTTGTCAAAAATCAGTTGGCAATTTTCCCCAGGATATTTTTATGTACAATGCTAAATTACTAATTCCTCATGACTATTCCAGCCAATTAGATCCCGATACTATCGGGTTTCCGTGAAAATTCCATGTAACTCCGGGTGACTCCGTGGTTAATTATTCATAAATTTGACTTCCTGATTTTTTAATTATTATCAGTTTATGAAGGTCTATAAATTTGGAGGCGCCTCTGTTAAGGATGCAGCGGGAATAAGGAACCTGGCTGAAATTGTATCGGAAGAGAAAGACGACCTGGTGGTGGTGGTGTCAGCATTCGGAAAAACAACCAATGCTCTTGAGCAGGTTCTTAAAAAATGGCTTGAAGGCGACAGAAGCTACAAGGAACATCTTGACAATATATACAGCTATCACGCATCCGTTGCAGACGATCTTTTCACTTCAGGGAATTCTGCCAGGGAAAAAATCGACAATTCTTTTGCAGAACTAAGGGAATACCTTATTTCGGCGAAAAGGTCACATTACGATTATGAATATGACCAGGTTGTATCATTTGGTGAACTATGGTCAACAGTCATCGTAGCCGGATATTTAGTAGAATCAGGGCTTAATTCCGAATGGGTTGATATAAGGAAAAGTCTTATTACCGACGACAGGTACCGTGATGCCAATATTCTATGGAATGAGACTCAGTTGCGTATAAAAACTGTTTTTGATTTCTCCCGTTCGCAGCTATTTGTTACCCAGGGCTTTATAGGAGGTACGGCAGCAGGAAAGCCGACAACCCTGGGCAGGGAGGGCTCCGATTATACGGCAGCTCTCCTGGCGAATATGCTTGATGCTGAAAGTGTGACTGTCTGGAAAGACGTTCCCGGACTTTTAAATGCAGACCCGAAATGGCTTCCTGATGCCGGACGACTCGATGAGATATCCTACAAGGAAGCGGTCGAAATGACTTTCTCCGGAGCAAAAGTCATTCATCCCAAGACGATAAAACCCCTTCATAACAAGAACATACCTCTCTTTGTGAAGTGTTTTATGGATCCTTCGTCAGAAGGTACAGTGGTAAGGAGCGATGCCACACTCAAAAAGATCATGCCTGTATTTGTCAGGAAAGAGAACCAGATATTGTTATCCATACTCCCCAGAGACTTCTCCTTTGTGATGGGAGACAACCTGAGCATGGTCTTTCAGCAGTTCGTTAACAACGGTATAAAAGTGAACCTTGTGGAAGCCAGTGCGATCAGCCTCGATGTCTGTGTCGACGATGAACGTTCAAAAGTGGAAGATCTTCTTGAAGATCTCGATGCTGAATATTCAGCCCTTTACAACGAAAATGTTGAACTTCTGTCAATACGTCACTATACTCCCGAAGCTATAAGTCGTATCATCTCCGGACGTGAGATATTATTGGAACAGAAGACAAGGAGTACGGTAAGGTTTGTGGTCCGGAAAGGATAATCCCCGGTGAAAGAAAGAACCCGCGCCCCCGAGTACTCGGGGGTCCTATCGGTCAAACTTCAGCCTCTGCCCCCGGTAGTCCTCGTTGAATACACCATTATTATATACAGTAGTCCCGTTAACGAAGGTTCTGATCACCGCTGTATTGAATGTCGTTCCTTCAAGAGGCGACCAGCCGCACTTGTACAGAATGTTTTCCCTGCTTACTGTCCAGGTTTTGTCCGGATCAACCAGCACCAGGTCGGCTTTATAGCCTTCCCGGATGAATCCCCTGCCTTCTATATTGAAGATGACGGCCGGATTATGACACATTTTTTCTATTATCTTCTCAGGTGTAAATAAACGCCTGTGCCACATTTCGAACATGGTAACCAGTGAATGTTGTACCATCGGCGCTCCTGAAGGTACATTAAAATATGTTCCTGTTTTTTCCTTCAGGCTATGAGGAGCATGATCAGTTGAAATTACATCAAGCAGATCTTTGTTTACTGCATCTGTCAGAGATTCCCTGTCGAATCTTGTCTTTATTGCAGGGTTCCATTTAATGAATGCTCCTGATTTCTCATAAAAAGAGTCATCAAACCACAGATGATGTACACAGGCTTCTCCCGTGATCCTTTTTTCTCCGGCAGGTTCTTCATTACTGAACAGTTTCATCTCGTCGGCAGTGGACAGGTGGGTAATATGAAGACGGGTGTTGTATTCCCGTGCCATCTTCACGGCTGAGGAGGAAGACATAAAGCAAGCTTCTCTGCTTCTTATAAGAGGGTGCATTTCAAATGGTACATTCTCCCCGTATTTTTCCCTGTATACAATACTGTTCTTTTTGATTTCAGCATCATCCTCGCAGTGGGCACAAACAGGCAGATGTGCTCTTTTGAACAATTCACTGAGCGACAGGGTCTCATTTACCAGCATATTGCCTGTTGATGAGCCGAGAAATAATTTTATACCGCTAACTGCTGAAGGATCAGCCTTTAATATCTCGTCCAGGTTGTTATTTGTTGCCCCGATATAAAAGGAATAGTTAATAAATGATTTTTCTGAACCAAGGGTGAATTTTTCATTCAGTGCTTTAAGAGTTACTGTCTGAGGTATCGTGTTTGGCATATCCATGAATGAGGTGACACCTCCGGCGGCGGCGGCCCTGGATTCAGAGGCAATGTCGCCTTTTTGAGTAAGTCCCGGTTCCCGGAAATGAACATGAACATCAATTACTCCGGGGATAAGGAAAAGGCCTTCCGCGTCGATTTCTTCTGAAACACCTTCTGAAGATATGGTTCCGGGCCGGCCAATTGATCCGATAATTTCACCCCTGATAAGAATATCTCCCTTGTAACTATGACCTTCATTTATGATTGTTGCATTTCTTATTAATGTGTCTGACATTTCCGGAAATTTTGTTTTTCTTATTCAGATTCTGCTGCCTGTTATCCGTATGGTTCTGAATATATTCGGATACAATGCTGCTAAGTGCTGTTGAATGGCAGGTATTTATTGAGGCTCCTGTAACGGATTGAACCGATCAGCGCCTGTCACCGTTTCGTCTGTACCTGATGAACCAGCTTCTTATCTTCATCCTGATTACGCTCCAGATGGCTTCATTGAAGATGCCGCCTGACATTTTGGAGGATCCCATCTTCCTGTCGGTGAATATGATAGGGATCTCCACTATACGGTATCCCAGTTTCCAGGCTATGAACTTCATTTCAATCTGGAAACTGTAGCCCACTGATTTTATCTGGTTTGGAAGTATATTCTCAAGCACTTCCCTTCGGTAGCATTTGAAGCCTGCCGTGGTGTCCTTGATCTTCATTCCTGTAACAAAACGTACATAAATGGATGCAAAGTATGACATGAGAACCCTTGAGAGGGGCCAGTTCACGACATTCACACCGCTGATATATCTCGATCCTATTGCCACATCAGCCCTGTCATCATTACAGGCTTTGAAAAGACGCGGAAGGTCGGCCGGGTCGTGTGAAAAATCGGCATCCATCTCGCAGATTAGATCGTATCCGTGCTCAATGGCAAACCTGAAGCCCGCGAGGTAAGCTGTTCCAAGTCCCAGTTTCCCGGGTCTCTCAATAAGGAACAGGTTGGAATGTTTTTTCTGCAGCTCTTTTATGATATCTGCTGTTCCGTCGGGTGAGTTATCGTCAATTATAAGGATATCAAAGGGAATGTCCAGAGCAAAAATTGCCTTAATAAGGGCTTCGATATTTTCCTTTTCCTTGTATGTTGGTATAATGACTATATTTGACATCCCCGGGATATTGTTGCGAAAATAAGGAAATTCATGAACTATGAAAACATTATCGCTGACATTCTTGATCTTTTTACTTTTGACTTTCAGAGGATTCACTCAGGAACTGACCTGGAACAGCAGATTTTTTTCCTTTTTTGACAATGTGGAATTCGGCGGATCATCAGTAAAAATTCCCCAGACCATGGCCGGGGTCAGATTCTCTCCGGAGCTTGGGATAGTGTGGGATTCTGTTCACAGGTTTTCAGCAGGAATGAGCATGATACATGAATTTGGGAGCCCTGCCTTCTCAGATTATCTATATCCGTCGGCCTGGTATGAATACAATAGAGAGCCGGTAAAATTTGCAATGGGTGCATTCCCAAGAGCGTTTGCCCTCGAGAAATACCCGCGCATGTTTTTCAGCGATTCGGTTTCATATTACCGTCCAAATATTAATGGTATGTTTTTTCAGTGGGGAGCAGAAAGGGATTATTTAAATATATGGCTTGACTGGACAGGCAGACAGTCGGAGAGTGTAAGGGAGACATTCATGGCTGGTGTGAGTGGCAGGTATACGGCAGGTATTTTTTATATGAGTCACTTCAGTTATATGTTACATTTTGCTTCTTTCAAGGATCCCATTGTAGAAGAGGCGCTTCATGATAATCTGCTGCTGCTGACATCTGCGGGAGCCGATCTGGGAGGCAGGACGATCTTTGACAGGCTGGAGGGCAGTGCTGGCTGGGTTCTTGCACTTGAGAGGGCGAGGGCTGACAATACAGGCTGGATCGTCATGCATGGATTACAGGTTGACGTATGTGCTGAGTACAGGTTTGCGGGGATCATGAACAGCTTCTATACCGGGAAGGGGACGATGTATTTTTATAATGATCACGGGAACGAGCTTTACCCGGGAGATCCGGTTTACAGGGCGAAGGTAAGTAACAGGACAGATCTTTACGTAAGGTTTTTCCGGAAGCAGGATATAAAGCTTGAACTGACATGGTCGGTTTTTCTGCTGGAGCGGAGGCTTTACAATGAGCAGATGCTTAAGTTATGGATTGACATTGGCGGGCGGCGGATGATACAGCGGCATGATCCATAGAGGTTAACCATGTAATTTAAGCATTACCAGTAAAAATATTTCATGAATTTTCTTTTCTTTTTTTGCTTGATTGGAATCAATTTATATCTTTGCACCCGCTTAAGTTCAAAACGATAGCAGAGTTCTTTAAGAAGATGTAAAAAGTTCCAAGTTCAGGGTTCAAGGTTCTTAAGAAAGAAGGACCTGAAAACCGGAAACCCGGAACCCGGAACCCGGAACCTGAAACAGTCCCGTAGCTCAGTTGGTTAGAGCGCTACACTGATAATGTAGAGGTCCCCGGTTCAACTCCGGGCGGGACTACGAAACAGGATAGAGAGTGAGAGTGAGAGCGGGTTTTCTCACACTCAAGACTCACGCTCACACTGTATTTGGGGAATTATCTCAGTTGGCCAGAGCACGGCGCTACAGCGCCAGGGTCAAGGGTTCGATTCCCGGATGTTTTTTGAAATTATGGGGAATTAGCTCAGTTGGCCAGAGCACCTGCCTTGCACGCAGGGGGTCAAGGGT
>DAIOVL010000033.1:0-34843 GCA_036759025.1 Bacteroidales bacterium
CCGTTTACTGGGCAATCGTTATACTGTCCTTTCCGGTATCGCTTCTGGTTGACAGGTGGAGCCGTTCGAAGACAATTGGTATCATGGCGATAATGTGGAGTCTGGCCACCGCGCTATGTGCCCTGACAGGAAATTTTGTACAGCTTTTTATGGCACGTCTCCTGATCGGGGTAGGGGAAGCAGGCTATGCTCCCGGAGGAACAGCAATGATATCAGGACTTTACCCGATAGAGAAGAGATCCAGAATGATGGGTATCTGGAACGCTTCCATTCCGCTCGGAAGTGCTATCGGCGTTCTGCTGGGAGGAGTAATAGCTACCTCCCTGGGTTGGAAGCACGCCTTCGGCCTGGTTGCCATCCCCGGATTACTGGTCGCAGTGCTTTTTATGTTTGTAAAGGATTATAAAACGGTGGATCTTTCTTTCTTCGACAAGCAGAACAATAAGATCAGAATGGAGAGGAAAGACAAGATACGGGAATTCATCTCCAAACCTTCCGTGATCTTCACCTATCTCGGAATGGCGGCGATAGTCTTTGTTACTACGTCGATGCTCACCTGGCTTCCGACCTATCTCGAAAAAACAAGAAGCCTGGCTCCCGATGCCGCCGGAAAGATGGCAAGCTCGGTGATGGTCCTGGCCCTTGTAGGCGCCCCGTTGGGAGGATGGCTCACCGACCTCTGGCGAAAAACAAAAGCCAATGCCAGACTGCTGTTCCCGGCTCTTTCGACACTGTTGTCGGCTGTCATCCTTTTCATTGCCCTTACATTTTTCAGGGGCGGATCACAGTATATTCTGTTGCTTGTATTCGGGGTCATGATAATGACATTTATTGCCGGAGCTGCAGCAGTGACACAGGATGTTATTCACCCGGGTTTGCGTGCAACATCATATGCAATAGCAGTTGTGATCCAGAACCTCCTGGGCTCATCAATGGCACCGATAGTGCTGGGAAAGATATATGACCTTTCGGATATACAGACCGCCCTTTCAATATTGCCCTTTGTCCTTATTATAGGTTCTGCCTTGTTCTATTTCGGGTCGAAATATTACGTCGGCGATATGGAGAAAGTTGCCAAGATAAAGCTGGAGGTTGCAGAGTGAAAGGTGGTATAGCCTATTTTCCTCTGGAGGTAGTGTAATATACAAAACTCTTAAGGGACTCCTTTATTTCTGATTCAGGATAAGAGTCGAGTATTGCCAGAGCCCCGTCGCGATATCCGTTCATCCTGACTTCAGCATATTCAAGTCCTCCGGAGGAAACAACAAAGCTGATAACCTCATCTATTTCATCGCGGGTTTTCTTCTTCTTCCTGACAACAGACATTATCTCTCTTCTCTTTGAGGAGGAGGCCATCTCGAGAGCCCTTATCAGGGGAAGCGTTATCTTTTTCTCCTTGATGTCATTTCCTGCGCGTTTGCCTGTAAGTCCGTTTGATTCATAATCGAGGATATCATCCCTTATCTGAAATGCAATTCCGATCTTTTCACCGAGGTCTTTCATCAGCAGGATCGTATCCGGATCGTCGGTGACGGATTTGGCACCCGTGGCAGTGCAGGCTGCAATAAGAGCGGCGGTTTTGCTTTTTATTATTTTAAAATAGTCGTCTTCCCTGATATTCAGTTTTCTTGCTTTCTGAAGCTGAAGCAATTCACCCTCTGCCATCGATTTTACTGCTTCCGATACGATTTCGAGCATGTCGTAATGTGACTTTTCAATACTTACAAGGAGTCCCTTTGACAACATATAATCACCTACGAGAACAGCTATCTTGGAGTTCCACAGGGCGTTTATGGAGAGGGCGCCCCGTCGCTCATCAGCCTCATCGACAACATCATCATGTACAATTGATGCAGTATGAAGAAGTTCAATCAACGTGGCAGCCACATACGTTGATTCCGAGATCTTCCCGTTGAGACCGGCGGTAAGAAGCACCAGCATCGGCCTCATCTGCTTGCCCTTGCGCCTCAGAATGTAGTTAAGGATTATCTTCAGAAGGGGAACCTCACTTTGCATGTTTTTGCTGAAGTAAGCTTCAAACTCCGCCATTTCCTTTTCAACAGGTCTCCTTATTTCTGCCAGGACCGACATGCCTGTTTCAGTTTTTTTTATAAAGATAACAAATATATCATCTTTATGTTTCTACAGTAAACAGGTCAGGGAACATAATGAAGCCAAAGGAATATAACCCCGGAATACCTTCAGACATCAACATATTTACATATATTTGTTAGCCAATATGTTTATTATGAAAATACAGGACCTTGATCCGGAATCTCTTGAAAAAGCAGCAGCTATGCTTAAGGCAATAGCCCATCCTCTGAGGATCTCCATAATAAATCTTCTTGAAGACGGCAAAAGGCTGACTGTTACAGAGATCCACCATCAACTGGGCATAGAACAGGCTGCTGCATCTCATCATCTGGTTATCCTGAAAGACAGGGGTGTTCTCTCCTCAAGCCGGGAAGGAAAACACACCCGGTATTACCTGAAGCATCCGAATCTTAAGGTGATACTTGCGGGCGTGGGAGAGTGTTGTAAGGAATAAAACCGAATACCTGAGAAAACAGAGCATGAGTAACGATAACTTTGAATATTCACCCTTCGATTCTGAATCATTCAGAAAAGAGGGACATAAGATCATAGACCTTCTTGCCGGCTACCTGAAAGAAATCACTAACAGGCCCTCCACAGCTGTGCTGCCGTGGACAGATCCTGATGAGCTTGCCGGGCATTATGCCGGAAGCTTGAAAAAAGGTAACCAGGAACCGTTCGTTGATTATCTGAAAGAAGTACTGGAACGTTCAAATCACCTTCATCATCCCAGGTATATAGGACACCAGGTAACTTCACCTCTTCCGCATGTTGCACTGGCCCAGTTGTGTACCACCCTCTTAAATAACGGAGCTGCAGTATATGAGATGGGACCGGTTGCTATGGCCATGGAAAGAAACCTGATCCGGCTCTTTTCCGGTATGATCGGTTTCGATGATAAAGCTGACGGCATCTTCACTCATGGGGGAAGTGCGGGCAACCTGACAGCCATGCTTGCAATAAGGCAGGTTAAATCAGCTTATAACGTATGGGAGGAAGGCGTGCTGAAGGGACAAAAAACAGGTTTCATGGTAACTGATCAGTCACATTACAGCGTGTCAAGAAATGTGAAGATAATGGGTCTGGGAGATGATGCACTCATCAGGGTTCCATGCGACAGTAACTACAGGATGCGTACAGACCTTCTTGAACAGTATTATGAGAAGGGACTTAAAGAAGGTATATCCGTTGCAGCAGTGGTAGCCAACTCATGTTCCACAGCCACAGGATCATACGATGATCTGGAAGCTATAGCCGGTTTCTGTGAAAAACACAAACTGTGGCTTCACGTCGACGGAGCACACGGAATGGGAGTACTTTTCTCTGATAAATACCGGCACCTTATCAGAGGAATCGAAAAAGCCGATTCGGTGGTAATAGATTTTCACAAGATGCTGCTGGTTCCCGGCCTGAACACTATGGTTGTTTTCCGTGACGGGAACAGATCCTATGAGACATTTGCCCAGAAAGCCTCTTATCTCTTTAAGAGACAGGCTGAAAATGAATGGTACAACAGTGCACGCAGAACTCTTGAATGCACAAAGAGCTCACTGGGCTTCGTGGCTTTCACTGCATTCAAATACTACAACAGGGAATATTTCGGAAACTATATCGACAGCCGTTACGACCTGGCTGCCAGATTCACTGAAATGATAAGACTGCGTGACAATTTCGAGGCAGCCATAAATCCCGATTCAAACATTGTCTGTTTCAGATATAATCCGGGCGGGATTACGAATGAAGAACTAAACCGGCTGAATGCAGCCATACGCGATAAAATCATTAAAGACGGGATATTCTATATTGTCAGGACTGAACTTGAAGATAAGCTGTGGTTAAGGGTGACTGTAATAAATCCGCTTACAACAGAAGAAGATCTTTCAATGCTGCTTGATACCATTGAGACAGCAGCTGCCGGAATACAATAAGGCTGCCGGTTTACAGCTACTGATTGCAATTTTATTAATTCAATCCGTGGAACATTTTCTTCTGCCAGATAAGGATTGATATCACGGCACATGTAATAGCCGAATCGGCTATATTGAAGACAGGCCTGAAAAAGATGAATGACTCTCCCGGACGAAAAGGCGACCAGTCTGGCCAGTTAGTCTGTATAACAGGAAAATAGAACATATCAACAACTCTTCCCATCAGGAACGAGGAATAACCGCCGCCGGGAGGAAACATCACGGCAGTGGACGTGTAGCTTTCGCTGAATATCATTCCATAAAAAGCGCTGTCGATAAGATTGCCGGCAGCGCCGGCAAGGATTGCGCTTACAGCAAAGACAAGCCCGGTATGTGCTTTCTTCTTTAGCAGCGAAGAAAGGAACCAGCCTATGCCGGCGATGGCGATCATTCTGAAAATAGTCAGTGCCATTTTACCAGCTTTTCCTCCCATTTCCATTCCGAAAGCCATACCATTGTTCTCAATGAAATGCAGCATACCCCTGTTTCCGAAAATATGTATCTCATCACCTATCTGCATGTGTGTTTTTACCCAGATCTTCAGAACCTGGTCTGCAATGAGTATCAGGATAATGAACAGAACCGCTTTTTTCCCTGTCGACATATACTTTTGCTTTTCTTCAAGTTGCGCAAAATAGCAAAAAAAGTTGATGCCAGGCCTTTTTCCCGGTAACAAAAACATTTTTACCTGTCGGTCTGTTTTACTAACTTTATAAAAAACACGACACCATGGATAAAAAAACTGCAATAGTAGTCGGAGCAACAGGACTTACGGGAAGTCTTCTGATACCCGAGCTGGTAAAATCGGGACTATATTCCGGGATAAAGATTATTGCGAGAAGAAAAACAGGGATCTCTTTTAAGGGACTGGAAGAAATAATCAGCAGTTTTTCATCCGCAGAGGAGCTTGCAGGAGCGATGAATGGCGATGATCTTTATATCTGTACCGGAACGACCATCAAAAAAGCCGGTTCTGTCAAAGAAATGGAGAAGATCGACAGGGATATGCCTGTTATGATAGCCAGGACCGCACTGGCAGGAGGAGTGAAACGGATAGCTGTTGTTTCGTCAATAGGGGCATCTGTCAGGTCCCGAAATTATTACCTGAGGATCAAGGGGGAGATGGAAGATGAACTTATGCAGCTTGGCGTGGAAAAGCTGGTCATAGCAAGACCATCAATGCTTCTTGGAGACAGAAAGGAATTACGGGCCGGAGAAGCTGTGGGAAAGGCAGTCATGAAGATCCTAAACCCCCTCCTCACAGGAAGATTGAGGAAATACCGTGCAATTCAAGGCAGTATGGTAGGCAAGGCAATGATCAGACTTTTACAGGGCAATCCCGGTCTGGTCATCGCGGAATCAGACGATCTTCAGAAAATTGCTTCAGAAGAGATCATTTAATCGCACGACACATTTATATAGTTCTGATCCCAGCAATGCCAGAGATCATCACTGAAGCAGGACAGACACTTTACCCTGCCAAAAAGATCCGTGGAGCTCCACTGCACCTCCATGTCGGCAAAGGTGGCACCATTGTAATAATTGATAATGTAGTATGAATCATAGGTGCCTGTCTGTGTGCCGTATTCAATAGAACTGTTCTTAAACGGATCAGCGTCCCTTGCATCGTTGAGCGTTCTTACATAAGTGTATTTAACCTTGGTGATCGCAGTCCCGTTACCCTGCCAGTCAATAGTGAGAACCGGTTCCTGGTATAGTGCACTGTGATTAAGAGTCCACTTTCCACCCTTGCCGTCGAGATTGGATGTCCCATCAAACCAGAGGAATTCGTTATATCCTCCTGCTCCCTCTCGGGTAATGTACATCTTCCATTGTACATCGTCAGTCCGTATCTGTCCGGTCAGTCTTGCCTTGTAGGTGACAGTGAAATAGGTGACAGAATAATCCCATTGCCAGGTTTTGTCGTCAAGGTAAACCGGTGTCTGATCAATGGCGTGGTCGAATGCATATACAGGAACGGCCAGCGTAACAAATATTACGGCCCGCCAGTAACCGGCAACAAGAGCAGCAAATTCCCAGTTGCTGTTTTCCACTCCCTTGGGGAGAATAATATCCGCCGATTTTGTTATTGTCTCAAAATTTGAGAAGTCTATGGCAATTGATTCCAGGGGAGGCAAAACGGGAGGGTCGCCGGGCTTCTTTTTACAACCCGATGTGAGAATGCCTATTACGATCGCAATAAGCAGAAGTGAAATAACTTTTCTCATGAAAGGTGGTTTTAGGTTCATTTCAGATATAACGACAAATTTATGCTAAAAGTTGCATTTTTAATAATAAATTTACATTCAGGGTGTAATGCATGCCGGCTGGTCAGTCGGGTCTTATTTTGAACATTCTTTACAGGATATTGTTTAACAAATAAAAATTTAGATGTAATGAAAAGTATAAATTTTGTTAAAACAATCGCACTGGTTTCAATATTGTCATTTACAGCACTTACAACCATGTGCGGACAGACAACCAATTCAAAAACAAATACTATGGAAAATTTAAGCTTAACAGAATTTCCGGCCTTGCCTTATGCATATGATGCTCTTGAACCTTATATTGACGCAAGGACCATGGAAATACATTATGACAGGCATCACAGAGCCTATTTTAATAATTTCGTGGCAGCCATTAAAGGCACAGTATACGAAAATATGCCTGTTGGAAAAACATTTGCAGAAATATCGAAGGCAGGCGATGCCATACGCAACAACGGAGGCGGTTATTACAATCACGTTCTGTACTGGAAGATTATGGGAAAAGGTTCCTCTGGACCCTCGACCGAACTTTCGGCAGCCATCGATAAAGCATTCGGTTCATTTGACAAATTCAAAGAAACATTCAGCACGGCTGCAAAAACACGCTTTGGCAGCGGATGGGCATGGCTGGTATTGACACCCGAGAAAACACTCGCAGTGGGAAGTACCCCAAACCAGGATAATCCCCTTATGGATGTTTCACCGCTGAAAGGCACTCCGATACTTAATATCGACGTATGGGAGCATGCATATTACCTTAAGTATCAGAATAAGAGACCCGATTATATTGAAGCATTCTGGAATGTTATTAACTGGGATGAAGTTAACAGACTATACAGGGAAGCTGTAAAATAATAACAGGGCTATTACAGAACTCTTCCAAAACTTGCAGGAGGGTGTCCCGAAACCATGTTTTGAGACACCCTCCTGTGTTATGATTAAGAGTGATCTTCTTTATGTGTAAAGGAAGCGCTTGATCTTCATGGTTGCCGTTTTCTGGAAAGGAACAGGCTGAAGCTCGACCCTGTTAATACGGCTGAACTTATTTACTTTTGAATTGACATACTCCTTAAGTTCATCAAGAAATTCCTGTTTTTTCTCTTCCCACTTGTCGGCCATTTCCTGCTTCAGGTTCTGATATTTGCTTTCAAGCTCCTCCATGTTGAGGTGTACATATGCAACCAGCTTGCCTTTCTTTTCAACTACAAGCGATTCGACAACATACCTGAAATTATTGATAACAGATTCTATTTCCTCGGGATAAATATTTTCCCCGCTCGAACCAACGATCATATTTTTTATCCTCCCCCTTATATAGAGATTATTGTTCTTGTCGAGCACTCCCAGGTCACCTGTTTTGAACCATCCGTCAGGGGTGATAACTTCTGCCGTCAGCTCGGGTTCTTTGTAATAACCTTTCATTATCGTCGCCCCCCTGGCCCAGATCTCTCCTTCTCCTGTTTTTTTATCGGGATCGTTGATCTTCAGCTCAATATCCTTTATTGCCGGTCCGGTTGAGGTAAAGACAGTACGTGAAGGACTGGCTCCGGCAAGAAGAGGGGCAGTTTCTGTAAGGCCGTAACCTATGGCATAAGGGAAACTGGCTTCCCTGAGGAATTTTTCAACTGTTTTGTTAAGCTTTGAACCTCCTATACCGTAAAACTTCAGGTGGCCTCCGAAGGTTTTCATAAGTTTTTTTCCTGCAGCCGCATGGAGAAGTTTTCTCGCGGGAGGGAGTGTATAAAGGATCTTGAGCAGGGCCTTCTCCCTGAAAGCGGGGAGTATCTTGTTAAAGAATATTTTTTCAATAATGAGGGGAACGGTAAGCATGACAGTGGGCCTTACCTGTTCGAGAGCAGGCAGCAACACAGGCGGTGTGGGGGGCTTTCGCAGATAATAAACACACGAACCTCCAAGCATGGGAAGTATAAGTCCCAGAGTGTTCTCGTAAGTATGTGAAAGGGGAAGCACCGACAGGAAACGGTCATCGGGACCGACTGGCTGAATGATCTTACCTCTTAAACCGTTAAAGGATATGTTCTTATGTGTCAGCATTACTCCTTTTGAGCGGCCTGTTGTGCCGGAAGTATAAATAATCGATGCAATATCTTCTTCATCAACATCATACGAACCGGACGGTTCAGCAAAAGGATCAAAGGCGGGAAGATCAGTTTCTGAACGGATAACTGAGAAATCGTCAAGTTTTATTATTGTGTTCAGTTGTGGCGGACGGGGTTCTTCTATCCTGGAAGCAAGGCTGGCAGATACAAACAGTACTTTTGCCCCGGAATGTTCAAGGATATTAGCTACTTCCGTGGCGGAAAAGTCGGGCAGAACCGGAACTGCAACAGCTCCCATAAAAGTGATCCCGAAATACGTCATACCCCAGTTAGGCATATTTGTGCTGAGTATCGACACTCTGTCACCCTTCTGTACCCCGGCTTTCTCGAGATAAGCTGTTATGGCCCTGATAGTCACGGCAGCCTCCTCGTAAGTAATGGGGTTTTCTCCTGCAAAAGCATATGCATTGGATTTCCCGTGCCTGCGGAGTGTTTCACCGAACAGTGCAGGAAATGTCAGTTTCTGATAGGATTCTTCCATAATTGATATTGAGTCAAAAAGAAGCTTACAAAGGTAGGCATTAAATTGTAACTAATTCTTAAACAAATGTTAATATGATAATGTTCTCTGAATATAGATGTTAATTACAGCATATCCGTCAGAATGACTAATTTTGGGGTTTGTTAATGAAATAAATATGAGCAGTATAATCAGGGTAACCAGGGAATTCTCTTTCGAAATGGCACATGTACTGGCGGATTATGATGGCCCGTGCAGGAACGTCCACGGTCATTCATACCGTTTGTACGTAACCCTTGCCGGAACTCCCCTCAATCAGGATAAGCATCCAAAAAACGGAATGGTGATCGACTTTTCCGATCTGAAAGATATCGTTACGGAAAAAATAATAAACCGCTTTGACCATTCTGTGGTAATAAGCAGAGATTTCAGCAATGACAGGGGAAAAACCCTTGAAAAAACCTTCGGAAACACTGTAATAGTTGATTACCAGCCTACCTGTGAAAATCTTGTTGCCGATTTTGCAGGCGTTTTACTCAGGGCATTTCCCCGGGGCATTAAACTACACAGTCTCAGACTCTATGAAACGGCAAATTCCTTTGCAGAATGGTTTGCATCGGATAATGAGCCGGAGTAATGCATATCCTGAAAAGAAAGACTGCCTGAACTATAAATCCGGACGTCGCCGGTTTTACAGACAAATAAAGATAAAATGATGAATCCACCTGCCAAAAAGCTCTTCCTGCTCGATGCCTATGCACTCATCTTCCGGTCATATTATGCTTTTATCAAAAATCCCAGGATAACTTCAAAGGGACTTAACACATCGGCAATATTCGGATTTCTGCTAACTCTTGAAGAGGTACTTCAAAAACAGAAACCAACACATATTGCAGTGGTTTTTGATACTCCTTCACCTACATTCCGTCACGAGATGTTCAGTGAATACAAAGCTAACCGCGATGAGACACCGGAAGATATAAAAAAAGCTGTCCCTTATATAAAAAAACTCCTGGAAGCATACCGGATCCCGGTAATAGAATACCCCGGTTATGAGGCCGACGACGTGATAGGCACGCTTGCCGGGAAAGCCTCCGGCATGGGATTCACAACCTACATGATGACTCCTGATAAGGATTTTGCTCAGCTTGTAAAAGATAATGTTCTTATGCTCAAACCTTCACGCAGCGGAAACGAATCGGTTCAGTGGGGTGTTGATGATATCAGAAGGGAGTTCTCAGTCAGTGATCCCGAAAAGGTAATTGATATTCTTGCCCTTATGGGTGACACAGCAGATAATATTCCAGGAGCGCCCGGCGTAGGACCAAAAACAGCGATGAAACTTATTTCACAATACGGCTCTGTGGAGGAATTATTTAAAAACACCGCCGATCTTAAGGGAAAGCTAAGGGAGATAATTGAAACAAATATTGAACAGATAAAACTTTCTAAACGACTTGCCACAATAGAGGTAAATGTCCCGGTAAACTTTAATGAGGAAAAACTGGTTAAAACCGATCCCGATCTGCCCAGGCTCAGGGAGTTGTTTGATGAGCTGGAATTCAGAACTGCCGCCGCCCGGATCCTTGCAGACCATTCACCTCAGAAAAGCCATGAACCGGAGTCAGTATCATCAGACCTTTCAAACAGGCCGGAACCAGGGATTATGCAAGGCTCTCTTTTTTCATCCTCCGAAACGGAGGTCCTGCCTTCCCGTCTGTCCACAATTAAAAATGTCAGTCACGACTATAAACTTCTCCCTGATGACGACTCCCTTAAAGAATTTGTTGCTGAAGCTCTGAAGCAGAAAGAAATATGTTTTGATACAGAGACCAGCGATATTGACCCGTTGAATTCAGAACTTGTCGCGATAGCATTTTCGTGGGAGAAGAACAAGGGTTACCTGTTGCATTTTCCCGACGATCGCAGGGAAACAGAACGTCTTCTTACCATCATCAGGCCCCTGCTGGAAGCCCCCGGTATACTCAAGACAGGGCAGAACCTGAAATTTGACATCCAGGTCCTTGCAAATTATGGTGTGGAGGTAAAAGGACCTCTTTTCGACACCATGATTGCTCATTATCTTCTTGAACCCGATATGCGTCATAACATGAACCTTCTGGCGGAAACATACCTTTCTTACAGTCCGGTTCATATCGAATCGCTTATTGGCGAGAAGGGAGCCTCCCAGAAAAACATGAGATCGGTGGATCCGGAAATCCTTAAAGAATATGCCGTTGAAGATGCCGATGTCACATTTCAGCTGAAGAATATCTTTGAACCGAGGATCAGGGCTGAAGGGCTCGAAAAGCTTTTATCCGAAATAGAAATGCCACTGATCCCTGTTCTTGCAGGAATTGAAAGAAATGGTGTTATTCTTGACAAACACGAACTTGACTCAATAACAGCCACCTTACGCGACGATATAATTTCTCTTGAAAAGGAAATATATGACCTTGCCGGTACAGAATTTAACATTTCATCTCCCAGGCAGCTTGGAGACATTCTCTTCCTCAGGCTTAAAATTGATGAAAATGCAAGGATGACAAAAACCAGGCAATTTGTTACCAACGAGGAGATACTCCAGAGGCTGTCGCATAAACACCCTATAATAGACAAGGTTCTGGAATACAGAGGTTTAAAAAAACTGCTCACCACTTATGTCGAAGCTCTTCCACAACTGATAAACAAAAGAACGGGCCGTATTCATACCTCTTTCAACCAGGCCGTAGCTGCCACCGGACGTTTGAGTTCAAATAATCCTAACCTTCAGAATATCCCCGTAAGGGATGAAAGAGGACGTGAGATCAGAAAGGCTTTTGTTCCTGCTGAAGGACATGTTTTCTTTTCTGCCGATTATTCCCAGATAGAGCTCAGGCTTATGGCTCACCTGAGCCGGGATGAAGGTATGATTGCAGACTTCCTTTCCGGCAACGATATTCATGCAGCCACAGCAGCCAAGATCTTTGGAGTCGGATTAAATGAAGTAACACGTGAAATGAGAAGCAGGGCCAAAACGGCAAACTTCGGGATCATATACGGAATTTCGTCCTACGGACTTTCTGAAAGACTGACAATTGCCAGAAAAGAGGCAAAAGAGCTTATAGACGGTTATTTCAGCTCCTATCCGGGGGTGAAGGTATTCATGGACGAGAGTATCAGAAAAGCCAGGGAAAAAGGATATGTCACAACAATGTTTGGCAGGCGCAGATATCTTCGTGACATTAATTCACGAAACCAGGTGGTTCGGGGAAATGCCGAGAGAAACGCTATCAATGCCCCCATACAGGGCTCTGCTGCCGACATCATCAAGATAGCAATGATAAGGATAGACAAAAGACTAAGGGAAGAAAATCTCAGATCGAAGATGATACTTCAGGTTCACGATGAACTGATCTTTGAAGTTCCCGGGAATGAACTTGACAAACTTTCAGCATTGGTTACAGCCGAAATGTCAGATGCCGCACAACTTGTTGTTCCCCTTAAAGTAGACCATGGAACAGGCAGAAACTGGTTTGAAGCTAAATGAAATATGGAAATAAAAGTACTCTTTTTTGGTGTTCTTGCAGAGGTGACGGATACAATGTTCCGGCATTATCGAAATGTGGAATCATTTTCCGACCTGATGTTAAGGATCAGGGATGACTACCCCACAATAGCTCATTACACTTACAGGGTGGCTGTAAACAACGAGATTGTAAACGAAGAACCTCAGCTTCGTGATCAGGATGAGGTGGCCCTTATGCCGCCATTCACCGGAGGCTGATCATATTTTAAGGCTATGACAGGAAAAATCCTTGTTGAAGGACCCGTTACAATGGAGATAATCTCTGTAGTACTGAGTGCAGAAGACAGGAAGAATGAAACAGGAGCATATAGTATGTTCCTCGGCCGTGTACGTGCCGATAATAAAGGCGGCAGGGTCGTTAAAGCCATTGAATACTCTGCCTATGAATCGATGGTAAACCATGAAGCTGACGACATTAAACAGGCAATACTGCTGCAGTTCGATGATGTTGTGTCGCTGGAAATACTTCATTCCACCGGGGTGGTAAAGGCAGGTGAGATATCCCTGCTTGTCCTGGTTACAGGGAGGCGCAGGCATCAGGCCCAGAGGGCATGTGCCATGATCGTTGAAATGATAAAGGAAAGATTCCCTGTCTGGAAAAAGGAAATCTATGAAGATAATTCCCGGGAATGGCAGCAGCCATATCTTGCCTAAACAGGCAGTTTTTTCCCGGAAAGGGTCTCCCTTGATATAGAATTCAAATTATTGTTCACTGAGTTACTGATGTAAATGGTTGCCGGTTTTCCGCTGAGAATGGAACCATATTTTTCAGGGCTGTTAAGCAGTTCCAGGGCTTTCTTTACCTGTTCATCTTTACCAAGCGACCACTTTATTGCTCCTTCATCATAGAAATACCTGCTTAGTATCTCTTCTTCAATAAGTTCCTGTATCTCTTCCCTGAAAAGGCGAAGGTCGTGGTCAAGATTATGGGTTACTTCTTTTTCCAGCTTTGTAAAAAGGTCTTTATGAAGTTCATAATATTTTTCCTTCTTCGCATTCCCGATCAGCTCTTTCAGTGATGTTTCAGTAATGGTTGTATAGCTGAAATTGTCTTTCAGAAGCATATTCCTGAAACCCTCATAATCACTGTCGGTAAAAACAAAATCCGATGAATTCTTAATATCAGGATGAGCCCAGTAGTATTCTGTTGCAAAATCGAAAATAAAATTTCTGAGATACAACTCGGCTGTCAGCTGGCTGAGGCTTGCAGGTGTTATCTGGTAATCGGGTGTTATACCTCCTCCGTCTTTGACAATCCTGCCGTTCCTGGTCCGGAACTCGCTTATAAGTGAATCAGGAATATAACCAACACTGCCATCCTCATTGCGGTGCGAAAAATCGAGAGCCTGGATACATCTCCCGCTGGGAATGTAGTATTTGGCAGTTGTAACCTTAAGCTGAGCATTATAGCTGAGCTGCCTTGAAACCTGGACCAGTCCTTTCCCGTACGATCTCTGTCCGACGATGATGCCTCTGTCGAGATCCTGGATTGCACCTGCTACTATTTCAGCAGCTGAAGCCGAACTTCTGTTTATAAGCACAGCCAGGGGAATATTCTCATCGACGGCAGTCCTCGTAGTCCTGAAAGTTTCGTCATACTGGCTTACTTTACCTTTTGTGGAAACTACGTTGTTTCCGGGGCCTACGAAAAGGTTCACTATTTCAACTGCTTCAGTCAGGATGCCTCCCGGATTGCCTCTGAGGTCAAGAATAATATTCTCCGGATTGTTCTTTTTAAGTTCAAGAAGGGCGTTTTTAACTTCCTGATAGCATCCCTGGGTGAAAGATGAAAATCTGATATAACCTGTGTTACTTCCAGTCATGCCGTAATAAGGAACGGCAGGAATTGCAATTCTTTGACGTTTAACCCTGAACTCCTTTTCCTCGTCTTTCCTCAGCACGGTCAGGGTCAGCTCAGTTCCGGGGTTCCCTTTGAGCCGGTCGCTGACCTGTTCGGAAGAGACCCCTTTTAGTGACACTCCGTCGACAGCTTTGATCTTATCACCGGCTTTTATTCCTGCCAGGTCGGCAGGAAAGCCCTTGTATACTTCGCTGATAACGACATATTCACCGCCTCCCCGTATCAGAGATCCAATTCCTCCATATTTTCCGGTGGTCAGGATGGCAAATTCATCCGCATCCGATTCGGGATAGAAGACCGTATAGGGATCAAGGGTATTAAGCATATTGTCAATGCCGGTCCTGATAATTTTATCAGGTTCGATTTCATCTACATAAAAAGTGTTGAGTTCCCTGAATAATGAAAAGAAAATATCGAGATTCTTGGCAATTTTGAAATCACGTGTTTCCTGCCTCGAAAAAAATGCAGCGCTTGTACCTGCAATTATGAGCAGGCTCAGGATAACAGCAATCCTGAAATATCGGAAGTTTTTCATCTGGTACAATTTTGTTTTCCGGTCCGGAACCGGACCGGCGAAAATAATAAGAAAATTTGTTATTGAATCCGGTTAGAGACTTATTAATATAACTTTAACAGTCAGCCTTTTTTGATGTCAGGGCAATTGAGAGCTTTCTAATCATATCATTAATGTTCTTTTCAATTTCGGGGAAACTGACGATGTCGGCAGATTTGAAAATAATGATAAATGCTATTGACGAATTACGGGAAATCAATGTGTTATAAAGTTCATTTTTACTTTTCCTGTAAGCCTCCCGCATTCTTCTTTTCAAAAGGTTTCTGTCAACTGCCCTGCGGAAATTTTTCTTCGATACCGTGAAGGCCGCCCGGGCAGGACATTCTTCGCAGAAGGGGACCTCCATCCAGGAGATCCTGAATAACGGAGTATGAATAACTTTTCCTTCCTCAAAAAGAAGAGCGATGATCTTTTTACTACAAAGTCTTTCTCTTTTTCTGAATGTTTCGGGCAGGTGGTTCATTTACAAAAGACCTTCACTGACGGTTAGCCATAGTATTCTGGAAACAGGTCGTTGCAAAGAAAACAGGTTATCTGCAATTCTTGTTAAATTCCTTGAGCCAAAGATCGAGAGCCATGGTCATCGAAGGCGCCTTGGGATTGGGAGCATTGATGTCGAGTCTGAGGCCTTCCTGTTCAACGGCACAGGCAGTGGTTGGGCCGAAAGCAGCGATTTTAATATCACCCTGGACAAAATCGGGGAAATTCTCTTTAAGCGATTTGATCCCCGACGGACTGTAGAAGACAAGGATGTCATAGTCGAAATCCTTTACGTTCAGGCTGTTGCTGCTAATTGTTTTATACAGTGTACCGATGGTATACCTGATTTTGTTCTTTTCGAGAAGCTCGGGGATCTCTGCATTATGAGGTTCTGACAGCGGGACGAAGAAACTATCTTCGCGGTGCTTGACGATAATATCAATAAGATCCTGAAATTTAGCCTTACCATGGAATATTTTCCTCTTGCGGTAAACGATGTACTTCTGAAGGTAGAAAGCAACATTTTCGGTTATACAGAAATACTTCATCGTGTCAGGAACAGTAATGCGTAATTCATTGCAGATCCTGAAAAAATGGTCAATCCCTGTTTTGCTTGTAAAAACAACTGCGGAAAAATCAAGTATGTTGATCTTCTGCTGGCGAAAATCCCGGGAAAGTACACCCTCAACCTGAATAAAGGGTTTAAAATCAATTTTAAGATTGTATTTTTTAGCCAGGTCGAAATATGGAGATTTTGGATTCGACGGCTCCGGCTGGGATACTAGAATCTTTCTTATTTTCAACTTGTTACAGTTTTAGTTTGACGTTCAAAGTACCACCTGGAACTCTAAAACAGGTAAACTGCCGACTTTATAACAATGGCGGCAGGTAAAATTTCCAGCGCACAAAGGTATAAAATCCAATATAAAATAGAAAGCCTTCTCTTCAGAAAAATCATCAGAAGCCTTATAATCCGCATTAAATAGAGAAGTCCGAAGATAATGTATCCTGATACAATCAGGATTCCGGGGTTTAAGATATCTGTGTAGGCAACAAGACTGACAAGCATCAGTGATGCAAAGGCAATGTACCGGTATGATTGATAAATAGTAATGATGTATTCATTGAAGACCTCTTTCTGACCGCTGAAGTAGCCTGTAATAAGAGATACCAGATGACGGGCTGTTATGGAAATGATTACGACAGCCAGCATTATCAGCCAGATTACGGCCACAGGTAGAGACCCGGGCAAAATTCCGTGAAAAATCAAAGCAAAAAAGGCAAAAAGAGATATGTTGATGAAGGTTATCAGATTGAATACTGTCGACTGCCAGTGAAACAGCTCGGACGTTTCCCGGGCTTCCGGCTCACCTATTCCCCGGAACATGAAAAAGCGTGTTGCTCCCGGGAAAAGTTTCCTGCTGTAAGCCGGAAGCGAAGTATAAAAAAAAGCAGACAGAAGGACTATAAAGATAATCCAGTCGTAATGAAATACCTGAACTGTGAGGGCTCTCCCCCCCTCAGGGATTGCGTTATCCTGGTTCTCGACTCTTTTTCAAGTTGCTTGTTATTTTCAATGAAAAGGAAAGGAAATGATCTTGAAGCATCCTGCCTGAAAGAACCTCCAGGTCCGGCAGAATCATCCGGAGAAAAGACAGGTTTGAGGCTCAGGGTATCCTGCGACTGGTATTCAGGCCCATAATCAGAAATGTTCATGTCGCTCACCGGCAATTTCGGAAAGGATATTGTTTGCCAGTCGGCTGGCGCCTATCCTGAAATATTTGTTGTTGGTCCATTCAGGGCCGAGGCTTTGTTCAACTATCTGGTAGTACATCACTGCATCGGCAGCATTTGATATGCCTCCGGCAGCCTTGAATCCGACCATGATGCCCGTCTCGGCATAAAAATCCGAAACAGCCCGGCACATAACAAAAGCGGCTTCGGGCGTAGCCGAAACATTTACCTTACCTGTCGAAGTCTTTATAAAATCCGCACCAGCATCCATCGCTATCATAGAAGCCCTGAAAATAAGTTCATAATCACCGAGCAGTCCCGATTCAACGATCACCTTAAGCGTTCTGTCTCCGATAGCCTCCTTTATCTCCCTGATCTCAGAGGCAACAGATGCATAATCCCTGCCCATAAATGCACCCAGGGGGATCACTATATCTAGCTCATCAGCACCGGAGTCAACAGCCATTTTACATTCGGCGATCTTAATGCTCCTGAAAGTCTGGGAAGTCGGAAAAGAGCCTGCTACAGCCGCTATTCTGACATTTTTGGCACTAAGCTTTTCCTTTACTACGCCCACGAAATTGGGATATACACATATAGCGGCAACATTGGGGATATTGCTGAATCGTCCCTGGAAACTGTTTACTGTTCCTGTCATCCTTAAGATGTTGCTCTTATTGTCGGTTGTATTAAGGCTTGTAAGGTCGATCACATTAAGAATATTCATCAGAAGATGCTTACCGGGAGGATCAGGAACGGTTGAGGCAATAGATTTCAGCCCCTTCCTGATCTCCGATTCAGCAGGACATAGTCTGAAAAGCTTTTCATATAGTTTTGTCATAATCCCTTTATGATGTAATTTTTGTTAGGATAAAGTGATAACAAAGAACGGTGTCAATTTAATCTTTTTTGTTATCATAGCTAATCAATTATGAATTTTTGTTTCTCCTTATCAAAAAATATGATCTTCCGGAAAACAGTTGTTTCATTATCCTGATGACAGCCTTCTGTTCCTTGCCAGGGAGGCAAATATTCCTGCCACTGAAAGGATTGAGAAAATCACAAAACCCGTTCTGGTTGCAGATATCAGGGCGGGATATGTTGAAGGATTTATTGTTTCTTTTCCCATGAAAAGAGATATTAACATCATGGCTATACCCATGCTCGTCATCTGGCCTATCATTCTCATTGTTCCTACAATACCCGAAGCAATTCCCAGATGTTTCTTTTCTACCGAACTCATAATAGCGTTCGAATTGGGAGATGAGAACAGTCCGAAACCTATTCCCATTATTACCAGAAGTATTATAATGTAAACAAACGACGTAGAGCTGCTTATAAAACACAGAAAGATCAGTCCGACCGCCGTAAGTGCCATTCCGGATGAAGCAATCACCCCGGGATTCATCCTGTCGGATAAACGTCCCGCCAGAGGAGAGAGAAGAGCCATGGCAACAGGCTGCGAAATCATTATCAGCCCTGCTGACCTGGCATCAAGATCCTTAAGATACTGGAGGTAAAGGCTGATAAAGAATCCTGTGGCGCTGGTGGCAGCATAATGGATCAGTGCTGCCAGTCCCGAAAAACCAAGAACCCTGTTTCTGAGAACCAGGCGTATGTCGAAAACCGGATGGTCGGTTTTCTTTTCATATATAACAAACAACACAGCTATCAGGATACCCATGGCTATCAGTATCCAGCCTGTTGTTGATGGCAGTATTGAAAATCCATACATAAAGGCAGATAGAGAAACCCCGTACACCAGTGATCCCTTCCAGTCGAATTTCTCTCCTTTCGCTTCCGCCCATTCGCCTTTCATCTTTTTATAAATGAACCATAAAGAGATGATCCCCAAAGGAATAAGAAATGCGAAGATACTTTTCCAGCCAAATGTTTCGGTCAGAAATCCTCCTATCACCGGACCCGCCGAGAGCCCGAAGTATGTTGAGGTTATTGTAATCCCCATAGCATGACCTCTCTCTCCCGGAGGGAAAACAGATGTGAGAATAGCCAGACTGGTGCCGAAAATCATTGCTCCTGCCAGACCCTGCAAAATTCTCATCACAATCAGGTAGGTGACGCTACCTGAGAAAAGTATAAGAAAAGTGGAAATTGTGAAAAGAAATATCCCGAGTGAAAAGATCTTCTTCCTTCCCTTTATATCACCCAGTTTTCCAAAAGGCAGGAGGAATACAGCAGAGGCTAGGGTAAAACTGCTGATTACCCAGCCCAGACTTATTGCGTTGGCGTTAAGATCTCTTCCGATTGCAGGCAGGGCAAGGTTTACGGCCGAGCCCAGGAAAGGAGTAAGAAATGCCGCAAATGAAGCAACAAGCAAAACAGACCTTTTCAGGACTTTAATATCTGGCGTTGGGCTCTGGCTCATAAGTATTTTTCATTCCGGCTTCCTATTCCCTTTCCTTTGTGTCGATAATTATTGTTACAGGTCCGTCATTTATCAGGCTTACTTCCATCATGGCACCGAATTCACCCGTGGCTGTCTTTCTGCCTGTCAGCGAGGTTAATTTCGCAACGAAACTTTCATACAGGGGTATTGCTTTTTCAGGGCGGGCCGCTCTGATATAGGAAGGCCGGTTGCCCTTTCTGGTTCTGGCATGAAGGGTAAACTGACTGATGACCATTATGCTTCCTCCGGTTTCGAGAACAGACAGATTCATTATTCCGTCGCTGTCGTTGAAAATCCTGAGCTGAACTATTTTCGCAGCAAGCCATTCCACATCGCTGTTATCATCATTTTCTTCGATGCCTGCAAGGACAAGAAGCCCCGGTCCGGTTTCATCCAGGGTTTTTCCGCATGTTGAAACCGAAGCACGGCTTACTCTCTGAATTACGGCTCTCATATACCTGTTTTGGATGCCCAAATATAGCAAACCAATTTAAAAAAAGGAGCTTTGACGTTTTATGTTATATTTGTGACCTAACAGAACAAAAATGGATCTTATAACAATACTGGCCATTGCTGTTGGTCTGTCATTTGACACTTTCGCAGTTTCACTGTCGTTCGGCGTGGTTCAGAACAGGATCATTTTCCGCGAGGCAGTCAGGGTAGCCTTTGTTATGGCATTTTTTCAGGCAGGCTTACTTATCGTAGGATCATTTTTCGGTTCACTTATGAGCAGCTTCATTAAAGCAGCCGATCACTGGATTGCCCTTATCATTCTTTCGTTTCTCGGGGTTCGTATGATAGTTGAAGCCATAAAAGGCAGGGATGATAACAAAAGAAGAGATTACACCCGGACCCCGGAACTCATCGCAGCCTCGGTAGGAACGAGTATTGATGCGCTGGCTGTCGGAATAAGCTTTGCACTGCTGGAGATAAGAATCTGGATTTCAGGATTAGTCATAGGCATTGTTACCTTTCTGGCTGCGATGACGGCCATCAGGCTGGGAAAATCGGCCGGCAGCAGGCTGGGCTGCAGGGTTGAAATATTGGGAGGCCTGATTCTTATTGGAATAGGGATTAAAATATTTCTTGAACACGCACTGGCCTGACAGGGTTAATGGTCTGTAGCAGAGGCGTATGTATTAATATAAAACAATTAAAGCCAGCTCTTTATCTGTCGGCCACAACATCCCGGAGTGCTTCTTCAAGCCTGCCGTACCTGAAACTAAACCCTGATCCGGTAATTTTCCCTGACGAGATCCTGCTCCCTTTCAGGACCACTCCTGCCATCTCGCCATATAAGGCTGAAAGTACAGCCGACGGCAGATTGAAAGGGGCAAGGTATTTGCCTGTTACCCCGGAAAGGACCTTCATAAATTTATCATGTGTGACATGGTCCGGAGCCGATGCGTTGACTGCACCGTACAGAGAGGTGTCTGTAATTGATTTTAAATATATCCCTGAAAGATCGCGTATATGTATCCATGGCATGTACTGTCTGCCAGATCCCACTGCGGCTATGAATCCCAGAGATGAACTCAGGAGCAGCTTCTTTAGTGCGGGATTCTCCATATCGAGGACAAGGGAAGTCCTTATTTTTACCGTCCGTATGCCTGAATGTTCAAAAAGATCTGCAGCATCTTCCCATCTTCGGCATACCTGCGAAAGGAAATCTGAACCGGGAGGATCTTCCTCGGTGAATATCTTTTCGCTTGTCGTCATGCCATAATAACCGGCTCCAGAGGCTGATACAAAAGACTTTACAGGCAAATTGTTTTCGGTCACTACCGAATGGATCAGACGGGCTGGATCCTCACGGCTTTTAATTATTTCCTCCCTTCTTTTGTGTGACCACCTGCCATCGCCTATACCAGCACCGGCCAGGTGCACTATATGGTCAACTCCGTCGAGAATGGACGGATCGAGAATGCCTTTGGCCGGATCCCACCTGTAGACCCTTACCTTTCCGAACTGATCCTGTCTTCTTGAGAGATGGGCAACTGTGTATCCTTCTTCAAGGAGGAGTGATGTAAGGTGCATTCCGACAAGACCGCTTCCCCCGGTAATGATCACTTTGATTTTACTTGATTTTTCTGCCGGCATATTTAAATAATGTTAAAATCGGCCCCGATATTCATTAAAACAATGAGAGACTGTACAATGTTTGCAAAAATATGAAAATGTTATACTTTTAAGGTCGAAAAAAACAGAAGAAAATGGCAAATACAAAAAAGCAGACAATGAGTGTTAATGTAAAGAAAACCAAGGGAATAATAGCTATTCTAACAGGTGGTGGCGATGTTCCGGGGCTGAATCCTGCCATACGTGCGGTTACTATACGGGCAAACAGGGAAGGCTATAAGGTCATTGGTCTTAGAAGAGGCTGGGCAGGTATAACAGAGCTTATCCGGGACCCCAAGGCCGACAACAGCAATAATTACATTCCTCTTACCGACGATATTGTTAACAGGGCAGGCCGGACAGGCGGGACTTTCCTTCACACTTCAAGGACCCGACCGAGCCACATGTCCAGATCAACGGTTCCCGATCATCTTAAATCGGCTTATAATGAAGAGATGAATGACCTCACTCCCGAGGTGATCAAGAACCTTGAGTGGCTGGGTGTCGATTATCTTGTTCCTATAGGCGGCGACGATACTCTGAGCTATGGTGTCCATCTTTATAAGTCAGGAGTCAAGGTTGTGGCAATACCCAAGACTATGGATAACGATGTGCCAGGAACAGATTACTGCATCGGTTTCAGCACCTGCGTTTCTAGGACCATCCAGATGACAAATACTCTCCGTACATCAGCCGGTTCTCATGAGAGGATCATGGTGCTCGAAGTCTTCGGCCGCTATGCAGGGTTCACTGCCATGCTGCCCACTATGGCCGGATCGGCAAACAGATGTGTTATTCCCGAATATAAATTCGATATAGAACTACTTACCAAACTGCTTGTTGAAGACAGGAATCATAACCCCAGTAAATATTCAATTGTACTGGTATCGGAAGGCGCCATGTTCAAGGGAGGAGAAATGATATTCTCCGACAGCGAAAAAGATGCTTACGGCCATGCAAAACTGGGAGGTATCGGAGATGTTGTTTCACAGAAGATCAAAGAACTGTCAGGTAAATTCAACGGTGGCAAGATGATTAACATAATCAACCAGAAGCTTGGCTATATGGTCCGTGGAGGAGATCCCGATGCCCTCGATTCAATAGTGCCCATGGCCTATGGAAATCTGGCCCTCGATCTTATCCTTAAAGGTGTTCACGGAAGGATAGTCGTGCTCAAAAACGGCCGATACGACAATGTCCCCATCGACGTGGTGACTTCATCGAAGAAGATCGTGAAAGTTTCGGAACACTATAATACTGAAAGACTTAGACCTTTCTATCACAGCTTCGAAATGAAACCATTCCTCCTTATGGCATCCGACAATTAATCGTTATAAATATTTCTTACTATGCAGAGACCCGCACACGCGCGTCTCTGCTTTTTTATGCGATTAAGAGCAGAATAGCTAAATTTGTTCCCTGACACATCTGTATTGGAAAAGGGTATTATCATAAAGTCAACAGGAAGCCGCTACAGGGTTCTGCACGGTGAGGGATTGGTCACAGAATGCATCATAAAGGGCATATTCAGAACCAGGGATCTTAAAACCACCAACCCTGTTGCCGTTGGCGATATGGTTGAATTTGAATTTGATAAAAGATCAGAAGGCGGTGTTATCACAGAAGTGCTTGACAGGCGTAATTATATCCTCCGGAAATCATCAAACCTGTCTAAACAATCCCAGATCATAGCTGCAAACATCGACTGTGTCTTCCTGATGATCACGATCATAATGCCTGAAACACCCGTCGAATTTATCGACCGCTTCCTGGTCACAGCCGAGGCATACCGGATACCGGCCTGTATAATCATAAACAAGACCGACCTGTATGGGAAAAATGAACTGGGCCGGATGGAGGATCTGATAAAAATGTATAATGATATTGGCTACAGGTGTTTTCCCGTATCACTGGTGGAAAACACCGGGCTGGATGCACTCAGGGAAGACATGAAAAACAAAACCAGCCTTCTCTCCGGGAACTCGGGAGTCGGAAAAAGCTCACTGCTGAATGTCCTTAATCCTGCCCTGAACCTGAAAACAGGAGATATATCCGGATACCATAAACAGGGGAAACACATCACCACTTTCCCGGAGATGCACAGTATGCCTTTTGGCGGGTATGTTATCGACACTCCCGGGATCAGGGGCTTCGGTGTAGTGGATATGGAAAGGAACGAGATCTATCATTTTTTCCCTGAAATCTTCAGGATATCACATAATTGCAGGTTCTATAACTGCCTTCATCTCGATGAGCCCGGCTGTGCGGTCAGAAAAGCAGTAGAAAAAGGAGAAATTAATACTCTCCGGTATCGGAGTTATATTAACATCCTTGAGGATGAAAACAGCAAATACCGTTGAAAAATAACGGCAGTTGATGATTTAAATTATCTTTATGCCATCTTCGGGAAAAATAAGTTAACGCATGAAAAGAGTCTTAATAATTGTCTTTACAGTGCTTTCACTGATTCTCTTCGTTAATGTTATATACTACTCCAATTTCTATAAAAAACAGATCAACTACATTACCAATCTCCTCGACCGCCAGGTTCAGATAGTAGGTCTGTCAGTCGATAATACAAACCTTAACTTCCTGAGCGACCTTAACCGTATCAGTTTTACCGACGACCTCGTAAGATTCTTCACAGATCCTCAAAACGAAAGGCGGGCAATAGAAAACATGAAGCTTTTCTACTCAAAATACCAGGATTTTATTACCGGTATCAGGATATTCGACAACAAAAAGAATGAGTATACACTGAGAAAAGACGAAGAATGGCTTGATCAGAAATTCATTACCAACCTGCAAAATGAAATTGTCAATCCGGAAGGACTTTTCTTCAACAACAAAAGATATGAATATATCCTTCCTGTTCTTTCCAATAATGAGGCTGTGGGCAACATTGTTGTATCAATTGATTTCCAGAAATATTTCGATGCACTATTCCTTGAGTTCAACCTTACTGACTACCAGTGGCAGTGGGTGTTAAGCGATTCGGGGGAGATCATTTTTAATAATTCGGAAACAAGGATCGATTACTTTCAGACAGATAAAATACTCACGGCAATTGAATCAGGAGCGATTGCCAATATGGTTCATCGTGCTTCCGTAAACGGAGAAACGGAGACAATAATTTCTTCATACTATTCAACACAGCTTCTTACAAAGGACCTGGCACTGGTCTTTTCAGCCCCAACCGACTTTTTTCAGAAGTACATTACCCGTAATTCCATCTTCATTGTAGCAGGCACATTACTGCTTATTCTGGTTATAATCTACACTTTCTGGCGTTTCATCCGTTCAGGAAAACCTGAACTATTGAGACTGAAGCAATCGGAAAAAACCCTGCTTCAACTGATTGAGGCCATGCCAGCGGGAGTGCTGATCTATAATTCTCAAAGGAAAGTACTGATGGCAAACAGTATGGCTGCCACTTTTTATTCATACAAGGATGTATCAGAAATGGTGGGTAGCATATTCCCGGAAACATCAATTTACGACACCAGCAACTATTTTTCAAAAAACTCCGGAGGAGCATTTGACCCCGACCAGTTTGTAATTCTCAAAAGGGGGGATGATGATGTTATTCTTCTGAGGAACACAATACCTGTTGATTTTTTGGGAGAAGAGGCTTCTATGACACTGCTTATGGATGTTACAATATTGGAAGCAGCACGTAGGCAGGAGGCAAAAGCCAACCTGGCAAAATCAGAATTCCTCGCCAGAATGAGTTACGAAGTCAGAACACCACTCAATGGCATCATTGGAATGACTGATATTATTGACAGCCACGGCATGCACGAAAGTGTTAAAGAGATAGTCCTTATGCTTAGAAAATCCTCTGAAACGCTTCTGACCATCATCAATGATATGCTCGACTTTTCAAAGATAGAGACCGATAAGCTGATAATTAATGAGATACCATTTAGCCTCCGCGAAGAAATTTATTTTTGCGAAGAAATTGCACGAACCTATATCGCAGGCAAACCTGTATCCTTTACCTGCGTTGTTGAAGAAAACGTCCCCGAAAACATCATCAGCGATCCGCTAAGACTGCGACAGATCTTTGCGGGACTTATCAGGCATGCTGCCGCCAGCACAAAGGAAGGGAAGATAAGCCTCAGGTGCTTCCTGAAAAACAACATTAAAGGGATAATTACACTAGGTTTTGAGCTTCTTGATACAGGTGCTTTCTTTACCGGTAAGGATCTCGGTATGATATTCGGAGAGGAGGTAAGTCTTGAATCAAGAGCTTCCGTAAGCGGTGATGAATCAGGCTTCGGGACAATACTTGCAGTCCAGCTTGTGGGCCTTATGGGAGGAGAGCTGAAAGCTGAAAGTCCTTCAGGTCTGTCAGGAGAAAAGGGAACCCGTGTAACCTTTACCATTGTTGCGTATTCCAACGACAAAACGGTAAAGGATATTGACATGAGTGCGATAACTCAGCCTGAACATATAAGGACACTTGTTATATCGGGACAGCAGGGTCGTGATGAGGATCTGCTTAATGATCTTCACAAACTGGGACTTAACATTACAGTTACAAGCTTTCAGAAATCCACCCCCTCACAAATCAGGGAAAACCTTAAGCACCCCGACGACCGCTATAATCTTATAATTATTCTCGACGACAGGAATTTCAACGGTTTCGAAGCCGCTGAGGTCCTGTATGAAAACAATCTTACCGGATCTTTCATCATAATGATGATAAGCTCGAACGACATGGAAGGCAATTACCTGAAATCCATTACAATAGGTGTTGATAATTACTTTATTAAACCCTTTGTTCCGGGTGATTTCAGAAATGCCCTGCTTGAGAATTTTCCTTATATCAGGACGGATGAGGAGATACCCGAAGTACAGCTCCTGAAAAAAGATCTTCGCATCCTGGTAGTTGATGATAATAAGCTGACTCAGAAAGTCATCAGCACCATGCTCAGAACTCTTGGATATTCCTGCGATGTGGCAGGTGATGGGAAGGAAGGTTCCCGGATGGCAGAGAAGAAGAAATATGATCTTATTTTCATGGACCTGCTAATGCCGGTAATGAACGGTTTTGATGCTTCGAGAGAAATACTTTCCCATGACAGTGAAAATCTTATTGTGGCTCTTACAGCTGACAATATGCCCGAAGCCAGACAAAAGGCCGAACTGTCGGGAATCAGTGAATTTATTACAAAACCACTGCGTCTGAAAGAACTGAAAGAGCTTCTCTCTCGTCATTTCAGTACTGGTGTGACAGACTGATCATATAGTTTATTTTGTTCCGGAACCTTAACCTCAGTCATGACCTCCAATCTGATCAGAAAAACTGATATCGGGCAATTTCTTCAATTATCCGCAATTATTCCTGTGGTTGATGTCAGGACACCTTTGGAATACATGAACGGCCATATTCCCGGAGCTGTCAATATTCCGCTTTTTGAAAATGATGAACGGGCGCTTGTAGGTACCAGCTACAAGAAGGAAGGAAGAAGAAAAGCAATTCTGAAGGGACTCGAATTAAGCGGACCCGGGATGCATCTAAAGCTTATGACGGCTATGAAAACGGCGCCTGAAAACAGGCTTCTGGTACATTGCTGGAGAGGAGGGATGCGCTCGGAAGCCATGGCATGGCTTTTCTCCCTTGCAGGTATTGAAACATATATCCTCGAAGGAGGTTATAAGTCTTACCGGAACCATGTATTATCTGCTCTTGCTGAAAGAAAGAAGGTCATAGTCCTGGGCGGTATGACGGGAAGCAGCAAAACACATATTCTCCGGCATCTCTCTTCCATGGGCGAACAGGTAATTGACCTTGAGGGCCTTGCAAATCACAAAGGCTCAGCATTCGGCGCCCTGGGACAGCCTCCCCAGCCATCATCGGAACACTTCTCGAACATGCTGGCTGCTGAATGGTCAAAACTCGATAAAAACCGGAGAGTCTGGCTCGAAGACGAAAGCCGCAATATCGGAACAGTATTTATGCCCGACCAGTTCTTCAGCCATATAAGGAATTCTCCCGCCATAATTCTTCTGATTAACGTGAAGAACAGGCTGCCACGCCTGATTGAGGAATATTCGGGATATCCGGCAGAACAACTTAAGGAATCGGTGATGCGTATCAGCAAACGCCTTGGAGGCGATAAAACCAGAGCAGCAACAGAAGCTATTGAAAAACAGGATTTTGGAACTGCAATTGAGATTACATTGTCGTATTATGACAAGGCTTACATGTATGGCATCAGGCAAAGGCAGGGGGGACAGATTATTGAAATTGAAGCCGATACAGATGATATATCAACAAATGCTTCATCCATTCTTGAGGCAGCCGGCAGGATAAGACTATGATCCCATATTCGTCGGCTCACTGAGGATCACCGTGATTCACCCACCTGTATACTTTGTCTGACCTTCTGAGAATAACAGGTGTTTTTACAGAGCAGAACTCGCCTTTCAGAGCTTTGACGCTTTCCTTGAGATCAACTCTGATCTCTTCTGCAACAAAATCTACAGCACCTGTAGTCGGACCGGTTACAAGGAGGGTATCACCACTTTCCAGATCTCCGTTCTCCAGTTTTATCTCTACAACTCCGGCTTTTGAAAAATAATTGGTGACCTTCCCTATATATTTCTTTCTCTTTGTTGAAGCTGATCCGTACCTGTCATTCCATTCTCCCAGTTTTCTTCCCAGGTAATAGCCGTCCCAGAAGCCCCTGTTGAATACCGAAGCAAGTCTGTCATTCCATTCTTTTACCTTTTCCCTGGTGTAAGTTCCTTCAGCAACGGCCTTTATGGCCTCATCATAGCAGGAAGTGACCACCCTCACATACTCGGGAGACCTGGCCCGGCCTTCGATCTTCAGCACTGAAGCCCCTGCTTCGATGATCTTATCGATGAAACCTATGGTACACAGGTCTTTCGGCGACATGATGAATTCATTGTCAACCTCCAGCTGATATCCTGATTCTTTTTCTGTGACGCTATACGATTTGCGGCAGGTCTGGTAACAGTTACCCCGGTTTGCCGACTTGTTGTTTTCATGAAGACTCAGGTAACATTTTCCTGAAATAGCCATACATAGAGCGCCGTGGATGAACATCTCTATTTTCATCAGATCTCCTTTCGGTCCGCGGATAATATTATTAATGATGGCCTCATGCATCTTTTTGACCTGATCCAGGTTCAGCTCGCGAGCTAAAACCGCAACATCGGCCCATTGGGAATACAACCGGAGTGATTCAATGTTGGAAATATTCATCTGCGTCGACAGATGGACTTCCATACCCTGCGAGTGAGCATATAATATTACTGAAGGATCGGAGGCAATTATCGCTGAAATGCCGTTCCGGATCGCAAAATCGACCATCTCCTTCATCCTGTCCTGTTCTTCATCGTATACAACGACATTAAGTGTAAGGTAGCTTTTCAGGCCGTTTTCCCTGCATATTTCAGCTATCCGGGAAATATCAGCGGGAGAAAAATTCTTTGATGAGCCGGCTCTCATATTCAGCTGCCCGGCTCCAAAATAAACTGAATCGGCTCCTCCGCTTATAGCCGCCATCAGCGATTCGAACGATCCTGCCGGAGCCGTTATTTCAATGTCTTTTCTGTTCATTCACTGCAGATTGAGGAATGCAAAGATAGGCAATAGTGTTAATCCCTGTTCAACACTATCCTGATACATGATCCCTTTCCCGGCTCAGAGCTTTTAACGTATATACGGCCGCCATGAAATTCTTCAACTATTCTTTTTGCCAGAGACAGCCCCAGACCCCAGCCTCTGCTTTTTGTTGTATAGCCCGGATTGAAGATCTTTCTGAATGCTTTTCCGGGTATACCCCTGCCGGTATCAGAAATGTCAGTAATCACATTTTTCCCCGATTCAATGATCCTGTAGGTTATTTCGCCTTCTCCCTCCATGGCGTCAATGGCATTCTTTGAAATGTTTTCTATAACCCATTCGAAGAGAGCGGCATTAACCGGGACCATTATCTTTCCGGTATTTCCGGCATCGATGTTAAAGACAACCTTTGAAGAGGTCCTGGTTTTCAGATAATTGACAGTACGTGAAATAATATCAATGATATCATCTTCTTTAAGTGAAGGCTTTGATCCAATACCTGAAAAACGATTGGTAATTTTTTCAAGTCTTTCAACGTCGAGAGCGATTTCCCCCGACAGGGAGATTCCGGGGTATTTATGGTTTAGTATTTCTACCCAGCCTGCCAGCGATGACGTTGGTGTTCCAAGCTGATGAGCGGTTTCTTTCGACATGCTTACCCAGAGCTGGTTATCGGCAGCCCTCCTCGACGCCCTCAGCGCCAGATATGCAACCATAATGAAAAGCAAAATTATTCCCAGCTGAACGTAAGGGTAATATACAAGCTGGGTGAGTATTATGCTGTCCTTGTAATAAATACGGTTTATATAATTGTTGCCAAGGTCAATTTCAATGGGGCTGTTCCGTTTTATGATCTTTGACAGTTCTGTCTGAAGATAGCCGGGATCTGATATCCTTATTTCATCGAAGTTCTTTGCCGCAATGATCCTGTCATTGCCGTCAGTCAGGATGACAGGCACGGTTGTGTTGTTTTCGATGATCAAGGAAGGGAAACCGATATTTTCAACTGAATCTGCGGTGATGATAAGAAGTGTCGCTTCGGCCCATAATTCCACCTTCTTCCTTTCTTCCTGTTTCAGGATGCCCACGAGGTATCGGGTATACACAAGAGAAGATGTCCCGGCCAGAATGGCGAAGAAGAAAAGGAACAGCATCCAGAGGCTTCGGTGACGGTATTGTTTCACTTCCTGTTTATTTTCTATACTGTTGAAATATAGCAGGTTCTTTAGTAATGATACAATCTGACAGTATCTATTTCTTCCCAGCTGATACGGAATTTTCTGGGAGCGGGCTGCTGCTTTGATCTGGTAACAGTCGTATCTTTGCCATACCAGCCGTATTCTTCGTTGAGTATTGAACGCAGATTCTGCCTTTCTGACTTTATCTCATTTTTTACCTGTGCCCCGGCAGCCTTAATATCGTAGCTTACTTTAACATCGTCGCCCCTGCTGGCAATTTTAAGCAGGAGAGAAGTTCTCCCCAGACCATCCTCCTGAACAGCCCCAAACTCGGTTGTATTGGGCCTGGGTTTACGGATCTTTCTGCTCAGTGCTTCCGAAAGCAGGATTTTTACATGGTATTCAAAGTCGTTTCCGAAGCCGTGTTTTCCGTTTACCGAAAGGTTCGCTGCCGACGATTTAACTTCCATCTGCGGGAGATAGAAATAATTATTCCTTATGAAGAAATCATTTTCAAGCTTTTCGAAATTAATATTTTGAAGCTCTGATAGTTCAATAAATGATGAAAGTTCCTTGACAGGATCAAAATCGATAAGGCCTCCTGAAAGAAGAACATATTTACCTTCTGCTGTAACTGATTTAACCTGGGGCTTTAAGAGTGAATCCATGGGTAAAAGAACCGACAATGTTCCCGACAAAATCCCTGCAAGGTTTTCAGCTTTGATAAAATCCTGTCCGAAGTTGTTGAAGGAAGTAAATGCTTTATTGATATTGATCCTTTCAAGCTGAAAGTTCCCTCTTCCGATGTGAGTCAGATCCCTGTTCTGAACGACGAAACCATCACCTGATATGCTTCCATCAAGTGCATTGAAAGAAAGGGTTTTAAAATTTAATATACCGGGTGCATAGCTGAATGTTCCGCTGATGCCGGAGGCAGAAAAAGTCCTGTATCTGAATTGCCCGGCCTGAAGATCAAGGTCAAGCAGCACGCGGTCGGGAAATCTTACCGTCCGGGCTGAATTTTCAGTGTTACTTGCTGAACCACCAGCAGTGGCAAACAGCTTTTCTGGTTCCAGGTGATTTATCCTTACATCTGCATATCCTGCCAGTGTGACCTTTTCTCCCGCGAGCCAGCTGTGGAAATTGATGAAGGAGCCGTCAAGCTTTACATTATGATCCCTGAAAGTGAAGCCCAGACCACTTGCCACAGTCGTATCAGCCAGGTGAAGCGATCCGTTGACATCCCCGAAAGATATCCTGTTTTCGTTCAGTCCGAGCCTGAATGAACTGAAAATCAAATCAGCACGCGGCTTCATGCGTAAAAGATCACCGGCTTTAACTTTACCCTCAGTGGCCACCGGACCTTCAAGCCTGAGATCCATATCAACGCTTCCGCCTGCATCTGACAACTGTCTGATATCAAAGAAATCTTTTATTTCGGAGGGTATGACTTTACCCTTAAGTGTTATTTGACAGTAGGGCCTGGCAAAGTTCCTCAGAATGAGCGAACCTTCGTATTCCGATGATCCGAGAGCAGCACTGAATCCGGTGACAGAAAGTGATGAGGTGGCAGGCACCCTACCCTGTCCGTTGGTAAACATTCCTTTAAGCGAAAGGTCGCGGAGTATCAAAGGCGATTTTTTATACCTGATATTCCCGCCGCTGAGATCAAATCCTACTTCCAGCCCGGGATTTACGGTTCTCGAAGCGGGACCGTAAATCTTCGTGCTTACATTCAGAATTCCCGAAGGATCATAATCTTCAACACGCTCCCAGTATCTGGCCGGAAGGTAAGCGGCAATCCTTGCCAGGTCGATATTATCCCCGTTTATGGTCAGATCATAAACATTTTCACGCGATATAGTACCGGTTAGTCCCAGCACATAGTCGTCAAGTTCCAGGGTGCTCCTGCTGAATCTGATCTCATTTTCTGAAGCAGAGAGCCTCAGGTTGGGTCTGGCTTCCATGCTTTTGCTGATGGCAAAGTTATATAGACTGAAAAGGTCTATTCTCATCGATCCCTCGGCGCTGAAGTCAATATCACCTGATGAGATCCTGCTTTTGAGTACGCCGTTACCTACAGTGCCTTTTATCAGAAGTTTCGTAGCTGTATTATGATAACTGACCTGTATATCAGCAATGTTTATCTTCTGAAGATCGATTGTGAAACCCCTGGAACTATCTCTTTCAGAACCTTCAACGTAGAAATTGTAATTTACCTTACCTGCACTGTCGCAGTAAAGATTTAAACGTCCTTCTCTTACACCAATGTTTTCGATGGTGTAAATCCCCTTTAAGAAATCTGTCAGCTTAAGATCGGCATATACTGAAGCTGCCGACAACAATGTGTCAGTGTTCAACCCCTTAAATGCTGATATATCATAACCTGGTGATGAATATACTATTACGTTCTTCATCTCAATATAAGCTCCAGGGAATTTGCGAATAAATGAAAGTTTTATGTTTTTGAATTCGTACCTGGTGGAGATATTTTTCCCAAGGGATTTGAGTATTACTCCTGCCACCCTGTCCTGCATAGCCAGGGAAGCCGTGAAGAGCCCTGCCAGCAAAACAAGGAAAATCACTGCCGAAATCTTGAATATCCTCAGTAATTTCTGCATAAACTGCCGTTAATACCGTCCGCTCATTGTGGCCTGCTAACGGTTGACAAAGTTAAATGATTTGATTGAATTGTCTTTCAGTTGTTCAGAAGGAATGAGATATCATCGCCGGCCTGTTTTTCGGCAGGTGGAGTGCCCTTCTTAAATATCCGCAGATTGCGGGGACCGATCAGGCTGAGATTATTTCCTTCAAGAAGGAGCATGGTGCCTTCTCTTAAACCTGCCACATACACATGCGGATTGACCTCGATGAATTCCTGAATTCTCTGTTCACGTGTTTCTCCTGCATGTCCTTCGGGATTGGCATCGAGATAATGTGGATTTATCTGGAAGGGAATAAGACTTAAAGCGCCGAAGGGACCGGGCTCCACAACAGGCATGTCGTTGGTTGTCATGATGGTGGGACAGGCCATGTTCGATCCGGCACTCCATCCGATATACGGCATCCCTCCGGCAACCCTCCTGCGTATAATTTCGATAAGGTTATTGTCCCTTATTGTTTTCAGAAGCTTCCAGGTGTTGCCTCCACCCACTGCCAGCGATTCAGCCTCGCTTACTGCTTTTACGGGATCGGAGAATCTGTGGATTGATTCGATGCTGTGACCAATCTCACGAAACCTTTCTGCAACTTTTTCCTCATATACATCGTACGAAAAAGTCACCGCCGCATAAGGTATAAAAAGGACCTTAACAGGCTTTTCTCCTAAAAACTCCCTGATATTGTTTTTCGGGTAATCGAGATATGCCTCACCCGGATTTGTTGAATTGCTAATTAATAAAAGCCTCATAAATAATTTATTAAGATAATAAAATTTCAGTATTACTGACTCCTGCAACCGACCGGTTTCGGGGATCTCCTTTCACGGACAGAATTCTGTGTGAGTTATCCGCAATATTTATCAGAAGTACTTTTCCGCTCAGCACTTCACCTGTTCCGGTAATTATTTTAACAGTTTCACCTGCCATGTAAGTACCCGCAATTCCCGGCAGGACGTTAATGATACCCACTTCGGAAGGCAGCGGATCAAGGGATTCTCCTGTTTCACGGTATGGATTGTAACACCTGTAGGTAGGACCTCCCTGGTAGTTAAAGACAGCCACCTGGGCTTCATATTTGTAGATTGCACCATGAATCATGGGTTTGTTCAGGATGACACATGCATCGTTAATAAGGTACCTGGCGGACAGATTATCGGTGGCATCGATTATTATGTCGTAATTTCTGAACAGCTTCAGGGCATTGTTGCTGTCGACTTTGATATTGAGAATCTCAATGTTTACGAAGGAATTCAGTTTTTCAAGTCTTTTGCCGGCAATAATCGCTTTAAGTTTGCCCACATCCTCTGCCCCGTACAGTATTTGTCTCTGCAGATTTTCCTCACTGACAATATCGAAATCAACGATACCGATTTTCCCGATGCCGGCTCCGGCAAGATATTGAAGGACGGGAGATCCCAGACCCCCGGCGCCAATGACCATGACAGAGGCTTTTTTGATTTTCTTCTGTCCTTCAATGCCTATTTCGGGGATCAGTATCTGTTTACTGTATCTCCTCAGTTCACGTCGTGATAGAATATCACCCTTATCCTGCATATGGCCCTGTGTAACGGATTATTGCAAATATACGAAACCCCTGTATAAAAATACACGGGCTGTCTCATTAGCCCCGTCTGCCTTACATTACCCCTAAATCCCCTGAAGGGGAGACTTATGTATTATCTGATATTTTGATCACTCTCTCCACCGAACGCTGACTTCGTTATTTTCTGCCTCGCTCGCTTGTCAACCTTT
>DAIOVL010000034.1:0-7242 GCA_036759025.1 Bacteroidales bacterium
AGGAAAATGCTGTGGATAACATACTATTCCGGACATGAGGGCAAGACCTCTGTCTATCTTGCGAAAATCAGGCTGAAGGATCTGTAAGGAATCCTGATTCTTCCTTTGCACCGATTTTCCCTATCTTTATCCAAACTTTGACATATGAAGAAATACAAATGGGGTATTCTTGCACCCGGGAAAATGTCGGCAAAATTCACAAGAGGTTTACAGCTGCTTGAAAATGCAGAGCTGTACGCTGTTGGTTCAAGGGACGCCTCAAGAGCCGAAAAATTCGCAAGAGAATTCGGATTTAAAAAATATTATGACACTTATGAGAAACTGGCTGCCGACCCTGATGTTGAAATCATTTATATTGCTTCCCCTCATTCACATCATCATGAACATACTCTTCTTTGTCTGAGGAACGGGAAAAATGTACTTTGCGAAAAGGCATTCGGACTCAATACCCGTGAAGTTACCGAAATGATCTCGGAAGCAGAGAAACAGGATCTTTTTCTGATGGAAGCCCTGTGGCCTCCATTCCAGCCTTTCTATAAAAAAGCAGGTGAGATACTGAAATCAGGAATACTGGGGAAACCACTGCATCTTCATGGCTACTTCTCATTTATCCCTCCATACGATCCCCTCGACAGGAAATTCAATCTTGACCTGGGCGGAGGATCCCTTCTCGATATCGGGATATATCCGGTTATTGATGCTCTGACTTTTCTTGGTGTCCCTGAGGAAATAAAAGCCACTGCTTCTTTTTCCCCTACCGGTTCCGAGGAATCTCTGAGCTCTGTCTTCAGCTACCGGGGAGGAGAAATGTCTACCATTTACAGTTCGTTCCGGACAAATGTCGGTATAGGTTGCGATTTACTTTGTGAAAAGGGAAACATGACAGTTACCAGGGGCCGCGACATGAGCCAGAAAGTAATCCTGAGTGTTCATGGAGAACAAAAACAGGAGTTCTCTTTCAATCCCCCTGCAATGGGATACCACTGGGAAGCAGTAGATGTTATGAACTGCCTGGATGCGGGACTGAAGCAAAGCCCTGTAGTGCCCCATTCATTCAGCCTTGACCTGATCAGGACACTTGACAGGATAAGAACGGCTGCGGATATCAGATTCCCGGCAGATTCCCATTAACATTCAGGCGGACTTATGAATCAGTTCACTCAATAAAGGCCGGCAGATGAATGATGATGATTCAGATATTTCAAGTGAAGGCGCATATTACAGAAAAAAATTCTTTCTCAGCATTCTGATCCCGTCGATTTTTGTATCACTGATGTGGCTGGTCAAGGCTGTTGAAGTTCTCTTCGACCTGGATCTTTCAGTTTTTGGAATTTATCCTCTCAGGGCTGCCGGTATTCCGGGAATAATCACTTCGCCGTTTGTGCATTCAGACCTTAAACATCTGTTCAATAACTCCTTACCTCTTTTGCTTCTCGCCGTGGCACTCTTTTTTTTCTATTCTGAAGTAGCCCTGAAAGTGTTCAGTCTTACATATTTTCTTACCGGTTTGCTTGTTTGGCTTGGAGGAAGGAGCGCATGGCACATTGGTGCAAGCGGCCTGGTTTACGGCCTGGCTTCGTTCCTGTTCTTCAGCGGTATCATAAGGAAATATTACAGACTTATAGCACTCTCTCTTCTCATAGTCTTCCTGTACGGCGAAATGGTGTGGGGAATTTTCCCCGGGGTATATCAGAATGTGTCGTGGGAATCGCATATGCTCGGAGTTTTTTCAGGTATATTGCTGGCTGTACTCTTCAGGAAAGAAGGTCCGCAGGCGCCTGTTCATATATGGCCCGATGAAGAAGAAGAAGAACCGGGACCGGAAGAGGAGGACAGAAGAATAAGCTAAGGTCAGCAGGTTTAACCGGAGGAAGATGAGCGCCTGAAGTTGGTATATCGGACATAAAGACGTTATTTTGTGGCATGGACTTGTCGGTAATTATTGTTAGCTACAGAGGCTGGCGGAAGTTGTCCGGATGCCTGGAGGCTCTGGAAAAATTTACTCAGAGTGCTTTCAGCATGGAGGTCATTATTGCCGATAACAATTCAAATGACGGGAATATTCACGAATTTGAAAAAAGATTTACCAGCTTCAGGTTCCTGCGGAACGAAGTAAACGGCGGGTTCGCTTACGGCTGCAACCGTGGTGCCTCAGTGGCATCAGGAAATACCCTGATGTTCCTCAACCCTGATACAATCGTTTCCGAAAAAGAGATTGGCAGGTTATTGCAGAACATAGAACAGAGTAAAAAGTACAACACAATTATTTCCTGCCGTCAGATAAGCGAGAACGGTAAAGAAATCCGTGCATACGGCAGATTTCCGGGATTATACTGTCCGGCATTAGTCCATAAACGGAATATTCAGGACGTTTTTCACCCCGACTGGGTTTCAGGATCATTAATGATGATGACGAAGGAAACCTGGGTCAGCATGGGGGGGTTCGACGAGAGCTACTGGATGTATTACGAAGATGTTGATCTTTGCAGGAGGCTCAGGAATGCAGGAGGTGAGATAGTGTTTTACAATGATATAACTATCAGGCATGATCACGGGGGAAGTTCAAGAATAAACCTCACAACCGCAGCTATAACAAAAGCTGAAGTTCAGGCTTCGCGCCATCTATATATACATAAACATCTGACAGGTTATCGTAAATTAGTCCTTCATTCAATAACCATTGCCGACAACCTCCTGGCAGGAACCATTTCAGCTGCTGCAGGATTGATTTTTTTCTTTATTCCCAAACTTTTTGTCAGGGTATTAGTACTGGCCAGGCTTGCCGGTTATTATGGCGGAGTATTATCGGAAAGGTCATGGATGAGCCGGAGGTCGGTTCTTTATCGGCGGCAACACGGAAAATAATCCCTTAATGTTTTTTACAATGATCTGATGCACGGGATTTTATCACAGCATCAGGCCGGTATTGACCGGACCGGGCTTTAGGTTTTGAAACATTTTTGCTATTTTCAGGGCGCCAACCAAAGAGCAAACGATGAAAACTGACAACAGGCTGAAAGCGGAAGATCTGGTTAACCCGTTAATCAGGTTCTGGGAATTATCGGGTCAGAAAATTGAACTCATTGAAAAGTCTTATGACGAATCGAAGGGCTCTCCGGTTTTTACTTCAGGAGGAAAATATACCAGCCGGGGATGGACAGAATGGACCCAGGGATTTCAGTTCGGGTCAGCCGTTCTGCAGTACGATGCGACGGGCGACGTCAAAACGCTGTCATACGCGAAACGGAAGATAATTGAAAAAATGGCTCCTCATGTAAGCCATACCGGAGTGCATGATCATGGTTTCAATAACGTGAGCACCTATGGGAACCTTCTAAGGCTGATGAATGAAGGAAAGATCCCCTTCAATGAATGGGAAAAGGAATTTTATACTCTTGCCCTCAAGATTTCCGGAGCTGTTCAGGCATCCAGATGGACTGCAATAAAGGAAGGAGGATTCATCCATTCCTTCAATGGTGCACACTCTTTATTCGTAGATACAATACGATCCTGCAGGTCACTGGTCGTAAGTCATCTTCTTGGTCATGTGTTTCAGGGCGAAGGTGATATAAAGATCAGCATGCTGGAACGTGCAATAAATCATATCAAAGCAACAGCCGCCTGGTCGGTTTATTATGGTGAAGGCCGTGACATATATGATGTGTGGGGCAGGACTGCCCATGAGTCGATTTTCAATGTTAAGGACGGCAATTACCGCTGTCCCGGGACCCAGCAGGGATATTCGGGATTCTCAACCTGGACAAGAGGGCTGGCATGGGCTATGTGCGGATTTGCCGAACAGCTTGAATGGATAGACAAAAATGAAAACGGCATCCTGGATGCTTTCGGAGGAAAAGAAGTGATTACGGGCATTATGCTTAAAGCTGCGAAAGCAACCTGTGACTTTTATATCGATAACACCCCTTCCGACGGAGTTCCCTACTGGGATACAGGGGCCCCCGGACTTGTGAAGATGGGCGATTATCTTTCAAGACCATCGGATCCTTTTAATTCATTTGAGCCTGTCGACAGTTCTGCTGCAGCCATCGGATCACAGGGACTGCTCAGGCTGGGGCAATATCTGATCAGGAAGGGAGATGTCAGCGGAGGTGAAAGATATTTCATGGCAGGTCTGACAGTGATCAGAACACTCCTGCAGGAACCATATCTCAGCTTCGACCCCGTACATCAGGGTTTGTTGCTGCATTCAGTTTACCATCGTCCTAACGGATGGGATCATATCACGGAAGGCAGCCTTATTCCTAACGGCGAGTCGAGCATGTGGGGCGACTATCACATCAGGGAAGTATGTCTGTATCTTCAGAGAATAGTAAACAAGGAAAGGTATTACACATATTTTAATCATCTTCTGAAATGACCCAAGCTTTTACAGATCTTTCAAGGCTCTGTATTCACACCATTACAACCAAACCATGGAATATTGAAGAAGCTGTGCGTAACTATTCTTCAAGAGGTGTTAAAGGAATTACGGTGTGGCGTGATACATTGGCCGGCAGGGACATCAGGAAGACAGGAGACATGCTGCGCAGTTCAGGGTTGAAAGCAGTCTCACTGTGCAGGGGAGGCTTCTTCCCCTCAAGGGAGGTATCGGGGCGTCGTGATGCAATCGACGACAACCGCAGAGCAATAAATGAAGCCTACGAGCTGGGAACAAATCTGATAGTGCTGGTATGCGGGGCCGACCCTGCACTGTCGCTCGAAGATTCTCGCAAACAGATTCATGACGGAATAGCAGAAGTCCTTTCTGATGCTTCTGCAGCAGGGGTCAGGCTGGCCATAGAACCTCTTCATCCGATGTATGCCGACACAAGATCGGCGATAAACACTATTGCTCAGGCAAACGAAATGGCTGAATCGCTCAATTCTCATTTTGTTGGGGTGGCTGTCGACGTCTATCACCTGTGGTGGGATCCCTTGCTGGAACAGGGTATAGAAAGATGCGGCCGGAACGGAAATCTGCTGGCTTTTCATATCTGCGACTGGAAGTCACCCACAATCGACATTCTGAATGACCGTGGACTGATGGGAGAGGGATGCATACCCCTCCGTAAGATCAGGTCGTGGGTTGAAGCAACAGGATTTGACGGTTTTGTTGAGGTTGAGATCTTTTCAAATATCTGGTGGAAGGAAGATCAGACATTGTTCCTGGAAAAAATCATTACAGCTTATAAAGAACATGCATAATATTAAAACGATGAAACAGCACAAGGCAGGTATTATAATGAACGGGGTGACGGGGCGCATGGGAACAAACCAGCATCTGCTCCGGTCGATTTATGAAATAATGAAACAGGGAGGAGTGAAGTGTGGTCCGGGCGAAACAATTATGCCAGACCCGGTACTCGTTGGCAGGGATGAAAACAAGCTGAGGAAACTCTGTGAGATGACAGGTATAACCAGGATGAGCACTGATCTGGATGAAGTGTTGGCAGATGAATCAAATACCATTTATTTTGATGCACAGACAACAGGAAGGAGGGCTGAGGCCGTGAAAAAGGCAATAAAAGCCGGGAAGCACATTTATTGTGAAAAGCCTGTTGCAAACAGCACGGATATTGCAATGGAACTTTACCGTCTTTGCCAGGCTAACGGTTTGAAAAACGGGGTAGTCCAGGATAAGTTATGGCTGCCCGGAATAGTTAAGCTGAAAAGGCTGAAAGAGCAGGGTTTCTTCGGAAAGATACTTTCTGTGCGCGGAGAATTCGGATACTGGGTTTTTGAGGGAGATACCATCCCTGCACAACGGCCTTCGTGGAATTACAGGAAAGAGGATGATGGCGGGATAATCATCGACATGCTTTGTCACTGGCGCTATGTTCTCGACAACGTATTCGGCAGCGTGCGATCTGTTTCATGTTTTGGTGCCACCCATATCGGCGAAAGGGTTGACGAGACCGGGAAAAGGTACAGATGCACGGCCGATGATTCGGCATATGCAACTTTTCAGCTGGACGGTGACATAGTGGCGCATTTCAACTCATCATGGACGGTAAGGGTGCGCCGAGATGACCTGCTGACCCTTCAGGTTGACGGGACAAAAGGATCGGCTGTGGCAGGGCTCAGGGAGTGTTTCATTCAGCACTATGGCAGTACACCAAAGCCGGTCTGGAATCCAGATATACCACAGCCCATCGACTTCTTTGGTGGCTGGTCGAAAGTACCGGAGCAGGAATCCTATGACAACGCTTTCAAGGTGGAATGGGAACTGTTCCTTAAGCATGTTGTTAAAGACGAGCCTTTCCGGTGGACCCTGCTTGAAGGAGCCAAAGGTGTTCAGCTGGCTGAGAAAGGCATTGAGAGCTGGAAAAAACGTTGCTGGATCGATCTGCCTGAATTAACATAACATACTGTTTGCATTTCGGGTCAAATTATTACCTTTAACGCCTGAAATCCGGTTTGTCGAACCTGATAAAAGCTGATTAAGGATGAACAGTAAACCTGTAGCAGTAATTACAGGCGCCAGCAGGGGAATAGGAAGAGCGGTAGCTCTTTCACTTGCATCAGAAGGATATGATATTGCTGCAATAGCCCGTTCCGTCGACAGTGAAGGAATGGAGATCCTTGCCGAAGGAGTCACAAAGGCCGGCGCCGAATTCTTCCCGATAGGTCTTGATATATCTTGTACCAGCTGTCAGACAGAAGTTGTTGGAAATATTCTTGAACGTTACGGCAGGATCGACTTCCTGGTAAACAACGCAGGAGTAGCTCCCCTCCAGAGAAACGACCTTCTTGAAATGACCGAGGAGAGCTATGACAGGGTTCTCAGTATCAACCTTAGAGGGCCTGTATTCTTTGCCCAGAAAATCGCCAAGGAGATGATCTGGCTTAAGCAGCAGATTCCGGAATATAAACCTGTTATTGTATTTATCACATCAATTTCAGCCTATATGACCTCGATCAACAGGGCTGAATACTGTCTTTCGAAAGCCGGTCTTACTATGGCATCGTCAGTGTTTGCTCACAGGCTTGCCGGAGAAGGTATAAAAGTCTTCGAAGTGCGTCCCGGGGTTGTTCAGACTGACATGACAATAAAGGTTAAGGACAAATATGACAAACTCATACAGGAAGGTCTGATCCCACAGAACAGATGGGGAGTGCCTGAAGACATAGGCAAGGCGGTGGCTTCACTTGCCCGGGGCGACTGGGACTTTTCCACAGGGATGATATTCGAGGTCAGCGGCGGGATGAATATGCGCAGGTTCTGATAAGCAATAAATCAAC
>DAIOVL010000034.1:7342-33060 GCA_036759025.1 Bacteroidales bacterium
CCTTTGCCAACTGCCAACTTCTTATAATAACTCCACGGTGAACATTATCTGCGTTAAGGTTGTTTACATTACAAATTATAAAAAATTAAATAATGAAAACTATAATCTTAACAGCAATAATTATGATATCAGGATCAATAATGGCAGACGCACAGCAGAAGCTTTCTGCCGATACGGGAAAAACAACACTTGAATGGCTGGGCGAAAAAGTCACAGGTCAGCATAACGGAACCATTCTGCTTAAAGAGGGATGGCTGGAATGGAATAATAACCGGATTACCGGAGGTGTTTTTGAAATAGACATGACCACAATAAAGGATGCTGATGGAAGTGAAAGGCTTGAAGCTCATCTCAAATCAGATGATTTCTTCGGAGTTGACAAATATCCGGTTTCAAGATTTGTAATCACAGGGAGTGATGATTTTCAGAAAGGCACTGCTACGGTAAAGGGTGATCTGACAATAAAAGGTATTACCAATCCGGTTGAATTCAGGGCTACAGTTCAGAAGAAAGAAGATGGCACATGGTTTTATGCAAACATTGTCGTTGACCGCTCTAAATACAATGTTCGATACGGATCGGGCTCATTCTTTGACAACCTTGGAGATAAAATAATTTACGACGAATTCAAGCTCAAGGTAAGCCTTCTTGTAAAATAATCACCTGAGTACAGGATATTAACTTATCATTCAGCATTTTTCCTCACTATTTTACTGCTGGCAAAAGCGTAATAAGTGATGAAGGCAAAGCAGAGGAGAGGTATCACGTATGAGTAGTTAATGCTACCTGTCATGTCGGATACCTTTCCCTGAAAGAAAGTTATCACAGCACCTCCCAGTATTGCCATAATAAGGCCTGATCCTCCAATCTTTGTGTCGTCGCCGAGTCCGTAGACCGCCTGTCCGAAAATTGTGGGAAACATCAGTGACATGAACCCGGAGATCGCAACAAGAGCTATCACTCCTGTCATTCCGCTTCCGAATATCACAACAGATGAGCACACGATAGCCATCACAGAAGCAAATACCAGGAGTGACGAAGGTTTGAAGAATTTCATCAGGAAAGTAAAAATGAATCTTGATGAGGCAAAGAGGATCAAAGCTGCAATATAATAAGTAGCTGCTGCCTGTTCGGGAGTTTTCCCGCCCGGCAGTTGGGTATTTTCCAGGTTCAGGGCATTCATCGCATACCGTATGGTAAATGACCAAACGCCTATTTGTGCCCCGACGTAGAAAAACTGCGCTATTACACCGAGAACATAATTTCTGTTTTTAAACAATCTGCCCAGAGTTGCTTTAAGGTTGACTGCCGACCCGGCGTCAGATGCCCTTGGCATTTTTGTTATCAGGATAATAAGCCAGAGAATCAGAAGAAGGAATCCTACCGTGATATAGGTGATTGTGACAGCATTGAGTTCAACATGCTGAATCGCCTGAAGCTGTGCAGGTGTCATTGCAGCTCTTTCGGAAGCAGAAGCTGTGTTAAGTTCCGAAAGAATGAACAACTGGCTTATTATCACACCTGTAATTGAACCCAGGGGATTGAAGGACTGGGCCAGGTTCAGTCTTCTTGTACCGGTCTTTTCATTGCCCATTGCAATGATGTATGGATTGGCAGCGGTTTCGAGAATTGAGAGACCGCCGAAGAGTATCCAGAGTGCACCCAGAAAATGGAAATAATTACCGGTCAGTTTTGCAGGAAAGAACAACAGGCATCCGATTATGTAGAAACCCAGACCAAGAAGAACGCCTGATTTGTATGAATACCTCTTTATATAAATCGCCGCAGGCAGGGCAAAAATAAAATAACCCAGACCGTAGCATGATATCTGTATGAGGGATGTCCGTGCATCGGTCATGCTCATTATCCTCTTGAATGCCGCAAGGAGGGTGTCAGTCATATTATTTGCCAGTCCCCACAGGAAGAACAATGAAGTTATCAGGATAAATGGTATCAGATTGCCTGGGGCTATCAGCCGTTCTTTGATGCTTGCAGGGTTCATATTTTTCAGGGTTAAGGATTTCTTTTTTACGAACCCTAAAATTGGTAAAAAAAACAAAACAATTATGTGGATGATAAAAATTATGGCCTGTAAGCAGCAAGAATTTTTCTAATTATAGATTATGCTTAAGGCAAGATACTGATACCCGCTGGTATTGCGGAATTGTCCGTTGGGTATTATTCCATTATAGTATCTTAAGAAGAATCCGATATTCCTTGCGGAATGGCCGGAAATATGCTTCCAGCCGAGATAGATATTGAAGTTCCATGTCCTCTTCTCAGGTATATTGCTATCGTATGTGAATCTCAGCCGGTTATTTGCCTCAAAAGATATTATCTGCATCCACCTTTCAGAGCAGAGGAAGCCATCTGTTCTCTGCAGGTTCAACTGAAGGTAGTACTCATAATTCTTACTGCTTGAGGGGATATCTGCATTTTTTGTCTCCAGGGTATCAGCTGTAAAATATCCTTTGGAATCATTCCAGAGCCTGTGAAATCCCATTTTTGCAGATAAAAGATTTGATCTTATAGTGTCAGGGTCATTAATGACAGCAGCTATTTCCCATGCTTCGTAGGAGACATTCACTCTTTTAAAATCCGGAATACTGTTGTAGCCATGCAGGGCAAACTCGTCACCGATATGGGTGCTTTCATGAAACACCGGGATAAATTTAACCCCGATGTTCCTTATATGCCTGTTATTGAGATATTTTATTACTCCGCCCTGGATGCCGAAGAAATAATCATTGTTTATTATTGGTGAAGTGTTTTCCTCGAACATGTCTATTAAAAGAACATCACCGAAGTACCAGCTGGTGCTGAATTTTAATTTCTGAGGGTTATTCACCATATAAAATAAAGGGATGTCTGCACCCAGGTGAACCTCTATGAAAGGTCTTTTGTTGTAGTCGCTTACAAAGTAGTTATTATCCAGTTTATTGATATGGGCAAGTTCGGTCTTGACTATTGTGCTTCTTATTTCTGAAAGGAATGGTTTCAGTATGTTGGATTGCCTGAGGAAATGATATTCATTCTGCTGAGCTATCGCTGAGCCAAGGAAAGTTGTGCAGAGAAGTAAGTTAAAAATATATTTTTTCACCAGTGCCTTATGGATTTTTCTTTAAAGGTATTAAAGACTCAGATGACAGGCAAATTTCTTATGATTGGTGATTATAAGTAAAAGTTTGAGAGTGAGAAACAGAACGGGAGTGTTCGCTCCCGCTCTCACTCCCGCACTGTTTTTGCTCCCCAGGTAGGGCTCGAACCTACGACCTACGGATTAACAGTCCGCCGCTCTAACCAACTGAGCTACTGAGGAATTTTTATTTAAAGGCCAGACTTAATTGGCGGTCCAAAAATAAGGGCTTTTCATGAATTTAGCAATATCTTTGCCGAAAAATTTTATATGAGCAAAATACTTGGCATAGGTAACGCTCTTGTCGATATACTGACCGGTATCGGAAGTGATGAAATACTTGACAGATTGAGGCTGCCCAAAGGTAGCATGACGCTGGTCGACAGCTTCAGATCGATTGAATTAAGAGAGGCAACTAAAAAATACAGAAAAAGCATTGCCTCCGGTGGTTCGGCAGCAAACACTATTCACGGACTTGGAAAGCTGGGGACACTTTCAGGGTATATAGGTTCAACAGGAAAAGACGAAACCGGCGACTTTTTCGAGAAGGATATGCAAGATGCCGGAGTAAAGACTTACCTTATAAGGCGGGATACGGAAACCGGTACGGCAATCGCACTGATAACACCAGATTCTGAAAGAACTTTTGCGACACACCTTGGTGCCGCGATAGAACTTACCGGGGATGATTTGAATTCAGATCAGTTTGACGGTTATGATTTATTGTACCTTGAGGGATATCTGATTAATAACAAGGAACTTGTGGAGAAAGCCTGTGATCTTGCGCGAAAGGCCGGGATGGAAATAGCCCTCGACCTGGCAAGTTACAACGTTGTTGAAACACACCTGGAGGATTTCAGTTACATCATTTCGAAATATGTGGATATACTTTTTGCCAACGAAGAAGAAGCCAGAGCATATACCGGGCAGGACACTGAGAAGGCGATGGAAAAAATTTCGGAACAGGTACAGATAACAGTAATTAAAACCGGAAGTCAGGGATCGCTGGTAAAAAGAAAAGAGGAGCTGATAAAGATTGATGCTGTTCCCGTGAAATGTGTTGATACAACGGGGGCAGGGGATCTTTATGCGGCAGGTTTCCTTTATGGTTACCTGAATGACCAGCCATTAAGTAAATGTGGTGCTATGGGTTCTCTCCTTGCTTCAAATGTAATTGATCTTATGGGAGCCCGTATTCCCGACAGCAGGTGGCCGGAGATTAAGAATAAAGTATCGGATATAATAAATAGATAGGAAAGAAGAATGAATATCCTTCTTTAAGGATCTTTTTACTCTTACTGCTTTATCTTCTTTTTACCCGGCGTGTGTTCCTGGAGATATTTCTTTTGTAGTGTTTGGAATGAAAATAACGGTTTTTACCCATTTGCGACATTTCACATGCGTCTATACGGGTTCTTTTCAGTATGCTTGCTCTTTTTGATTCCGCACAGCCCGAACAGGTAATAAAAGCCAACAGGCTGAAGATAAGCAGATACTTGAATTTTACTGTGATGCTGTTCATGGTCAGCATTCTGAATGCTTATTTAATAAAGGTACAAAGAAAAAGTCAGGAATCAAAATCCCTGACTAATATTTAAATAAAAGTATATTATTCAAATTGCCTCTGTCAGACCTAATAATCAGGGAGTTCCCAGCCATTGTGGTATTCAGGGGTTATCAGCTGGTTGGCTGTTTTTGATGTGAATTCCTGCCGTGCATCATTCCAGATTACTTTTTCTCCTGTACGGTAGGCAATGTTACCCATCATGGCTACAAGTCCGACGTTACGACCGATATCGATCGGGGCATTCAGCTTATCGGGTGTATTGTTTATCATACAGTCGAGGAAGTTCCTTACATGAAGGTCGAGTCCTACACCAACATTTTTCTGCAAAGGCACAGCTTCCATCCGGGTTTTTTCCGGGAATACTTCCCATCCCTTTCTGTCAAGGACGAGTGTGCCGTTCTCGCCTGTATAAGCCATACCGTGAGGTCTTGCCCAGTTACCGAGTCCGATACCTATCGAATGTTCCCACACCATTGAGAAATCCTTGAAATCGTATACTGCTGTCTGTGTATCGGGTGTCACCATTGCATCATCGGGGAAGGCGTATTTGCCGCCCACCGACATAACCGACTCGGGGATGGATTTATTCATTCCATAAAGGATAAAGTCGATAAGATGAACGCCCCAGTCGGTCATAACGCCGTTTCCATATTCCCAGAACCAGCGCCATGACTGGTGGAAGCGGTTTTTATTGAAGCGTCTTCTGGGAGCTGGCCCGAGCCACATGTTATAGTCAATTCCGACAGGGACATCTGAATCCGGAACTTTCGGGATAGCTGTTTTCCAGTCGACGAATGACCATGATTTACACAATCTTATCCTGCCCAGTTTACCGGTTCTGATGAAGTTGATTGCATCAACAAAATGAGGCTGGCTTCTCTGCCACTGGTTAACCTGGACAATTTTTTGATGCTTTTTCGCTGCTTTGTGCATTATGTTGATCTCAGCGATAGAATTACCAATTGGTTTTTCAACATATACATGTTTACCCGCAGCCAGTGAATCGCAGAATATCAGGCAGTGCCAGTGATCCGGAGTAGCAACGATCACAGCATCAATATCCTTGTTCTCCAGCATTTTGCGGTAATTGAGGTAGAGTTTTGGCTGAGGGCGGCCCAGCTTGATGATATTATCGGTAACGCGATTTAAAACATTACGGTCTACATCGGCAACTGCAATACATTCAACTTCAGGATTCTTAAGAAAGGATGACAGGTCGCTCCATCCCATACTGTTGCCTCCAACAAGGGCAACGTTGATCTTATCGGAAGGGGCTACACTCATCCTCGCTTTTGTTAAAGCATCCACAGAAAAAACTGTTCCTGCAGCCATGAGTGAGGCTGTCTTTATGAATTTTCTTCTTGTTGAGGTCATGATTTGGTTTTTATTAAATAACCCGCAAGGTAATACATAAATTGTGTCGTATGGAGGATGGCATTATTAAAAAATATTAAAAAGACTGTCAAATGATCCGCTTAAAACCCATAACAGGAATAATGTTCAATAGAGCATTTGAAAAATTAAAACAATCCATGAAGCTCGGCATCGATCTTATTGATGACTTCACTCAGATGGTCCTTATTGTTGGGGAAATTATAATGATCGGCTTCCACAATAAGTAATTTACCCAGGTTATAGGATTCAATCCATGCTTCATATCTTTCATTCAGTCTCTTCAGGTAGTCAATCCTTATTGAGCTTTCGTACTCTCGTCCGCGGTTCTGGATCTGATTAACCAGTGTTGGTACAGAAGCCCGAAGATAGAGAAGCAGATCGGGAGGTTCAAGCAGGGAGCTCATCATTTTGAACAAAGTTGAGTAATTATCGAAGTCGCGTGTAGACATCAGCCCCATTGCATGAAGGTTTGGCGCGAATATGTATGCATCTTCATATATTGTTCTGTCCTGAACAATGGTTTTTTCAGATTTTTTAATCTCTATTATCTGGCTGAACCGTGAGTTCAGGAAGTATATCTGCAGGTTAAAGGACCACCTAAGCATGTCCTCATAAAAATCATTGAGATAAGGATTGTCATCGACGTCCTCATAATGAGGGATCCAACCATAATGTTTCGCCAGCAGCCCTGCCAGTGTAGTTTTTCCGGAACCTATATTTCCTGCAATTGCAATATGCATAGTAAAAAAATTATTTGTTAAAATTATTAAAAAAGTTCGGAGTCCCCAGCTTAATTACACTTAAAGTTATTATTTACCTTCCTCCCGGTCCTCCACTCAGCCCCGGTCCTCAAAGTCCTCAAAGCACCCAAAGTACTCCAAGTACTCTAAGTACTTCCCCCATCCCCTATCCCTGCCACAGCATACATCTCCTCAATAATTTTTCTGTCGTTACTCAGCCTGGGTATTTTGTTTTGACCTCCAAGTTTGTTTTTCGACTTCAGCCAGTTTTTAAAACTACCATTTGGAAGGGTCCTGACAACAGGTCTCACGAGATTAATATCCTTAAATCGTTTTGCTTCGTAGTCAGAATTGATCTCTTTAAGGGATTCATCAAGAATATCAATGAATTTTGTAAAATCGGAAGGAAGTTTTTCAAATTCAATCAGCCATTCATGAGAACCTTTGGAATTGTTACTCATGAATACTGGTCCTGCTGTATAATCGCTGATTATGGCGCCTGTTTCGGAACAGGCTTTTTCCAGTGCCCTGTCGGCATTGTCGACGATTACCTCTTCACCGAAGGTATTGATAAAATGTTTTGTCCGGCCTGAGATCCTGAATTTATAAGGATTGACTGAAGTAAAGACTACCGTGTCGCCTATCATATATCTCCACAGGCCGCTGTTTGTTGAGATCACCAGTGCATAATTCACTCCAGTCTCCACTTCTCCGAGAGTGTATACAGGTGCATTTTTTTCTCCTGCCCTGTGTGCCGGTATGAACTCATAAAAAATCCCATAATCGAGCATAAGAAGCAAATCGTCGGTTGAAAGGTCATCCTGTATCCCGAAGAAGCCTTCTGATGCATTGTATGTTTCCATATAATTCATCTTCTCGCTTCCGATGAGCTCTTTATACAATTCACGATAAGGTTTGAAACTAATACCTCCGTGGAAAAAAACCTCCAGGTTGGGCCATACTTCAGAAAGAACTTTTTTTCCTGTGTATGCAAGGATATGTTTTATCAGGGTGAGAAACCATGAAGGGACTCCTGATATACTTGTAACATTTTCATTAATTGTTGACCGTGTTACCAGATTGAGCTTCTTCTCGAAATCTTCAAGGAGAACGATCTCTTTTTTCGGTGTCCTGACAAGGTCGAACCATACGGGTGTGTTTTCAATCAGGATCGCTGAAAGGTCTCCGATCAGGGCATGGTCTCCATCCCTGTCGATCTTATGGCTTCCCCCGAGAATAAGTGCTTTGCCGGGAAAAAGATTTGAGTTGGGGTTGCTGGCGGTATAAAGTGCCAGCACATCTTTTGATGCACGGTAATGACATTTTTCAAGAGATTCCTCTGTAATGGGGATGAATTTACTCTTAGAAGAAGTGGTTCCGGATGATTTGGCAAACCATTTTATTTTCCCGGGCCAGAGGAGATTTTTTTCTCCTTTGCGCAGGCGTTCCATCCATGGTATGAAATCTTCGTATGTCTGCACACTGACAGCCGACTGAAAATCAGCAATTGATTTAATTAAATTGTAATTATGATGTTTGCCCCAGGTTGTATCTGAGGCTTTGCTGATAAGATTAAAGAATGTATGTTCCTGAACTTCAATAGGATGTAATTTAAAATGAGCAATCTGATTCAGTCGTGAGGTATTTAACAGTTTTACCGTTTTTGGAATTATGCCCATAGGTTCCCAGATGAGATTTTAAAGATAAGAAATAATGATTTGACCTCTCTGTATCATCCGTAAACTTCTTTAAGCACTCTCAGCGATTTTATGTTTTTCAATCCCGGCAGATGAAGAGAATAATACCTTATAAGGTTATCAAGGACAATATTCCTCATAGCACCGTTCAGAATGATCTTGTTTGCTTCTTCGTATGATGAAGTGAAAAACCGGGCGAGAATGGCAGAAACCTCCTTGTCTGCAATATATTCATGAGCCGGGGGAGAAGCGGTAAATATACCGTTCAGCATATCGAAATAGGTATCAGCGATATTTTTACCTGTAGTTGGTTCAAATCCCAGGTAGCTTAATAAGCCTGAGAGAAAGGAAATATGAAAATTAGCATATCCCTCATAGTTGGTATCGAAATAGGTGATACCATTTTCTATAAAATCAAAAAGGACCTCATTCGGAGTTTCTTCCTTCAGTACCGCTGAAAGGACTTCTCCCAGGAATATGGCGACACCTGATTTCTTTACATTCAGATAAATATCGGAAGGGATATAAGCTGCAGAAAATTCTTTTATGGAGTTGATTTCTCGTGATTCCTTTAAATAAACAACCATATCGAGAACTGACAAAGGTTGAAAAAAGATGTTATGCTTACCCTGTTTTTTATTTCTGGCCCCTTTCAGAATAAAGGAATTCCGACCGTATTTACGAGTATAAACCCAGACAATGATCCCTGAATCGGTGTATTTCAGCTGGTGAAGAACGATGCCCCGTGTTTTGTCGATCATCAGAATAGCACTTTCTTCAAAAATACAACAAATTGCTTATCTGGCTCATTGAATAGTGTTGGGGGAATTTATATATTTACTGTTCAACAAACTCAGAAAATGACAGGTACCAGCAGCGAAGAACTGGTCAGGCGTATAGCAAGGCTTGCGAAACAGAACCAGGAGCTTGAAGATGTTATCAAGAAACTGTCAAAGCAGAATGACAGGCTTTCAAGGGAGAATGAAAGACTTAAGGCTCTTGTTGACAGAGCCGGATCCACCGAAATGAAGGATGCTTCAGAAACAGAAAAGACTGAAAAATCCCTCAAGTTCAACATGGCGACTGTACTTTTCGCCGACATACACGGCTTTTCAAAACTTGTTGAAGGAATGGATTCATCATCGGTGATGGATGAACTTGATGAGATCCTTTTTGAATTCGATGCCATCGTAAAAAAGTACAATATTGAAAAGATCAAAACCATAGGTGATACTTTTATGTGTGCCGGAGGTATCCCTGAAAAGAATATTACAAACCCTGTCGATGTTGTCATGGCTGCATTAGAGATGAGAAATCTCCTGGAGACTTACGAATTGGCTAGAAGAGGGGCAGGTAACATGATCTGGGATCTTAAGATTGGCATTCATACGGGGCCGGTTACAGCATCGGTTTCGGGTAAGAAAAAAATAAACTATGACATAAAAGGCGACACAGTTAATACCGCCAGCAGGGTTGAAGCGGTTTCTGAGAAGGGAACGGTTGTTATCTCCGTCATGACCTATGAACTGGTAAAAGAATTTTTCGACTGTGAATATTTTGGAAAGCTCCCTGTTAAATACAAGGAAGATCTGCAGTTGTATCTGGTAAGGGGACTAAAACCGGAATTTTCAGTCGACGGACTGGGTAAAATACCCAATGAGGCCTTCAGAATAAAATTCGGACTGATACAGTTTACAGACATACAGGAGGTAATACTCGACAAGCTTGAAAAGGAACTACCTTCCTATCTTTTCTACCACAATGTTAAACACACCGTTGATGTGGTCACAGAGGTTGAGCTTATAGGCTGGGCAGAAGGATGTTCCGACGAGGAGATACTTCTGCTGAAGACTGCGGCATTGTTTCATGATGCCGGACATACAATGGCTTATGATAATCATGAATATCACGGTACTATTATTGCAAGGCAAATGCTTCCGGCCTACAATTATTCTGCTGAACAGATAGAAAAAATCTGTTCGATCATTATGGCGACCAAGCTTCCTCCCAGGCCTGCCAATCTTCTTGAAGAGATAATCTGTGATTCGGATCTTGATTACCTGGGCAGAAGCGATTTCATCCCCGTTTCAAACACACTTTTTGAAGAGCTGAAGGCTCAGAACAAAATGGGATCCCTCAATGACTGGAACAAGCTGCAGGTCAAATTTATCTCGGGCCACCAGTATTTTACCAGGACGGCAAGAAGCCTGAGAGAGGTAAATAAACAGCTGCAGATAGAAAGGATACAGAGTCTGATAACGGAGTAATAACCCCCTCCCGGATACCCGGAACTGCATGAAATTAAAGAGGTACTAAATTTCAGATGGATTCTCGCTCCCCTGGAGTGGGTGTGTGATTAATTAATCACGAGTATTTTCGTAACGCACGACTGAGAGCCATCGGGACTTGCACAGAAAACGACATACACTCCCGTGGATACTCTTCTGCCATTATAGGTTGTAAGGTCCCATGAAGCCTGTCCCCCTTCAGAGATTGTTCTATAGACAAGGTTTCCGCTTATATCTGTAATCCTTACCTGGGTGTCTCGCATGAGCCCGGTAATGGTGACGCTGCCTTCAAAATCTTCCCTTACGGGATTTGGAAAAGAATATATGCCGGAAAAAGAAGCCCTTCCCTCAGTTGCATCACCGCGAACAGATATTAATCCCCTGGAAGTGGCAAACCAGACATTCCCGTTTTTTCCATCAACCGCAATACTGTTAATGATATTTGAAAGCAATGGAGAATTGGATTCATTATAATTCACTATCTGGCTTGTTCCGTCAGATGAGAGCAGATAGGCTCCCGAGGATGCTGTTCCGAGCCATTTCCTGTTTGCCCCGTCAACAGCTATCGAAGTTATGGTCTCTGTTCCAAGCATATAATCTGCAAGACCGGTTCCGTCATTACGTGGGATCTTTATACGGTATGCCCTGATATCGTTTTCAAGAATTCTGCCGGGATTATAATATATTACAGGACCCTGATTTGTTCCGATCCATATGTTGCCTTCAAGGTCTTCAGCTATGCAATATGCATTTGAAATAATCCTGTTATCATTGTCAGTGATCAGGATTTCCCTTGAATCGTCATCAGCAAAATTTTCCGGTGTGCCCTTGTCGTCGAGTATGAAGAGACCGTCTCCCCGGGGAAGGACAACCCATTTTTTCCCATCGCTTGCAATTATCATATCGCCTATTGCAGGTACGTCAGCAGTAAGGGGATTAACTATCCATGTTCCATCGGATTTTAGCGCCTTGATGCTTCCGGGAACTTCGGTCTGTGTAAGCCAGAGATTTCCTGACCCATCCATAGCCATACCGCATATTCTTACAAAGGGCTGGTTGGGAATAATTGTCTGCAGGGGTGAATTTGTATATGTGAACTGATTGATCATCTCGTCATTCTTATATTCCAGGAGACCGCTTCCCCAGGTGGAAACAAAGAAATGATCTGTGTTGGCAGGATCAATAAGAGCCCTGATTGGATCAAAAAGCGATGGAGATGTAATTGTTGTCCACTTGTTATTTTCGTTCACCGATACCTGCAGAGGTCTCCAGATATTGTTCCAGGAGACGTCGACTGATCCTCCGCATACTATTGTTTTCCCGTTCAGGGATGTAACATTGACTGCATCGGCTGAAACGGGTCCGGGCAACGTGAGGAATGTAAATGCTGCATTGTTATCTCTTAATACAAGCCCGCTGGAAAGATCTGCAATCCATGTAAGTCCTTCTTTATAAATTACATGATTAATATTAAGGGTTCCCTTACCGTATGTATCAAAAAAATCTGTCTGTGAACCCTCAGTGTTGTAGTGATGGACTGCAATGCCGGTTGAGAGTATGAATCCTTTTTCTGATTCTTCAAGCGACCTGTATCTGACTCCGGGATTATAGCTGAAGACAGTGCATTCTTCGTTTACCGCGTAAATGGTATCTCCGGGGAGAAAAGGTCCGCTTCTGTTGACATAAAGGGTGCCATTTACATAAATTGCATGAGAGTAGTTTGCTCCTGGTGAGGGCAATGATTCTGTGAGAGACCAGTTACCGAAATAGGCTAGACCAGGGTTATTGAGATCGGCACTGAAAACTCCGATAGAAGTTGCAGCAAATATCTTTTCATTTCCGAATGCCAGATCAAATACTTCTGCTGTTAAAGTTTCCGTGCCCGGCTTCCATGTATCGTGTATCTCCTTTTTATCCAGATCTATAAGAACGATCCCGAAGCTGCATGCCAGATAAGCGTATTTACCGTTTATTTCTATTTTATTGATAGTTTTTTTGCCAGGAATATATTTGCGGCTTATATCGGGGATATTATAAATTACATTTCCCTTAACTAAGTCAACATTCGATGTCAGGTATGCAACCACAAGAGTTTCGTTAAAGTCGGACCATCCGATTGTACTTATCCCCGTCTCTGACAGTCCGTTTACTCTTGATATTTTCCTTAGCTGATTAAAGTTCTTGTTGTATACCATCAGCGAAGAACCGGTTGATGCAAAAATTTCTCTTTCACCAACTGCAACCGTTCGGGCAAGATTGTAATTCAGATGATCTGTCCATGAACCGACAGGTGTCTGTCCGGACAAAAGAACGGAGGTTGTCAGCAACAGAGTTATTATCAATGGATTCCTCATCTGGGGATTAACAAGATATTAACTTGATTTATTGTTTTTGCCGGGGAAATTATTCAGAAAAGTTATCAGTTGTTCAAATGCTCTGGCTCGGTGCGATATAAGATTTTTTTCACTTAGTGGCATTTCGGCGAATGTCCTGGCCTGGCCTTCCGGGACGAATACAGGATCGTAGCCAAAGCCCTCACTCCCACGTTTTTCTGAAATTATGCTACCCTCGACTGTGCCTTCAAATATATATTCATGGTCGTTGATAATCAATGCAATAACCGTCCTGAATCTTGCTGTGCGGTTTATGGAATCTTTCATAAGAGCGAGTACCTTTTCAATATTGGCGGCTGAGTCTTTTGATCCGCCTGCAAAGCGTGCTGAATGAACTCCAGGAAGTCCGTCCAGAGCATCAATCTCCAGTCCTGTGTCATCGGCAAAAACCGGAATTTTCAGGCGGTCATAAATGTATCTTGCCTTGTGCAGGGCATTTCCCTCAATGGTTGGCTCATTTTCAGGAATGTCTTCATTGAGGCCAAGATCTCCCAGGCTTAAAAGGTTGAAACTATCGCCGAGAATATTATTTATTTCCCTCACCTTGTTATGGTTATTTGTGGCAAACACTAACTGCATATTTCTTACGTTTTACAGGATGTAAAAATAGGAAAATTGATCTTTCCTTTTGAGCGCTGTCTTTATTGTGCTACATTTGGACTGGCAATTATAGCTTCTCTGATGGTTTCCTCAGTTACCCGACATAAGATCTGTCTTCAGTTATTCATCCTTTTAATTTTTCAAACCTTTATTCTTTCAGCCTCTGATCAGTCAGGTTACCCAAACCCGGTACTGAAAAGGGTTATTATTAACGGAGATTCTGTTATCAGACCTGAGATTGCCGCCAGAGATATAATGATACTTGATTTCCGTCACAGGAACATAGCATTTGACCTGGAGGTAGCCGATTCGGCTGTATATCAGTTCTATCTTGATGGCTATGATAACGGATGGAGTGCGTGGCATGAGCTGGGCTATAAGGAGTACACTAACCTTCCGCCAGGCAGGTACTATTTTTATGTAAGGTATTTTATGGGAAGGGATACAGGTGAATTAATGATCTTTCATTTCCGGGTTCTTCCGTTATGGTATTTTTCACCTTTTGCCATATTATTATATTTAGTCCTGGCCTCTCTGATCCTGTGGTTCCTTTTTGCCTCACAAAATCTCAGGTTTGCCCGAACACAACACATGCTGGAACAGATAATAAACAAAAGGACAGAGGATCTGATTACTGAAAAGGAAAAATCGGATACCCTTCTTGCAAATGTGCTTCCAAAGAACACTGCCAGTGAGATTATGGAAAAAGGGAAAGCCACAAAGATCAAATATAATTTCGTAACAGTTCTGTTTTCAGACATACAGGGTTTCACGAAGATTGCAGAAGAAACAAACCCGGAAATCCTCATCGATGAGCTGGATAAGTTCTTTTTCTATTTTGATTCGGTTGTAGAGAAATATGGAATAGAAAAGATAAAAACGATAGGAGATGCATACATGTGTGCAGGAGGCATTCCGGAGAAAAACCGGACCAATCCTGTTGAGGTCATACTAGCAGCACTGGAGATGCAGGAATATATGGAGAAACTTAAAGTGTCATCATCTATTGAGGGGATGAAATTCTGGGATATCAGGATAGGGATCCATACCGGAACAGTTGTAGCCGGAGTTGTCGGCCAGAAAAAATTATCATACGACATATGGGGAGATACTGTCAACACAGCGAGCAGAATGGAATCATCGGGAGAAGCAGGGAAAATAAATATTTCAGGGACTACCTATGAGTTTGTGAAGGATTTTTTTGTTTGCGAACACCGGGGAAGGATGCCTGTCAAGTACAAGGGGGAGCTGGACATGTATTTTGTCAGCCGTATAAATCCGGAACTCAGTGACAAGGAGGGTCATCCAAACAGGACATTCATACTAAGGATGCAGATGATAAGGCTTCAGGATGTTGAAGAAGCTGTTTATAAAATGTTTGACGATGAAGCTCCCCCCGATCTTTATTTTCATGATTCTGCTCTTACAAAAAGTATATGCCGGCAGGCAGAACTTCTGGCTACTGCTGAAAAAATATCTGATGAGGAGATGATTGATCTTAAGCTTGCAGCAATGTTCCTTTATACAGGCTTTATAAATGATTATGGCAATCCGGAAACAGCATCAGTCACTATCCTCGAAGAAATGTTACCCGGATACGGATTTGAAAGTGAAACCATTGACAGTGTAAAAAAAATAATAGGTAATTCTTATCTTGAACATTATGAAAAGGCAGTTGACCGTATTCTTCATGATGCAAAGTATGATTACATGGGGCGTGTTGATTATTTGATTCTTTCAGGCCGCTTGTTTCGTGAAGAGAAGGCATATGGGAAAATAGATGCTGTGGAGAAATGGAAGGCAAGACAAAAAAAGCTGCTCGCTGAAAATGAATTTCTGACAGAAACTGCCAGATTACTCAGAAGCAAATCAATTGAGGAACAGCTTTTGTCTTTTGCGGAGGTTCAGCAATGGTAGATAAATCTGCCGTCAATGGTTGTCGGAGTAAGCAGGATTAATAAAAACCTTATTTTTAAAATAAGGCAGATAAGCTATTTTAATGTACTTTTACGACGTTTAACAAAACAGGTGGTTATGGAGCAATTTGACTGGAAGAATTTATCATTCGGATATATCAAGACAGATTTCAATATCCGCTGTTATTACAGAGATGGTAAATGGAGCAGCCCTGAAGTCTCTGATTCGGAATATATTAATGTTCACATTGCAGCAACGGGTCTTCATTATGGGCAGGAGGCTTTTGAAGGTATGAAGGCTTATATGGGTGAAGACGGGAAAGTAAGGGTATTCAGATGGGAAGAAAATGCCAGTCGTTTTATCCATTCAGCCGAAGGCATAAAGATGGCACCGGTTCCCCCTGATCTGTTCAGGGAAGCAATTTTCAGGGCGATTAATTTGAACAGGAAATATATACCTCCTTTCGGTTCAGGTGCCACACTCTACGTCAGGCCACTTCTTTTCGGCAGCGGTGCCGAAGTGGGTGTGAAACCTTCATCTGAATATACTTTTCTGGTTTTTGTAACACCTGTCGGGCCTTATTTTAAAGGAGGTATTAAACCTGTAAATATGATGATCTGCCGGGATGTTGACAGAGCAGCACCCCTGGGGACAGGAACCTTCAAGGTGGGAGGTAACTATGCAGCCAGTCTGCGGGCACTTATATATGCAAAAGAGCAGGGCTTCTCAAGCTCGATATTCCTTGATGCAAGGGAAAAGAAATATATTGACGAATGCGGACCGGCAAATTTCTTCGGGATTAAGGACAATACCTATATTACGCCGAAATCCGAATCAATTCTCAGATCGATAACAAACAAGAGTCTCATGGAGATTGCAGAGAATCTTGGAATTAAGACTGAGAGAAGAAGGATTCCGGTTGAAGAGCTTGAGACTTTTGAGGAAGCCGGGGCATGTGGTACGGCAGCAGTAATTAGTCCTATCGGCAAGATAGTTGATCCTGAGGTGAACAGGATTTATGAATATTGTCGTGATGGTGAACCCGGCAGAATAACCATGACCCTATACAAAAAGCTTGTAGGTATCCAGAATGGAGATGAGCCTGATGAGTTTGGATGGATGACGGTGGTGGAATAGAGGTAAACGCCTGATTGTAAAAATCAGGAACCGGGAAACATAATATCCAGTAATATTTTGAAAGTGACAGGCATGGGGAATAATGAAAACAAGGCAACCAGGGCCAGACTGAGAAGTTCGTATCTCACACTTGTGGTAAGTGTGTCGCTTGTCCTTTTCCTTCTCGGTATACTTGGTCTTGTCCTGATAAATGCCCGTGAACTTTCTGATTATTTCAGGGAAAGCCTGTCTTTTTCGATAATGCTGGATGATGCAGCAAAGGAGGCTGATATCAGGATGCTACAGAAAGATCTCGATGCCAAAGCCTACATAAAATCGACAGAGTATGTGTCAAAAGATGAAGCGGCTGCCAGTATGAAGGAAGAGCTCGGAGAGGATTTCATAAGCTTTCTGGGTGACAATCCTCTTCCTCCGTCAATAGATGTATATCTTGTGTCGGATTATACCAACCCGGACAGTGTGGCAAAGATTGAAAAGTACATCCTTCTGTACCCTTTTGTAGATGACGTTATCATTCCGGAATCGTTATTGCTTCTGATAAATGAAAACGTGAAGAAAGTAAGTCTTTTTCTTCTTGTCATCAGCTTTTTCCTGTTTCTGATCGCACTAACAATAATCAATAACACGATACGACTTTCAGTATATTCAAAAAGGTTCCTAATAAGGACGATGCAACTGGTAGGGGCCACCAGGGCTTTCATCCGAAAGCCCTTTCTTCTGCAGGGAGCGCTCCACGGATTCCTGGCGGCAATTGTAGCAATGACGCTACTGACAGGTCTTCTATATCTTATTGAGAAAGAATTTTTTATGATGTTCACTTTTGAAAACACCAATTTATTCATTTTGCTTGGGGCGGTAATAATATTTACCGGAGTCCTGATAAATGTGATTTCCACATTTTTTTCGGTTAATAAATACCTTAGTATTTCAGAAGACAAATTATATTACTGATTTTATATGGCTGCAAAAAATGAAAATAAGGAAAAGCTGCATTTTGCACTTGGACGGGAAAACTACAAACTTCTTGCAATAGGCTTTGCAATTATTGTTGCAGGCTTTCTGCTTATGCTGGGCGGAAAGTCGGAAGACCCGAATGAATTCAATGAAAAAATATTCAGTTTCAGGAGGATTACACTTGCTCCGATCGTGGTTCTTGCAGGATTCATTTTTGAGATATGGGCAATTATGAAAAAGCCCAGGGAAGAGAAAGATTAATATTATGGAGGGAATAAGAGAGACGGGATTGCTGGGCATCCTGTATCCTGAAAGAATTAACATTCATGAATTGATGGCTGGCTTCAGTCATTCAATTTTATTAATGAAATGCCGGCTTTTTATCTATGAGTTATCTTGAAGCTGTTCTCCTGGGAATTCTTCAGGGACTGACGGAATTTTTGCCTGTAAGCAGTTCCGGTCATCTTGAAATTGCCAAGTCGCTTTTCGGTGTCAGTCCGGAGGCGAGCTTCAATTTCACTGTTGCAGTCCACGGAGCAACAGTCCTGAGTACCATTGTTGTTTTCCGGGAAGAGATTCTGAGGCTGATTACAGGTGCTTTCAAATTCAGGATGAATGAGGAGACAATATATCTGTTAAAAATCCTGATATCAATGATCCCTGTCGGCCTGGCAGGTATTTTTCTCAAGGAGCCTATTGAAGAGATGTTCAACGGCAATCTTGTTTTTGTGGGATCGATGCTTCTTGTCACTGCAGGATTACTGGCATTAGCGCATTTTGTCAGGAAAAAAGAAAGAAGTATCGGATACTTTGATGCTCTTGTTATCGGGATAGCACAGGCATTTGCGGTGATACCGGGTATTTCAAGGTCGGGAGCGACCATTTCAACCGGACTTCTTATAGGTAACAGCAAACATGAGATGGCCAGATTTTCATTCCTTATGGTTCTGGTCCCGGTTATAGGAGCAAATTTCCTTGAAATAGTATCTGGTGAAGCAGTTACCGGAAATACCGGAACCGGATTGATAATTACCGGTTTTATTGCTGCCTTCATATCGGGCTATGTTGCATGCCGCTGGATGATTGAGCTTGTAAGAAAGAGCCGGCTGATTTGGTTTGCAGTTTACTGTGTAGTAGCAGGACTTGTTTCAATAATATTGGGCTAAAATGAGAGGTACGGAAAATAAAGATATATTTGAAGAAGGAGCCGTTCTTCTGTTCAATAAACCTCTATACTGGACCTCTTTTGATCTTGTTAATAAGATCCGGATAATGTTGAAGGAGGAAATGGGGCTCAAAAAGCTGAAAGTCGGTCATGCCGGCACGCTTGATCCTCTTGCCACCGGATTGATGATAATATGTACAGGTAAAGCTACGAAGCGAGTGAACGAGTTTCGGGATATGGAAAAGGGATATGAAGCTACAATACATATCGGGGCTACTACTCCTTCATTTGATCTTGAGACCGAGATAGACAGCAATTATCCCAGTGATCATATTACCAGGGGAAAAATTGAGGAGGTACTCATTGACTTCACAGGGGCCCGGAAGCAGGTTCCTCCTCTTCATTCTGCGAAAATGGTAGGAGGTAAACGGGCTTACGAGTATGCCAGAAAAGGCATTGAAAAAGAACTGACTCCGGTAGATGTTTATTTCAGGGAGCTGGAACTTATTGCATTTGCCATGCCGGAGATAAAAGTCAGGATAATATGCAGTAAAGGGACTTATATCAGGTCTTTTGCCCGTGATCTGGGGGTGGCTCTCGATTCAGGTTGTTATTTATCTGCCCTGGTGAGGACCTCTATAGGCAACATAAAACTGGATGATGCAAGGACGATAGAAGATTTTCATTTTTTTCTGCATCAGATGAAACAAACATGAAAGTTATACGTATAAAGGAATTCCTAAAATTTAAATACACATTATATATATGAAATTATCACAATTCAGGTACAATCTTCCGCAGGACCTGATAGCTCTTTATCCGTCTCATAACAGGGATGAAGCCAGGTTGTTTGTCGTTGACAGGAAATCAGGAAAGATGGAGCACAGGATATTTAAGGAAATAGTGGAGTATTTCCGGGAAAAAGATGTCCTGGTCTTTAACAATACTAAAGTTTTTCCGGCCAGATTGTACGGAAATAAGGAGAAGACGGGAGCTGAGATAGAGGTTTTTCTGTTACGTGAGCTGAACAGGGAGCAGCGGTTATGGGATGTGCTTGTGGATCCGGCAAGGAAAATAAGGATTGGTAATAAGCTTTATTTTGGCGAAGATGATCTGCTCGTTGCCGAGGTGATTGACAATACAACTTCCAGAGGCAGGACCCTGAGATTTCTTTTCGACGGGACCTATGATGAATTCAAGCAAACGCTTTACAGTCTGGGTGAGACACCTTTGCCAAAATTCATAAACAGGCCTGTAGAACCGGAGGATAATGAAAGGTATCAGACAATTTTTGCCAAGCATGAGGGTGCTGTGGCTGCCCCGACTGCCGGACTTCATTTCAGCAGGGAGCTTCTTAAAAAACTGGAGATCATAGGGGTGGAGTTCGCTGAGATAACCCTTCATGTTGGTCTGGGTAATTTCAGAAGTGTTGATGTCGAAGACCTTACCAAGCACAAGGTTGATTCGGAGAGGATAAGGATCACAGAAGATGCGGCTGATATTGTAAACAAGGCCAAGGAAGACAAGCACAGGGTATGTGCTGTCGGAACCACAGTTGTTAGGACTCTTGAGAGTTCTGTTTCCACAACTGGTTATCTTAAACCTTTTGATGGCTGGACAAACAAATTCATTTTCCCGCCATATGAGTTCAAGGTTCCTGACATGATGATCAGTAATTTTCATCTTCCGTATTCAACTTTGCTGATGATGGTTGCAGCCTTTGCCGGGTATGATCTTTTATTTGAAGCGTATAAAACAGCCGTTAAGGAGAAATACAGGTTTGGAACCTATGGTGACGCCATGCTGGTGATATAAAGGCTTAAGGGCAAAGGGGCAAAAGGAGTCAGGGCTTAAAAGAAATCAGATAAAATTGTACAAACCGGGTGAGCATATCTCATCCGGTTTTTTGATAACTAATTTTATTCGTTAATAACTTGTTTAAAGCATCAGTACAGAATTAGTGTATTTTTAAAATGTTAGTACCTTTATATTTATTGCTATGATATTTTGGCTGGATGCAACCAAAATATATCGGGCAGTAGTCATACTATAGAAAAATGAAAGTCCGTTTTTAGTTGAATACAGACGGGCGAACATATAATTCAGGGATAAAACCGGATGCTAAGGAAGAAAGACCGGCGTGTAATTATTGTATATACCCACAGGGCGGATTGAGATTGTCTGCGTATTATATAATCTTAAGGATCAGGGCTTTTGTACATCCATTCAGCAAGAGTTTAAAATTGTTTTTTACCCTGGTTTTATTTATAATCCTGTCCGGCAGTATGGTTCTCGGTCAGGAAATTGATGATTACCGTACTAACGGAGATGTATCCTTTACTTCTTCGTCCAACTGGCAGCGATGGAACGGATCAACATGGGTGGCAGCGGGATCGGCCCCTAATTCGGGAGATAATGTTATTACAATCCGGAGTGGAAATACAGCTACAGTTACATCCAGCATAACCCTCGACCAGCTGGTAGTTGAGTCAGGGGCTACTTTAAATGTCAATGCATTTCGCACATTAACTATTGCGAACGGACCAGGAACAGATCTGGATGTAAACGGGACAGTAAATAATTCAGGGACGATTGATCCATCCGGGGCAATTGCTTTTAATGCTAATTCCACTTATAATCACACACGTAATGGAGGATCAATTCCACTGGCTGAATGGGATATTAATTCTAATTGTAACATTACAGACATAACCACTTCAAATGTTCTTAGTTTTCCAACGAATTCATATGGTAATCTATCCTGGAATTGTGTAAATCAGACATCTAACACTTATTTAACCGGATTTAACGGAAGCGTAATAAAAGGCGATTTTAATATTTTATCTACAGGTTCAACCGGAAGAGCTTTTTATATCTATGCTCCCTCGCCAAGATCAATTAGTATACTTGGTGACTTTAATCTTTCAGGAGGGATATTAAGATTGACAGCCGATTCATACACAACCTCCTTAATCATATATGGAGATTTTAATCTTGCTGATGGTTCTATTACTGAGATTGGAACCGGTGAAGGGATTTTCATCTTTAACAACACTGATAATGTTCAATATTTTAACAGAACAAGTGGTGTAATAACTAACAGTATCAACTTCACAGTTACTTCTGATGTAACACTAAATTTTGGCTCAGATGATTATGCCGACGGATCAGGTACCTTTACTATAGAAGATGGCGCTACCATAGAAACTGCGAACCCTCTTGGCATAAATGGATCTGTTCAGACAGCTTCACGCGATTTATCGACAGCTGCAAACTATACTTTCAACGGAACCTCTCCCCAGGTCACTGGTTCATACCTGCCAGCAACTGTTAATAATTTAACAATCGACAATAACAGCGGAGTAGACCTGACCAATAACACAATCGTCAATGGTACATACTCACCCCTGGCAGGGATTTTTGATCTTAACGGCAACACCCTGACAATCTCTTCTTCAGGAACAGCATCATGCGCAGGATCAGGAACTATTTTCGGGAGCGCAGGTTCTTCATTCATCATAAACAGTAATTCACCAACAGGCCTCCCTGCTGGTTCATACCAGGATGTAACAGTTAACACCGCCGGAGGCGCAACTCTTTGCGGAGACGTTACCGTTAAACGTATCCTGACAATGACTTCCGGTAACATTACTACCGGACCACATCTGCTTTTACTCACAAATGCAGATCAGAATGCATTGAACTATACTTCAGGTACTGTAATTGGAAGACTCGAAAGATTTATCGACGCTACTTCTGCTTCTTACCTGTTCCCGGTCGGACGTACAATTCAAACCCAGTCTCTGTCGGTCGATTTTAATAACCTTACTACCGGATCACTGCTTGTTGAATTCATAAGCGGTGACCCTGGAATTTCAGGCCTCCCGGTTACAGAAGGAGGATATACTTTCGATAATGTATTCACTACCGGCTACTGGTCAGCCCTTGCTAAAAACTCACTGGCATCAACGAATTATGATGTTGAGCTTGATGCATCCGGATTTTCAACTTACACCATTCAGACATATACAAGACTGTTAAAGCGAACTGAAACTGTTGGGTCCTGGATCCTTGACGGTACACATTTAAATGCTGCCGGATCGACTGTAAGAAGAACCGGCATGAACGGGATATTTTCCTCAGGCACCGGAACACAGTTTGGAATTGCCGGCTCCGGCCCGAGAATAACATCCCAGCCTTTATCCCATGATATATGCGATAATTCGGTAAGCACAACTTTCAATATTACTGCAACCGGAATTCCGACATTGACTTACCAGTGGTACAAAGAGCCTTCTGTACTTTTAACCGACGGAGCCAAATACAGTGGGACAGGAACCAACATTTTAGTAATTAATAATATTGTCCCCGGTGATGCCGGCGATTATTACTGTATTGTTACAGATGGTTCGGCACAGACAGCCAGAAGCAACTCGGCCTATCTCACCGTTAATCCGCTGCCTATAGTAACTTTTGGGTACAATTATTATAAAGAAATAGTCATCGATCAGGCTTCAGGTTCTCAGGACTTGTCCGATTTCCCTGTTCTGGTTAGCCTGACAGACCCGGACCTGAGAGTTGTCTCTTCCGATGGTCATGTTGAGAATATTAACGGGTATGATATCATTTTCACGGATGCGGACAACAATAAACTTGACCATCAGATCGAAAGATATGTGTCATCAACAGGGGAACTGGTCGCCTGGGTAAGACTACCTGTTCTGTCAGCTTCTTCCACAACTACTATTCGAATGCTCTACGGAAATCCGGCTGCTTCCACAGATCCGTCAATGGGTACAACCTGGAAAAGCAGTTATAAGGGGGTCTGGCATCTTAGTGATAATGTTTTTCTTGATGCTACTGATATTGACAACGACGGAACTAACAACGGCACCACAGATAATTCTACCAGCATTATTGCCGGAGGAAGAAGTTTTGACGGGACCAATGACAGGATCCCTTTTACAACAAGCCAATTTCCGGCAAATAACCATAATCAGACACTCAGTGCATGGGCCAGGTATTCTTCTGTACCGGGTACTACTCAAAATCTTCTGACAATTCAAAATTCAAGCGGGTCAGCTGCTCAGATGGGATTCCGAAACGGCGACTTTGTTGCATGGAAATGGGGCGGAACAATACTGGCTAATGGCGGAGACGCTCCTTCGGCAAATGCTTGGCATTTTTTTGTCTATACATACGATGGTACAACTCATAGACTGTACGTTGACGGTGTGGAGGAGGGAACGGGTACTGAATCGGCCCAGACTCTGGTGCCTACAGCCGGCTATATAGGCAGTTATAGCGGAGGGGAATATTTCAACGGATTAATAGATGAACCGAGGTATTCAATGTCTGTCAAATCACCCGGTTGGATTGCAACTGAATATAATAATCAGGTCAATCCGTCAGGATTTATTTCGGTTGGTCCAGAGAATAATAACGGTGCTTTGAATTCAACAGGAGTATGCAATACTTCATACTCCCTAACAGGATTTCCAGCGGGTGGTACATTTTCCGGACCTCCCGGGAGTATTTCCGGCACTGATTTCAATCCATCAGTAGCAGGAGTCGGTACTCATGTAATTACTTATACGTATACAGACGGGAACGGTTGTTCAAATAGTATCAACAAAGAGATCCTGGTAACTGCCATCCCTTCATCTCCGGTTGTTCCTCCGGCAGATAACTGTATTTCAAATATTCTGGATTTTCCTGCCTCAGGGACAAATCTTCTCTGGTATTCTGATGCAGGATTAAATAATCTGGTTGGCTGGGGTTCTCCTTTTGCCACGGGAGCAACAACTGCAGGAACCTATCCTTTCTGGGTGACTCAGACTGTCAATGGATGCGAAAGCAGTGCAACCGCGACCTCATATACGTTATCACCTTTGTCTGTTGGAGGTAGCGTGTCCGGTACAAAGTCAATATGTTATGGAGAATCAACCGGAAATCTCACACTAAGTGGCTATACGGGAACTATCACAGGATGGCAAAGAAGGTTGAATTCAGGAGCCTGGGAAGATATTACATTTACAGGTGAAACATATTCCGGAATCCCATCATCTGCAGGGACGTGGGATTTCAGAGCTGTTATTAAGAGCGGAGGATGCGATGAGGCATATTCATCACCTGCTACCATTACCGTCAACCCGCTGCCAACGCCCATCATAACAGGGGATACGGAGGTTTGTCCGGGTGAAACGGGAGTGGTATACAGAACAGGGAATTCAGGGAATAGTTTTTCGTGGACAGTGTCTGGAGCGGCATCTTTTTCAGGAGAGAACAGTTATGAATTTACTGTTAATTGGGAAAATAGTTGTGGTAATGGATATGTAAGAGTTCAGGAAACTACCGCGCAGGGGTGCTCAGTAATAACTGACGATTATAATGTTGACAGAATAGACAATACATCACCGGTTATCACGGGTTCAATATTGGCTACGACCGTAGAGGGGTGTACAGCGGGCGATGCTCCGGCAGCCGTTACGACCGTATCGGCCCTTGAGGCTCTGGGTCTTACAATAACAGATGCATGTACGCCTGACGCGTCGCTTGTAGTCACTCACAGTGATGCATCATCGGGAACCTGTCCTATAGTAGTTACGAGGACCTATACAGTTACGGATGGATGCGGTAACTTCAGCACCTATGATCAGACTATCAATGTAGATGACAATACATCACCGGTTATCACGGGTTCAATATTGGCTACGACCGTAGAGGGGT
>DAIOVL010000034.1:33160-34014 GCA_036759025.1 Bacteroidales bacterium
TGGATGCGGTAACTTCAGCACCTATGATCAGACTATCAATGTAGATGACAATACAGCACCGACTTTCACAGTTCCAGAAGATACAGTTATTTGTCGTGCTTCGAATTGTTCTTATAATATTTTGCCCGCAGTAACAGGTGATGTAAATGACGAAGCAGATAATTGTTCGACAGGAATTAATGCCACATATCTTGACGATGCCACATCGTGGCTTACCGATTGTGATAATGCCGGATATGTGCTAAGGACATGGACATTACAAGATGCATGTGGAAATTCAACTGTTAAGACCCAAAGGATCTGGATAGAACCTCTTCCACGATTGACTCTTAATCCGGCTCAGGATACAATATGTGATGGTCAAACTTCTAACATAGAAATTCAATCACCTACTATTCCATTATTCCCTGTACGATTTGACTACCAGGTAATAATAGATAACCCTGACAGTCTTAATGTAACCACTGCCGGTTCTGGAACAGGGTTATTTACTGGTGGATTTATTCAGGAGAACTTTGATAATGTGAGTGTCAGCAAACAAAGAGCTGTAATTACAGTTACTCCCTATACAGTTACTTCGGTTGGATTATTGAGATGTACTGGAATTCAAAGTACTGCAATAATATGGGTAGAGCCCACACCTACGATGTACTTTGTCCCGGCTCAGGACACTATCTGTGACAATGACGTGACGGACATCGAGATGCGCAGTATCACCCAGCCGACACTACCTGTTCGGTTCGACTACACGGTACTGGCAGAACATGCAGACAGTGTTCTCATCACGAACACTCAGGGAGGCAGGACAGGTTACCTGCGTGGCGACCGTATCCTTGAGCGTATAGATAACGTCA
>DAIOVL010000035.1:0-2513 GCA_036759025.1 Bacteroidales bacterium
GAACAAAAAGAAATGAACATATAAAAAAAGAAGGTGCCCTTTTGAGACACCCTCTTTTTGTCATTAAAAAGGTATATACCTACCTTTTACCACCTTGTCCGCTTCCTCTGCCTGTCTGTGTTGCTGTCTTGGCAGGATTTGCCGGGCGTGCACCCTTGTTCTGGGTGGCTGTTTTTGCAGCATCCATGTTCCTTTCACGTGTCATGCTTCCCTGTCCTTCCTGGGTTTTAGCCTGTGCTTTAGCTTGTCTTTTAGCCTCTTTCTGTGCCTGTTTTTCAGCTTTTCTGGCTGCATTTCTTGCCTGTTTTTCAGCTCTGGTCTGCTGACCCTTATTTTTGTACTGAGTTTGCTCCTGGGTCATTGCACCAGCCTGTGTCTGGGTCATTACACCAGCCTGATTTTGTGTCTGGGTCTGAGCCTGAGTCTGAGTCTGGTTTCCGGTCTGCACCCTTTCCCTTGCCTGGGTGGGAACGACCTCCTGTGCTGCTATGGCTGCACTTATCATAAGTGCTGCGGCTGCAAAAAATAATTTGGTTTTCATAATCTTCAATTTATTTTGTAAGTACAAGTTTATGATCCAAATTTATACCCCTGTAAATGAAGTATCCATGAAGTTTGACGATGAAATACATTTTTTTTGCATTTTTTTTGCCCTCACAGCATTTTTCATGGACTATGACTTTATAAAATCCTGAAAAATACACTCAGGGAGAAAACAAATCCTTTTGTTTCCGGCGGAGCGTCCTTATATACAGGAAGTGCATATCCCGGTTCTGCATCAATAGTAAATTTCCCGATATTGAACGATATGGGAAGTCCAAAATCGATCTCGAGAAGACTGAAACTTGTGTTTGTACTGGTGGAACTACTTCCTCCTCCCTGCCTGCCGGAACTGTAAGGTGGCCTTACTACCATTCCCTCTGAGGTCTCAGTCAGAGTGCCGAAGAGAAGGTTAACACCAGGGTCAAAAGAGAAATATGCATTATTTTTTAAAAATGACGGCGTTTCAAAATATCTTGAGTTCTTAATCTGTAAATAAAAACCGTTTGATTCAGCGAAAAGGGCTCCTGCAGAGAGTTTCGTATAAAGTATTCTCCAGTCAAAACCCAGAGTCAGGTCGCCATAGAAAAAACTGGTAAAAAGGGTGTCAGTCAAATCTTTATTGACCTGGTACCTGGATGCACTCAGCGAAATATCAAACCACGTATTAAAGGTATGGGCGTATACGAGAGAAAAAGTTGAAAAGGAAATAACAGGATCGAAGGTGTTCAGGTGATATGTGTAGGCAGAAAAATACAATTCATTCCTGAATCCATAGGTCAGCCCGCCTGAATAGTATGGCTTATCGCCGGAAATGGAGGATCCCATATACATCATATTGTAACCCACGGCTGCTCCTGAGAACAGACTGTGCACTGTTCCGGCCGAGTCAGGAGAATGCTGTTTTAATGCTGTAGAATCCTGCTGGCCATTTAACGGCAGCACGGTCAAAATTAATGTTATGATAAATCCACATAATTTCAGTTCCGGAATTGTTGTCCTCATAGAATCATGTATCTGGCATGAAATAAATCTGTTCCCTTGCTATTCACCAAAAATATTAAAACGCTGATGAAGAAATGATGAAATATCATTTCGATGTCTGAAGCTGTATTTTTTCAATATTCCAACCTTCAACTGATATCTGAGGATCCGCATCTCTAATCGCATCGTCAGGGGCTCCTGCTGTAAGGGTAATTTCTTCGCCGGGGGCAAGCGAAAAATAACTATTTGACCAAAATGACGGGAGCACTTCCTCATTTTCAGACATAAGGCGCGGACGTATAAAGAAGGCGATCCTGGGAGAATTGTTTTTTATGTTGATAGTCCATTCCGTTTCATGATCTTTATTTTTATTCCTAACCAGCGATGCCGTCAGTTTTGTCTGAGGCAGTTTGTCTAGTTCCGTGAAGTCATTATCCGCTGAAAGCCAGTACATATTCCGCGAAATCACTTTTCCGGAACGGTCTTTCAGTTTAAGAAATACGAATGATATCCCCTTCCTGCTTTCATTGAGATCTTTAAGCTGGGTCAGCTCTTTAACTTCTGAGGGACCTGCACTGAAATAAGCTTCCTCCCTGAAAAGAGATCCTGATTCTGTATCGAATATCTCTACTTCGGCTGTGAGGTTTTCTGCCTGCTCAAATTTTCTGTTCACAACAGTCACTCGATGGTTTACCAGGTTCAGCTGGATATGCACAGGCTCGCAGGCTGACTGCATGAAATAGTAGCCGGCATTGGGCTGAAGGTACCAGTCGTACACCTGCCATACCACGCTGGGGAATGCTGCATTCAGCTTCCAGAGCATTACGCCTCCTGTTTCACTCAGTCTATGCCCTGCAGCCTCAAAGATACCACGGTAACCGTCTGCGTTCATAAGCTGCATCTTATCACAGAACTCCTCCATGGTTGAGGGTTTACCGTATCTTTTTACAGCTTCCAGGTAATAAAGATCCCACCTGCCGTTGCCGGTG
>DAIOVL010000035.1:2613-33646 GCA_036759025.1 Bacteroidales bacterium
TCACCCTGTGTGTCGCCAGTGATCCAGAAATCGGACCAGACAAGCATTCCATTTCGGTCGGCTGCATCCCAGAACTCATCACAGGGAGTGACTCCCCCACCCCATATCCTTACCAGGTTTATATTTGCGTTACGGCATAGTCGCATCTCGTATTCGTACCTGGCTGAGTCGCGGTTCAACATCATATCAGGCACCCATGCTCCTCCCGTAAGATGAATTCTCCTTCCGTTGACATAAAAATCCCTTCGCCATGAACCGTTCACCTCCACAGCTTTCGAAGAAACGGTCCGTATTCCGAAAAGGAACGTGGTATCGTCTGAAACACCTTCCGGTAACGAATATGTAAGCCTGACCCTGTAAAGAGCTGGTTTGCCATACCCGTTGGGCCACCAGAGACCAGGCTTGCGTATAATCAGCTCAGGTGTGTCTGATCCTTCCAACTGAAGAACAGATGAACTGTTTGCCTCCACTGTCAGCTCTTTCCTGAATTTTATGGTCTTTCCCCTGAAATTAAAAGGAGACATGCTGACACTGAGAGTCCCTCTAAGGTTTGTATTAAGGTGGTTTACAAGCCTAAGCCCTAAAGAAAGCTTTGCTGTTGAAGTGTCAGGCAGGTCCGGAAGTTCACTGATCAGCTGCGGACTCACAATGGAAACGGGTCCGCTTGTTCTCAGGTAAACAGGGAGCCATATCCCGATGTTCCGATCCCTTACAGGAGGTATCCAGTCCCATCCAACAGAGCAGAGCATCGTTACATTCTTTCCTATATCACCTGTCGGGCCCCCGTTAAGATAAAAATCACCAAGTGCTTTAAGCTGTTCACTATCAGGCTCTCCGGCATAATCGAGCGGGTAGATCTTCACGGCCAGTCCGTTCATCTCACCGGCTTTGATATATCTGGTTATATCAAAGCTGAATTCAGAGAACATGCCGGCCATTTTTTCCGGGAAGGCAATCTGGCTGCCGTTGATCCAGACAGCTGCCCTGTAGTTTATTCCCTTAAATATCAGTTGGAACTGCCTGCCCCTGTCGGCTGCCGGTACATTAAATGTTGTCCGGTACCAGTATGGATCTTTCCAGGGATTCGGAGCCTGAGGCAGATGACTGAATCGCTGAAGATCATATTTTCTGTTAAAATCGTCGGATGCATCAGGTATCAGCATATTATTCAATCCCGTGTATGGATCGGGATAGACACCGTTTTTCACAAGTCCTGTGAGAACGGTACATGGTACCTTAACAGGAAACCAGTAAACATCAGGTTTATAGTCCGCCATCGACAATTCTGCTCCTGCTTCAGAAATCAATGTCGATGACTGTAGTTCAAAAGCCGTTAAGCGAATTTGCCTTACTCCGTCGGACTGTGCAAAACCCTGTACCGGCAATACCATAGAAAGGATTATAACTCTCAGCAGGTCCCTTTTCATAATTTTTAGAATAGATTCGATTCAGTTATGTGTATTTCTGTTTGCGGGGAATCATTTTTCATCTTCAGGCTCCCTGGTTACCACTTCACCATCGCTCCCTATCATCACCTCAGGTTCAAAGGGTATCTTCTTTCGCTGAAAAAAGTTGCCTGCCATCATAAAAAGAAGTGTGAGCAGTATTACCAGGGTAACCACCTCTTCTCCAATCAGTGATATTCTCGATGTTGCCGGGATGCCCAGAAACAGAAGTATCGTGACAAGTCCGCGTGGAGAGAAAAAAAGATAAGGGATAACAGGTATCTTTAAAATGCGGATAAGGAAGACTACCCTGAGAAGGTAGATGCCAGCCACAATGGCAAGGGCTGTAAGCAGGTTGGCAATGTTAAAGAGACCTTCAATTCTGGAATAATAGCCGAACATTATGAAGAAGAATGACCTGACCACGAAGGTCAGCTCGGTAATGATCTTCTTGAACGAATTAAGGTCGGTCCTGAACTTTTCAAAATCGATGAACCTGTTAAACCTGGTTTTTTCGACCAGAGAATGATTTTCCAGGGCAATGCCGAAAGCCATTACAAGAAGAAGTGCAGGTAAATGGATAAGCTCTCCGAGAACATATACCATTACCAGCACTGTAAGGATGATTATATAGTTGATGTGGTACGTAGCTTTGTGAAGAAGGAAAGCAAGTCCGGTGGTAACGACTACTGCGATCAGAACCGTCAGAACTCCCTTGAAGGCAAAATTCAGCAGGCCGAAGCCGACAGAACTTCCGTAAATAAGAATAAAATCAAAAACCAGGATCCCGATAATATCAGAGATGGAACTTTCATAGATAATAAACTCCCTCTGTTCTTTGTTAAGGTTCACCGAACTTGATATGGCAACTGCACTGCTGATTATACCGAAAGGAATGGAATTGAGCAATGAATCGATAATACTATAATTCAGAAACCTGACCATGATGAAGGTCATTATCGCAATAAATATTGCAAACAGAACAATGGCTGCTGTTACAGATTTAATTATCATTCCCGTTTTGGCCTTCTCAACCCTTAGATCGAGGCTTGCCTCCATGACAATAAGAATCAGCCCGAGTGTGCCCAGAACCGGCAGCAGGGGCTTCATATCGGGGATCTCGATACCTGTATTTTCAATTACAATCTGCATCAATATGCCAAGCCCGATGAGGAGTAAAACTCCCGGTATCCTGGAATAAATGCTCGTTATATCAAAAAGATACGAGAGAAGTATAAGTATGCACAGTGCCAGAATAATGTATTCAGTCATTTCAAGACCGGTATATCCTTAAAAATTGATCATCGTGGTTTATCCTGAGGGCTCCCCGGTCAGGTCATCGGTAAAAAATGCAACCAGGGCCGTATTCTCAGGAAAATATAAATTTTACCTCAAAAATAGGAGAAATGGTAAAAATATTGATATCTTATGACATGATTTCTTTTCTCTGCTTTATCAGCTAAGGAGATCATCTGCAAATCATCTTAAAAACCAGAGTCAGATGTTCAGGATACGAAAAATTACAAATCCATTTCTTGAAGGCAACAGGCAGGTGATGGATGGTATTAAGAAGATTATCAGGACTCAGTTCCCGGCAATCAGTGAATCGCAGGTTGAGGAATTGCCAGCACAGATGGTAAACCCTGTCGATAAAAAATTTCAGACTTCTCTGGTCATTGCCGAGGATGCAAAACGCAATATCAGGGGTTTTGCAATTTTAATGCACATGTCGGACCTTAAATTCTGCTATCTCGATTTCCTGTCTGTCGCTCCCGGACTGCCTACATCAGGAGTAGGAGGGTCTCTTTATGAAAGGCTCAGGGAGGAAGCCTCATCACTTGGCGCCATAGGAATTTTTTTTGAATGCCTTCCCGACGATCCGGCTTTGTGCAAAGACCCTGCCTCACTGCCCCAGAATCAGAAAAGACTTGCCTTTTATGAACGATACGGAGCATACCCTGTCATCAACACCAGGTATGAAACTCCCGTGAGTAAAACCGACGATTGCGCTCCCTACATTGTATACGACGACCTTGGAACAGGCAGACCGCTCGCAGCAGCGGAGCTCAGAAAGATATTCAGGGCCGTACTCGAAAGAAAGTACCAGCATTATTGTCCCCCCGATTATGTCGAAATGGTGGTGAAAAGCGTTAAGGATGACCCGGTAAGGCTCAGAAAACCAAAGTATGTGAAAGTGGGGGAAGAAAAGATCAGGATAAGAAACAATGACCGGGTAAACATCCTCCTGTTCGTTAATGACAAGCACCAGATCCATCATGTCAGGGAAATCGGGTATGTCGAATCTCCTGTACGTGTGAGAAGCATCCTGCGTGAGATAATAAAACTGGGAGTTGTAGCTGAGAAAAAAGTCAGGGAATACCCCGACAGGCATATTCTTGAAATACACGACCGGGGATATTATACCTATTTCAAAAAGATCTGTACAAGTATGGATGCGGGAGAATCTGTATATCCCTATGTCTTCCCTGTCAGAAATAATACAAGACCTCCAAAAGTTCTTTCGGTAAGGGCAGGATATTACTGTATAGACACTTTCACTCCCCTTAACCTCAACGCATTCCTTGCAGCCAGGTGGGGAGTGAACTGCTCCCTCAGCGCTGCCGATGCGATTCTTGAAGGAAATCCTGTTGCTTATGTTGTTACCCGCCCCCCGGGCCATCATGCAGAAAGATTCGTGTTCGGAGGATTTTGCTATTTCAATAATGTCGCAATAGCTGCCAGTCACCTCAGCAAATACGGAAAGGTGGCAATACTCGACGTCGACTATCATCACGGTAACGGGCAGCAGGATATCTTCTATAACAGGTCAGATGTCCTGACTGTTTCAATACATGGTCATCCCTCATTTGCTTATCCTTATTTCAGCGGATTCAGGGAGGAGAAGGGAGAAGGATCCGGATTGGGATTCAACTTCAATTTCCCGCTAAAAGAAGTGATTTCGGGCGAAGAATACAGAAAAACCCTTGCCAGGGCTTTATCAATAATAAAAAAATTCAAGGCTGATTATCTTGTTGTCGCCCTGGGTCTAGATACTGCCAAAGGTGATCCGACAGGTACATGGATGCTTTCTGCCAGGGATTTTCATCTTAATGGGGAGATGATAGCAAAGACCGGATTGCCTGTTCTGATTATTCAGGAAGGAGGATACAGGAACAGGTTCCTGGGCATAAATGCACGCCAGTTTCTGAAAGGAATCTACGAAGGATATATAAATTCCGGTTCATATAAACGAAAAAAGAGAGGATAATAATGAGAAAATACAACTTCGGTGTTATTGGCAACTGCTCCTATCTGGCTTATATCGACACAGATGCAAACGTTAACTGGCTTTGTATGCCACGATTCGACAGCAGTTTCATCTTCGGTTCTCTCCTCGACAGGAAGAAAGGAGGGGAATTCAGCATAAAACCAAGTAACACCATTTTTAAATCAAAGCAATATTACCTTAAGAACACAAATATCCTTGCAACAGAATTCGAGATGCCGGAAGGTCGTTTCAGGGTTGTGGATTTCGCTCCCAGATTTGTCCAGTACGACAGATATTTCAGACCCCTTATGCTCTTCAGGAAAATAGAACTTCTTGAAGGAGATCCATATATTGTCGTAAAATGCAGCCCTGTAGATAATTACGGTAAGAGAGTTCCGGAAACGGTAATGGGCAGCAATCACATCCGGTATCTGAACCTGAGCACCAATGTAAGGCTTACCACAGACATACCTCTCAATTATATCACAAAGTGTAAGGCTTTTCTTCTTAACAAGACTCAATATCTTGTTTTCAGCTATGGCGCCCCTCTCGAAGCACCTCTGTCAGAGACGTCCGAACAGTTTCTGAACAAAACGCAGAGGTATTGGGTGAACTGGGTTAAATCAACTTCCATACCCTGGCTGTACCAGGATGAAGTGATAAGATCGGCACTGGTTCTGAAATTACACCAGTATGAAGATACGGGAGCCGTGATCGCGTCAGGTTCAACAAGCCTTCCCGAGATAGATCAGGCTCACCGCAACTGGGACTATCGTTTCTGCTGGATGAGGGACACTTACTACACACTTAATGCCTTCAACAATATAGGCCATTTTGAGGAACTTGAAAAATATTTTGATTTCATCCGCAACATCATACTGAATGAAAAAAAACAAATAAAACCCCTCTACACAATTTCCGGCGATCCGGTTCCCGATGAGAAGATTCTTCTGCTTGAAGGGTACCTGAAAAACAAGCCTGTCAGAATTGGAAATAACGCAACCTACCAGGTTCAGAATGATGTTTACGGTCAGATACTTGTGAGTCTTCTCCCTCTTTTTATCGACAAAAGACTTAATTACATCGACCTTCACCAGTCGGAACTTATAACAGGTTGGCTGCTTAACTGTATAGATGAAAACATGGACATCCCCGACTCAGGACCATGGGAATTCGGCACCACAAACCAGTTCCACTGCTATACATATCTCTTTCACTGGGCCGGATGTTCGGCAGCTGCAAAAATTGGAGAATCGATAAACAATAATGAGATTACGGGAAAAGCCATCCGACTGAAAGAGAGAGCCCAGAAATATATCGAAGATTGTTACAGCCCCGGAAGAAGGGCATACATGCAATCGGTCGGAAACCAGAACATGGATGCAGGTAACCTTCAGCTTATTACCATGAACTATCTTAATCCCAACAGCGGAAGGGCGATACAGCATCTTAAAGCTCTTGAAGAGGAACTCTTCAGTGCAGACAATATTTTCCTGAGGTATAAACATGACGACCTGGGTAAAGCCAGGAATACATTCATTATATGCGGATTCTGGTATGCTGAAGCCCTGGCGGCAATAGGAATGATCGACAAAGCGTTCAGGGTGATCGAGACGCTTATCAAAACCTCGAATCATCTGGGGCTTTTCAGCGAAGACGCTGATGAAAATTTAGGTCAGTGGGGAAACTTCCCACAGACTTACAGCCATGTAGGACTGGTAAATGCAGTTTACCGGCTGTCAACAAAAATAGATCAACCAATATTCCTGTAAGATTTGAAAACAATAGACAATCTGGATTTTAAAAGGATCATCATTATTGCCTACAGACTTCCTTTCAGCCTTGTAAAAAAGAAAGGACAGTATCAGGCAGTACAGAACTCCGGCGGACTGGTTTCGGCAATACTGTCACTTTCGGAGAAAATGAAACCCCTTTCCGACGGATCAGCTTCAATAGTCTGGGTAGGGACCGGCGACCCCAGGCTTGAGGACATGAGCCCAGGTTTATCTGTCGAACTTCATCCGCTGGAGATACCGAAGAAGTTAAACGATAAATATTATGCAGGTTTTTGTAATGATACTATATGGCCTCTTTTCCACTATTTTGCTTCAAGCACGGTTTTCGATAACAGCTATTTCGATGCATATGTTGAAGCAAACGAACTCTTTTTTCAGAAAGTAAAAGACATTATAAAGCCTGGCGACTTTATCTGGGTACATGACTATCAGCTCTTTCTGCTGCCCGGACTTATCAGGAAAGAATACCCCGGTGCGGATATGGGATTTTTTCTTCATATTCCTTTCCCGTCGTTTGAGATGTTCAGACTCCTCCCCCGATTATGGCGTGAAGCAATTCTAAAAGGGATCACTGGTGCCGATGTCGCAGGATTTCATATTAATGACTATACCCAGTATTTCATTAAATCAGTCAAAAGAACGCTCGGATACAGCTACGACCGTAATTTTATTTCAGTAAACCAAAGGATCTGTAAAGCTGATGCATTCCCCATAGGTATTGACTTCAACAAATTCCATGATGCCTGCTCCCAGAATAAAACCGACAACAGCAAGAAAAAGATTAAAAAATACCTGGGCGACAAAAAGCTGATTTTTTCAGTCGACAGGCTCGATTATACGAAAGGCCTCCTGGTAAGGCTCCATGCTTATGAACGCTTCCTCCAAAAATTCCCCGAATGGCATTATAAAGTTGTATTTAACATGGTGGTAGTGCCTTCGCGCGACATGATCCGTGAATACCGTGAACTGAAAAAGGAAATAGAAGCTACCACAGGACGTATCAACGGGAAATACAGTACTCTTGACTGGCGCCCTCTGATCTACCAGTACAGGTCCATACCTTTTCATGAGATGGTGGCTGTCTACAACCTCAGTGACGTGGGACTGATAACTCCTTTGAGAGACGGGATGAACCTTGTGGCAAAGGAATATATCGCCTGCCAGAAAGGACACTACGGAATGCTGGTGCTGAGCGAAATGACCGGTGCCGCGACAGAGCTTAACGAGTCAATCATCATCAATCCAACCGATGTGGAAGAGACAGCCGAAGCCCTCAACAAAGCGCTTACAATGCCTGAAGAAGAAAAAGAAAAGAGAGTCCTTAAGATGCAAAACCGACTGAGAAGATATGATGTGTTCACATGGACTAAAGATTTTCTTAACCAGGTAAATGAGGTAAGAGAAGAAAAAATTAACCTTAAAGTTAACTATCTCGACAAAGAGACCCTTGAAAAGATCAGAGCTAAATACCGGAAAACCAGTAAGCGCCTCTTCCTCATAGATTATGATGGTACCCTTACACCAATAGTAAGTCTTCCCGAAAAAGCTGTGCTTAATGAAGAAACAGGTGAAATCCTGAGGAAAATAACCTCTGACCCCTTCAATAGACTGGTCATCATTAGCGGCCGTTCAGATGAATTCCTTGAAAATCAGTTCAGGGACATTGATGCGATACTTGTTGCTGAACATGGGTACCTCTATAAGAATCCTGGCAAAGACTGGGAACAGATGCAGGAAATCGATCTGTCATGGAAAAGCAAATTCATACCCCTTCTTAATGATTATGTCGACCGGTGCTCAGGCTCCATGATAGAAGACAAACATGCATCACTGGTATGGCATTACCGTAATGCCGACGAGGATATAGCACAGATCAGGATAAACGAGCTCAGAGACGACATCTCCGAACTCCTTAAAAATGAGCCACGTCTGCAGATACTTGAGGGTGACAAGGTGATTGAGATCAAAAGTGTATTGTACGATAAGGGTATTATGGCAAACCGTATCATCAGCGAAGGTGAATACGATTTCATTATTGCCATTGGCGATGACCGGACTGATGAAGACCTTTTTCAGGCTGTTTCCGACAGAGGCTTTACCATCAAGATCGGATGTAAACCTACACATGCCAGGTTTAACTTAAGAGATCAGTCACAGATACTTGGAATACTGAGGCTCTTTACAGACTCATAATACTTACCGGATCATGTATTTTTTAATATATTAGGGCGCAAAAAAACAAACACGAAACAGTATTATGCAGTCATCACCCACCACAAGGAGATTCGGCACATTACCTGTGTTCATGACGGCAATCTCCACCATTCTTGGAGCAATTCTCTTCCTGCGATTCGGCTTTGCAGTCGGGACCCTGGGTTTCTGGGGAGTATTTCTGCTTATATTCCTTGGCCATTCGCTTACCATTCCCACTGCCTTTGCGTTGTCGGAGATTGCAACAAACAAGAGAGTTGAGGGTGGCGGTGAGTACTTCATCATGTCACGATCCTTCGGCCTTAACATCGGAGCTACCATCGGCTTCGCCCTTTACCTGTCGCAGGCAATAAGCGTAGCCTTCTACATAATTGCATTTACCGAAGCCTTCGAGTTCGCTTTCAACTACTTTGCCGATACACTGAATATAACTCTGCCCAGACAGGTTGTAAGCATACCCGTGATGATACTTCTTGGATATATCATCCTGAAACAGGGTGCAAACATGGGAGTAAAAATGCTCTATGTGGTGGTAGGGATACTTTTTCTTTCCCTTCTTCTCTTTTTCCTTGGCCAGACAGAATACGGAGCCCTGACAGGGAAAGCGATACCTTCAGGAGAGTTGAGGAATATGAATAATTTCTTTATTGTCTTTGCAATTGTTTTTCCTGCATTCACCGGCATGACTGCGGGAGTCGGGCTTTCGGGCGATCTGAAGGATCCTTCAAGATCAATACCCAGAGGGACAATAATTGCGACTGTTTCGGGCTTCTTTATTTATATCGCAGTAATTTATAAACTGGCAATATCAGCAAGTGCCGGAGATATGCTTGCCGACCAGCTGATAATGGGCAAAATAGCAATTTTCGGAAGTGTTATTATACCGCTGGGACTGGCAGCATCCACAATGTCATCGGCAATAGGTTCCATTATGGTGGCACCAAGAACCCTTCAGGCACTTGCTATCGACGAGTCCTTTCCCCTGAAGAAGATCAACAAGTGGCTGTCGATGGGCAGAAAGACCGATAATGAACCGGCCAACGCAACCCTGGTAACAGTTGTCATTGCATTGCTGTTCGTCGCCCTCGGAAATGTAAATGCCGTGGCCGGTATTATCTCCATGTTCTTCCTGGTAACTTACGGATCTCTGTGCCTGATCTCATTTCTTAATCATTTCGGATCCTCTCCTTCATACCGTCCTTCCTTCAGATCGAGATGGTTCCTGTCTCTTGCCGGCTTCCTTATTGCTGTCTGGGTGATGTTCAGGATCAGCGCTCCCTATGCCCTGTTATCAATAGTTGTAATGATTATCCTGTACCTGTATATCAGCAAATACCATCGTGAAAGAGAGGGGCTTGAATCGCTTTTTGCAAACGCCCTGTTCCAGATAAACAGGAACCTGCAGGTCTACCTGCAACGGTCAGAAAGTAAAAAGAAACTTAAGGAATGGAGGCCAAGTGCAATATGTATTTCCAAAGATTCTTTCATCCGGGCCAGAGCCTTCCAGCTTCTTAACTGGATCTCCTACAGATATGGTTTCGGGACTTACCTCCATCGCATTGAAGGATATTACTCAAGGGCGACGAGCCTGAGAGCTGCCGAAGAACTTTCAAAACTCATTGAACTGTACGATACCGCAAACAATCATGTTTATGTCGACTCCCTGATATCACCCTCCTATACCTCGGCCCTGGCACAGGCAATACAGTTGCCCGGAATAGCAGGCATGGAGAATAACATGATCATCTTTGAATATGACAAGGAAAATCCCGAAGACCTTGAAAGCATAATTGAAAACACAGGACTAATCAGAGCAGGTAATTTTGATATCTGTATCCTGGCTTCAAGCAGGAAAGAAATGAACTTCAAAAACGGGATTCATGTCTGGATCGACTTTGAAGATCCTGAAAATGCCAGCCTGCTGATCCTTCTCAGCTTTATTATCGCGGGTCACCCGACATGGAAAAAATCCAACATTAAAGTATTCATGACCTGCTCTCCGGGTACCTACGACGAAACAAGAATAAGGCTCACCGAACTTGTCAGGAGCGGACGCTTACCTATAACCACGAAAAATATTGAAATTTTTACCAAAGACAAGAATCTCACAATTCGCGATCTGATAAATGAGAAATCATCAGGGGCTGCCCTCACAATGATAGGCTTCAATCCCAAACAGCTGAAGCACGACGGGGAAAGCATGCTTAACGGATATGACGGTATCGGAACGATACTGTTCGTAAACTCACATAACCAGAAAGAGATAGTATAATATCGGCCGTTAAGGTTCTACCGGACTTCCTTTTGTCCTTCCCATCCACGAAAGGTCGATGTCTGGTCCGAAATGATCCCTGAAGATCCTGTAGTAATACAGTTCTTCCTTTGAGTTTATAATAAAGCCTCCGGGGAGAAGCCTTTCATATTTGAATTCGGCATCTGTTATCTCACCCGAAGCATGTTCTGACATCAGCTCTCCCACTCCGGTGCCTTCCCAGAATTTTGCCTTTTGCCTGTTTATGACCTTATCCGGCAGATGTCCTTCCATTGCTTTCCTCAGTATCCATTTACCGGTGGCATCTCTTATTTTGTACTCAACGGGTATGCTGAACGCAAATTCCACTATTTCAGGTTCCGTGAAAATGGTATGAGCCACAAGCCCGAATGCCGATGCACATCTGTCAACTCTCTGAAGAGCAGTGTTATGAAGGCTCGATGTTATGTTTTCAAGCTCTCCTTCAAGGTCCTCATGGGGAATTGACCTCAGATAGTCATAACCGGCAAACAACTCATCACCTCCTTCACCGGAAAAGACCTCCCCAACATGGCGGGATGCAACTTCAGAAACCAGGTAATTGGTAATTGCCGATCTGACCAGAAGAGCATCAAAGGATTCCAGGTGATAGATAACATCGGGAAGTGCCTTTATAAGGTCTTTTAAGTTAACAACCACCTCGTGATGTTCTGAACCGATGAAATCAGCCACTTCCCTTGCAAAACGCACATCGGGAGCATCTTTCAGCCCTGCAACAAATGTACTGAGCCTGTTGGTGAATTTTGACGCAAGAGCCGAAATGGTGCTCGAATCCAGGCCTCCCGACAACCATGCTCCCGCATGATCTGATCTTATCACCCGTGCTACTGCCTGATTTAAAAGCCGGTAAACCTTCGATGCTGTAAGTTCCGGATCATCATCCGGATGTGGCCGGGTCCTGATTTTATTAACAGGCTTCAATATTGTTCCGTCGAAAGTGTATCCGGGCGGCATCTCGGTAATGGCAGTTGTCACAGGTAAAAGTGCTTTTACCTCCGATGCAAAACAGAGTCTGCCGTTATTGTCCCTGCCAAAATACAGAGGAGCTGCACCGGTTAAATCCCTCATCATGAATATATTATCAGCTTCGGCTTTTACTTCTGCATAATGACCCGGGCTATTTTCATAGCCAGCGGCTCCTTCAGCAATGTGCTTTTTCACGCTTCCGCTCTCACCATCATTCCATACAATGCCGAAAGTTGCATTATTTGTTTCAAAGATCACTTTACCTGTTTTTCCGCGGTGTCTGATCTTATCAAGCATGCCATTAACTTTTTCTTCAGCTCCGCTCTCTGCGATTCCAGCTATTCCCGCCATATTGAAATATTTAATGTTTTATACCTTCACTAATGGCCTTTTAAAGACATTTCCTGGTCCATACTAAATTTTTTCCAGGGCCATAATCCTTTCGTTTTCCGTCAGTTTCTCTCCTGAATCCCTGTCGACAGCATACCATGCGCCCTCGATAAGCCGGGTAAGGATCTTTCCGCACAGGGAAGGATTGCCGTGAAAATGAGGAGTATCGAGAAGCCCTGATCGTATAGCCTCGGCTATGTTGTGAGGATCCGACCATGGATCCTCACATCGTCCTGTTCCACTTCTGTTCAGCTCATAAAGCAATACCCTGGTTTCCTCCTTCAGTTCTTCCTTTCTGTTTCTGATCTTTATACTCTCCGTCAGATCAGGCATACCCTGCAGTGTATTATGAAGAACACCGTGAATGATATTACAGCTTTCGATGAGCTCATCGGGGTATATTGCATGGTCGCCTTCACTGAATCCCACAACATGAAGTATATGAGGTTTTAATGCCAGACTTACCACTGCCGATGAAGCGAGCTGGCCTTTTGCAATTGCCGGAACAGATGAGAAGTGTGCCAGTCCGGCTCTTACCTGACGGAATACCTCAAACTCATCATCCGATAATTCTTCAATAAGTTCGTTTTTTGCCAGCATTTTGGCTATGTCCATCTCCGGAGATGTCCCGGGAGGATTGTTAAACATGTATTGTGAAACATAATTACGCACACCCTGTTTTTTTGCATTATAAGCCGCCAGAAAGGCCATCGTTACCGCCAGCGAATCATGTGCATCGCGAAGGCTCCACTGGTGTGATTCATTCACTTCTACCGGTATTCCCTGAGTGGCATACCAGTGCATTACTTCCTGGTTTTCCTTTATTGCATCCTCAAGGGTTCTTGTGGACCGACCGTCAATGACACTATACCAGCATAAAGGTATGGCACCCCAGGCATTTCTGATGGTCCTGACGCTCATCTCAGCCCATTTCATAAGATCTCTTGTCCCTGAATAGCAACGGATAAGCGGGTAATTTCCGCATCTTGTATTTTGATAGATCGCCTCCAGGTCTTCGGGCTTTCTCAGGGGAACACCACCTGCGCCATCCTGGCTGTGGTCCATCTCTGCAGGCCTGAAAAAATGTTCCTGGGCATTCTGGTCGGGACCTATGGACAGTATGTCAAGAACAGCAGCCTCAGCTATCCTTGTAGCTCCTTCAACTGTTTCGGTCAGTGAGGGTCGTCCGAAATGATGCCTGAGAAGCGGATAAGGGTATTTTTCTTCTATCCGGCCAATAAGAGTGGCGGGAGGTATATGACAGCCTTCTGTTTCATCACCTCCCCGCAGATATTGTTTTATCTCGCCGCGGCTCTCCGTTCCGTCAAATATCTTTTCAAAAAGACCTGATTTCCTGGCCTCTTCAGCAACCGGAGGAGTTCCTCCGAAAATCAACCTGGGTCGTTTTATTTCAATCCTTTGAAGAGCAATCCCGATATCAGTAAAAAGTTCTGAAGCTGCCGACGGAGTAAGCCTGTAACTCAATGCCACGATATCGGGCTTCTGTTCTTCTATTACCTTCACAAGCCGGCCGACAGCTACGGCAGGGCCCAGAGACCCGGTTATATAACCCTCACTTTCAGCAAGTTTAAGAAAATGATGCAAGCCTCCTACGTGCACACAACTGCCAATGGCAGCTCCGAGAATAGTTTTCATAACGATTATCTTATCAGGCTGACTCGCCAATGGCAAGAAGCCTGAGGTCTCTGACATTCATCCCCGTAATGCCAAGGTTCTCGACGGTTCGTCCATGCAACCAGTAATCGCATTCATTAAGGAGAGAACCCAGATGGATCATCGAATCTATTGCGGGTGTCTTTACTTTCAGCAGGTTCCCGACAGATGCAATAGGCACCAGGCTGTATGGTATATCCTCTTCAAGGTATCTTATTTTAAGCGTTGTGGGAGCCAGGATACCCCTGTACCCGTTGTTCTTTTTCATGGCATCATAAAGTGTAGTGCCATCGGCACTGTAAGCCATATATAGCCACTGCTGTGCAGAGATTGCCCTGATCCCCAGCGCTTCTGATACTTTAATCCTTTCCTCGTCAATTTTCTCAAGCACTTTCGTTACTGCAGGAGTAGCTCCCTCTACGTAAAACTGGAAATCGACATCATTCTCAATCCATCCGGCATTAAGCACACAAATTGCCGGATGAAAGACGCTTCCTATATTTTCGAGACTGGTTTTAAACACATTGTCACCCGGAACAAACTGGGGATAAAACTGACGAAGCTTCTTTATTACTACCGGGATCAGATGAGCCCTAATCGAGGCTACGGGTATGGAATGCTTGATCCTGAAAATATGTACCTGGGAAGGTCCTGTAGCCCTTGAAGCATAAATGAATGTCTGGGCTTCGGCTATGATAACATCGGCGGTTACATTGTGCTTTTTAAGTATCTGCTTGAATTCAAGTGCTCCGAAGGTCCTTCCCGGGTGAAGCACGATAACCTGACCGTCGGTGAGGTGTGGCGCCATCTGCTCAGCCATCCAGCGATGACCAAAGGCAGGCACCACTACATTGATCACTTCAACATCCTTAATGGCTTCCTGCATCGAGGTTGTGGCCATATTCAACTCACCAAAACCTTCCACCTCGCCTGTTATCTCAATGGTTCCCGAGGTTCTCACTCCCCACAGCCTTTCCTCACCCCGGTTAAAGAGATTGACACTGTGCCCCATCAGTGCCAGATGGCCGGCCATTGCCAGCCCTCCATGTCCTGCACCCAGGACAGCGACCTTGATTCCGCTCTTCTGTCGGGTCTGTGACATGACATTTAATATATGTATTTTATCAATATACAAAAAAATTCCCGAAAAGCCTTAGTTTTTCTCAATATTAACATTTAAGACAGGGAGCCTTATATATGTATATTGCTATATATCAAGGAAATAACGTTAATATTAAAATATCTTGCAATCCGGCCGGAAAAAGACAGGAAAAATACAGATCCGATTGAATGAAAATCAGGGAGTTACTTCAGAAGTTTTCGGATATTATAGAGTTTGTTGAGAGCCTCTACAGGAGTAAGGTTGTCGATATCCAGATGAAGCAGCTCGTCTCTTATCTGTTTCAGCACCGGATCGTCGAGCTGGAAGATGCTAAGCTGAAGACCTTCACGTGTATCACCTATATCAGCCACAGGCTTGGCTATAGAATGCTTCTCATGCCCCTGTTCGAGTTCCTTTAGTATGGTATCGGCCCGGTTCACGACGCTTCTGGGCATACCTGCCATTCTGGCCACGTGGATACCGAAACTGTGTTCACTTCCTCCCCTCTTCAGCTTCCTCAGAAAAATGACCTTATTGTTCATCTCCATGATTGACACGTTGTAATTGCGAACTCTGGAAAATGAGTTTTCCATTTCGTTGAGCTCGTGATAATGAGTTGCAAATAGCGTCTTTGCCCTCATCCTGTTCTCATGAAGGTATTCAACCATTGCCCAGGCTATCGATATGCCATCGTAGGTGCTGGTACCCCGGCCTATCTCATCGAGAAGAACCAGGCTCCTGTCCGACAGGTTATTGAGAATACTTGCCGTCTCGTTCATTTCGACCATGAAAGTCGATTCTCCCAGGCTGATATTATCGGAAGCTCCGACACGGGTAAAGATTTTGTCGACAATACCTATTTTTGCTGAGATGGCCGGCACAAAACAGCCTGTCTGTGCCATTAATACAATCAGGGCTGTTTGTCTGAGCAGTGCCGACTTTCCCGACATGTTTGGCCCTGTCAGAATGATTATCTGCTGATCATCGGTATCGAGATACAGGTCGTTGGGCACATATTGTTCTCCGGCAGGCAGTTGTTTTTCTATTACAGGATGTCGTCCTCCGGAAATATCTATAATCCGTGAATCATCCAGCACGGGTCTCACATAGTTATTTTCTGAGGAGATGACAGCAAAAGATCTCAGACAGTCAATATTTCCGATAAGAGCTGCGTTATGCTGAACCGGGACCATGAATTCAAGAGCTGCCAGAACCAGGTCGTTGAAAAGTCTGGTTTCGAGATCGATGATCTTTTCCTCGGCACCGAGGATCTTGCTTTCATATTCTTTCAGTTCCCCGGTAATGTATCTTTCGGCACTTACCAGGGTCTGCTTCCTTATCCATTCAGAAGGGACTTTATCGCGGTGTGTGTTTCTTACCTCTATGTAATAGCCGAAAACGTTGTTATAGCCGACCTTAAGGCTTGTGATGCCGGTTCGGGCACTTTCCCTGCTCTGAAGTCCGGCAAGGTAATCCTTTCCGCTGTATAGTATTTTTCTCAGCTCATCGAGTTCTTCAGATACGCCTTCTGCAATAACATTTCCCCTGTTTACAAGAACGGGAGGGTCAGGGTGCAGTTCCCTGTCAATCCGGTCGGAGAGTATCCTGCAGGGATTTACCTGCTCCCCTGTTCTGACGAGAGGTGCGCAGCCGCTTTTGAGACACAGCTCTCTGAGAGGTTCTGTCGCCCTGAGTGCTCTTTTCAGCTGCCCCATTTCTCTCGGGTTTATCCTGCTCACAGCCACCTTGGAGATAAGCCTCTCAAGGTCGCCTATCTGACGCAGAAGCACTGCAATTTCATCCCTGACGGAGCTGTTTTCATATAAGTACTGAACCACATCGAGCCTTTCATTTACAGGCAGGAGATCTTTAAGAGGAAGGGAGATCCATCTTTTCAGCAAACGGCCGCCCATAGGTGAGACCGTCTGGTCCATCACGTCTGTTAAAGTCCTCGCTCCTTCATACGGAGAATGAAAAAGCTCAAGGTTCCTGATAGTGAACTTGTCGAGCCAGACATATCTGTCTTCTTCAATCCGTGATATATTGGTAATGTGCCCAAGCTGTTCGTGCTGAGTTATGTCGAGATAATAGAGAATGGCTCCTGCGGCTATGATACCGAAGCTGAGATTATGTATGCCGAATCCCTTCAGTGAACTTGTCTCAAACTGTTTTAAAAGACGGTCATTTGCAGCTTCAGAAGTGAATATCCAGTCATCGAGACGGTAGGTGTAAAATCTGGTTCCGAAGGTCTCGTAAAAAAGCTCCTTTTTCTTCTTTTCCAGGAGTACCTCCCTTGGCTGCAGATTATTCATTATCTGGTCGATGTACTCAGGTGTTCCCTCTGCAACAAGAAATTCACCTGTAGAAATGTCGAGAAAGGCTGCTCCCGCAATCTTCTTTTCAATATGGACGGCAGCAAGAAAATTGTTCTCCTTATGGTCAAGCACATTATCGTTAAGGGATACCCCGGGTGTGACAAGCTCTGTTATACCGCGTTTAACAATCTTCTTCGCAAGCTTCGGATCTTCAAGCTGTTCGCATATTGCTACCCTCTGCCCTGCCCTGACGAGTTTCGGAAGATATGTGTCGAGTGCATGAAAGGGGAATCCTGCAAGCTCCACAAATGAAGCAGAACCGTTAGCCCTCCTTGTCAGAGTTATGCCCAGGATCTGCGATGCTTTTATCGCATCTTCACCGAATGTCTCGTAAAAGTCGCCTACCCTGAAAAGCAGTATAGCATCGGGATGCTTCGTCTTTACTGCATAATACTGCTTCATGAGCGGTGTTTCGACGTATTTCTGGTTTTCTGACATCGGATTTTATCGCAGTGACAAACAAATTTAATGATCAGAAACAAAGATACAATTTTATTGATCCGCATAACTAACGCCTTAACCAACTGAAAGCCCGTGCACGGAGAGATACGTGGAGCTGACACAAACAGCAGGTGAAACAAAAGTCATAGTTTCTGTATTTTTTATTCCCTACCTTGGAACTTTAAAATACTGTTGAAATGAGAAAAGTCCTGATACTCGGTGCCGGTCTGGTAGTAAAACCCATGGTGGAATATCTTCTTGAAAGAGATTTCCTGGTCACGATTGCAACAACCACCAGGGAAAAAGCAGAGAGGATGATCAAAGGTCACCCAAATGGCACTTCCCTCCGCTGGTCAACCGATGATACCGTAACTCTTGATGAGCTGGTGAGAAACAATGACATTGCCGTTTCTTTCCTCCCCTACAGGTACCATGTGCTTATAGCCTCTGCATGCATCCGTAATGGTAAACATCTTGTCACAACTTCCTATGTTCAGCCCGAAATGCAGGCTCTCGACCATGAAGCGAGGAAGGCAGGCGTTCTGTTGCTTAATGAGATGGGACTCGATCCGGGGATTGATCACATGACCGCGATGAAGATCATCGATCACATTCACAACGAAGAAGGAAAAGTGCTTGAATTTTATTCACTCTGCGGTGCCCTTCCGGCTCCTGAGGCTGCCGGCAATCCTCTGAAGTACAAGTTCTCATGGAGCCCAAAGGGTGTTGTGATGGCAAGCAGGAACAACGCCCTGTACCTGAAAAAAGGCCGGGAAGTGAAAATTGATCCTGTCAAACTGTTCAGGGACACCTTTTTCTATGATTTCCCGGGAATTGGTGAACTTGAAGTTTATCCCAACAGGGATTCGATAAGCTACATTGATATTTATGGAATACCTGAGGCCATGACGATGTACAGAGGCACTTTCCGCTACAGGGGATGGTGTGAGACTCTGGATGCCATGAAGCAACTTAACATGCTCGATGACAAAACGGAAGATTTCTCGGGGATGACTTATGCAGGATTCATGGCAGGACTGACAGGTACAATCGCCTCAGAAGATGTCAGGACACAAACGGCACTTAAGCTGGGCCTGAGGCAGGATGCAACAGCACTTCAGGCCCTTGAATGGCTTGGTTTCTTCGGGAATGAAAAGCTGCCTTACGGAACAACATCTCCATTCGAAATTACCTCCGACAGGATGATCAGCAGAATGTCACTTTCACCCGATGAAAGAGATACAGTACTAATGCAGCATGTTTTCCTTGCTGAATTGCAGGGAGGCAGGAAGGAAGTTATTAAATCATCGATGCTCGATTTCGGATCTCCTTCAACGAACACTGCCGTGGCAAGGACAGTTGCATTGCCTGCATCGGTAGCTGTGAAGATGATTCTTGACAGAAAAATTAACCTTAGTGGTGTGTACCGTCCTGTTATACCTGAGATTTATGAACCCGTTCTTGACGAACTCAAAACTCTGGGAATTGCGATGAAGGAGGAGTATGGTCTGCCGGAAAGCGATATGATACAATAATCCACCCCACAGGCTCCTCCCGGTAAATCCACCCCCCAAGCCCCCCCCGGTAAATCCACCCCCCAAGCCCCCCTGAAGGGGGGTTGAAATCCATTATCTACAATATTAGTAACCTTTTTATTTAATACAGGTTAGGTGATTAATTGTATCCAGAATCTTTTTGATAACCCTGGAACGATGATTTAAAACTTCGTCATTGGTAAATCGCAAAATCGTTATTCCATATTTTTCAATATCATGTGCTCTGCCATCGTCGTATATCATTACTTCTTCATTCATATGAATCTCCCCGTCTATTTCAATAACCAATTTAATTTGATGGCAATAAAAATCTGCAATAAAAATATCAATAGGGTGTTGCCGTCTGAACCTGACTTTAAAAATCCTTCGGTTTCTTAACTCTTCCCAAATTATCCTTTCAGCCAGAGTCATATTTTTCCTTAACTCAGAAGCCTTTTCAAAAATGTTCTTACCGGCTCCATAGAACATATTCCTTTCTATAATCCTCGACCTCATAAAGAATGCTGCGACTTATTAAAAGTAATAATATTTCAGATTTTATCAATCATTTTTTTATGGGTTTATAGCCCCCCTTCAGGGGGGTTGGGGGGTCAACAAAACAGGGGGTTGGGGGTCAACAAAACAGGGGGGTTGGGGGGTCAACAAAAACAGGGGATCAACAAAAAAACAAGTTGCGCGATGTATTTCAAATTTTCAGATAGAAATCCTTTGTCAGATTAATATATTCATCAGTAAATTCATGTCTTTTACCATGTTCAATGGTTAGAAAGCTTTCATGAATTTCTGACTTTGTACGCGAAAAAGTGAGAATCAGTCTTTTTATTTCACCTGTTGGCAAAGGCCTGATCTTTAAAATCTTATTGCAATAGAGACCATGTTCCCGGGCTTCCGCAACCAGCACAATACCTTCAGCATAAGGCATAATGACCTGAAATCTGCCATTCCGGGATAACAGCCCTGAGACTCCGGCAAGCAGTTCCCCGGCAGAAAGTGAAATATCATGCCTTGCCGCTGCTTTAAGTGGATCAGGATTAAGTAACGAATTGCTGAAGAAGGGAGGATTTGAAACAACAAGGTCAAACCTGACTGATCCCGGATGATATTCCTGGAATGTTGTATTTATAATCTTTATCCTGTCGCTCCATTTGCTGATGCTTACATTTTCAGAAGCCTGACTGGCTGAATTAATGTCTGGTTCGAGGGCTGTGATTTCTGCTCTGCAACGCTGGGCAAGCATTAATGCAATCAGGCCGGTTCCTGTTCCTATATCAAGTATCTTCCCTGCTACTGAAATATCAGCACACGCACCAAGCAGAACACCATCGGTTCCTACTTTAAACGCACTACGGTCCTGGTAAATAGTAAACTGCTTAAAATGAAAAAAACTATTTGGCATCCTTGTTTTCTGTCTGTTGGATTGACAAGAGTCAGGATCATATCATAACTAAATTAGATACTGTTAAACTCCTGATTATTCAATAGGTAAATTATATGCCCCCTTAGTTACCAGCTTCATATTATCAGGTGCCCTGATTATCTCGGCAAAACCTTTGTCTCTTCTTCCTGCCTCTGTCCTTGTCCTTCTAAGGTAATACAGTTCGTTCTCTCTTTTGATCAACTCGAGTATATAACTGCTCCCCTCCGATCTCAGGACCGATTCCTCAGGCACAGCATATACAGTATCAATTGTGGTTATTATATCTGCTTCGACATATGCATTTTTTATAAAGGCTGATCTGTTTGGATCATCAATTCCCGCATAGCAAATGATCGCTTTTGATTCCTCCTCAACATCTTTGCCTATCGATTTCAGCGTGGCGTTGAAAGTTTTATCAGGACTACCTATCAGGCTGAATCTTACTTTTTGCTGTTCTTTAAGATAAGCCATGTCTTTTTCAAATATTGCAAGTTTTAGTTGAAACAATGAAGGATCAATGACTTCCGCCAGAGTCATTTGCTGTTCAACAAACTGACCAACCGACACATCAACTCCACTTATATAACCATTGAGAGGTGATTCCAGGCAAAAAGTCTCATAGAGGTTCCCTTTCTCGATTTCAGATACATCCAGGCCAAGGATCCTGATCTTCATCTTCAGGGCTGAATATTTTGCTTTTGAGGCATTGAATTCACTTTCAGCCTGTATCAGTTCTTTCTCAGTACTTATCTTATCACTGAAGAGTGATTGTATACGTTCATATTCGGACTTTAACTTCTTAAGCTGGCTGGCTGTTTCAGCCATATTGGTTTGGAGTTCAATAAATTCATTCCCACCAAGCTCAAAAAGTACCTGCCCGCTTTTTACCTTCTGTCCGCCTGAACAGTAAATCTTTTTAACGAGTCCCGGAACCGGGGAACTGATCCAGGCACTTCCCGATGGTTTTGTGATAATATATCCGTTACATTTGATTGTACCTTCAAAAACCATTCTTACCGGTTCACCAATGGCCATCCCTCCTGTATCAAACTGCTCCTGTGTTACAATTATAAAATTCTCATTCGTTTCCGGAACCTGAGTACTATTATTCTTATGGGAACAGGAACCATGTATGACAACTATTGCCAATAGGAATATTAATCTCTTCATGTAACTTAATTTTGGAATGTTAAATAGATCTGTTCAAGTATGCAGGTATTATACTGCAGAACATTTTCAAGATAATTAAATTTAAGTTGTACTGCACTTTCAAAACTACTAGTGAACTTTAAGAGGTCTATTTCTCCCTTTTGGTAGCTAATCAGCGCTGTCCTCAATATCTCATCATATAATAATCGTCCGGACTTATTATAGTATTCAATATTTTCCATAAGTCTGTGTTGTTCACGAAGGTAATCTTCAGCCCTGTTTTTCAGTGTGTTAATCTCATATTCCGTCAGAAGCTGCCGTGCATCCAGGGATATCCTGGAAGACCTGATTCTTGATCTCTGGCTTCCGAAGAAAACCGGAAGGGCCAATCCTACCTGGAAACCATTGTAGTATTTTGAATTTTCATACTCATTAGTCCCGGTGAAATAATTAAGCGATAGATCAGGAAGCATCCTGTTCCTTTCAATCTTCAATAATGCTTCGCTATATTCATTTTGCAGTCTTATAAGTTTCACTCCCGGAACAGACTCAAAATATATTTCTTCGTGAGACATTAATTCGATTTCCGGTGCCACAGTAAAATCCTCCTCAAAGTTCATCAGAGTCTTCAGCTTTTGATACTGAGTCCGGATGGAGTAGGCTGTACCGTCGAGGTTTAACCTTGCCTGCTGTTTACGTGCTTCTATGTTAAGCAGATCCAGTTGGCTAATATCTCCCTTTTTATATCTTGATTCACTGTTGATAAGAAGCCTGGAATATAGACTGTCAATACTTTTATAAAGCGTGTTTTTTGCAAGAAGATTCTGAATATTATAGTAACAAAGTGATATCTCCTTCTTGAGGTTTTGAATGCGTGACTCAAGGAGTAGTCCGGCTTTTGAAACGTCTATTTTCCTGGCTTTCATTTCAGCGGCATACATGGTAGGAAAGCTTATTTCCTGTTCTATCCCCCATACTTTGAGAGGATAACCGCCGGGAGCAATATTGTTCTGGTCATAACCGTAAGAAAAGGTCGTTTTACCCGGATCGAAAGCAGTCGCCTTCAAGGCCTTACTCTCATTTACCTTTAATGAATATGCATTAATTTCCTTGTTCCCGGTAATGGCAATCTGGATTATCTCAGAAAGTTTAAGCTGCTTTGGCTGAGCAAAAGAAGACAGGGCCGGCACAATCAGCAACAGGATAAGTATGACAGGTTTTGATCGTATTACCCTGAAGGGGAAGAATTTGAATCCTGTAACATTATAGAAAATCTCAAATAGCAGTGGTAATGCTATCATGGTCAGCATAGTTGAAGTTACAAGTCCTCCGATAACGACTGTTGCGAGGGGTCGTTGTACTTCTGCGCCTGCCCCTGTTGAAACTGCCATCGGAAGAAATCCCATTGCTGCAGCTCCGGCTGTCAGAAGAACCGGACGGAGTCTGTCCCTGGTTCCTCTGAGTATAAGTTCTTTCATATCTGTAATTCCGCTATGCTGTAGATCCTTCAGATGTTCGATAAGAACAATCCCGTTCAGGACCGCGATACCAAAGAGGGCTATGAAACCTACACCGGCCGAGACGCTGAAGGGCATACCCCTTATCCACAAAAGAATGACACCTCCAACAGTAGCTAAAGGTATTGCCGTGAAGATCATCAGGGCATCCTTTAGAGATTTGAAGGCAAAATGAAGAAATATGAATATCAGCAGAAGGGCTACCGGTACAGCGATGAGAAGTCTTTTGGTGGCATTCTGAAGATTTTCAAACTGCCCTCCATATTCAATATAATTGCCCGATTCAAGAGCAACGTTGGAATTTATAATATCACGGATATCCTTCACAACAGATTGAAGATCGCGGTTTCGCACATTGACGCTTACTACCACTCTGCGGTGTGTATTCTCCCTCGATATCTTGGCCGGCCCCTCTGAATAGCGGATATCTGCAACTTCCTCCAGTGGTATCTGATTCCCGTTATTAAGGGGTACATAAAGTTGTTTTATATTATTTATATCTGTTCTGTTCTCCCTGTTTAATCTTACAACCATATCGAACCTTTTTTCGCCTTCAAAAACTGTTCCTGCTGTTTCACCGCCAAAAGCTGTGGAGAGATAATTATTCATATCCTTGATATTAAGACCATAATAAGCGATTTTTTCACGGTTGTAGGCAATCCTGACCTGTGGAAGCCCTACTGTTTTTTCAAGGATCACATCACCTGCACCGGGAATATCTGAGATGAGGTTCTTAATCTCTATTGCTTTCTGGTTAATATAATCCAGGTCCTCCCCGAATATTTTGATCGCTATGTCGGCCCTGACACCTGTGATAAGCTCATTAAACCTCATTTCAATAGGTTGTGTGAATTCATATTCAAGACCTGGAAGAACAGAAAGGGCATTCTTAAACTTTTCAGCCAGCTCCTCCTTTGTTGATGCAGACACCCATTCTTCCTTTGGTCTCAGTTTTATTATCATGTCTATTTCTTCCATCGACATTGGATCCGTTGGCACTTCTGCTGCACCGATACGGCTTACAATCTGCTCGACTTCAGTGAATTCAGAGATGAGAATATTCTCCATTTTCGTAGTCGTCTCAATAGTTTTGGACAGGGATGTACCGGTTTTCAGCACAGGCTGGATAACAAAATCCCCTTCATCGAGAGTGGGAACGAACTCTCCTCCTATTCTTGTAAACAGGATAACTGTGATTATCAGAGAGGCTATTGCAGCTCCCAGAACTATACGTTTATGTCCGCACGACCATTTAATGACCGGCTCATAGGAACGATGTACAATCTTCATTATCCAGCCTGAAATACCGTCCTTTTTTCTCGTTGTTTCTTTAAGGAAGATACTGGATGCCACAGGCAACCATGTCAATCCGAAAATCATTGCCCCGAGTATCGCAAATGAAAATGCCAGGGCCATTGGCCTGAACATCTTTCCCTCCACACCGCTCAGAGAAAGTATGGGGATGAAAACGATAAGGATAATTATCTGCCCGAAAATGGCAGAGTTCATCATTTTGGAGGACCCTTCATAGGAAATATTGTCGAGCAGAGATTGTTTTGCAACACCACTTACTCCTGCCAACTCATCTCTTCTGGTCATTATCCTCAGGGCAATATACTCCACAATTATTACTGCCCCGTCAATTATTATCCCGAAGTCGAGGGCCCCGAGGCTCATCAGGTTTGCATCGATACCGAAGATGTACATCATTGATATTGTGAAGAGTAAAGCCAGAGGGATCATTGAAGCAATTACACCGGCAGAACGTAAATTTCCCAGTATCAGAAATACGATGAGAAACACTATCAGAGCTCCGAAAATAAGGTTCTCGATAACGGTCAGGGAAGTTTTTGCTATCAGTTCACTTCGTTCCAGGACCGGATTAATATATACCCCCTCGGGAAGATTCTTCTGGATTTCCTCAATTCGCTTCTTGACTTCGTTAATAACCTCTTTAGAGTTAGCATTTTTAAGCATCATTATCTGTCCGAGAACGGTTTCACCTTTACCATTGGCAGTTATTGCCCCGAAGCGATTTGCATATCCATACCGAACATCAGAAATATCTTTTATAAGTACAGGTACTCCATTCCTGTTATTGACAACGATATTCTCAATATCATCAAGAGATTTTACCTGCCCGTCACCCCTAATGAAATAACTTTGATTTGTCTTTTCAATATAGGCGCCTCCTGATATACTGTTATTTGATGCAATCGCATCAAATACGTCCCTCAATGTTAAATTGACACTTCTGAGCCTGGCCGGATCAATGGCAATCTCATACTCTTTCAGATAGCCTCCCCAGCTGTTAATTTCAACCACGCCATTTATTCCTGAGAGTCTTCGTCTTACAATCCAGTCCTGGATTGTCCTAAGATCCATAGGTGTATACAAATCATCGTATCCAGGTTTTACATCAATTGTGTACTGATAAATCTCACCAAGGCCTGTACTAATAGGGCCCATTTCAGGTGTTCCAAATCCTTCCGGAATATTTTCTGATGCACTTTTTATTCTTTCCGCAATCAGCTGTCTAGGAAGGTAAGTACCCATATTATCCCTGAAAACAATAGTAACCACCGACAGGCCGAATTTGGAGACCGATCTTATCTCACTTACACCCGGAAGATTTGCCATCTCCATTTCAACAGGAGCTGTGATAAACTGTTCTATCTCCTGAGTCGAAAGATTAACTGAAGTTGTAATAACCTGAACCTGGTTGTTGGTAATATCGGGTACTGCTCCGACGGGGATCTTTAACACGGCAAAAAGCCCAAAGGCCGTGATTGTAAATGTAAAAAGAATAACTATGAGTTTGTTTTTCAGACTGAATTTCAGTATTTTATCCAGCATATTCGCAGCGTTTTTCGAGGCCTGTATTGGTTAACCGATCAGACTTTACAGATTTAATGAACAGCTTAAAATTAGAAAAAGGTTTCGACAATTACCGGTAATAAGTGAAAAACTTAGTTCCAGCAGAAATGCTGTAAGATGATAACACCTTATGGTAATTTTTATTAATTAAGCTGTCTTTCCAGATATTTTCAGTCGTCGCTGCTATATAAAAAATGTCAGTACAGGTGATAAGAATACATATGTTCTCTCTGAACTCGACTTCAGTGCCTGCAAAAGGTTTATATATTACTTCATCACCTGTTTACACAATCCCTGAATTTGCTTTTTAATATTATCAAAAAGTGCTTTAAGAATATTTCACATATTCCCTCACTGCTTTGGATCGTTGGTTTATTCTGAAACATTTCGCAATCCGCTTTGCTTCAGGGTTCCGTATCCACCTGTTCAATGGGACTGAAATATCCTGAATACATGTGTATAAATACCTATTTTTTTGCAGCATAATTGCCAATTCCCAACTGAAATCAAAGGTCTATTTTTACACCGTCCGAAAAGACCAGAATTATGTTGGATGTTATCTTAAACAGTCAGGTAAAAAATTCAGGACGGAAAGAATTATCAGATCCGGTCAGTGAGTCAGATAAGCCCATCAAAAGCTTCATTAAGTCCTTATCCTGGAGAATTGTCGGGACTCTTGATACAATAATAATCAGTTATTTCATCACAGGAAAATTTTCATTTGCTGTATCGATAGGCAGTATCGAAGTGATCACCAAAACAGTTCTTTATTATTTTCACGAAAGGTTATGGGCTCATATTCACAGAATCCGAATAGACATACTGAAGAAGAAATCAGCAGATAAAAGAAATGAACATACAAGAACTGAAAGAATTACTGGAAGGGAAGTCAATCGTGGATGTGTTAAAAACCCTGACTACACTCTACGAAGGGCAAACGCTTTTTACAACCAGTTTTGGAATTGAGGATCAGGTTATCACCCACCTAATTTTTTCGAATAATATTCCTGTTGAAACAGTCACTATTGATACCGGAAGACTGTTTCCCGAAACTTATGATGTTTTTAATAAAACCGTTAAAAAATATCAGCAGAACATCAAAGTATACTTTCCTGATCGTGAACTCGTTGAAGCGATGGTAAGTGAAAAAGGGCCGTATAGCTTCTATTATTCAACAGAAAACCGGCATGAATGCTGCCGTATTCGCAAAGTGGTTCCACTTAACAGGGCGCTTCAGGGTAAAATGGTCTGGATATCCGGCATAAGGGCAGAGCAGTCAGGCAGCAGGAAAAATCTTGACTGGCTCGAATATGATCAAGACAAAAAGCTGTTCAAGTACTATCCGCTTCTGAAATGGTCATTCGAAGAAGTGAAAAAGTTCGTCAGGGATAATAAGGTACCCTATAATGTCCTTCACGACAGAAATTTCATAAGCATCGGCTGTCAGCCATGCACAAGAGCCGTAAATCCCGGAGATGATTTCCGTTCAGGCCGGTGGTGGTGGGAAAATGATAATCTCAAAGAGTGTGGATTACATATAAAATAAACGTTCAGCTATGTCCGGAAAATTTTGTAATTTTTAGTCTGTTGAAATATTTCGTGACGATCAGGAAAAACAAGATGTCCGGAAAAAGTCAATTTTTTGATTAAGTCAAAACCAACAGTGTATGAAGATAAATGACGATCACTTGAAAGAGCTTGAAAATGAGGCTATTTTTGTAATGAGGGAGGTGGCAGCTCAGTTTGAGAAAAAAGTGATCCTGTTTTCAGGAGGGAAAGATTCGATCGTGCTCGTTCATCTTGCAAAAAAAGCTTTCTGGCCTGCAAAAATGCCCTTCAGCCTTATGCATATCGATACCGGTCACAACTTTGAAGAGACCCTCAGATTCAGGGATGACCTTGCAAAGGAACTTGACGTGGAACTTATTGTAAGATATGTTCAGGATTCAATCGACCAGGGGAAAGTGTCAGAAGAAAAAGGAATAAATGCCAGCAGAAACAAGGCACAGTCGGTAACTCTGCTCGATGGCATCGATGACCTGAACATTGATGTGGCTGTCGGAGGCGGACGTCGTGATGAGGAGAAAGCCCGTGCAAAAGAGAGATTCTTTTCACACCGTAATGAATTCGGCCAGTGGGACCCCAAAAACCAGAGGCCGGAACTGTGGAACATTTTCAACGGACACAAGAATTTCGGAGAACACTTCAGGGTATTCCCCATCAGCAACTGGACCGAGCTCGACGTATGGCAGTATATAAAATATGAAAATATAAGTTTGCCGGAACTGTATTATTCACATCGCAGGAAAATATTCCAGCGTAACGGCGTCTACCTGGCATGGGCCCCCTTTATGCAGCTGAAACCGTCTGAAAAAGTATTTGAATCGGATGTGAGGTGCCGTACAATAGGCGACATAACCTGCACAGGTATAACACTTTCAAGAGCTGAATCTATTGATGACATTATCTCTGAGATAGCTGCAACCCGTGTGACTGAAAGGGGAGGCAGATATGACGATAAACGTTCTGAAGCAGCTATGGAAGACAGAAAAAAAGAGGGTTATTTTTAATTTTTTCTGATCCTGTACAGTGTGATGCGGCTGCAAATCCATACTGCGGCAAAGTATGAGAGAGGTATTGGAGATCCGGGAAACAGATTTACAGAAGTATTATGGAGAATGATTCAAAAAGAGAATTGAGAGACCTTCTGAGATTTACAACAGCAGGCAGTGTTGATGATGGAAAAAGCACCCTTATTGGCAGGCTGCTATATGACAGCAAATCAATATTTGAGGATCAGATGGATCACCTGGTTCAGTCAAGCAAACGTCTGGGCAAGGAAACAATAGATCTGTCACTGTTAACCGACGGACTCAGGGATGAAAGGGAACAGGGTATTACCATTGATGTAGCTTACAGATACTTTGCAACTCCCGAGCGAAAATTCATTATTGCCGATACTCCGGGACATATCCAGTACACAAGGAACATGGTAACAGGAGCCAGCACTGCCGACCTTGCCGTGATCCTTATCGACGCAAGAAAAGGTGTTCTTGAGCAAACACTCAGACACACATACATAGCAGCCCTTCTTGATATACGCTATCTTGTTTTCTGCATCAACAAGATGGACATGGTCAATTTCTCCGAAAAAGTTTTTCTGGATATAAGGGAGAAACTAGGACAGCTGGCAGACAGGTTCGACCCTGAAGAAGTTCATTATCTTCCCATGAGTGCCAAATACGGCGACAATGTGGTTGAAGCGTCGGAAAATATGGACTGGTATGAAGGACCTACATTTCTCAGGCTTCTTGAAACAGTAGAGATAAAGAAATCCGGAAATACATCCGTTGCACGTTTCCCCGTTCAAACGGTAATAAGGCCACAGTCGGTGGAACATCACGACTACAGGGGATATGCTGGCAGGATTGCAGGAGGTATCTTTCACGAAGGTGATGAAGTGGTGATCTATCCATCGGGATCAAAATCAGTGATCACCTCTATCGACGTGATGGAAAAGAGGCTTTCCGAAGCCGGAACCGGAGAGTCGGTATCGATAACTCTTGCCGACCAGCTGGACATAGGGAGAGGATATCTTTTTGCAAAGAAGGATGATCTGCCCCGTGAAGCTCAGGAGATCGATCTGATGGTATGCTGGTTCAATGAAAAGCCTCTCAGGCCGGGAGGCAGATACCTTGTCAGAAATTACAGCAATGAAGTTCCCTGTATAATCAAATCGGTGAACTATAAGATGAATATCAACAAGCTTGAAAAGGAGACTTCCGATCTTTTGGTTGGCATGAATGATATTGCAAGCATCACCATAAAAACTGTAAAGCCCTTATGTTTTGACAGTTACAAAAAGAATAACATTACCGGCAGTCTGGTTTTCATTGAAGAAGGGTCGAATGATACCGTAGCTGCAGGTATGATAGACTGATCGAAATGTGCCTGCAGATAATTAAGGCAGAATGATTTTAAATCATATTCCCTTATTTTTACGTCCCGCATCATTAGGAGATGAAGTTAAAGAGGCATGAGTTGAAGGAATTCCTTGATGAAAAAGCTGATCTGTACAACAGGTCTTCTTTCATCGAGTCGGATCCGATAAGCATTCCGCATCGTTATACAGAAAAGGGGGATATAGAGATAGCCGGATTCCTGTCAGCTACTATTGCCTGGGGAAACCGGAAGATGATCATCAGGAGTTCGGTCAGGATGATGGAGATACTCGAGGATTCGCCTTATGAGTTCATAGTAAATTCGAGCGATTGCGAACTGGATCAGGCCGTGCGATTCGTGCACAGGACATTCAATCTGGTCGATTTTGCTTATTTTCTGAAAGCTCTGCGGCATATTTACAGGAACAAGGGAGGGATTGAGACAATTTTTGAGACCTATAAAACATCCGATTCGCTTCAGCCTGCGATTCACGAGCTGCACAGGATATTTTTTGAGCTTCCTCATGAGAAAAGGACCGAGAGGCATGTATCGGATCCCTTTAAAGGATCGGCAGCGAAAAAGATAAATATGTTCCT
>DAIOVL010000036.1:0-18137 GCA_036759025.1 Bacteroidales bacterium
AATGGATAGAACGGCGGTTTCCTAAACCGTAAATCCAGGTTCGATTCCTGGTGGGACTACTCTACAAGAAGAGGGTGTATCAAAAGGGGCACCCTCTTTCTTTCTTAAGTTATGTTCATTTCTTTTGCTCCTCCAAAAAGTAACCAAAGAAAAAGATTCCGGAAAAGACAACCGTTCCTGTTTTTCGCCAATTGCGCATTGCCATTTCCCGCTCCAAAAAACAGTAAACGGTTCGCACCTTTTCCGGCTTGTCCTCGCGCCTCATCTAATTAGAATGCTACTATTTTGATCTGTATTTGTTTGGTTATGTGATTGTTGATAACTTGTAAAAAGAAGGGGGCTGCCTCCTCCTTCCAAAAACCTCAGGTTATGCAAACTTGAGGTATGCAAAATATCAAATCAAAGGTAGTCTTTAAAGATTACAGTCCCAACCAGATTTAACTTCTTCCTCCTTCACTGGAAGAGATGATAAATCCGAACCATCCGGTTAGAGTTGTTAATCATGTCATTGAGCGCCGCAGGGGCGAATTGATTTCAGGAAATTGCTCTAAGAATTTATTTTATTGTAAAACAGTCTTTTATGTAATTAATAACGATGAATGACAGTCGCAGCCGAATGACGGCGTAGCAATTTTTATTCACGAATCATCGGAATTACAATCACTTATCAGGTAAAATTATTTCTAAGGCAAAAAGTGCATAGTAAGAGTTTATCAGGGAATAACCATCAGTAGTGTTGCATAATTTCTCATAACTGATTGAACGCTTGCTTATAAAATCATTGTAATAGAATACTCTGGTATTTGTATTGGTGCCGGCAAATAGGATAAAATGATCAGCGTACCATTCCGGGTGGGAATCAGGATATATCTTTACTCCCAATATTACAGGATTTCTTCTCAGCATAGTATTTTTAAGTGTATCAACAGTATTTTCCCAGGTGTATGCAAATCTTATGGGTCTGTAAGGAATCTTGAGAGAATCGAGTACGTTTATCATTTCCCCTCCATGTAAACCCCGACCCGGATCTCCACCTATTTGGTTTATTTCTTCCTGTGAAAGGTCTAATCCAAAGCGTTGACATATAGTCCATAGTACAGACTCACCACAACTCCCTTCGGGTATCGGGTAATAATGTTCGGGAGGTTCCAGGTTTTCTATTCTGAAGTCAGCATCTTCTACAGTTGTGAAGGTTATTTCATTTCCATATGTAGTTCCACTGCTGTTTGTCGCATAAGCACATAAATAATATGTCGTACCAGGTTGCAATCCGGTAAGATTGGTTGAGAATAATCCTGTTCCACTCCCCTCCGGGATTTTAAATCCATTCGTTTCTGGATTTTCTGAGGTTCCCCAATAGATACCTCTTTCTGTTACAATGCCGCAGGCAGATGAAATACTACCTCCAGCAGTAGCTATGTTAGAACCAATCAGTGAAACAGTGGTTGTAACTACCCTTGGATCACCTGATATACAACGTATTGACTGTCCATCCCTCTCTGTGTAACCTGTGATGCTGGTAAAATCAGCATAATTACTAATCAATCCTATACTCCATGGACGTACGGTTGTTCCATATCTGGTACTGGTTCGCCAGAGTCCTACGGATCCGTTATCATAAGAAACTCCTGAGATATCTCTGCATCCGCCGGGTCGGGCTGTGAATCCTGATTCGTTTGTCGCCCCTGTATTTGGACTCCACCAGTAGCTTGTACCCGTTTCTTTCAACTTTCCACCTGCGACACTTTCCCCGCCTAAAAATTCTGACAAGGTTGTCCATTCTGAAAGCGTAGGTACATGCCATCCTGTCGGGCAAACATTCTTTACATTATTACTTGATGTATCTATAACGTACCAGTTATACAGCGCCCCGAAGGAATTGCGATATGTGGATTCATCATTATTGTACCAGCAATACCCCGGAGATGAAAGGTTGCTCCATTCTGTGTTATCTGTTACATAAGGTATTGGTGTTCCGTCACTGAATTTGGTGGATCTCAGGTTTTCAGCCATCCATGTCTGACTTCCTATTGTCACGACCGGATAATGCTGGTTATCGCCGTCGGTACAGGATATAAAGTTGAAGTTTATTGTTTTATTCTGATCCGGGATATCTGTCACTATAGTACTGTAAATATCAGTTGTACCGGTGAATTTCAGGCGATCGCCATCATTATAATCCATCAATCTTTCAGAACTCACACCCTTGGAACCGGTAGGCGGCATATATGACTGATAGTCATTATTGTTTTCTTCTGCAGAAAATAGATTTAAATCCTTATATGTAATTCGCCTTGTACTATTCTGCAGGCTGGTGCAGACAAATATTCCACTTATGGAGTATCTGTCTGAAAGGATCCTTACAAGATAGTAACCCTTATTAAAACCTTCCAGTCTATAAGCATGCTGGCCCTTCCCAAGGTATGCCCGGATCTGAGCAATGTTTCGTCCAGATATACTATACACGGTGATTGAGGTATTGCCTGCTTCCGGAAGGTCAAACTGCATTGTTGCAAAATCTGTCACCGGGTTGGGATAAATCCTGATCTTACTGCTTTTTTTATTGAGCAAAGGTTCAACTCCTGTACTCGTGCCCACGAGATGAAGTACATCACTTCCATTCATTGTGATGCTTGTTCCCCGGCTTAAGTTTTCGACCAGGACTGTTGTAACAGTATTACTCGATCCGGAGCCGGAGAAAGTAACATAATAGTCCTGGGCAGATATTATTCTGCATGAAGCAATAAGGATAAGGAATATATGTAACCTTCTCATCTGGTAAATCATATGCAATATTCTCAACTTCATCCGGAAGACCAAGGCTATCTCAAAACTACATAAAAAATCTGTTTATTCAAGTATATAAGCTTTCCCGTGTTGACCGATTGCCTTACAACGATTTATATTTCAAAAGCCGGACCCCCTGACCACGTCTAGCCGTTTCAATTAAAGTTTTCATAAAAATTTTTACAACAAGAGCTTTATTCCGGCCCGGGATGGTCAATTTATTCCGGTGAAAAGTGGTAATAGCCACTGGCTTCTCCAATGTATTATGCATATGTTTTAAGAAGTGTTTCTGGTAAACGCCTGTATAAAGGCTTTTGCAAAGACCTCACTAAAAGGATTGCTGAACATAACGCAGGGAGAACTCCTTCGACTAAACATTTCGTCCCCTGGGAAGTCGCGTACTTTGAAATCTTTGATACAAGGGCTGATGCTTTAAAAAGAGAAAAATATTTCATTAACCGAAAGTATTTATATCCAACGGGTACTATGGAAAATTTTGAAGCAATAGCCAGCAATATATTCAACTAAAATTAACTGGTATAAAAAGGAAAATCTTCTTCCTGTAATCGTGTTTTTCAGATATTTGCCCGTTTACCAGGCAATTTCCTGAATCATAACAGGTCCCAGCAGTCCTGATGATAGTGGCTCTGTAAACTTAAATGACCGCATTGCGGCGTCAGTTGTAAAAGTATATCTTCCGGTTGAAAATTCTTTTCCTCCCAGCAATCCGTCGTCAAATTTTACGGTCCTGACGTTCGCCCAGGGTTCCAGCCTGTCGCCAAGCAAACGATTAATCCACCGGTTGGCCACATCAATTTCGAGTTGGTTTTCGCCTTCCTTTAAAGCTTCAGTGATATCAATTCTCCAGGGAGCGCACCAGACCACACCAATATCTACCCCGTTTAATTTCACCCGGGCTATGTCGTTCACAACTCCCAGGCTGATGAAATATTCTTTATTTTCGAGCTTTTCGACATTGATCGACTTTCTGTAAGTTGCAATTCCGGAGTAGTATTTTACTCCTGGCATTTCGTGTACAGTCCAGTCTGTCAGTTCGTCAAACTTAATATTTTCCGGCCCGCCAAACTTTGTATTGAAAGACACATCCCAGGATCCATCAATTGTTTTGACTTCGGTAAAAACGGGGAAGTTACCAGCTTCCTGGTCAGATACATGCATTACCTCGCTACCAAAAAATGTAATAAAGAAACTTTCATAAGGAAAAAACTCCAGGAGTATAGTTGTTAAACCATTACTGGTTTTGTAGTTTGTAATTTTCCGCGTTTCTCCCGTGAGTCCCATCCAGATTTCAATTTCACCTGCAGAGCGAAAGGTGCAGATAACTTTTTGGAAATCGCTGGTTCTGTTTGATACAAAATAAATATCTCTGTCTGCTGTTTTCCGATGGCCAAAACGTATGCTGTTGTTTTCCGATTTAAAATCTTCCGGGATACCTGATCTGGCGAGCAATTCAATGGTGGTTTTATAGGAAGGATACAATTCATCAGCAGATAAATTATGCAATTTGCCACCATGGAAAATCGTACCCGCTCCAAATTTCCTTTCGCTTATTTCATTGACAGACTGATTTGTGCCCCAAAGTTTTTCTGCAAGTATTCTGACCCGTGTATCGCAATCCGGATAATTTACCAGGCTTGGGGATTTTTCAGGCGGTATCCCGATTATTTTTGCTCCCTGTTCTGTTAACGAAATTATTTTTTCAAGTAATTCCGGAGTCATGGTTTCGAAGTTTGGCAATACCAAAATTTCGTAGGATGAAGCACCCGGAAAAACAATTTTTCCGTTTTCAACACTTGCCCGTTCCATCAGCATCTTTGGAGAACAGCCATCAAAACCATATCCTTTTTTATCGGGGATCATCCCGTTTGCTTCAAGCGCATCGGCCGGTGGTGTAAAAATCATGGGTGCTCCTTCGGGAGTGAGGTACAAAATATCAGCGACCCCCTGCCCCTGCTGCATCATGAAAGAACTACGGCTGATGTACATGTGATAGGCATCAACCATTGGCCACCATGTTTGTCCGCGGTCCCAGTGAACGCCATAAGGCCCCATCGTCATTCCCGGACGGTGCTGTTCGCCCAGAGGCTTGTGTGCAAAAGTGTGATAAACAAAACGGTTAATTCCATGTGCCAGCGCCCAGTCGCTCTGGTTCTTCATAGCCCACGGATAGAGTTGCCAGGCCTGTTTATTGTTTGAAGTAAACACTTCTGCTGCTACAATGGGATGCCCTTTGATATGAGAAACGGAAGTTGCCTGCAGAACTGCATAGGAGGTTTCGAACCCAAACCCATTGCTCCAGAATTCAGCCATGATCACATCGGCAATTGCGCCCAGATCAAGGTCGCCGGCCGGATTCATGTCGTAGGGTTCTATGGTAAGTTCCAATCCGTTTTTGTGCGCGTACGCCCTGGCAAATTCCGCATGGTTCTCAAGAACCAGTTCTTTACAGGTTTGACGTAAATCCCATAAAAATCGCTCGGTAATTTCTACACTTTCTATAGCGCGTCCGGTGTATGCCAGGAAATAAGGTTCAGGATCGTATCCCCGTCTCTTTCTGAATATATCTGCAATTCCTTCTGTCCAGTTCTGTGCACCGCTCTCCCAGCTATCTATGTGAAAACCTGTCCAGCCCACTCCTTCTTTTCGTGGAGAAGTTCTTTCCAATAAAATATCGGTGTAATTTCTCAGGTGATTTCGAAATGCAGTCGTATCCATTTTATTGCTTTCCAGTCCAATGACCGGTTCGGGTGAAGGTCGGGTGCTGGCGCCGGTCACTCTTTTTCCCATCCGGATAATCGTCCAGTTACCTTTTGGCGCTTCCCAGATCAGGCGTCCGTTTTCCTCCAAAAACGCTGTAAGATTTATTATTTCGGATGGAGCAAGTACCTTACTGTTTCCCGGTTCTTTATAATCTGCAAAAGCCGGCAAATAAGGTTTTACATTTTGTTTTGATGAATATGGATCACGTTCATAAAGCGCTTTTTCGTTGATATCTTTAATGACCGGTTTTACGGAATTTGGTATAGCATAAACAACAACATCTTCATAATAAGGATCTTTCATGGTGTGCCAGACCGTACTTCTTTGTTCGGGAACTGGAAGCTGTACATCTACTTTTCCCCCGCCGGTTACATCTGTTTCGCTGAAAACCAGGTGTTTCATCGATTCCTCAGGTTTTACCCATGGGCCGCCACTTCCGCACCAGCCGGGACCCGCACCAAGTAATATCCGGATCCCCAGCCGCTCTGCTTCCCGAACGGCATGAACATATAAATCCTGCCACTCTTCGCTCATAAAATCAACGGAACCGCGTGGAACCCCAATGCCCACTTCCAGAAAAATCAGGTTATTGATTCCCGCTTCTTTCATGGATTCCAGGTCTCTGGTCATTTCTTCCCGGTTCAGGTTACCATCCATGAAATACCAGTAAACACCGGGGTTGGAAGATTCCGGCGGGTTTTTAAAGCTGTCTTTTAATTTAACTTCTGACTGAGGTAAACATGCGGGTAGTGCAAACAATAAAAAACCCAAACAAACCCTGAAAATAGAATGTAATATCATTTTTATTGAATCAAGTATTTTAGTATTATTTCACGGTCTGAAAAAGCTTAAAGGGTTCGAAAAGTCCGTAGTCCATCAAATAATAATCTGATGCCGGGGGAATTTTCTCCGGGGCCCTGTTCCAGGAAAACGGGCCAAAAATCCAGTTGTCATTGTTTTCATAGAAAAATCCGAAAGTGTTTTTCAGACTGCCAAAAACGTTCACCGATATTTCGTTGGTTCCCGTTTTCATCAACTCCGTTACATCCAGTTCAAAAGGTTGCCAGGCAATGAGCCCGGCATTTTCCCCGTTCACCCATACTTCGGCCAGCGTTCCGTTCCAGTCACCCATCTGAATGGTAAAAGCTGAACCGGAAATCTCCCCTATCTTGAAAGTCTGTGAATAACCAACTTCCCGGGAATAAAAAGGCAATCCAAGTTCCTGCCACGAACCGGCAGTTTGAATTTCACCACCGGCAATTTCAAATCCGGTTTTGGCGGGTTGCACTAAGAAATCTCCTAACAGATAAACGGGCATAATTTCGGCCAGAATATGCATGCGGGGAGCTTTTATTGTCAGAGTGTTTTTCCCGTGATGTAAAAACTGACCAACCCTGAATACAGGAAAATCACGATCGATCCAGTATTCATCAGGTGTTTTTTGAACTTCCCGGCCATTCACATGGACCGTCCACAATTCCGGCCGTTCCACAACTGCACGGATGTTTTCCATCGCGCTTTCATCCAGATTTTTCTGAACCGTAAAATGATAACTGGCATTAAACCACGATTCTGAAGTAAATATGGAATCCAACACGAGGTAATTTTGTTTGTATTGAATTTTGTGTTGCCAGGGATTTCCCATTTCGATACCGTTTTCGCGGAATAAACCGTTCAGGGCTTCCATAAAATATAGTTCATTGCGCCCGGCCCCGGCTGTTTCCAGATCGAGGTAATTCACAACCAGCACATTGTCGGATATTCTTTTAACCTGAAGATCACCTGTATTTTGAACCTGGATTTTTTCGTCTGATGCAGGCACAAGTTCGTTGTTGGCCAACCGCGCGTGGGTAACAACGAACAGCTTGCTTCCGGCAGGTTCAAGGTGAAAAGAAAAGTTCAGCTTTCCGTGTTTATTCTGGTTGGGGTAGTTAATCATTTCCCCTGAGACCAGATCAAGTTCGGTAACATATTTCCCTTCCAATACTATTTCTGCCGAGGCGTTCTGGTCTGGGTGGGAATTTACTACAAACAAGATCTGCCCGTCATCCAAAATACGTCGCTGATGGTACAACATGCCGTTGGAAGTTAAATCGTTCATTTCAAATCCGTCGCTGGTGAGCAGATCTGACGCAGCAGCTTCGGTAAAGTTCCGGGCAACAATCCACTGACCAGGAAATGCTGCAGCGAGTTCATCAACCCTGGTAGATTTTTCTCCATCCATATAAGAAATTTCCTTGCGAAAAGACAAAACCCTGCCGCCATTCTCCAGAAAAGTTTCCAATAGCTGCAAAGTACCAGAATCGATATTTTCCATTTCTGGAGGAATTACCACCAGGGAATAATCTCGTTCGCCAATCCTCAGGTTTGCTCCATGAACTGAGCCTAAAGTTTTTAGCACATACTCTGAACCCAGATCATATTCCAGATGCTGCTGTTCCAGAAGGTAAACAAAATGCCTGAAACCATTGCTTATGAGATCAATCGCCGGATGTTTTTCTTTTCTTGAAAAATACATCCAGGCAGAAGTGTTGGGTTGAAGCACAAGGGTTGTATTTATTTGCAGACCGGACGATATGGCCAGCGAAACCCGTCCAATGTAATCGCCCATTAATTTGTAATGTTTCCACCAGGGTTCGTGGTAGGAGAAGGATGGCGGGTAGTCAAATTTGCGCACTCCGTTCAGTGAATAGTATGACAGGTGCTGGTTCACAAAATTCACACCCAGAACACACTGCCAGTCAACCAGGCGTTTTTGCTCCTCAAAACTCATTTCCCATCCGCCGCCACCATAGGTTTCGCTCAGCGTGCGTGTTCTTCCTGCCTGGCTGGCTGCACTCAGCAGTTCGCGCACTGCCCTGTCGTTGCCAAACTGTCCTCCCATACCTTCCGTTACCAGACGGTTGCCCAGCATATCAATTCCAGGCTGCTGGTGCCAGATGTAAAAAGCAGCTTCGTCAAAGCCATGTGTTGGTTCGGGCCACCCGTGTTCCCAATAGTGTCCGGTCCATTTCAGATCATTTTCATTGCAGTACTGGTTCCAGGGTTTTGCCCACCGTTCAATAAAAAGCTCCAGAATGAGCTCATAGTAATCGTGGCGTACTTTCTTCCAGTTACCGGTTTCTTCAACCAATGAAGGAAGGTGAATTTTTAAATCGTAGCCCCACCTTTCGCTGAACACATCCCATAAATCCGGAGTCCAGCGCAGAACTGTCCCGGGAGACATGGCTGATTCAAGATTTGGTTCATCCGTAAAAACGCCCGGTAAGGTGTTTCCAAAGTCGGCCTTATTCCGTTCGTAACCTTTGGTCATGGTAATTTCCAGAAACTTTCCGGTCACTCCTTCATACAGCAGATCCACATAGGAAAAGCCTCCGTACCAGGGAGATCTGGCAGGATAAGTTTTCCGGAATATATAGTAGGTACCTTCCCGTTCCATTTCCTGTTCAACCTGTGCAGTAACATCCGTAAAACCTGTTGAATTTTTTTTCAGAATTACCTCAATGGTATCGGAAGGCTGTACCTGCAATTCCTGCTGTATTTCCATGCTCAATCCGGCGCCATGCTTATAGGATTCAGGCATATGAGCCGGAACATGCCCTCCGGCAAAACCGGATGGATAGGAATTTTCATCGTAAATCCACACTTTCAGATCCAGCTCCCGGCCTTTCTGAACGGTATAATCGAACAGTTCAAACCACTCATCGGAGAGGTATTCGGTGAGTAACCCGGGCCGCGGATGCACGAATACACCACCGATTCCGGCCTTCTTAAATTCTTCCATCTGAAAACTGATACCCTCCTTTGAAATCTGTTCATTCCAGTCCCAGAGCGGTGCACTCCGGTATTCAGACGGTGGATCGGGAAACAAAGAAATCAGTTCGGGTATGGTATTAACTCCCGTTCTTTCAGATTCCTGACGGCAGCCGAAGCCAATCAACATTAAAAGAATGGCGGTAATTGCGGGTAAACGCAAGTTGATTTCCATAAAATTTAATTTTAAAATGGAATTTACAATATGCAACTTAATAATATATTTCCTGAATACTGACCGGTCCCAGCAAACCCGATGGTTCCAGAGGAATTTCGTCAATTGGCCTGCCCCTGAAATCATGTTTTAAATTGATGTTGGTCGATGTATATTGCTTTTCATCCGGATGGGTCTGGTCACCGGCCACCCGATTATACCATGAATTTACTACTTTAATTTCCAGAGTGTTTTCACTTTTTTGTAATTCATCGCTTATTTCTATCCTGAAAGGTGATGTCCAGACAATACCTTTGTATTTTCCATTTATTTTTACCTCAGCAATACCCACATCTTTTACACTCCCCAAAGTCAAAAAATACCGCTTATGTTTTTCCGGTTCAAAATCAATATCAAAAGTTTTGTTATAAACTGCAGTGCCTGAATAATATTTGATCCCTTCATTTGAATGTTGTGTCCAATCCAATAATTCAGTGAAAGTAACCGAACCGGGGCCACCCCGGTTTGTATCGAAATTGACGTTCCATTCTCCGGTGATTTCCGCCTGTGTAACAAAATCGGAATAGTTACTGTTTGCGGAGCCTTGTTTGTTACCGGATATTGTGTTGTTAAATACCACTATAATTGCGCCGTAAGGCTCCAGGGTCAAAGGGACAGTCGTCAAACCATCTTGCTGCATAAAGGCTTTGGCTTCGCGAATTTCACCTGTCAGGGCATCCCATAATTCAGGTTGCTTTCCGGATACCCGGAAACGGGCATTGATTTTTTGCCGTCCGGTGGTTTGATTGGTCACAAAATAGACATCGCTTTCGCCAATGGTGTAATGAATGTAACCGAAATCGGTTTTACTGTCGTTTCCCAGAATCTCGAGATCAGCAGAAACATCTTTCGACATCAGATATTCTCTTGCCGTGATTCCCCAGGCAAGATGCCCGCTTCCATATTTCTTTTCGCCCTTTTCTGAAGTTTGTTCTCCCCAGATTTTACCAGCCAGTTCATGAAATTTTAGTTTTGCTTCCTTTCCACCGGCTAAACTCACAAGTTTTTCAGGTTTATAGCCAATAACGGTTGCTCCCTGCTTTAATAATTCTTCCGTTTTTTCCAGTACTGCCAACGATAATACTTTATGGTCAGGCAGAACCAGCACCTGGTATTCTATTCCTCCCGGAACAATTATTTTACCTTCTTCTGCTTTCAACTGAAGGAAAATGGTTTCATCGGTAACATCGTAATCAAAACCGGGCATTGCCCCTGCCGGATCAGAGTGCTTATGAGGGAACACATTCGGCACATGGTCGCCGTAGTAGTATAGGACGTCGGCAACAAATTTGCCCTCCTGAACTACGGATTGTGTGCGGTGCATATAATCGATAAACGGCCCCGACTGTTCCCACCAGGTAACCTGCGGATTGACATGGGTTCCGGCAAAATATTCCTGACCGGGCAAGCCCATTTCGGGAGGAGACGAGGTGAACGTATGAAAATACATCCGGGTCAGTCCTGCGCAAATCTCATGGTCGAAGGATGATTTCTGGTCGTGCCACAACTCGTCGTTCCAATGGGGGCCAATAGTGGTAAAAGACTCTGCTCCAACAATTTTTTTCCCGTAAATATGTGCTGCCGAAGAGGCCTGTTTCAGAAAGAATCTGTTTTCCGGTTTCGGGCGGTGAGGTGACGGTGACCAGAATTCACTCATTACGATATCGTTAAAGCCGTAGTTTTTTATTCCATCCATAGGACCGGCATGCGGGCCGGCAGATTCGGGCTGAATGCCCATATTGTAATTATGTGCATATTCCTGAAAACGGGAGTAATGGTTATATGCGACTAAATCTCCCAGTGTTTTTCTGAAATCGGCCAGAAAAGCATTGGATGTTTCAATGTCTTCAATCACATAACCTGCCACAACGGGCAAAAAATTCACCAGGTCATAACCACGGTATTGAAAAAATTCTTCAGCAAACTTGTCAGTCCAGTTCATACCCCCGCATTCCCAGCTATCGGTTTCCATGTATTTTAAAGTTGTTCCTGCATGATCGCCGGCGACTTTTAAGATAGGTTCAACCACATCGTTCCAGTAAAAATCGAATGCCTCTTTGCTCATATAATCCAGCACACCACCCTGCCATTCTCCGCTTGAGGTGGAAACATGAGAGTTGGTGCAGGTATAACCGATTCTTAATATGCTCCACTCTCCTGCTGGTGCATCCCATATTAATACTCCCTTTTCATTCATCAGAGAGGTTAAGTTTATTATATCCTCTTTTTTTACAATTTGTCTGGGTTCATTTTGAGGCCTTTTGTTATCCAGGGGCGAATTCATCAATAAAAACCGGGTGTCCGGAGCAGAGCCACCCAACTCGTGGTAACCCAGTTTTAAATCCAGATCGCTAATATAATCATTGGTTTTTTGGTTATTATTTAAGGGAATGGCAAGCACCACGATATCCTTATAAAAATCATTTCTGATGCCCGGCAATTCTAATTTTACCGAAACATTTCTATCGCCTGCAATTTTTGTTTCTGAATATGTAATCTGTTTGGCCTGATATTGTGGTATTACCCTTGGTCCACCTAAATTCCAACCGCTTTGAATATTAAATCCTATCTCCAGGCCTAGCTTTTTGGCTTTATCAAGCGCAAAAAGAAACAGTTCGTTCCATTCATCCGAGCCAAACAGAGGGCCTGCGGGAATATCCCTGTTCCCCCTTTGATTATGCCCGCCGGCATCAAAAACCATTGCACCCTGAAAATTTCTGGACTTCATGGCTTCCAGGTCTTTAACGATTGCAGCTTTGTTAACATTTCCATTCAGCCACCACCACCAGCAGTTGACACCGGAAACTGATTCAGGATGTTTAAAATTCTCTTTTAAATCCTTGTATTTTACATGCGAACCGGATGATTTAACCCTTTCATTCGTGCAGGCAGATGGTAAAATCCAGATAAATACAAAGGCAATTGAATAAATAACAATTTTCATACTGGTACAGGTGCAGGTTAATCTTTCTTAGCTATTGTTTTGTACTTCTGCTAATATAGCTAATTTTCAATTATTTCAGGCGTTTTAACTGCCTGGATCAGTCCAGGCAGTTCAGGTGGTGCTTCACCCTGGCTGCTCTACAGTAAGGCCAGGGTAAATCGCGGGGAGACATATAAACATGAGTTCCCCGCCGAATTCGAAGCCCGATGGATTAGATTCATTGCTGATGCTGACTGTAAGGCAACAACATGGCTTGAATACAAATAAATAATTATGAAATGCCTGAAGGCAGAAATTCCGGGATAAACCTTAGAATCTTTAAAAAATGATTGTTCCTTTGCAGGTATAAAAAACATCAGGTGATGAAATACAAACTAAGCTTTTTCTTCCTTCTTTTCATTGGTTTCAATGTGTCCCAGGGACAGGCGGGGAACCAGTCCGGTAATGTCGTGATAACATCCGGAAAGAATAAAACCATGGTGAGTTCAGATGAAAATGGTGAACTATCTGTCAGCGTCTCAAAAAAAGCCCTTCGTAAGTTCAAAGCCGCGGGTTTTGTCAGCTACAGTGACTTCGGTACTACGGGCGACGGCAAAACCGATGATATTGACGCTATAGCAGCGACACATATCTTCGCAAATCAACAGGGACTACCTGTGAAAGCCGATGAAGGAGCCACATACTATATCAGCGGAAAAAACCGTACGGCTGTCATCAGAACAGATACCGACTTCGGCACCGCTGCATTTATCATCGACGATACCGATGTTGAGAACCGTAATTCACCTGTTTTTATGGTGAGTTCAAACCTGCAGGCCTTCAAACCTGAAGGAATAACCACCCTTAAAAGGAACCAGGAGAAAATTGACATCGCCTTTCCCGGAACCTGTATCGTTACAGTCACCGATGTAAATGTAAAAAGATACATCAGGTACGGAGCCAACCAGAACAACGGATCTTCGCAGACAGATATCTTCATCGTTGACAAAGACGGCAATGTGGATATGGATGCCCCGATAATATGGGATTTCGACCAGATAACGGACATCAAAGCTCTTCCCATTGACGAGACGACTCTTACCATCACCGGGGGCCGTTTCACAACCATTGCCAACCGTGCAGAATCAAGGTATACCTACTACAGCAGGGGCATTGCGATCAGACGCTCAAATGTTCTTGTCGACGGACTGGAACATCGCATAACCGGAGAAGGCGACCATGGAGCACCTTATGGCGGATTTATTAATGTCGGAGACTGCTCATATGTGACAGTGCAGAACACAATTCTGACAGGCCATAAAACATATCAAACCATTGGTTCGGCAGGAACTTCTGTCTCAATGGGCACTTACGATATCTCGCTGAACCGCGCACTGAATGTGACCTTCCTGAACTGCAGCCAGACAAACGATATCAAGGACAGCAGATACTGGGGTATACTGGGATCCAATTACTGCAAGAACCTTGTATACGATAATTGCACATTTTCCCGCTTTGACGCTCACATGGGCGTTGCCAATGCCACCATCCGCAACTCCACACTGGGCCACCAGGGAATAAACGCCATAGGAAGCGGTACTTTTGCCGTAGAAAATTCCACCATCTACGGAGGCAGCCTTATAAATCTGCGCTCCGATTACGGCAGTACCTGGCAGGGAGAATTCTTCATCCGTAACTGCGTATTCGTTCCGTCAGCCGGGAGGGCAGTTACTGCAAGCCTTATCGGCGGATCATACTCCGGGCAACATAATTTCGGCTACACATGCTATATGCCGGAAAAAATTACAATTGAAAATCTCCGCATCGACGATTCAAACCATCCGGCCGACTACAAAGGTCCTGCCATATTCAGAAACTTCAATCCCAAAATGACTGACGAATCCTACAAGGAAATGTATCCTTATGTCATAACCAGGGAAGTAATTCTCAGGAATGTCACTACTGCCAGCGGCAAAGCCCTGAGAATCAGCGACAATACATACATGTTCAGAAATGTCAAAGTGACCAGGGAGTAAAGGTCATGACACACACAAATGAGAAATGACTGCTCCCTTTGCAACATGTTTTCAAGTTTAATCAAAAGCTCCTGCACAATGAAGAACCTACTTATTTCTTTCAGCCTTCTGACCATCCTGTTCCTCATTCCGGGATGTACCCCGGGTGTTCAGTCACAGCAGCAAAAAGACAAACAGCCGGCAGATGAATATTATGTGGCGGCATATATCTGGCCCTCATGTCACGACGACCCGCTGGCCAGGGAAAAAATATGGCCTGAAGGAATTGGAGAATGGGAGGTAATAAAGAAAGGTAATCCGCGTTTCGACGGGCATTATCAGCCCCGCCAGCCCCTGTGGGGTTACGAAGCCGACAATGACCCTGAAGTAGTTGAAAAATGGATCGATGTTGCAACCGGTCACGGGATAAATGTATTTGTGTACGACTGGTACTGGTATGATGAGGGGCCGTTCCTGGAAAGCGCCCTTAACGACGGCTTTCTGAAAGCCAGGAACAAGGAAAAAATGCAGTTCTATATAATGTGGGCAAATCACGATGTGAAATACAATTACTGGAATGTTCACCTCCACAAGGATAATACCTCCATCCTTTGGGATGCAAAAGTTGACTGGAAAAACTATCAGATTATAGTCGACAGGGTCATAAACCAGTATTTCAAACAGCCTAACTACTTTAAGATCAACGGCGAACCGGTATTTTCGATCTTCAGCATAAATAAGCTTCTCGAGAGTTTCGGCAACAGTGTGGAGGAAACCCGCAAAGCACTGGATTATTTTCGCGAGGAAGTGAAAAAAGCCGGCTTCCCCGGTTTACATATCCAGTGGAACCAGGGTGGCGGATCAATCATGTCGGAAGCTTCAGCCAGAAATTTTAAGAACAGAGTGATAGAAATGGGATTCAACAGTGTTGCCCTTTATAACATGGGCGGACGGGTCGAAGATTATCTTGTGTACGGAAATAATTCCATAAGGATCCGGGAACAGATGGACTCCATACTTGATGTCCCCCTATTCCCTTGTGTTTCTATCGGATGGGACGACACCCCCCGTTTCCCGGAAAAAGGTATGAAGGACGTGGTGCATTATCACAACACCCCACAAAGTTTTGCAACTCTCCTTGCCAGAGCAAAACAATACGCCGACAGGCATCCTGAACAACCAAGACTAATCACCATCAACGCATGGAACGAATGGGTTGAAGGCAGTTACCTGCTTCCCGATATGCTTAATGGTTTTGGTTATCTTGAAGCGGTGAGGGAAGTTATTATCGAAGGTAAATACGACAGGTATTTAACCCGGGAGGATTAAAAAAACACACTGACAGTTCTATAGCAAAGCATCATTAAGCTTACTGTAACGGTGTTCATCCATCAATACAGCATTTTTAAATACCGCCTTGCGCATAATAGCTTCTTTCTGAAATCCATTCTTCTCCAGCACTTTCATTGAAGCAGGATTGTTTTCAAATACACCGGAATAGATCCTTACCAGCTGCAGCTCCTCAAAACCATATTTTAATATCAGCTCAACAGCCTTTGTTGCTATACCTTTTCCCCAGAACTTTTCACCAATCCAGTATCCGAGCTCTGCTGATCTTTTATAAACATCCTCCTGTAAAACAAGCCCTATGACCCCGCATAATTCACCCTGATATTCAATCCCGAAATTTTGACGGGGATTTTCAAGGCTGACCATGTTAATGAATGTTTCTGCATCTTTGACAGAATATGGATGAGGAAAGTAATCTCTGACCATTTGCCAGATCTTAATGTTATCAGCCAGCTCAGCCAGCCTGACACGATCGCCGGGACCCAGATCCTTCAATCTGATCATTTTATATAGATTTGATCCATACTGATTATCATCGTGGACGTTAACCTATCATGAATGTTATTCCATTAAAGGCTGCCTGTTTAAATGCCACATTCTTCAAATTTACCATACATAACATAATTTTACTATATTTCTCGTGTAATTCAAAGTCTTTATTCCTATGAAACGTCTCATTGTTATACTCTTCAGCATTTCCCTGGCAATACCTGTTTTTTCACAGGCAAAAAAGTCGCTCACCATCGATGATCTTGTAACCTGGAACCGGATCACGGAAAGAGCCATCTCCGATGACGGAAGTTATGCTGCTTTTGTCTTCCGCCCATGGGATGGTGATCCTAAAGCAGCCCTTTATGATAAGCAGGCAAAAGTTCTTGCATCCTTTCCTTTTGCATCGGATATTAACATTACTTCAGATTCAAGGTACATGGTCTTCACGATAAACCAGCCTGAAGATACTGTCAGGGTGCTTAAACTTAAGAAGACAAAGAAAGAGGACATGCCCATTAACATGCTGGGTATTTATAATATTAGCAAGAACACAACAGATACTGTCTGTCGTATCAGATCACATAAAGTGCCAGTTTTATGGGCGGGATGGATTGCCTACCAGTGCGAACCGGAAAAGAAAGCCCCACAGAAGAAAACTGATGACACTTCCTCCAGGGAATCTCAGGGTAACGGGAACGGGAAAAAAACCAAAGCCGAATCGGCCGACAACGGATATCATCTCCTCATCAGGAACCTTAAAACAGGCTTCACGGATACTGTAAAATACGTCACTGAATACATACTTGCTGAAAAGTCTCCGGTGATCTTGTGTTCTTCAACAGGTGAAGAAGGGAAAAAAGAAGCCGGTGTGCTGATAATCGACCTTGTGAAAGACACGCGTACATATCTGACCGCGGGAAAAGGTAAATATAAACAGCTTTCGCTGGCTAAGCAGGGCGACAGGGCTGCTTTCATAATGACAGCAGACACGAAGGACAAAACGGGGAACTCCTGGTCGCTTTATCACTGGAACGGCAGCGGTGATGCCACAATGATTGCAGGAAAGGGAACACCTGGAATACCTGAAGGATGGATAATCAACGAGAACGCACGTCTTTCTTTCGGCGAAAAAAGTAACAGGCTTTTCTTCGGCACTTCACCGGCATATAAGATAAGAGATACGACAGTGCTCGATGAAGACCGTCCGAATGTTGATGTGTGGCATTATGCGGAAGGAAGGCTTCACACCGTTCAGGTGATAAACCGTCAGCGCGATATGAGGAGGAACTATATGGCTGTATGGCATGACGATTCAAAAAAGATCGTACAGCTCGGCACCCCGGATAAACCCGACATTCAGCTGCCTGACAGGGGAGATGCTGCCTGTGTTCTGGCAACATCGAATCTTCCGTATGAGCTGGAATCGATGTGGGAAGGAGGTTCAGGCAAAACAGACGTCTGGCTTATTGACATTTATTCCGGGGATGCCAAGAAGTTAAAGGAAGGTTACCGTGCGCGCCCAAGATTCTCACCTGCAGGCAAATATCTGTACTGGTACCATTCTTCCGACAGCTCGTGGTACACATACGACATAGAAGCCGGGAAAGAATACAGGCTGACGACACCGGCCACCCTACCCTGCCATGATGAGCTCAATGATGTGCCTGATGCTGCCGGATCATATCCTGCTGCCGGATGGCTGAAAGATGATGAAGCCTTTCTGATATCCGACAGGTACGATATATGGTCTCTTGATCCCCGT
>DAIOVL010000036.1:18237-24597 GCA_036759025.1 Bacteroidales bacterium
ATTATGTATACGATGGAAACATTCGAAATGTTTCCAGATTACCATATTTCCGACCTTGCCCTTAAAAACAGCAGGCGGCTCACCGATGCCAATCCACAGCAGAAGGAATACCTGTGGGGCAGCGCTGAAGTAGTAAAATGGGTTTCTCTCGACGGAAGGGAGATCGAAGGCCTTCTGTACAAGCCGGAAGGGTTTGACCCTGCAAGGAAATATCCGATGATAGTGAATTTCTATGAGAAGAGCTCTTCGGGGCTGTATTCTCACCACATCCCCGAGCCGGGAAGGTCGACAATTGATTATCATTACTATACCGGCAACGGCTACCTGATATTCAATCCGGATGTTTATTATATCGACGGCTATCCCGGTCAGAGTGCATATAACTGTGTGATGCCCGGAGTAATGTCATTGATACAGAAGGGATTCGTGGATGAGAAGAGGATAGGTGCACAGGGACACTCCTGGGGTGGTTACCAGGTGGCTTACCTGGCAACGCGAACCAATCTTTTTGCAGCCATTGAATCGGGAGCTCCGGTGGTGAACATGTACAGTGCCTACGGAGGCATACGCTGGGAGACCGGCCTCAACCGTTCGTTTCAGTATGAACACCAGCAGAGCCGTATCGGGGCAACGATATGGGAGGCGCCTTACCTGTACTGGGAAAATTCACCGCTCTTCACCCTCGACAAGGTTACAACCCCCATCCTGATAATGGCTAACGATCAGGACGGGCATGTACCATGGTGGCAGGGGATTGAATATTTCATAGGCTTAAGGCGTCTTGGCAAGCCGGCATGGCTGCTGAACTACAACGGAGAACCCCACTGGCCCCTGAAGCATCCAAACAAAGTCGATTTTCAGAAAAGAATGTCACAATTCTTTGCACATTACCTGAAGGGTGAACCTATGCCTCAGTGGATGAAGGAAGGTGTGCCTGCAACTGAAAAAGAATTCACTGTCGGTTACTGAAAATCCTTTTTAGTAACAGAAGTAAATATATTTAGCCCAGTTGGGTCCGCCGAAATCCTTTCCTGCAGCCCATGCTGATTCGGGATTGCTAAGCATCGGCTGACACACCAGGTCGAAGTTAAGTATGGTGATCTGTGCAACTGTTATCTGAGCCGGTAACTGTCCCTCCTCCGTCAGAGGAACAAGCATTACAGCAACCTGCTGACCACATTCGGGAATAAATACTTCTCCTGTTCCCGGTTGTGCAGCAGCCTCCCTGATTTCATCCACCCGGTCCTGCGACCAGACACCCAGCCCCGATGTTGAAGGAAATGAATCAACGAGCTCCCAGATCGCTCTCTGAACGTCCCCGAAAGTATAGATCCCGTAACCACCGGGAGATTCTTTTCCTACATAATCCTGATTGATGATCCAGTTTACCATGCCCAGGTTTTCAGGGAAATCCACAAGCGTAGCTGACGGATCGGCAATGTCTTCATTATAGCTTGAATAGACTTTAACGACATACTCAACTCCGGTATAAATGGCATTGTCAACATCAACACACCAGCCATCATATATTCCGTCGAGGATGCCGCCTTCGGTTACTGTGGTGCTGAAATAACTTTCTCCCGAAAGAGAGGGATAATTCACCATGATCTTTGCCACAGAAGGAAGCTCTATGTCAAGGGCAGCCATATCTGTTTTGTATCCGTCTGCTTCAGCCACCACAGCATGAGCCATGATGTAGCAGTCGCCACCGGGAATGTTGTCATAAACATAATGATCCACAGCCGGATTGTGATGCATTTTGTAAGCAAAAAGCCCTACCTGGGGATTGTGCTGGTTTGATTGCGGCACCGCTTCAAGCGAAGTTGTAACAGACAGATGGGACTCTATCATATAGAATCCGGGAAGAAGCTGATAGGTTACCCTGATGGTTCCGTCGGGATTTTTTTCAACGGTCACACTGCCGGCTTCTGTGGTCTTAGCGGCAAAAAGTGTTGAAGTGACCGGTGTACCACACTCATTCTGGACTGTGACATACTGGCTCAGATCAACATCGTTGTCTTTTATCCTGTCATCGGGTTTTTTCTCACATGAAGCAATCACTAAAGCAACGAGGAGAAAAAAAAGGTTAAGTTTTTTACATACTATATCCATGGCCTGGGGCTTTAATACAATATCGGGGAACTTTGCAGCTCCGGGTTGTCAATTTACATAGTCTGTAGCTCAGAGTCAAGAGCTGTTTGATGTATGTATTTAAAATATTGACAAATTCCAGAAAATACTATTTTCTCTTCAGCCATGCTTCCGGGACGGCGATGATGCAGATGTTCATCGACCTGTTGTCTTCCGACAGCATTGCCGACTGTATTTCTATCCTTGTTCCGTCGTCGCTGAAAGTGGGGTGCGGGTGGTCTGCCGCCGACGGTTTATGTCCTGTCGAGAGCAGTATCATTTCGCGTGTTTCCCTGTCTATAAGAAAGATTCCTCTTGAAAAGTCATCGCCCACGGCAAATCTGCCATCGGGGGAACCATGTACATGCCACAGACCGCTGCCCGAAGCTGTCTGACCGGCAATTGTCATCTCACGTGTCCTGAAATTTACTATTCCCAGTCCTGTCGGTTTTTCGCGTGTACCCGAGGGACCCCAGTCGACTTCCTGTCCAGGGTTCTGAGCACTCGAAGGCTGAACTGGCGTTCCAATCCTGCGGTGACCCATTATAGCAATTGCGACCTCATCTTTAGTGATTATGGCTTCATGAGTAACCCATTCATAATCCGATTCAGGATAAAGTGGTCTCAGTCCGCTTCCGTCGGCCATTACCGTCCATGTTCTTTGAGGAGCCTTCCCTCCTGTTTCCCAGCAGAATACAATTTCTCCCGGCACCCATGGATTAGCCTGGATATGCCCGACCTGGAAAGGAACGGCAGTAACTATTTCACATTTTCCTGTTTTAAGGTCCATTTTGCCAATACCTGAAGGGCCTGCTCCCATGTTCCTGGGGCCGAAATTTGATTCTATCTTTGTTCCCTGGGGAAGATGCTTTCCGGCTGCTTCTCTTCCAATTCTGAAAAATACCATTTCCTCATCAGCATCGAGAGCCATATCTCCGCCGGCACCAAGTTCGGGAGGAGTGTATCCGATCACCTTCTGGTATTCTGAGGCAGGTTTAAGTCTTCCTGCCTCACTGTCGGCAAAGAGTTTTGCAAGGTCAACTTCTATTACCTGCACGGCCGGACTTACGCGCGGCATGTTACTTTGTTGTCCTGGTTGACCTGCAGCCTGACCTGCAGGGGCCCCCTGCTGTTGTCTCTGTCCCTGCTGCTGACCGGCTGGCGGCGTGAATCTGCGCCTTGTTGTAGTGTCGCGCATGAAATAAAGTTTCATTGACTTCCTTGCAACATTAAGCATGCCGGTATAACCACCTTCTGTGACCTGAACTATCACACCGGTTTTTTCATTTACGGCCATTGCTTCACCTCTTACCCTGTTTGAGCGGAAGATAACCCACTGGCCATCAGCAGTCCACTGGTTATGTGTCTGATAGATTTTGGAATCTCCTGAGGGGGTGCTCGTCAGGAATGTGAGTTCTGTTCCTGTCACCGGGTCTTTGACGATCTTTTTCTCTGACGGAAACCTGGTCCCGATCTGTGCGCTGACCGAGACAGAAATGCAGATCAGAGATGCTGCCTGAAGGATTTGGTATAGTCTCATTGTGAAGGGTTTAAGGGTTTAAAGGTTGAAGGGTTAAAGGCTTGAAAGTTATCATAATCATAATAACATTATGCCAGTTTTTTATACTTTATCCTTACCGGAGTGGTATCAGCAACTCTTTTCTTATAATTTTCCTCATATTCGGAATAGTTGCCTTCGAACCACACTACCTTCGAATTGCCTTCAAAAGCAAGCATGTGTGTTGTCACACGGTCGAGGAACCATCGGTCGTGAGATATGATCACAGCACAGCCGGCAAAATTTTCAAGGCCCTCTTCAAGGGCACGAAGGGTGTTCACATCGATATCGTTTGTAGGTTCATCAAGCAGAAGGACGTTGGCGCCCGACTTAAGTGTAAGGGCAAGATGAAGCCTGTTCCTTTCACCTCCCGACAGCATTCCGCATTTCTTTTCCTGGTCGGCACCCGAGAAGTTGAATCGTGCCACGTATGCCCTGGCATTAACCAGACGGTTACCTACCATGATATCCTGCTGACCTCCTGATATCACCTGAAACACTGTCAGTTCGGGATCAATTTCCGAATGTGCCTGGTCAACATATCCTATCGAAACGGTTTCGCCTGTCTCGAAGCTGCCTGCTGTTGCCTCTTCCTGTTTCATGATCATCCGGAAAAGTGTCGTTTTGCCGGCGCCGTTGGGTCCGATGACTCCCACTATTCCGTTGGGAGGAAGGTTGAAATCAAGGTTTTCAAACAGGAGTTTGTCGCCATAGGATTTTGCCACGCTCCTGGCCCGGATCACTTTATCCCCCAGCCTTGGTCCGTTGGGAATGAATATCTCAAGTTTTTCCTCCTTCTGCTTTACATCCTGGTTAAGAAGGCTCTCGTAGGCACCAAGCCGTGCTTTCGATTTTGCGTGACGGGCTTTGGGAGACATTCTCACCCATTCGAGTTCCCTCTCAAGGATTTTTCTTCTTCTTACATTACCTTTTTCCTCTATTTCAAGGCGCTTTGCTTTCTGCTCAAGCCAGGAAGAATAATTTCCCTTCCATGGTATGCCTTCCCCTCGGTCGAGTTCCAGTATCCATCCGGCCACATTATCGAGGAAATACCTGTCGTGAGTTACGCATATCACCGTTCCGCTGTATTGTTTCAGGGTTGTCTCAAGCCATTGTACCGATTCGGCATCGAGGTGGTTTGTGGGCTCATCCAGCAGAAGCACATCGGGCTGACGCAGCAGGAGGCGGCAGAGAGCCACGCGCCTTCTTTCACCGCCTGACAGGATGTTCACTTTTTCGTCATTTCCCGGACAGCGGAGAGCATCCATTGCTCTTTCGATTTTATGTTCCAGGTTCCATCCGTCGAAATAGTCAATCTTTTCCTGCAGCCCTGACTGCCGGTCCATAAGTTGCTGCATTTTAACGGGGTTTTCATAAACTACCGGCTCACCAAAACTTATATTTATCTGTTCATACTCCTTCAGGATATTAACGATTTCACTTACTCCCTCCTCGACAATTTCCCTTACTGACCTGGAATCATCGAGCAAAGGATCCTGAGGCAGGTAACCTACGGTGTAGCCGGGAAGAAAAGTCACTTCACCCTGATATTCCTTTTCAATGCCGGCAATTATCTTCATCAGGGTTGATTTCCCTGAGCCGTTAAGACCTATAATCCCGATCTTGGCTCCTAGGAAAAAGGAGAGAGATATGTCTTTAAGAACCTGCCTGTGAGGAGGATAAGTCTTCCCCACCCGGTACATTGAGAATATGATCTTATTATCGTCAGCCATAATAGTTGATTTCCGATAAAATTAGAAATTATGACTGAATTGCTTTTATCCTGTATTGAATTATTTGATCACTAAAAACAAAGGAGACGCGGTGATCCACGTCTCCAATCCAACAAAAATCAAATTGTAAAAATCTGCCTAAGTCTGTCTCCGTTCAAACAGTCTGATCGTATCATCCTGCAGAAGCACCCATAGTGAGTATACTCCTTTGAGGGTCCCGATAGGAATGTTAAGGCATCCCAGGGCAGCAACGACAATAATGAGGTACCTTGCCCAGGCCTGGAAACTCAAAAGTCCGATACCGCCAACCAGCCCCAGCGTTGAAAGGAAGCCTATAAGCATGGGGAGGCTTATCGAAAGAAATTTGAGCACCATGTCGGGGACATCCTCTCCTTCAACAAATCCATGAGCGAACCTTAATGCAAAGAAGACGGCAAGCGCCCCGAGCAGACCGATAAGTCCGAAGCCAATATGGATGGCACCCACCACCGTCACATGCTTTTTCATCTTGTTCCCTTGTTCGACAATTACTTGTTCCATGACGTTTAATTTTTATTCCCTGTTAATTTTCATTTCTGTACTAAGGACTGACAATTTAAGAAATTGATGCACATTTTGACAGAAAAGAAAAAATTATTGCAACCATTTATATTTAAATATGCTCTATAAAACCGGGAGTTTCATAATTTTGTTCAGAAAAATATGCCTTTTATGAAAAGAAAGATCCTTCTGGCAGTTATTTTTTTCGCAACTGCTGTTTTCTTAAACTCATGTGAAATACTTAATGACTGCAAAACATGCAGACAGGTCACATATGTGAACGGAGCATATGATCACGCAACTGAACCTGCGGAATATTGCGGAGCTGCTCTTCTGACCATTCAGACCACCCCGGATACCATCGACGGAGAAATCAGGATAAAATGGGAGTGTAACTGA
>DAIOVL010000037.1:0-23872 GCA_036759025.1 Bacteroidales bacterium
GCTTGAGGGGCTGGTGCTCGCAAGGGTGTGCAAGTTCGAGTCTTGTCCTGGGCACCCTTAAAAATCCGGATTGTAACCAGCAATCCGGATTTTTTTTGTCCCTGACCAAAATAAAATTTGCATTTTTGTTCTGATGTTCTTTACTGTATAATTCAAACGATCAACTCCACTGAAAAATGAAAAGATTGCTTCTAACCCTGATCATTATCACTCTGGCAGCTCCTTTTACTGCAATCGCAGTAAGCTCAGAAGCCGGAACAGACCATTCTGAATTAAAATGGGCAAAGAAGGCAGGTGCCAGAAAGATCCCGAAAGGCAGGAAAGTCTATAATGTGACAACATTCGGAGCCAGGGGCGACAGCCTCACCAATAACACAAAGGCAATCCAGGCAGCAATAGATGCATGCTCTGAGAAGGGAGGAGGAATTGTGACTTTTGACGATGGGCAATATGTTACAGGATCGATATTTGTAAAGAAGGGTGTCACACTTCACATCGGAAAAAATACGCAGATACTTGGCAGTCAGGATATCGCAGATTATCCTGAAATTGACACCCGCATCGCAGGCGTTGAAATGAAATGGCCCGCAGCACTGATAAATGTCATGGATCAGAAAAAAGTGTCTGTAAAGGGCGAAGGTACAATACATGCAAGAGGTAAACCCTTCTGGGATAAGTACTGGACCATGAGGCGCGATTACGAAAAACGCGGACTAAGGTGGATTGTCGATTATGACTGCAGAAGACCACGAACCCTTCTCGTTCAAAATTCATCGGATGTCACCGTGGAAGGTCTTACGTTCAAACAGGCTGGTTTCTGGACCGTCCAGCTGCTATATTCATCGCATCTTTCCGTTGACGGAATAACCATTTTAAACAATATCGACGGAAGCGGGCCCAGCACAGATGGTATAGATATCGACTCTTCATCATGGATACTTGTTGAGAATTGTACCATAGACTGCAATGACGATGATTTCTGCCTTAAAGCCGGTCGCGATGCCGATGGACTGAGAGTTAACAGACCTACAGAGTATGTGGTGATAAGGAACTGCACCGCCCTGAGAGGGGCAGGGCTTATTACATGCGGAAGTGAGACATCGGGCGGTATAAGGAATGTTCTTGCATATAATCTGATAGCCAACGGCACAACAAACTGTATTAACTTTAAATCGGCAATAACAAGGGGAGGCACTGTCGAGAACATATATGTTCACGATATAACAATGAACAATGTCGGTACCATGCTACGTGCTACAATGGACTGGAACCCGAGTTACAGTTATTCTTCACTTCCTGAAGGTTATTCATTCGACAGCATACCTCATCACTGGAAGGTCTTTCTACAGGAAGTACCCCCTGAGCAGGGTACCCCGCATTTCAAAAATGTCCACCTCTGGAATATGAAAGGAACAGTAAGAGGTTCAGCTGTTTCTATTTCGGGAATGAAAGAATCGCCAATTGAGAATTTTTTTCTTTCCGACATTGAAATTGATGCACGCTCTCCGGGAAGTATTACCAATGCAAAAGGATGGAGATTTAAAAATGTAAATATCAGGAGCTCAGAAGGTTCAGAGCTTAGGGTGTCAGATAGTGAGGATATGCAGGTAAAACCTGACTGATCTTTTAACTATGTAAAAAGTTCTTAAATCAGGTCGATTTTTTTTAATCTGATAAGTAAATTCTTATTTTTGTCGCTAACCCTGTTTTACCTGACAATTATCCGATATGCATAAAATAAATGATTTTCTTGTGATGCTCGATGGTTATATAGGAGGGCATCCGTGGTTTGTTATTTTACTCCTGGGAACAGGAATTTTTTTCACGCTGTATCTTAAATTTCCTCAGTTCAGGTATTTCAGACATGCTGTAGATGTTGTCAGAGGAAAGTATGATCACCATCTTGATGTGGGTGATACTTCTCATTTCCAGGCTCTTGCAACTGCTCTTTCAGGGACGGTAGGAACCGGCAACATAGCAGGTGTCGCCCTTGCCATTCATCTTGGCGGACCTGCAGCACTTGTATGGATGATGATCACTGCCGCCATTGGGATGTGCACCAAGTTCGTAGAGGTAGCAATATCGCACAAATACCGCGATGTCCTTCCAGACGGCACTGTGTCGGGTGGCCCGATGTATTATATGAAGAAAAGGCTCAACATTAAGCTGAAAAACGGTAAGGTACTTAAAACAGGTGTGTTCCTTGGAGTTTTTTTCGCTGCAGCGACAGTTCTTTCTTCTTTCGGAACTGGTAGTCTGCCCCAGATAAACAGCATCTCAAACTCTGTATTCACCTCATTCGGAATACCTCAGATAATCACCGGAGCTGTACTGGCAGTGCTTCTTGCGCTCATTATCATCGGTGGGATAAAACGAATAGCAAAGGTAACTGAGAAACTTGTTCCGGCAATGGCAGTATTTTATTTTATAGGAGCCTTGCTTGTAATATTTACCAATTACCAGAATATACTTCCTTCCCTGGCTTCTCTTGTAACAACAGTTTTCACAGGTACCGCTGCAACGGGAGGTTTTCTGGGAGCAACGGTAGCTTTCGCTATAAACAGGGGTGTCAACAGGGGCCTTTTTTCAAATGAATCAGGTCAGGGATCAGCACCAATTGCACACTCCGCAGCGCGTGCCCCCGAACCCGTTTCGGAAGGGATGGTAGCAATCCTGGAGCCCTTTATCGATACAATAATCATTTGTTTTCTCACCGGTCTTGTGATACTTTCATCGGGAGTGTGGACAGAGAAAATGGTAAACCAGTTTCAGAGTGCCGATATGGTGTTTCTTAACCAGGCCTATGACGAAAATATACCCGATCAGAAACAGATGGTGGCGGATTTCGTTAAGGAGGGAAAAGCTCTTCCTCTCTTTAACGGCCAGCTTGATATTTCTGAGGGAAAGATGCAGAACGATATTAGCCTGATAGTATCCCGGTCGGTGGCAGAAGACTTTACCTTTTATGACGGCAAGACTCACTTCACCGGTAAAATTGATGTTGTTGACGGTAAGTGGAAACCGGCCTCTTCAAGTATAAGCGTTACCGGTAAGTCGCTTATTCACAGCGCGCCTCTGACAACTGAGGCTTTCAACAGGAGCATCCTGGGTGACTGGGGACAGTATATTGTTTCGATAGGTATCCTTTTGTTTGCATTTTCAACTGCAATTTCGTGGTCTTACTACGGTGACAGAGCCCTTACTTTCCTTGTCGGGTCGAAGTATGTAATCTGGTACCGCATCTTCTTCGTTATTGCTTTCTTTATAGCATCATTTACCGACACAACGATAATCTGGTCGCTATCATACATAACCATCGCCTTCATGACTGTTCCAAACCTTATTGGATTATGGATACTGAGAAAGGAAATAAAAGAAACTATCGGTCAGTACTGGATCGATTTCTCAAATACTCATCCTGAAGACAGAATGGCAAAGAAATTTTTGAAAAAGGGAAAGCTCTGATCCTGATGTAAAATATGCGCGTCTTTGGAAGGGATGTCTTAATCAATTATTGAATCATACACAGCCTGAAGAACACCTGATCTTATGTTGAGGTTCGTGATCAGGTTGTTTTCCCTTGTCGGATAAACCCTGTTGGAGAGAAAGAGATAGCAGATCTCATATTCAGGATCCACCCATACGAAAGTCCCTGTATACCCGGAATGGCCAAAACCTGATGCCGACGCACCTTTAGCCGGATACGCATCCCGGGGGGAGAGTTCATTATTGTTGAGAAGCGGTTTGTCGAAGCCCAGTCCCCTCCGGTTATTGTTTTCAGGAAACTGCACACCTGTATATTTCTCCATCACGGCCTTTTTTATTATCTCCTCTCCTCCGTAGGAACCCATTCTGCGGTACATTTCCAGAAGTTTCATCAGGTCTCCGGCAGTAGCAAACAAGCCTGCATGACCAGAAATGCCGCCCAGAAGGGCTGCCCCTTCATCATGAACCGTGCCATGCAACAGCTGCCTCCTGAAAAGAGAATCATGCTCAGTAGGTACAATGCGGTCCTGAGGATATTTTTCCCAGGGATTGTAACAGATATCAAATGCTCCCAAAGGTTCATAAATATTTTTAGTAATGAATCTGTCAATTCTTTCTCCTGTAATGGTACTGACGATCGCGGGAGTGATGATAAAGCCAAGATCGGAATACAGGTATTTCTTTTCCGACAGTTCCGACTTCCTTATCTCTCTGAAGATCTTTTTGCTGTAGGAGTCTCTGATGAAAAGTCCCTCAGCAACTTCAAGAGGATGCCGGTCCGATGGACGAAAGTCGTAAATAGATTTCCTGTAGTCTCCGTTTTTTTTTATCGTATTTTTCCAGAAAGGTATCCATGCTGTGAGGCCTGCCTGGTGTGCCAGGATTTCTTTCATTAATAAATCTTTCTTGTCCGACCGGCGGAAAAAAGGCAGATAATCTCCAAGTCTGTTCTCAGTTGAAAATCTTCCCTGGCTCTCGAGAAGCATTAGAGCCGGAGTTGTTGCAGATACTTTGGTTACAGAAGCCAGGTCGTAAAGGTCATCTTCTTTCACAACTGTCCGGGCCTCGTAAGTGTGGTAACCATAGGACTTCCTGAGGATCACAATACCCCTTCTTGCAACCATTACCACACATCCGGGAAAGGCTTTTACCTCAAGTCCCCTGTTGACGACTGAGTCAATTTTACTTTCAATCAGACCTGAATTCACTCCTGCACTTTCGGGAAACCCATACTGAAGCCTCAGATTCCCCGGGGTGATAAGACCGAAATCACAGGGCCATTTTTCATTTATTGTTACAGGGAGTGATCCTTTTGCCCCGATGGCTCCGAATATCAGCTGTGCCGAGAGTTCTTCCGTGTACCCGTTTTCCTGGTAAGCCAGCAAAAGTGCCTTTGAATTCTGAAGAGATTCGATCCTGTTGATGGCATATGGATTTCCAAACCATGTAATAACAGTTCTTGTCGACTGTGTGAGGGCATCAATGAAATCCATTAATTGCGTTGTTATTCCAAAATTTCTGTTCGGCCTCTGGTCAAGACCGTATATTCCGGTGATAACTATGTCGTATGAACGGAGTTTGGTTAACAGATCCTCAATTTCATTTTTCTTCGACAGATCTGTATAAAAATGGTCTGCAGGCAGATAATTTGATACCATTGTCTGAAAAGAAGTTTTCTCCCTTCTGTTCACAGCCAGGGTAGCTATTTTAAGATTCTCACGGTTTCTGACGGGAATGAGGTTCTGATCATTGAGCAGAAGCGTAAGTGCACCTGAATATAGTTCCCTTATCAGCGCTTTTCTTTCACCTGAATTGACTAAAAGTGAAAGTCCTTCATTTTTAATTGGAAGCGGAGTCCTGTACAGACCAGCCCAGTATTTGAGGGCCAGTACTCTTCTGCATTTCATGTCGGCCTCCTCCTGTGATACCCTGCCTTCAGCAACAGACTTTTTTATTGCCGTGAGGGCGGCATCGATATCGGTTACAAATTCGACAACATCATTTCCTGCTTCGAATGCCTTTGCTTCAGCTTCGCCCGGACCGAAATATTTTGTTACTCCCTGCATGTTCATGGCATCGGAGATGACGAGCCCCCTGAATCCGAGTTTTTCACGAAGGAGGTTTTTTATTATCGGAGCAGACAAAGAGGACGGGAGGTTGGGAGTGGAGTCGAGCGCAGGGATATTCAGATGAGCTGTCATAACACAACCGGCTCCTGCGTCGATAAGCTTTTTGAATGGAACAAATTCTGTTGTGTCGAGTCTTTGAAGATCATGCCTTATTACAGGAAGATCAGAATGTGAATCCGTATCAGTGTCACCATGTCCCGGAAAATGCTTTATAACGCTCATAAGGCCGTTATCCTGCATACTGATCATATATCTTAAGGCTTTTTCTGCGACTCTTTCAGGATCTTCACCGAACGACCTGTAGTTTATGACCGGATTGAGAGGATTATTATTTATATCGGCCACAGGTGCCAGGTTGATATGGATCCCGAGTTTTTTGCACTGATCAGCAACCGAATAACCCAATTGATCGATAAGTGATTCATTATTTATTGCTCCAAGTGTCATCTGGAAGGGGAATTTTTCCAGTTCCATCAGGCGCATCCCGGCTCCCCACTCAGCATCCATTGCAATCAGAAGGGGAACACCTGAGATCTTCTGGTAGTAATTAATCAGCTCAGCCTGTTTTTCAGATGTTCCCTGAAAGAATACAAGACCTCCGATGCCATACTTCTTAATTTTTTCAGCAATATCTGCTTCGTGCCCGATACCTTTGTCCGACCATGCTGCGATCCAGATACACTGGGCTATTCTTTCGTCAGGAGTAAGGGTTTTCATTACTGAATCCACCCACGGATGATCCATGTAACGAAGAAAAGGAGGATCATTTTTCTGACCTCTTATTCCGATGGTGTAAATTATTACCAGGATGAAAAAGACTGATATTCTTTTTAATTGCATGAATGATTATTCCTGATGCTTAATTGGTGTTTGATCAGCTCAAAAATAATAAATTAATATTGTTATTTTTACGGGCTATTCGCAATATGACAGAAGAAGAAACCATTATACAGGGTTACAGGCATTTTTTTGGTGACGGGAATATCGGATTGGCACGTTTGCCTCAATCTGGTTCTGACCGGAAATACTTCAGGATTACTTCACCGGAAGGCACAATGATAGGTGCATGGAATCCGGTGAAGGAAGAAAATGATGCATTCACGGGTTTTACCCGTCATTTCCTCTCCAAGGGTTTCAATGTTCCCGAGATTTATGGATATCTGCCTTCAGATAACATCTATTTTTTACGTGATCTTGGAGATATGTCGCTGTATAAATGGCTTAATACCAATAACAAAGAAGCAGTTTTCAATGATCAGGCAAAAGAGTTGTACAGGAAGTCACTGGAACATCTGGCAGGATTTCAGTCAGAAGGGATAAAAGGACTGGATATTGAACTCTGCTATCCGCATCGCAGCTTCGACCGGCAGTCGATGATGTGGGATATGAACTATTTCAAGTACATGTTTCTCAAGCTTCTGGCAGTGTCCTTCAATGAAGCCCGACTGGAAAAAGATTTCAACAGCCTTGCTGATTTTCTTCTTGAAGCCGGTCAGGATTTTTTTCTTTACCGCGATTTTCAGAGCGCTAATATTATGATAATGGAGGGAGAACCCTGGTTTATTGATTATCAGGGAGGCAGGAAGGGAGCTCCACAGTACGACGCAGCTTCCCTGCTCTACGATGCGAAGTGCAGGATTGACGATCAGTCAAGAGAGGAACTGCTGGATTATTATGTTAACCTGTTCAGTTCAAAAACAGGTTTAGGGGAAAAAATCATCACCGGTCATTTCAGCGGATTTGCCATGATTAGGCTGATGCAGGCTCTCGGCGCATTTGGATTCAGAGGGCTCTATGAAAAGAAACCGACTTTCACCGAAAGCATAGTGCCCGGGGTTAAACTGTTGCTTGATGTTGCATCAGGTGCTGAAAGTATCGTGAACCTGCCTGAACTATATAAAGTTATCAGAGCGGTCAAACATTCACCGCTTTATCATCATCTTTCTGCCGGATGACATCAACAGACATGCTATGAAGGCAATGATAATGGCCGCCGGCCGAGGCTCCCGCTTAGGAAAGATGTCGGAAACGATACCCAAGGTACTTCTGGATATAAACGGCAAAAGCCTGTTGCGTCTTGCAGTCGAAAACTGTACTGCAGCAGGTTTCTCTGATATAATTGTTAATATCCATCATCTTGCCGGACTGGTAAAGGCTGAGATAAATGCCTTAAGAAAAGAAGGATTCCGTATTTCAATTTCTGACGAGAGTGAAAGGCTGCTTGAAACGGGTGGAGGTCTTTTCAGAGCAAGAGGTTTCTTCGGAAAAGAACCTTTTTTGCTTGCCAACGCCGACACGATTACCGACCTCGATCTGAAGGCTTTATATGATTATCATCTGGAAAAGAAAGGTTTAGCAACGCTGGCAGTGAGAAAACGTGAAGGCACCCGGCTTTTCCTGGTTGACAGGAATGGACTGCTCAGAGGCTGGTGTAATAAATCTACAGGCGAAAAGATCATTGCAGGAACCGCAGCTGATGACCTTGAAGAGATTGCTTTTTCCGGGCGGCATATCATAAGCCCTGAAATATTTGATTATATGGATGATGGTGTATATACAATGACTGCCCTTTATCTGAAACTGATTCCCGCTCATAATATCTTTACCTACCGTTCTGACGGCGGCTTCTGGCTTACTGCAGGAACGCCAGAAGAACTTGAAGAAGCACGAATTTTTTTTCGGAACCATTAAACCCTTCAACCTTCAACCCTTCAACTTTCAACCCTTCAACTTTCAACCTGCCAGCCATACCTAAATTCTCCAGAAGGATTTTGAAAAAAGTGCAAGAACTGTCAATATCTCAAGTCTGCCGATTATCATAAGAAGAGAAAACACAATTTTGCTTATTTCCGGCATGGCCGAATAATTGAACATGGGCCCTGCCTGACCAAATCCCGGACCTACATTTCCGATCGATGCTGCGACGGCGCTTGCAGATGTTATAAGGTCAGGGCCGGTAAGAGTAATGATGAAAGTGCCAAGGATGAAAAGGAAAAAATACAGAAGAATAAATGATATTACCGTGGTATTGGACCTTTCCTCGATGGGTTTGCCGCTTATTCTCACAGGATTTATAATATTTGAATGGATCATTCTCTTGAAAGTATTTGTAATGTTTTTCAGTGCCATCAGATGCCTTGCCATCTTAATGTTTCCTGTCGAAGATCCTGTGCTGGCCCCGCTGAACAGAAGCAGAAACATCAGCAGCATCCCTGATTCCGGCCAGAGCAGGTAATCTGAAGTAGCATAGCCCGTTGTTGTAATAAAGGAGATCACCTGGAAGAAACCTTCCCTGAATGCTGTCTCCGGAGGCTTCCCTGATTGCAGAAACAGGATTGCCGAAACAAAAAAACCAGCTACAACTGTCACGATGGTATAAAAACGCAATTCCTCGTTTTTTCTGACTTTAGAAAATTGAAGTTTGACGGTATAGTAATAGACTACGAAGCTGACTCCGGCCAGGAACATGAAAATGGCAATAATATACTGACTGTAATTTGAATAGAACATAATGCTCGTATTCCTTGTCGAGAAGCCGCCTGTTGCAATTGTCCCGAAGCTGTGGCAGACACTGTCGAACAGGGTCATGTCGCCCAGACAGAGGAGTATCACTTCAGCTATTGTCAGTCCTACATATACAAACATGATCCTGAATCCAATCGCTTTTGTTTTAGGATGGATCTTTTCTTTAAGTGAAGATTCAAGACTGAAAAGCTGCTGACCGGTTATCTTCAGGCTAGGCAAAATGATTATCACCAGTACTATTATTCCCAGACCGCCTATCCAGTGAGTAAGACTTCTCCAGAAGAGAATGGAGAAAGGGAGTATCTCCACATCCCTGATTATTGTGGCACCTGTGGTTGTAACACCCGATGCCGTTTCAAAGAAAGCATCTATAAATGAAGGTATTGTGCCGCTGAACATATATGGAAGTACACCCACCACTGAAAACAGGATCCATGAGAAGCTTACTGCCAGAAAACCGTCACGTTTGTTTGTTTTTCCGATGTCGGTATTTATTGTTCCTGTTTTAATGGCTATCCACAGAAATGCAGAGATGACAGCTGCCCAAATAAAAGGCACAAGATCTTCCCCGTAAATCGCTGCAACCAGTATACAAAGGATGAAGGCTGCTGTTTCTATCAGAAGTATTGGTCCGAGGAACCGTAGAATGATAAGAGGATTAATCAGTTTCATCCTGAAATAAGAAGAGTACAAATATAATGAGATTTGATATTATTATTCCAATCATGTGAAAGCCGGGCTCTATGGTATTATTATGTCTTATATCAATTGATTCGTTATTTAAAAATTATATATTTGAAACTAACTGTAGCGATATTTCAAAATCATTGTAACATATAAACCATGGGAAAAGTACTTGTAATAGGAGCAGGAGGCGTCGGGACAGTAGTTGTTCACAAAATGGCCTCGTTGCCGGATGTGTTTGACAAAATCATGCTTGCCAGCCGTACAAAATCAAAATGCGATGCCATTGCTGAAAAGATAGGTGGGGACAGGATAAGTACCGCTCAGATTGATGCTGACAAGGTACCTGATCTTGTGAAGCTTATTAAGTCTTTCAAACCCGAAATTGTTGTCAATGTAGCGCTTCCCTACCAGGATCTTCACATCATGGATGCATGCCTCGAAACCGGTGTGGCCTATCTCGACACTGCCAACTATGAACCTCTCGATGAGGCAAAATTTGAATATAAATGGCAGTGGGCATACAGGGAAAAATATGAAAATGCGGGGATTACGGCAATTCTTGGTTGCGGATTCGATCCGGGTGTTACATCAGTCTTCACTGCCTGGGCAGCGAAACATCATTTTGATGAGCTGCACTATCTCGACATCGTCGATTGCAATGCAGGCGACCACGGCAAGGCTTTCGCAACAAATTTCAACCCCGAAATTAACATCAGGGAGGTGACCCAGAAAGGCAAATACTGGGAGAACGGGAAATGGGTATATACCAGGCCACACGAAATTCACAAGCCACTGACTTATCCTGAAATCGGCCCTAAGGAATCATACCTCATTTACCACGAGGAACTGGAATCGCTGGTGAAAAATTTCCCGACACTCAATAGAGCGAGGTTCTGGATGACATTCGGCCAGGAATATCTGACTCACCTTAGAGTGATACAGAACATTGGAATGGCAGGGATAGAGCCTATTATGTTCGACGGAAGAGAGATCGTTCCGATTAAATTTCTCAAGGCGGTGCTTCCCGATCCCGGAGAACTGGGAGAAAATTACAGGGGATGGACATCAATAGGCTGCAGGATAAGAGGTATCCGTGAAGGCCGGGAAAAAACATATTATATCTACAATAACTGTAGTCATGAGGCTGCCTACAGGGAAACAGGGACACAGGGAGTAAGCTATACTACCGGTGTGCCGGCAGCGATTGGCGCAATGATGTACTTAAAGGGATTATGGAAGAAACCGGGAGTTTATAATGTCGAAGAATTCGATCCCGATCCTTTCATGAACCAGCTTAATAACCTTGGCCTGCCATGGGTCGAACTGCATGACGTGGACCTGGAATTATAATTGACAGCCTCATAGAAAAACAGCATGAAAGAGATACAACAGGATACCTGAATGCCTTTGACCTTTATGCCCCCACACCTCACCTTAACGATATAAATCATTGATTATCAATTACAAAATATTACCATCCCCATGTTATGTCATTGATGAGGCACGGTTCAGGAATAACCTGGAACTGATCAGGCGTGTGTCAGATGAATCGGGCGCAGAGATCATCCTGGCATTCAAGGGTTTCGCGATGTGGGGAGTGTTTGATGTCCTTAAGGAGTACACAGGCGGTGCTGCTGCCAGCTCTGTCCATGAAGCAAGACTCTGCTTTGAGGAGATTGGAACACCGGCCCATACTTATGCCCCGGTATACAAGGAGGACCAGTTCAGGGAGATCATGGATTACAGTTCCCATGTTACTTTCAATTCTTTAAGTCAGTACAGAAAATACCGGCCGCTCCTTCAGAAATACCACAGAAAGATATCTCCTGGCTTACGTATAAACCCTGAATTCCCCCAGGTCAGTCATGGAATATATAATCCCTGTTCACCCGGATCGAGACTTGGTGTTTCATCCTCTGATCTCAAGGATTGTTTGCCGGAAGGACTTGAAGGTCTTCATTTTCATGTACTCTTTGAATCGGATTCATACGCACTCGAAAAAGTTCTCAGGGTTGTTGAGCAAAGGTTTGGCCGATACTTCAAAGACCTGAAATGGATAAACATGGGGGGAGGCCATCTGATTACCAGAAAAGGATATGATACCCGTCATCTGACAGAACTTATCAGGGACTTCCGTAAAAGGACCGGCCTTCACGTGATACTTGAACCGGGAAGTGCTTTTGCCTGGGAAACGGGAGAGCTGGTCTCTACAGTTGAAGATATTGTTGAGAACCAGGGGATAAAAACTGCCATACTAGACGTATCATTTACGGCCCACATGCCTGATTGTCTTGAGATGCCGTATAAACCATCCGTATTGGGTTCGGTCGACCCCGGGGAAGGAAAGCCTGTATACCGGCTGGGTGGCAATTCGTGTCTTTCGGGCGATGTGATGGGAGAGTGGTCGTTCGATCATGAACTTTGTCCGGGCGACAGGATCATCTTTCTTGACATGATCCATTATACGATGGTGAAAACCACTACTTTCAATGGTGTGCAGCACCCTTCAATAGGTATATGGACCAGGGAAGGCAGATTCCGTCGTCTGAAAGAATTCGTATATTCCGATTACAAAGGAAGGTTGTCTTAACCGATTGCAGTGAAGTGTTTTATAAGACTTCCTTTTTCTTTCTGTTTATTGTAATATCGGTTATCACAAGCTTGCGGATATCAAGAACTGCATTTACAATTTTTTCAGCTACTCCGGCCGGATCCATAAATTTTGAAATATCGCGTTCAGGGTCAGCTGTTACATAGAAACCGGTCTTCATTCCTCCCGGATAAACAGCAATTATATTTCTTTTTGTACCCTGAAGTTCGGCCCTTAGTGCCTCGGTGTATCCTCTCGCACCCCATTTTGCAGCGCAATATATTGTTTCATTTTCCCTCCCTGTTAGTGCAGAGGTAGACATGATATTCACTATTGTCAGTTCCTGTTCGGGGGGTGTGATACGCAGGATCATGGATGTGAGAAGTATCATACCTTTCAGGTTGGCTTCAAACACTGAATCGATCATCGCGGATGTTGTTGCCGGAGCTTTTTCTGACAATCCCCTTCCGGCATTATTGAAAAGATATTCAGGTACTATTTTGTTCTCCATGAGAAACTGTCCGGTCGCAATAATATCATTCTCATCACCGATATTGCAGACCAGTGTGCTTAAATGTCCGCTCCCGGTAATCCGGCTCAGTTTTCTGGCAGCCTTTTTCAGCCTGTCCCTGTTCCTTCCCAGTATCAGCACATCCTTCCCAGCCCGGAGAAGATAGTAAGCTATTTCCATCCCGAGTCCGCCCGAACCGCCACTTACAACAGAGATCTTTTTCATATGGTATATTTATATAAAGGTAATCAATATACTCATTATTATCAACTTCAGCTATCGAAAAAGAGTGTCAGAAATTATAGACATAAATTCAGCTGTTTCGACTTTGTCTGGATTCAGTTCTATTTTACACACACCATAAAGGATGCCAGGAACTGAAGTCACCAATGCTGATGAGCCCGGTTCAGCCAAAATCAATTAGTTCCTTTCAGGATGGGGGTATCGTCCGCAAGTCTTCTGTTTCAGGGTGTAAAGGAACTTTTTTAATCTGTTCGTCAAATAGATTTGACTGATTCACGGTTTTGTCATAATTTTAATTATTTAACCGGGGACTCAAAAACTACAGGTGAATTAATATCATTTATTTTTCAGGCCATGAAATCAAAACCTATTTTTTTTAAACAATTTGCAATTAGCATTTTAAAATTTGCATTTTTCCTTTTTCCTGTCACTGCACAGGTACCACAGGGCTTTAATTATCAGGCAATTGCACGCGATGAGTCAGGTGCTGTTCTGTCTGAGATAGAGCTGCCTGTCAGAATAGGGATTATTTACGGGGACATATCGCCCACACTCCTCTGGATGGAGCAACACATTAAGAGGACTAATCAGTTCGGGTTGTTTGTTCTTATGGTTGGCGACCCGGCTGCGGAAAAGGTGGAGGGAAAAGCAGACAATTTCTCAGAAATCGACTGGACTCTTCATCCATTGTACATGTCGACTTCGGTTTATTTCAAGGGCGTGTGGCATGAGTTGGGTAAGACACCCCTGTTGACCGTTCCGTATTCGATGGTTTCAGGAGACATTGACGGATCGTTGAAGAAACTTGCGGTTCAGGGAACTACGACAAGTATGACTGAGCCGCTCTTTGAGGTCAGGAATAACAAGGGACTACTGGTCTTTGCTGTATATAACGAAGGAGTCAGGGTCCATGTTGCCGACGGCGATGCAAAAGGGATGAAAGGAGGTTTTGCCGTAGGTGGTTTCGGTACCGAGAAGGAAGGAGAACAGGAGTATCTGAGGGTTACTTCTGACAGCACCAGAATTTATGTTAACAATTATCCTGCCAAAGGACTTAAAGGTGGTTTTGCAGTCGGAGGATTCGATGCGACCAAGGCGGCAACAGGCAATTTCATCGACATGACACCTGAAAATTACTTTATCGGACATCAGGCAGGTGTGGCAACAAAACCTGAACTTGGCGGAAAATTCAATCTGTTTCTGGGTTATAACAGCGGTATGAAAAATACGACTGGTCATAACAATCTGTTCTTCGGATATATGGCCGGGTACACCAACAGTATCGGAACCTATAATGTTTTTGTTGGTCCTGAAGCAGGAAAACTTTCCAACGCCAACTACAATACTTTTGTAGGCTATAATTCAGGATCACAGACAACAACAGGTGGATATAATGCAATGTTCGGGTATACTGCAGGATCAGCAAATACTACGGGCGTCAACAATGCCTATTTCGGATATGCTGCCGGCAGTGCAAATACCGGAACTTTCAATACCTGTCTCGGAGCTGAGGCTGGTTATTATTCCGGATCAGGGAGCAATAATGTATTTGTAGGAATAGGAGCCGGAAGACATGCTACCGGTAGCGGCAATATTTTTGTCGGCAAATTTGCAGGTTACAGTGAAACAGGCAGCAGTAAACTGGTCATTGAAAATACAGAAAATCATCTTCAGGACAACAGGACAAATGCCCTTATATATGGCGATTTCAACGAAAACACTCTCCGCCTCAATGCAAGGATAGGGATAAACACGGATGCCACCAGCAACATGTTTTATGCAGACGACACCAGGCCTTCTGACGATAATCCTGCCGTTGCGGGAAGAGATTATGTGACACCTTATTACGGTGTAGGTGTTTCCGGAGTTGGCGGCTTTAAAGGAGTGGTTGGTGAAGCCACCCTGGCCGGAAGCGGCTACCGGTATGGTGTTTACGGACATGCAACCGGAGGTGCTACCAACTATGGAGTATACGGTATTGCATCCGGAGGAGTATCCTATGCAGGATATTTTGCCGGAAACGTCTATGTAACCGGTACTCTTAGCCAGAATTCCGACAAATCGCTTAAAAAGAATATATTTCCCCTATCCGGAGCAATGGAGAAAATAAATAACCTGCAGGGTGTTTCATATGAGTGGAAATCGGATCAGGAACTCGATCAGCTCAACCTCATAAAAAGCAGCAACAGAAAAGCCGATGATCCGCGTCATTTCAATTTCCCATCAGGAAAACAGATTGGATTGATAGCTCAGGATGTTGAGAAGGTGATCCCTGAACTTGTGATGACAGATCCTGAAGGAATAAAATCTGTCGATTATATTAAAATGGTCCCTCTCCTTATCGAAGCCATTAAGGAACAACAGAAGCAGATTGAATCGCAAAACCGGAAGATTGAGCAGCTTTACGGGTTGATTGAGCAGGTGCAGGAAAAATAAATTGGTTGCAGGTTGCAGGCTTTGCACTTCGTAGCCTTGGCGAAGGAGTGTTGTTGGCTGCTGGTTGCAGGTTGCTAGTTGCTGGTTGCTAGTTGCTAGTTGCGAGTTACTGGGTTTAATTTAGTTCAAATTGTTATAAATTACCGGACTGACGCCGTGAAGCCTTTACACCTTTATGCCGTTACGCCATAAAACCTTTTAGTCATGAAAACAAAACTCTCCATTTTTGTCTTAATCCTTGCCCTGAGCCCTGTGCCCTGCGCCCTGAGCCAGACACCCCAGGGTTTTAATTATCAGGCCGTTGCGCGTGATGCATCAGAGAACACCATCGTAAATACTCCTTTGCCGGTAAGGATCACTATCCAGACAGATTCGGTTGGAGGTACGATTTTATGGCAGGAGCTTCATCCCGATGTCGTTACAACAAGTCTTGGTGTTATCAACCTGGTTGTCGGAAAGGGAGCCAGACAGGCTGCATCAACGCTTGAATCCTTCAGCGAAATTGACTGGAGTGTTGCTCCGAAATTTCTGAAGACAGAAATAGATTATGAAGGGTGGAAAACCATGGGTGTAACCAGGTTCTGGGCTGTCCCGTATTCCTTGGTAGCTGATGAACTGGCAGGATCTGTCAGGAAATTAACGGTTCTGGGAGAGACAGCAGACATGGAGGAACCATTGTTCGAGGTTAAGAACAGGAACGGTCAGACTGTCTTTGCAGTGTACAACGAAGGAGTAAGGGTATACGTATCCGACGGTGATACAAAAGGTCTTAAGGGGGGCTTTGCAGTAGGAGGCTTTGGCACCGACAAGGCTGCATCGACAAAATACATGTTCGTGGGTAAGGACAGTGTGAGGATCTATATGGATACGAATCCTTCAACCAAGGGACTAAAGGGAGGATTTGCTGTAGGCGGCTATGATCTGACAAAGGGGACTATCCAGAATTATCTGGAAATAAATGATGAAAATACAACAGTATATGTTAACGATAATCCCGGCAAGGGATTAAAAGGAGGTTTTGCAGTAGGTGGATTCGATGCTACAAAGGCAGAAACTGCAGCCTTCATGAATATCACAAGACAGAACTATCTTATAGGCCACGAAGCAGGAAAAAGTATCACAACCGGAACCCGTAACATGTTCCTGGGTTACCAGGCGGGAATACTGAACAGCACGGGCTACCGTAATATTTTTATCGGAGAACTTTCAGGAAGTGCAAACACAGTTGGTTACGACAATGTATTTTTAGGTTACAATGCAGGTATGAGCAATACAGGGACAACATATTCAGATCAGGGCAGTAAAAACGTTTATATTGGGGTTAACTCTGGAAAATTGTCCACCCTGGGTGTCGGGAATACCTTTGTCGGGGCCAATTCGGGGACTTCCATGATTTCGGGTGTGAGGAATACTTTTATAGGGAATGCAGCAGGGGCTTCCACAAATGCATCCGACAATACTTTTCTGGGTTATAACGCCGGCACCGGAAATTCAACCGGAGAAAGCAATACCTGCGTCGGATACTCTGCAGGGGGAGGCCTTACCTCAGGTTCTTATAATACTGTAATCGGACATAATGCGGGCTCCGGCATGTTGTATGCTTCATATAACATTCTGATAGGATTACAGTCCGGAAGGATACTGAGGGGGCAGAATAATACCGTTGTAGGAAATTACGCAGGTTACAGTATGTCAAATTCATCAGGTAATGTTTTAATTGGAAACAGGGCCGGATATTCCGAAACAGGAAATGACAAACTCTATATTGAAAATTCGAATTCCACCACTCCGCTGATAGGAGGGAATTTTGCAACAAACAGAGTGGGCATAAACAGAATGCCGACAACCTATACTCTTGAGGTCGGCGGTACTATCTGGGCTAACGGTTCATCAATATCGGCAGGAGCAACAACATGGTCGGATGCAAGATACAAGACAGATATAAGACCTTTTGAAAATGCTCTTTCAACCCTCCTTCAGCTCCGGGGTGTAACATATAACTGGAAATATGATGAATTCCCCGGTCTGGTTTTCTCTGATGGAGAACAGATAGGACTGATAGCTCAGGAAGTCGAAAAGATCCTTCCACAACTCGTAACAACCAGCCCCGACGGATATAAGTCTCTGTCCTACGAAAAACTGTCTGTTGTCCTTCTTGAAGGCATGAAGGAACAACAGAAGCAAATTGAGGAACTGAAAGCGTTGGTTATGACTCTCATGAACAAATAATTGGTTCGTAGCCCGTAGTCCGGGGCATAGAAAATCAGTATATTTTGATTTAAACGGGATTTATGGCATATAATTCCTTCCGCTCGTCAAAAAAACTTGACACGTTTTTTCTTTTGTCTTAAATTGCTAAATAAGAGATTGGTTGCTGGTTACTAGTTGCTGGTTACTAGTTGCTAGTTGCTGGTTGCTGGCTTTGCACTTCGTAGCATTGGCGAAGGAGTGTTGCAGGTTACTGGTTGCTTGTCAGTCAGGCTCCCCTCCCTGGAGGGGCTGGGGGTGGGTTATTTAACGGTTGCTGGTTACTAGTTGCTGGTTACTAGTTGCTAGTTGCTGGTTGCTGGCTTTGCACTTCGTAGCATTGGCGAAGGAGTGTTGCAGGTTACTGGTTGCTTGTCAGTCAGGCTCCCCTCCCTGGAGGGGCTGGGGGTGGGTTATTTAACGGTTGCTGGTTGCAAATTGCTGGTTTTAATATAGTTGTTTTTAAATTGTTATAAAATACCGGACTGACGTCATGAAGCCTTTATGCCGTTATGCCATAAAACCTTTCAGTCATGAAAACAAAACTCTCCTTCATTCTTCTTCTGCTCATCACTCACCTCTCATTACTCAACTCTCAGACACCCCAGGGCTTCAACTACCAGGCCGTGGCCCGCGATGCATCGGGAACATCGATAGTTAATACCCCCTTGCCTGTAAGGATCACGATCCAGGCTGACTCGCTGGGAACGACGATCCTCTGGCAGGAGCTTCATCCGGGGGTTGTATCGAACAGCCTTGGAATGATAAGCCTTGTCGTGGGTAAGGGAGCCCGGCAGACTTCTTCGACACTGGCATCGTTTGCAGATATAGACTGGAGTGTAAGCCCGAAGTTCATCAAGACTGAGATCGACAACAGCGGCTGGAAGACGATGGGAGTAACCAGGCTCTGGTCGGTTCCGTATTCGCTGGTGGCGGAAGAACTGGCTGGGTCTGTTAAGAAATTAACAGTAAGCGGGGAGACGGAGAACATGGAAGAGGCACTGTTTGAAGTTAAGAACAAGACAGGGCAGACTGTCTTTGCAGTTTACAATGAAGGGGTGAGGGTATATGTATCCGACGGCGATGCCAAAGGACTGAAGGGAGGCTTTGCAGTAGGAGGTTTTGGTACCGACAAGGCAGAGTCGACAAAATATATGTTTGTGGACAAGGATAGTGTAAGGATATATCTGGATACCAATCCTTTAACCAAAGGAGTTAAGGGAGGCTTTGCCGTGGGAGGTTATGACCTTACAAAGGGTACCACAGAAGAGTTTCTCCGTGTAACACGCGACAGTACAAGAATATATGTTAACGAGGATGCATCAGTAAAGGGCGTAAAGGGTGGTTTTGCCGTAGGAGGCTTTGATGCGACAAAAGGTAGTATTACTCCCTTTACTTCACTTACACCGCTGAATTACTTTATAGGGCATGAAAGCGGACAGAGCCTTGACGGGGGGGTCTACAATTCTGTTTTGGGTTACCAGGGAGGAAGAAGCATAACCTCGGGTACAGGAAACCTGTTTCTGGGTTACCAGAGTGGTTATTCCACTACTAAGGGTGATTTTAACACTTTTGTGGGTTACCGGTCGGGTTTCGGTACAACCGGGGATTACAGCGGTCACAACACTTTCATTGGAAGTTATTCAGGAGAAAACACCACAGGAGATGGTAATACTTTTATTGGATTTGGTTCAGGGCAATCGAATATATACGGAAATTATAATGTTTGTATTGGTTATAATGCCGGATTATCGGGCACAAATGCCACATCCAATGTCTTTATCGGCTACGAATCAGGTAAAGCCGTATCAGATGGGTACAGTAATATTTTCATAGGAGAGTTTTCAGGGCAAAAGACAACCGGAGGTCGTCAGAATGTGTTCATAGGAGATGAGGCAGGTAGAAATAATCTGACAGGTAATTTAAATGTGCTCATAGGAACGGGTGCCGGGCAAAAGTTAAATTCAAGTGACAATATCCTTATTGGCTTTGGAAGCGGATTTGATCTGACTTCCGGTAATAATAACCTGTTTATCGGACAGCAGTCCGGTTTCAATAATCAAACAGGTACAGGAAATATTTTTATCGGTAACGGAAGCGGTTATTCCGAAACGGGATCAAACAAGCTCTATATTGATAATTCAATTACCACAGCTCCTTTAATTTATGGTGATTTCAATTCCAATTATCTCACTTTTAACGGTTCAGTTAACGTCACGGGCAATACTTCAATATCAGGATCTGCCACTATATCAGGGGCTGCAACCGTCTCTGGTAATGCTTCATTCTCAGGCACCTATTTGAGGATAACCAACAGCCCCGGAAGCGGAACCATACCTACCAATTATGCATACCAGGGAGCAGCCGGAAGCACTTCAAAAAGTCTGGCATTTTCAGTCAATGATGCACTCTGGGTCACAGGTCCGACATTCATGGATAAATATCTTGATATTGATGTCTCAGGTTCTGGGGCACTCTCTGTTGCGGGCATGGAGGCCCTGTGGTTCAACGGAACATACTTCAGCTGGGGCTACGGCAGTACATATAACTACTTTGCAAAGAAAATGGTTATAGGCGGAAGTCCCATAAATTCAGGATATGCACTATACGTAGCAGGATCGGCATACACTACAGGATCATGGGCAGGCTCCGATTCAAGATGGAAAAAAGATATCGATCCTCTGCAAAATACACTGCCTGCATTGCTGAGTCTGAACCCTGTAAAATACAACTGGAGAAAGGAGGAATTCCCCGAAATGAGTTTCGATGAGGGATCCCAGCTGGGACTCATAGCCCAGGAAGTTGAGAAAATATTCCCCGAGCTGGTCAGTACAGATGATAACGGCTATAAGGCAGTCTCCTACGAAAAACTGACTGTTGTTCTGCTTGAAGGGATGAAAGAACAGCAGAAACAGATAGAATCGCAGAACCTGAAGATAGAGCAGCTTTACGGCTTAATAGAGAAGTTGCAGGAGAAGTAAAGTGGTTGCTGGTTGCTGGCTTTGCACTTCGTAGCCTTGGCGAAGGAGTGTTGCAAATTGCTGGTTTTAATTTAGTTGTTTTCAAATTGTTATAAAATACCGGACTGACGTCATGAAGCCTTTATGCCGTTATGCCATAAAACCTTTCAGTCATGAAAACAAAACTCTCCTTTTTTGTTTTATTCCTTGCCCTGAGCCCTGTGCCCTGCGCCCTGAGCCAGACACCCCAGGGCTTCAACTACCAGGCCGTAGCCCGCGATGCTGCAGGCATTTCGATAGTCAATACCCCTCTGCCTGTAAGAATAACCATACAGGCTGATTCGCTGGGGACGACGATCCTCTGGCAGGAGCTTCATGAAGGAATCGTATCTAACAGCCTTGGAATGATCAGCCTTGTCGTGGGAAAAGGAGCCCGGCAGACTTCTTCGACACTGGCATCGTTTGCAGATATAGACTGGAGTGTAAGCCCGAAGTTCATCAGGACGGATATCGACTACAGCGGCTGGAAGACGATGGGTGTTTCGAGGTTGTGGTCGGTTCCATATTCAATGGTGGCCGGGAATCTTGCAGGTTCACTGAACCGGTTGTCGGTACAAGGGGAGACACTTTCACCTGATGATGCCCTGTTTGAAGTTAAGAACAGGGATGGCCAGATTGTATTTGCTGTTTTCAACGAGGGTGTACGTGTTTATGTTTCCGACGGGGAGAAAGGTATCAAGGGAGGTTTTGCCGTTGGAGGATTCGGTACCGACAAGCAGGAATCGCAAAAATACCTGATGGTTACCAGGGACAGTACAAGGATTTATGTTAACGATGATCCCTCAGGTAAAAAGGTAAAGGGCGGATTTGCCGTTGGAGGATTTGACGCGACTAAAGACGCTGAGGTGACTTTCACTTCTCTCACACCTCAAAATTATTTCATCGGTCACCTCAGCGGAAGCCTGATAACATCAGGTGTTTATAATTCTGTTCTTGGCTATGAAAGCGGAATTAACCTGACAGAAGGAGGGAGCAACTCGTTTATAGGTTACCGGAGCGGATATAATAATTCCAAAGGCTCCGGAAACCTGTTTCTTGGATATGAGACAGGCTACAGCAATACCGAAGGTAATTTCAATACATTTTTAGGATACCAGGCCGGAAGATCCAATAAAGTAGGTGTTTTTAATTCATACCTGGGAAGTTTTTCGGGTTTTACCAATAATTCAGGAAATAACAACACTTTCGTGGGGGATTCCACTGGTTATTTCAATTTGTCCGGCTCCCGTAATACTTTTCTGGGAACAGGATGCGGACTTAACAACAGCACAGGAGAAGATAATGTTTTTATAGGATCGAGAGCTGGGGTGACAAATACTGCAGGATTTAATAATGTTTTCATAGGGAATAAAACAGGTTACCTGAATGAGGACGGATTCTCGAATGTAATTATCGGTATCAACGCAGGCTACAGGTTTAAAGGAGATTTCGGAAACACCTTCATTGGTGATAATGCGGGTGCACAGACCGTGCAGAGTCATAAGAACGTGTTTCTGGGAGCCTTCTGCGGATATAATCACAGCGAATCAGAAGGAGAGAGTTTTTCCAATGTTTTTATCGGTAACGGTGCCGGATATAACAGTCCCCTGGGAAGCAGTAATGTTTTTATCGGATTTGAAGCCGGTTTTTCAAACCAGGCATCTTTCAATAATGTTATGATTGGCTTTGAAAGCGGCCATAGCAATGCTGAAGGAAATGCAAATGTATTCATAGGTTCTGATGCCGGATATTCACTCAGTAAATCTTTCGGTAATACATTTATTGGCACTAATGCAGGCAGGAATTCACTAACAGGCGATAACAACCTTTTCCTGGGAGAATCGGCCGGTATGGGTAATTTAAACGGTGAATTAAATGTTGTTCTTGGCTCATGGGCAGGAGCAGAAGGACCTCTTGGAAACGGCAATGTCCTGCTGGGTATGGATGCCGGCAGAGGCGGTGCAGGTAATTCAAATGTATACATCGGAAATGGAGCAGGAAGTATTTATGGCGGGGATCTGAATATCTTCCTTGGTCATGCTGCAGGGGTGGACCAGAAAGGATCCGGATATTTTATCGTGGATTCTAATTCGGGAGACAGTACGCAGGTCCTTCTCTTCGGTAACTTTTTCCAGGATCTGTTAAGGATTAACGGCAAAGTCGGAATAGGAACCCATCCTTTCGATGCCACAGATCTGTCAGTAAATAATCCTGAAGACTGCGGAGTAATTGCAGTAAAAGGTCTTGGAAATCCATGGAATTATTCACAGATAAAGCTTATGTCGCAGGAAGGCGAGATGACTAAATACTGGGAGATCAATCACCGCAAGGCCGGCAGCGCTTTTGCACTGGTATATCACGATGGAATTGATTCGTGGCGGGAAAATCTTAACCTGAACTCGGAGGGCATACTTACTGTCGGTCAGGAACCTGTCGATATTGTGCTGCTTGACGTAAGAGGCAATGGCCAGTTCCGTTCAGTAGGATCGGGTGAATACCTGGCTCCGCTTAACCTCACCACTGATGGAGTCCTGACAACGGCAACATCAGATGCCAGGCTGAAGACGAACATCTCAACTATCCCTTATGCTCTTGATAAAGTACTGGCGCTCAGGGGAGTGAATTATAACTGGCTGGAAAATGTCAATTCCGGAAAAAGGATTGGTTTTCTTGCCCAGGAAGTCGAGGAAGTGCTCCCCGAGGTGGTATTCACAAATCCCGTCGATGGCTATAAAGGTGTCAACTACGCAGAAATCACGGCCCTTCTTACTGAAGCTATCAAGGAACAACAGAAGGAGATAGAGGAACTAAAAGCACTTGTCGAAAAACTCATGCAGAAATAAAAAACCTTAAACCTTAAACCTTAAACCTTAAACCTTAAACCTTAAACCATAAACCTTTAAACCTACCTATCAATTACCCCCGACCCGATAACCTCGTCCCCCTCATACCAGGCGGCGAATTGCCCGGCTGCAATGCCTCTTTGTAATTTATTGAATATTATATACATACCATTATC
>DAIOVL010000038.1:0-21988 GCA_036759025.1 Bacteroidales bacterium
CTGCTCGGGCTGGCACCAAATTCTTTTGCAAAGGTCCTGCTGAAATGTGAAACGTTCCTGAATCCGGTTTTGTAAGCAATCTCGCTTATTGTCAGCTTTGAGTTAAGGATCAGTGTCTTTGCCTCATGAAGCCGGACCGACCTGAAATATTCACCAACGCCTGTATTGGTCAGTGACCTGAATTTCCTGTAAAGCTGAGTCCGGCTCATTGTCATTTCCCTGCACAGCTTACGGGTATCAAAAGATTCATCACTGATATGATCAAGCATTATTTTCCGGATGTTTTGCATAAAAAGATCCTCGTAAATAAGATCCTGGTTATCCGATTCAGGGAATCCTGCTGTTGATGAATATCGCTCCTGAAGTCTTCTACTGGTGTTTAACAGGTTTTTCGTCTGGATAAGGAGTTCCTCCCGGTTGAACGGTTTGGCGACATATGCATCGGCGCCACGCTTTAGTCCTTCAATGCGTGATTTCTGATCCGCCCTGGCTGTAAGCAGGATAAGCGGTATATGACTAGTACGGAGATCATTTTTTATCCTGTCCAGCATTTCAATTCCGTCCATCACCGGCATCATGATGTCACTTATTATTATATCAGGCACAACTCCGACAGCTTTGTCGAGTCCCTCCTTACCGTTAAGGGCAATAATTATTTGATATTCTTTTTCAAGGAATGAGAGCAGGAAAGCAACCACATCCGTGTTGTCTTCAACGATCAAAAGTAATGGTTTCCTGGTACCGGAAGAGCTCTGATCTGCCGGAAATCTGGTCTTTGTACTTACCGGTGCTATCATTTTTCCCTTCATATTCCGGATATCAGATGTATCCTTAATTGTTTTCAAAGGTTCATTCCGGGTAACAGGGATTTGCACGGTAAACTCAGTCCCTTTACCAATAATACTCTTTACCGTAATTGTGCCGTTTAGCAATCTGACCAGTTCACGTGTAAGAGCAAGACCCAGGCCTGAGCCCTGTATTGTATCATCAGCCCGGTAAAAACGATCAAAAATATTCGGGATCTTATTTCCGGGAATTCCCGGCCCATTGTCACTTACCCTGATTTCATATTCATTTCCGGAGCTGATTTGTGTCGATACCTTTACTATTCCGTTTTCCTGAGTGAATTTGATCGCATTCGACAACAGGTTTGTTACTATCTGATCAGTCTTCTCAGGGTCATGATCAATGACAGGGTCGGTGGCACCCGCAGAAAAGGTCAGGGTAATTTTCTTTCTTTCCGCGGCGGAACGAAGCAGCTCAACAATATTATGTATTTCGGCATCTATATCTGATCTGCTCATCTTCAGAGGCATGGAACCCGATTCCAGTTTTGCCAGATCGAGCATCCGGTTGACAAGGTTGAGAAGTATGTCTGAGTTCCTGTCTATTTTCTCACAGCCGTCCTCAAGCCATTTCTCAGGGTCATTTCTAATAAGATCCGTCATGCCTGAAATTATCGTAAGGGGTGTGCGGAATTCATGGGTCATATTTGTGAAAAGCCTGGTCTTGGCCTGCTCCAGTTCCTTTAAATGATCTGCTTCCATCTGTTCAACCCTGACTCTCAGCGAGATGAAGCTTAGGACAAACACCAGCGCAAATCCCGAGATCCATAACAGATTTACAACAAACAAAGAAATGTTGACAGCTTCTGTCATTTCCGGAGGCACTGTCAGATAAGGATGAAGAACACCAGCGAGAATGATTGTGAAAATATAAACAAAAAAAATTGCGAGTGAGTGCGCCTTTTTCTTCAGGTTAAGTGAGAAAAAAACCATGGCAAGTCCTACAATGGCCAGACCTCCCGAATATGGTATGCCTCCCAGTTTTAAAATACAGATAAAGGTGATTATAGAAACCAGAGACTGGTCTATCAACATAAATGTTGTATTTATTTTCCAGTATCTTCGTGGGAAAATAATGGGGTAGATAACTCCCTGTGAGAAAATTACAGTCAGTATAAGACCATAGTATATAATAATTCTTAGCTGAGGAAAAATCAGATGATATGTTAACGTCAGCATTGCTATCATTAAAGTAACAGCAACGCTGGCAATCCAGTATATTTTCATCTGAGCCAGACAGGCTTCATCAATACACGCAGACCTGAATATTCCCGTTATCCAGGAATCTATTCTATTGAACGGAGACTTCCGCACGGAACAGGATCTAAAAATTCCGGTTATTTAAATTCATGATTCTAAATTGCCGACAGGAAAAAATTATTTTCCGGTTTTATCGTTATAAATCATGATAATCTTGAACTGTATTATCAATAATGTGCATGAAGGTCAATTATATAAAGATAGCAAAAATTCATTGAAAAAACAATAAAAGGGTATAAAATCCATCTTTCCAGCATTATCAGGGTAAAACATTTTGTATTTATATGGCCCGTAATTTGATAACTTTGTCTTTAGCAGATATGATAACAATTTGAAGCCAAAGTTTTATATATGTTTAGGTCTGTTGCTGACTGGAGTTTGTGCATCGGGACAGGAGGATTCACTTATAGTGTTATCTGACACCTCCCTTCCCCGCGTATTCGTTCTTAACCAGGTTGAACGTAACGGAGAGGTGCTCCCCGAGGTGGATATAAGGGAGGTCGTTGTTGTCGGCAACGACAGGAAGTCCTCACGCAAAGCTTTTTACAGAAGATATGACAGGCTGACCTACAATATCAGGAAAGTATATCCATATGCTGTTATTGTAAGAGAGAAACTCTTTGAAGTGAATCAGGATCTTTCATCCATCGCTGATGAAAAAGAACGCAGGCAATATCTGAAGGACTTTGAAAAAAGTGTTTTCTCCGAATATGAAGATGACATAAGAGACATGACCATAACACAGGGCAGGCTCCTGCTGAAACTTATCGACAGGGAAACCCGAAACACTTCATATGACCTTATCAGAGAATACCGGGGAAGCCTTTCGGCAGCTTTCTGGCAGGGCATAGCAAGAATATTCGGGACAAACCTGAAAGATCATTACGATCCATTCGGAGAGGATGCCCTTATCGAGATAATTGTACTGGAGTTAGAAGCCGGACTTATAGGAACCCTGTAATTTCAATGAAAAGAATATTCATAGCCGTCAGAATAATCCCGGAACAGAAACTCCTTGAGGTATTTTCATCCTTTAAAAATATACTTGCAAAGGATTCTGTTAAGTGGACAGAAATATCCAATATTCACCTCACCCTTGAATTCCTGGGAGATACTGATGATGATAAGATCACAGTTTTATCTGCAATGCTTAAGGAAAAATGTAGCAGTTTCGCTTATTTCAGTTTTAATCTGAAGGGAAGCGGGATATTCAAAAGTATCCGTGATCCGAGGACAATATGGATGGGTGTTGACCTGAGTGAACGACTTCAGGATCTTAGGAAGAATATTCAGACAGGACTTGCAGATGCGGGTTTCAAAACCGGTGACAAGCCCTTCAGTCCGCATCTGACATTAGGCAGGATCAGGTACCTCAGAACCCCGGATTCACTAATGAAGGTTCTGGAAATGTATAAGGATACATTCATTCAGACTGTCCGCGTTAATGAAGTGATCCTGTACCAGAGTATCCTGAAACCCTCCGGACCTCTGTACATTCCTCTCGGCATCTTCCCCCTTACACACCCTTCCCTCTCAACACAGTTCCTGCAGTATAAAGGATGATCTTAAGATCAAACCACAGCGACCGGTGATTCATATAATAAAGATCATAACGGAACCTTTCGATCATCTCATCCACAGTGGAAGCATACCCGAATTTGACCTGTCCCCATGAAGTCACACCCGGTTTAATGCGTTGCAGATCAAGGTATTCCGGCACTTTCTTTACAATCTGGTCGATATAGAACTGTCTTTCGGGCCGGGGCCCTACAAGCGACATGTCACCCTTCAGCACATTTATGAGATTGGGGATCTCATCGATACGGTATCTTCTCATGAAGCTTCCGATCCGGGTAACCTTCTCCCCGTTTGCGCCTGCAAGCATAGGTCCGCTTTTCTCGGCATCATATACCATCGACCTGAACTTATATATAGAAAAAGGCTTTCCGTCCTTCCCAATCCTGTCCTGCGAATATATCACCGGACCTTTACCCGAGATGAAAATAAGAACAGAGAGGATAAGCAGAAGAGGACTTAGAACTATCAGAAAAATTAATGAAAAGACTATGTCAAAGACAGCTTTGAAAGCCCTGTGTATAAACTTATTTTCAGGTTTGCCGGAAATTGACATGAAGCCGGAGGTGTTTTGGTAAGCTTTTATTGCCGGTTTTAGTTTTACTGCCTGCAAGATATCTAAAAGTCAGTAATTCCGCAATCGCAGAAAAGCAATATACAATAACATTTGATAAGTTTTCAACCAATGACGGCTGTCGTGATTAAGGTACGTTAAATTTTCTATTTTTACGGCAGTTTTTTATGGTACAGCATTTTGAATGATAGAAGATTTTGAGGCTAAGGGTAAGAGAAAAAGACTTGTCGCCGAACTCAGGAAAAAAGGAATAACGGATGAGGAAGTGCTGAGGGCAATAGACACGGTCCCGAGACACATTTTCATGGATCCTGCCTTCCTGATCCATGCCTATGTCGACAAGGCTTTTCCGATTTCATCAGGGCAGACAATATCACAGCCCTATACCGTGGCTGTCCAGACATCCCTGCTTGAAGTTAAAAGGAGGGACAGGATCCTTGAAATAGGTACCGGATCAGGTTATCAGGCTGCCGTGCTTGCAGAAATGGGAGCAAAGGTATATACCATCGAACGTTTCAGGGAACTCTATCTCAAAGCCCAGCAGACACTAAGGGCGCTTGGGTATGAAGCCGATTTCTTCTTCGGCGACGGTTACGCTGGGAAACCACAGTACGGACCTTTTGACGGGATTATCATAACGGCAGCGATAAAGGAGATTCCCGTTGAACTGCTAAAACAGCTTAAAACGGGAGGCCGCCTGGTAGCACCGGTGGGCGACAGCAGCTACCAGGTAATGACACTCATGAAACGTGCAGGAGAAGACTCTTTTAACACAACTACACATGGCACCTTCGTCTTCGTTCCGATGCTAAAGGGAACCGTTAACGGTAAATGATCAGTTATGGAAGTATTCAGACTTATATTCTCACCAATAGAGGTAAATACATACATTCTTTCTGACGGATCGGGAAAATGTGCAGTGATCGATTGCGGGTGCTACTCCCGCGATGAGTTCGACCGGCTGGCCCGGCTTATAGACAGCAAAAAACTGGTCCCGGAACTTCTTCTTAATACTCATTGCCATCTCGACCACATTTTTGGCAACAGGATGTTCCTCGAAAGGTACGGAACAGGAACCCTCTGCCATATCGAAGAAGATGTCAACAGGAATGATTCGGTTCATATAGCCGAACTGTTCGGACTTGAGATGGAAACAGCTCCTGCCCCGGCAGATTATATTGATGATAATTCTATTGTATCATTCGGCATTACGCATCTTCAGGCTATTCTGGTACCCGGACACACCGCCGGAAGTCTGGCCTTTTACAGCGAGAAAGATAGCATTGTCTTTACCGGAGATGCTCTTTTTGCAGGCAGCATAGGACGGACCGATCTTAAAGGAGGCAACTACAACACCCTGGTAGCAGGAATCAGAAACAGGCTTTTCAGCCTGCCGGCGGGAACCATTGTTTACCCCGGACACGGAGAATCTACAACAATTGAAGCAGAAATAAATACCAATCCCTATTTTACCTGATCTGTCGTAGCAAAAAAAATGTGCTGAAGGTCAGAACTGTTCAAGTGATTTTTTGTTAACATTTAAAATTCAATGATATGTCAGCAGATAAATTTGTAAACCGTCATAACGGTCCGCGTCCTGAAGACATTAGCCGTATGCTGGAAGTTACCGGCGTGAAGTCGGTCGATGAACTGATTGAAAGGACAGTGCCTGAAGGTATCAGGCTCCCTGGACCTCTTTTACTCCCTGAGGCTATGGGTGAATATGAGTACCTTATGCACCTGAGAAAACTTGGTTCACGGAACAAGGTTTTTCGGTCTTTCATCGGACAGGGTTATTATGGAGTGGCTCCGCTTTCCGTTATTATCAGAAATGTTCTTGAAAATCCTTCCTGGTATACTTCCTACACGCCTTACCAGGCTGAAATATCCCAGGGAAGACTTGAAGCACTTCTGAATTTTCAGACGATGATCATAGATCTGACAGGACTGCCGGTGGCAAATGCCTCGATGCTCGATGAATCTACGGCTGCTGCTGAAGCCATGATTATGATGTTCAATTCGAGACCGAGAGCAGCGGTGAAGGCAGGGGCCAGCAGGTTCTTTGTAGATGAGGATATCTTCCTGCAGACCATGGATCTTCTTGAGACCAGGTCGAAGCCTCTGGGTATTGAACTTGTTAAGGGTAAATATTCCGAAGCTGAATTTAATGACAGTTATTTTGGCGCGTTTGTCCAGTATCCTGCAGCATCGGGCGAAATAAGGGACTATGGGGATTTTGCCCGGAAAGCTCATGAAGCCGGTCTGCTCGTAGGCGCAGCCGCCGATCTGATGAGCCTTGTCCTTCTTACCCCTCCCGGAGAATGGGGTGCCGATATAGTTGTCGGATCAAACCAGAGGTTCGGTCTACCTATGAGTTACGGAGGCCCCCATGCAGGTTTCTTTGCAGCAAGGGAAGAACTGAAAAGATCGATGCCGGGCAGGATAATAGGGGTATCTGTTGATGTAAAGGGAAATCCCGCGCTGAGAATGGCCCTTCAGACCAGGGAGCAGCATATAAAACGCGAAAGGGCAACATCAAACATCTGTACAGCCCAGGCTTTGCTGGCGACCATGAGCGGAATGTATGCCCAGTACCACGGTCGGGAGGGACTAAAAAACATTGCAACCGAAATTCACAGGGCAGCCTGTACTCTTGGTTCTGAACTGAAAAAACTGGGATTCACAATGCTCAACGAGAGTTTCTTCGACACCCTTAGTATTGAACTCGGATCAGATACAGCAGTGAATGAGCTGAAGAAACTGTCGCAGTCGTCAGGGATAAATTTCTTCTACACTGGCGGGAGAATTGCAAGGATCAGCACCGATGAGGTTACCACGGCTGAAGAAATAAAATCAATTGTCGGGATCTTTGCACAAGTGGCCGGGAAAGGAAATGTTACTGAGATCTTTCCATGCGAAGGTATTTCCATTCCCGGAAGCCTCAGACGAAGTTCAGGTTTCTTAAATGCCGCCACTTTCAACAGGTATCACAGCGAGACTGAAATGATGAGGTATATTAAGATGCTTGAGAAGAAGGATTTTTCGCTTACTCACTGTATGATACCCCTTGGTTCGTGTACGATGAAACTGAATCCCGCAACTTCCATGTTTGCCATGAGCTGGCCCGAATTCGCGAATATTCATCCCTTTGTGCCGGAAGATCAGGCTGAAGGTTATCATCAGCTGATGGAAGAGCTTGGAAATGCACTTAAAGAGATCACAGGTTTTCCGGCTGTCTCCTTCCAGCCTAACTCCGGTGCAGCAGGCGAATACGCAGGTCTGATGGTGATACGGCAATATCACCTGTCGCGAGGCGATGATCACCGGAATGTGGTGTTGATACCTTCCTCGGCACACGGCACCAACCCTGCCAGCGGGGTAATGGCCGGCATGCAGGTTATAGTTGTGGAATGTGATGAGAGGGGTAATATAAATGTTGAAGACCTCAGGAAGAAAGCAGAGGAAAACAGTCAGAACCTGTCTGCTTTCATGATAACCTATCCTTCAACCCATGGTGTATTCGAGGAATCGGTGGTTGAAATGATCAATATCGTCCATTCACACGGAGGACTGGTTTATATGGACGGTGCCAACATGAATGCACAGGTGGGGCTTACAAGTCCGGGCAGGATCGGAGCCGACGTCTGTCATCTGAACCTGCACAAGACCTTCGCCATCCCACACGGTGGAGGCGGACCGGGCATGGGGCCCATCCTGGTAAATGAGAAACTGGCAGAGTTCCTTCCTTCACATCCTGTTGTTACGACGGGAGGAGCAAAGGGAACAACAGCAGTTGCAGGTGCTCCCTTTGGAAGTGCGCATATCCTCACGATATCTCATGCCTATGTAATGATGATGGGCTCTGAAGGCCTGACGGAGGCAACACGTATTGCAATACTGAATGCAAATTATATTTCTGCAGCCCTGAAAGGCTGGTTTAAAACATTGTATACAGGTAAAAACGGTTTCGTGGCACATGAGCTGATCCTGGATTGCAGGAATTTCAAGGGAGAGACCGGTGTCACCGAAAGCGACATTGCGAAAAGGCTTATGGATTATGGATTCCATGCTCCTACTCTTTCATTCCCGGTACATGGCACACTGATGGTTGAACCAACCGAATCGGAATCACTACGCGAGCTCGACAGGTTTATTGATGCCATGAAATCGATATGGAATGAGATTGAAGAGGTCAGAACGGGTAAATATGACAGGGAGGATAATGTATTACACAATTCCCCTCATACACAAAGGGTTGTAACGGCCAATGAATGGGATCATAAATATGACCGTCAAAAGGCAGCCTTCCCGGCTCCATGGCTTGAGGAAAATAAATTCTGGCCATCGGTAAGCCGTATCGATGACGGATACGGTGACCGCAACCTCGTTTGTACCTGCGATCCCATCGAGGCATACAGGAAGTAAGTGCCCCGATTTTTATAGTTTATTAACGGCTTTTATCCGGCTATTTATTTTTTTCTCATTATTTTTATTCCTTTATTGTCAATCATAAATAAAGGAATATTATGCGCAATTCTTCATGGAATGACCTGGTAAGCATGATCGAGGGCAGGAAGCTTACCTATCAGCCTTCAGGTTTTATTATCGACAGCCCCTGGATACCCGGGTGGTATGGTATTTCAACAATAGATTATTATTCATCAGACGAACTCTGGATGAAGTCGAACCTTAAGGCTGCAAATATGTTCCCTGAAACATGGTTTCTGCCAGGGTTCTGGTCGGAATACGGGATGTGCACCGAACCATCGGCATTCGGTGCCAGGATGGTGTACTTCCAGAACGGTTTTCCTCATGCCGACAGGGTGCTCGACAGCATTGAGGATGCAGACCTGCTGCCTCAGCCGAACGTAAAAACCGACGGCATGCTTCCATTTATGATCAACAGACTGAAGATCAATCAGAAAGCGATAAATGAGGCTGATCATCAGATCAGGTTCGCTGTGGCAAGAGGCCCTCTGAATGTTGCTTCCTTCCTTATGGGAACAACCGAGTTCATGCTCGCCCTCGCAATGGATCCGGAAGGCTCTCACAGGCTTATTTCAAAAATTACTGATTTTATCTGCGACTGGATAAGCTGGCAGAAGGAATGCTTCCCCTCAATCGACGGACTCCTGATTCTCGACGATATTGTCGGTTTTGTGGGAGAACCCGAGTTCAACGAATTTGTTCTTCCCTATTTTAAGAAGATATTCTCAGTTACAGGAGCAAAAGCACGATTCCTGCATAATGATGCGGAAGGACTGATAACTGCACCCCGCCTGACAGAAATGGGTGTCAATATGTTCAACTTCTCATTCAATCATACCATGGGTGAAATTCGCGATCTGGCCGGTCCGGATGTGATCCTTGTGGGAAATGTGCCCGGGCGGGATGTGCTGGCCCAGGGAAGCCCTGAAGAGGTGTCGGAGGCTGTAAAAAAAGCCTTTGGGGAGATAGAGAACCATGAGAATATAATCTGGTCGGCAGGAGGCGGTATGCCCCCGGAAGTCAGCAATGAAAATATTTATGCATTTATTAATACAGTTAAGGATCTTTCAAAATAACATTTACATGAAAAAACCTTTCTTTCTTACCGCGATCATCTTTCTTACAGCGTTTACCGCTTTCTCGCAGAGAACACAACTGCTCCATTTCTATGTTGAGGCAGGTGATTATGAACGAATAAACACACCGGTGAGTGTGGATATAGAGGGTGCCTCAAAGAGCGATACCCTCGGATATCATCTCTATGAAAAAGTGAAGGGCAGAATGATCGAAAAGCATACCCAGATTGAAACCGGTTATATTCCAAGACTGTGGTGGATACTCGACGGAAAGACAAACGCCGGAGCTAAAAGAGAATTTTTCCTTTTCAAAGATGTGCCGGGAACGACGACCGTGGCTATAACAACTGAACTGACAAAGGATAACATAGTTCTGAAAAAGGGTGAATCAGAGATCCTGAACTACAGAAAATCGATATTGTACCCCCCTGCCCGGGTGGATTCAGCATTTAAGAGAAGCGGATTCATACATCCCATGTATTCTCCTTCGGGGAATATCCTGACCAGGGTAAGTCCACGCGATCATTATCATCATTTCGGCATCTGGAATCCCTGGACCAAAGTGAGGATAGGAAATCATGAAACCGACTTTTGGAACCTCGGTTCGAAACAGGGAACAGTCCAGTTTGCAGGCATCAATTCAGTGATCGACGGCCCTGTTTACGGTGGATTTTCAGTTAAACAGGATCATATCGACTTCAGGGTAGTAAAATCGGGAGAGCTTGCAATCAATGAGATATGGGATGTGAGGGCATGGAACACGGAACCTGTTGAAGGAGTGAAGGCATACCTGGTCGATCTGACAACCTTTCTCTCGGTTGCAGGAAATGAACCGATAGTGTTTGTCGCCTACCGTTATGCCGGAGGAATCGGATTCAGGGCTACGGGGGAATGGAACAGGAATAACAGCACCGTCCTGACGTCGGAAGGCCTCACCAGGAAGGATGCAGACGGATCAAGAGCCAGATGGGCCGACATAAACGGCGCTTTTGAAGGGAAAGGCAATTCGGGCATCACATTCTTTTCACACCCTGCAAACAGGGATTTCCCTGAGCCCATGAGGGTATGGCCGGAAAACCAGAACGGCGTGGGAGATGTATATTTTGAATTCTGTCCCACTCGTCATAACGACTGGCAACTGGATCCGGGGAAACTATACAGGCTTAAATACAGGATGCTGGTATATGACGGCAAGATAGACAAGGCTGTCGCAGAGAGGATATGGAATGATTTTGCATATCCGCCCGCGATTACACTGTTGAAAAAGTGAATAAGTTCGATTAGTGGTTTAAGTACTTCGCGTACTTAGAGTATTTAGAGTTTATTAAATTGGTTGTTTTGGGAAGTATTTGAAATATGAATATAATTTAACAGACTATGAAGAGATCGTATTTATTAATTATTATTCCGGTTTTTTTACTGGCTTCCTGCGGATCGGGAGGTTCAAAGGAACAGACCGGGAAATCCGCTAAAGAAATGGATAACGAATATATTGTACAAATTATGACTGTTGACCCCGGTCATTTTCATGCAGGCCTGGTGCAAAAGAAGATGTATGACCAGGTTTCTCCTGATGTGAACGTGTATGCACCCGAAGGACCTGATGTTGTTCAGCATCTGAACCGTATCAAATCGTTCAATGAACGTGCCGACGATCCCACAAAGTGGAATGAGATCGTTTATACCGGAAACGATTTCTTTGAGAAGATGCTTGCCGGGAGACCGGGTAATGTGGTCGTGCTGTCAGGGAATAACAGGAAAAAGGCTGAATACATAACACGGTCAGTCAATGCCGGACTGAATGTATTTGCCGATAAGCCCATGATCATTTCTCCCGACGATTTTCCGAAACTGGAAGAAGCATTCCGGACTGCATCAGAGAAAGGAGTTCTGATATATGATATCATGACGGAGAGGTATGAGATCACCACCATATTTCAAAAGCTGCTCTCGCTTAAGGAAGAAGTTTTCGGTAAGCTGGAGCCTGGTACTATGGAGGATCCTGCTGTCACAAAAGTCAGTGTTCATCATTTCCTGAAGCTTGTGGCAGGGGCGCCAAACATCAGACCGGGATGGTTTTTCGATGTTGAACAGCAGGGCGAAGGAATAGTAGACGTGACAACCCACCTTGTGGACCTTGTTCAGTGGGAATGTTTTCCGGAACAGATTCTGAGTCCGTCGGATGTAACGGTAGCAGCAGCAAAACGCTGGCCTACAATAATTTCGAAAGATGAATTCAAGGCTGTGACCAACCTTGAGGAGTTCCCCGGTTACCTGCAGAAGGATATTAAGGATGGCAGTATTCATGTTTTTGCCAACGGTGAGATAGTATACCAGCTTAAAGGCATCTGGGCAAAGGTATCTGTTGAGTGGAGATATCAGGCTCCTCCGGGTGCCGGCGACACTCACTTCTCAATGATGCACGGTTCAAAATGCGACCTCGTAATAAGACAGGGTGCAGATCAGAATTTCAAGCCCACCCTCTACGCCGAGAATGTAAGGGGAATGTCGATGGCTGATTTCACTTCCGCACTCAAAAAAGCGATAGAATCCCTTCCCTATGAGGATGTTGTTATTGAGACGGCCGGCGAAGGAACTCTTAAAATCAGCATACCTGACGTATACAAAACCACGCATGAAGATCATTTCGGTCAGGTAACTGAAAAATTCCTTGAATATATGGAAGCCGGAAAACTGCCTGAATGGGAAGTCCCTGGAATGATAACCAAGTACTATACCACAACCACCGGCCTTAAGAAAGCAAAGGAATAAAAAGGTCCTCGATTACAAGTGAGTAAAGCTCATCGAGCCTGATACCTGCAGCTGCAGCCTGCTTGGGTATCAGGCTTTCGTCGGTCATGCCGGGTATGGAGTTGATCTCGAGGAAATGCGGTTTGTCGCCTACAACAATAAAGTCGACTCTGACTATCCCTCTGCAGCCAAGGAGATCGTAAATCCCTGAACTTAACTGCTGAATATTCTCTGTGATGTCGGGAGGAATGAGCGCAGGAGTGATCTCATCCGATTTTCCCGGGGTGTACTTGGCTTCGAAGTCGAAAAATTCATTCTTGCTGATGATCTCCGTTACAGGCAGTATAACTGTCTTTGATTTAACCTTGACGACACCGCAGGCTACTTCTCTTCCGTTCATAAAGGCTTCAATAATGACTTCGTCGCTCTCTTCAGATGCTTTCCTGACAGCAGGGAGGAGTTCGTCGCCTTTTGTTACCTTTGAAACGCCAAAGCTTGATCCACTGTCGTTAGGCTTCACAAAACAGGGCAATCCCAGACGTTTCAGTATCATCCCCGGATCGACAGTGTCGCCCTTTCTTACCAGTACGCTGTCGGCCATAGGGATAGCGTATTCCTTGAGGAAAAGCTTGCAGGCCTGCTTGTTGAAGGTGAGAGCTGAACAAAATGCATTACAGCCTGTATATGGTAACTGAAGCATATCGAAGTACCCCTGAAGCAGTCCGTTCTCACCCGGCTTGCCATGAATGGCAATAAAGACAGCATCAAACCTGACGTGAAAATCGTCGACGACAAGGGTGAAATCATTCTTGTCGACATTGTGGAAGCGCCCTTTCTGATCCTCCCAGTACCAGTTTATTCCTCTGATAATGATGATATACACCTCATACCTGAAAGCCAGAGCCCTTGCCACACCGTTGGCACTTTTAACCGATATCTCATATTCCGAAGAATCTCCTCCTGCAACTATTGCGATCGTCCTCATCCGTCATTATTATATACTCAAATGTAACCTTTTTAATAAACAAAAAGATATGAGTCAGCTGACTTCTTTATGATTAAACGGAAATATTTTAACTTTGAAAAAACTAATACCATAATAATGAAAAAAGGATGTCTTATCAGTGCAATAATAGTGGCCATTATCGGCCTTGCAATTCTCGCGATAGTGCTCTGGGGTACAAAAGTATACAACCAGATGGTGTCAATGCGCGAAGGAGTCACAAGCCAGTGGGGCAATGTGGAAACCCAGTACCAGAGGCGGGCCGACCTGATCCCTAATTTCGTGAATACCGTGAAGGGTGCGGCAGATTTCGAACAGGAGACTCTTACGCAGGTAATAGAAGCCAGGGCTAAAGCTACACAGGTAACACTCGATCCTGCAAACATGACTTCAGAAAACCTTCAGCAGTTTCAGGCAGCACAGGGGGAACTTAGCTCTGCCCTCTCGCGTCTCATGGTGGTGGTTGAGAGGTATCCCGAGCTCAAGGCAACCCAGAACTTCAGGGACCTGCAGGTGGAACTCGAAGGAACGGAAAACAGGATAGCGGTGGAACGAAGGAAATTCAACGAGGTGGCCCGGACCTTCAACACCTACATTAAAAGTTTTCCGCAGAATTTTCTGGCCGGGATGTTCGGGTTCACGGAGAGGCCTTATTTTGAGTCGATGGAAGGAGCAGAAACAGCACCGGAAGTTCGTTTCTGAACTATGAAAGCATCAGAATTTTTTACAAAGGAACAGCAGGAGAGGATACGTTCTGCTATCAAAGAAGCAGAAAAGAATACTTCAGGAGAGATACGTGTACATCTCGAAACGAAACTGACCGGTGATATTCTCGACCGCGCAGCATGGATATTCAGGAAGATAGGCATGCACCTTACCGAAACCAGAAACGGGGTCCTTTTCTATATGGCTGTAGAAAATAAAAAATTTGCCATTATAGGTGATGTGGGAATAAATTCAAAAGTGACTGAAAACTTCTGGGACGAAATAAAATCGACCGTTGAATCTGAGTTCAGGGTAAGCAGATTCACTGAAGGACTGATTAAAGGCATACTAATGACAGGAGAACAATTGTCGGGTAATTTCCCGAGAGAGACTGACGACATCAATGAACTTCCCGATGAAATTTCTTATGACATACCGGAATAGAAATTCCTATATGAAGCCCGGACCATTAAGATATTTTTTCTTAATACTTCTCTTCTCTTGCGGTGCAATGGCAGCTTCACAGATACTGCCTGAAAAGCCTTATCCTCCAAGGCTGGTCAACGACTATGCCGGGATGCTGGATCTGAACGGGATCAGCGCCCTTGAGAGAAAGCTTGTGGCATTTGATGATTCAACATCTACACAGATCGCAATAGTAACGCTGGAAGATCTCGGAGGATATGACATAAATGATTACGGGCAGCGTCTGGCTGAAAAATGGGGCATAGGTCAGCAGAGTTATGATAACGGAGTACTTGTTCTGGTGAAAGCAAAGACAGGTTCAGGAAGGGGTGAAGTGGCTATTCTGCCCGGCTATGGCCTTGAGGGAGCTATACCCGACATATTGTGTGCCCAGATCATAGACTATGAGATATTGCCGGAATTCCGTAAAGGTAATTATTATGAAGGTCTCAACAAGGCCGCTGATGCATTGATGGCGCTTGCAAGGGGCGATTTTCCGCCGGATAAATATGAGAACAAAAATGACGCAGGTGCTATTATACCTCTTATAATATTCATTATAGTACTGGTGATAATACTGTCGATGCGGAGCGGAGGAGGGAAGAACCAGAGGCACATCAGTGACAAGGGATTGCCACTGTGGCTTCTTATGTCGATGATGAACTCCGGGCGCAATTCCCATTCGGGAAGCTGGGGAGGCTTCTCGGGAGGAGGAGGATCAAGGAGCGGGGGAGGCTTTGGAGGCTTTGGAGGAGGGAGCTTCGGCGGCGGGGGAGCATCAGGCTCGTGGTAAATTGCTCAGAGCTAAGGGCTCAGGGCTCAGAGTTAAAAATATAATAGTCTCTACTCTGTGTTCTGCGCTCTGTGCTCTGTGCTCTTTAACCTCTTCCCGATATATATGATCTCCACTTATCGAAAGTCATCTTCATATCATCGGGCAGTTCTGAGTCGAAGAAAAGTCTTTTTCGTGTTACAGGGTGATCAAATGAAAGTGATTTGGCGTGGAGAGCCTGCCGGGGAAGTATCTCAAAACAGTTTCTGACAAACTGCTGGTATTTTGAAAAGGTAGTGCCCTTGAGGATCTTGTCACCACCATACTCGTCGTCATTGAAAAGGGGGTGTCTGATGTGGCTGAAGTGTACCCTGATCTGATGGGTCCTTCCTGTTTCAAGCTTGCATTCCACCACTGACACATAGCTTAATTCCTCTATGACCCTGTAATGTGTTATGGCAGGCTTGCCCTGGCTTCCGTCGGGAAATACCTGCATGATTTTCCTGTCGCGTATGTTCCTCCCCACGTGTCCTGTTATTGTTCCTTCGGGGGGGTCGGGACGGCCCCATACAAGGGCAATATATTTCCTGTCTGTTGTGCGCTCGTAGAACTGTCTGGACAGTTTATTTAAAGCCGGTTCATTCTTTGCCACGACAAGTATTCCGGAGGTGTTCTTGTCAATCCTGTGAACCAGACCGGGGCGCAGGTCACCGCTCTGAAAAAGCTGCAGATCCCTGAAGTGCCACATAAGAGCGTTCACGAGTGTTCCTGTATAGTTTCCATATGCAGGATGGACGACCATTCCGGCTTCCTTGTTCACGACAATAACATCGTCATCTTCGTAGACTATGTTCAGGGGGATGTTCTCAGGAATGAGCTCGATATCGCGGGGAGGGTCGGGGAGTAAGATCTGAACGATATCGTTTGGTTTAACTCTGTAATTTGGTTTTACAGGTATATTGTTTACAAGTATGTTCCCCGCGCCGGCTGCACTCTGTACTCTCGTGCGGGAGATGTTTTCCAGTCGTGCTGAAAGATACTTGTCAATCCTCAGTAGTCCCTGACCGGGATCAACGACGAAGCGATGATGCTCGTAAAGGTCCTGTTGTTCGGCAATTTCTTCTTCGGCCATTGCAGCGGGTCATCTTGTTATAATGAGGCGGTTTATCCCCAGCGAGGTTCCGTTTCTGTCTGCAACTATGAAATACATACCTGCCTTTAAGGATGATACGTCTGTTCTTTCAGAGAAATGAACCTTGAGTACAGTCCTTCCGTTCAGGTCAATCACTGAAATGAATACTTTTTCCGGATCAGGTATTTCGCCTAAATCGATCATTATATAATCACGTGCAGGATTAGGCCTGAATCTGAGTGTTTGTTGCCCGGGGTAACGGATGTCATTTACAGATGTCGCGACAGGAGGACCCATTACCGGCCTTATCATAAGGGTTCCCTGAACTCCTGATTGTATCCAGTTACCGTTGATCCAGTAGAATTGTCTGCCGTTATGTGGGGTGTTGATGTCAAGACCGGCGTTCAGGAAAGTTTCAGAACGTTGTTTCCATCCCACATAGAATACGTCGTCAACCATGATACTCTCCCTGAGACGGTAGGTAAAAAACCCGTTTATGTTTTCACCCTGTTCAACCATCTCCTCTTCCTGGGAGTATATTACATTCCCCGGTATTCCTGCATTATCATCCCATACCATGATGTCGAAAGCCCTTTGATTGGCATTGAGATAGCTGTCGTTGAAGCAGACAGAGACTGCCCGTAAGGTATCCTGAATAAATGATTTGAAACGATATGCCACCATCGCATTCCTTGAACCAAGGCCGTTTATGCCGTATCCTCCCTCTGCAGAACCGTCGTCAAATGCAAAGTAATTGCCGAAATACTGGTAATAGACTACTGTATCGTTTGATTTAGGGTCAAAATTATCCGTGATAAGCCAGCTTTTTATTCTGAACAGAGCTGAATCATTGCTGCTGCCCGCAAAAGTATAGATAAGTGTAGCGTTGTAATCGACGTCAGTATATGGATCTACATTGGCAGCTGTGGGCACGAAGCTGTATACTGTGGTGCCGGTATACATATCGAGGATATCAAAATTCCTGGTGACATTCCTTACGATGCCGTCATTGTTACGGTAATGCATCGGAACGGAAGGTGCCATTTCGTTCAGTGCCACTTTCAGGAATTGCTGCCAGGGCATTGCTTCATGAGATGATAAGAGGGAACGGTTCGGGAACCTGAAGGCTACATCACGGAAAAGAGTGTCTCCGTCGTTTCTGAATCTGTCCAGGATCACATAGTCAATATTCCAATGGTCGCAATTACCTGCCATGGATGGTTCCGACAGGTTTGAGCTCAGACTGGCGTGGTTGATGAAGCGGAACCTGAAACCTTTCTGAAGGAATTTCGGATCTTCCACTCTCAGTATTACCGGTCTGAATTGTGAGTCAGAACCTCCTGTGCTTTTCCATGCCGTGAACCATCTGTTGCTTGCCGGGGCATAGAACTGAACCACGAGAGTGTCGTTTTCTTCAGGTGCATCGCCAAGGCCACCGCTCTGAAAAAAGAAGCTGAGCCGTATACTGTCAGACGGATTAAATTCAAGATCAATGGGTTGGGAGCTGAGATGGTCAGCTTCGAAGATGAATCCTGATGCTGTTTCGTAAAGCCTTCCCTTGTCGTCGATCGCATCAAATGTTGCTACACCCGTTGTAATCTGGTCGCTGGTGTAAGCATTGTTTATGAAAACGAAATTGTCAGTCCATTTTGATGAGTCGGGGAATATGCCATTTTTCGAAAAATCATCGAAAAACGGAAGGACCAGGTTTTCGGAAGAGACACCCTTGCCGGTGATCCTTTTTTCAAGCCTGTCAATTATCTGTCTGTTTGTCTGGAGACCGGTCACTGTTTCCTGTCCGCAGATAATATTTATTGCCGGAACAAAAAGGATAATATTTAGCAGGATCTTTTTTATCATTCAGGATTAAAAATGGTTCAGATAAGTACATCAGCGGGAAGAATCGTGTCGCCGGGGAAAACAAGTGTCGAATCGGAAGGCAGCTTTAGTGAGTCGATAGTGAACCAGAGGTACATTGATGCACCGTAATGCATCGTTGCATTTTCCCTGTATTCAGGACTTTGTTTATATACGAATGCATTCAGGGAATCCTGCTCTGTGTTTATGGTGTTATCAAAATTGTAAGCTCCCAGGTTAAGAGAGGTGCCGTTGATCCTGTCTTTAGCCTCCTCAAAGCTCATCCCTGTGAGGTCGGGGACAAAGGTCAACTGGCTGCTGAACCCTTTTCCGAGGACAAGGTCTATAACAGATCCTTTCTGAAGAGAATCGTCCGGGCTTATCTCCTTGCCATCGTGAAGCTGATTTAGTACGACATCTATGGAGAGGTCGGGTTTATATGTCTTCTTTCCGACTACGAGTCCCGAACTTTCGATTAGTGCATTAGCCTGGCGCAGAGGCAGGTTTATAAGGTCGGGCATAGCTACCATTTCAGGTCGGAAAGCATTTATGGTGAGAGAAATTTTTCTCCATTTTTTTACTTTGAACCCCGGTTTTGGATTCTGTTCCGCCACACAACCTCTGGGCACAACGGATGTATAGACTGAATCGGCAAAAACGTATTTCATTTTGCTCTTCCTGGCAAGCGCCTCCGTTTCTTCTATGCTAAGACCGTAAAAGTCAGGTACTGCCCTTGACTGGCCATGTCTGGTATAGATATTCAGGAACAGGAGAGTGATCAGAGTTACGCCTGCAGTTATAAGCACTGCAAGACCAAGATGTTTAAGAAACAATCTGCTTAGGATGAAATCTTTTAAACTCATACAGGCCGGATGTTCATTAGTGTTAACGCAAATGTATTGATAATATTATTAATGGCAGGCATCTCCGGGCTTTCCGACAGGGTTATAGATTGAATCCCGTTCCACCGGTATAAAGCCTGCATTCTGTATCAGCTTACATATCTCTTCAGTGGTAAGGGCAGGATTCCGGTCAGTGGCACCTGCCATCGAATATATCCTCGTGGTATCTTCTATAGTGCCGTCGAGATCATCGGTTCCGAAAGAAAGACTGATGCCGGCTGCCTCTCTTCCTGTCATAGGCCAGTAAGCTTTGATATGTGGAACATTATCGAGAAAAACACGTGCCACGGCATAGTTGCGGAGGTCTTCGATAAGGTTCACCTCGCCGAGGAAACTCATTTTGTTATTGGCTTTTTTGAATTTAAGGGGGATAAAGGCATTAAAACCACCGGTCCTGTCCTGGAGGTCCCTGAGTTGTTCCATATGTCTTACCCTGTGAGCATATGTTTCGATATGTCCGTACAACATGGTGGCATTCGATGGAATCCCGAGCTTATGAGCAGTTTCATGAATTAACAGGTACCTTTCAGAGTCTGCTTTTTCGCCGGAAATATATTTTCTGACCTCTTCGTCGAAGATCTCGGCGCCCCCTCCCGGAATGGAATCAAGGCCGCATTCTTTCAGGTATACCAGGCCCTCTTCGATAGTCATTGCGGCGCCTGATATCATGAAATCAAGTTCTACAGCCGAGTAGGCCTTTATATGAAGAGATGGCCGGTGGGCTTTTATCATTTTCAGCACTTCGCCGTAATACTCAATGTCGTGAGAAGGATGAACACCACCGGTGATGTGGACCTCTGTAACATCCCTGCTATCGAAACTTTTAACTATCTCAAGCATTTGCTCCGGAGTATATTCCCAGCTTTCCGGATCGTCTTCAGGTTTATGATAGGAGCAAAAACGGCAGTTGAATACACAAATGTTTGTGGGTTCGATATGAAAATTCTTATTATAGAAGGCATAGTTACTGTTGAACTTTCTCCGGTTAAAGCCGGCCAGAACACCCAGCAGGGGGAGATCGGCCTTCCTGAACAGAATTATCGCTTCCTCCGGAGAAATCCGCTCACAAGCGGATATTTTCTCTGTGATCAGCTTCAGTTCATCGTCTTTTATATATGCCGGTATATCTTTCATATTCCTGAACGGGGCATGGATGCAAAATTAATAAAAAAAGGTGCCCTTTCCGGACACCTTCAGAAACATATAAGGCTGTATATCTATTTAAGCTTAAGCTCGCTTGAAACAGAAAGTTTTTTTCTTCCCTTGGCTCTGCGCGATGCAAGCACCCTTCTTCCATTGGGTGTGGACATTCTTTCCCTGAATCCATGCTTGTTTGCCCTTTTCCTTCTTGAAGGCTGAAATGTCCTTTTCATCTCTGGTGAATTTTAATGTGTTTCGTTTAAAAATGAGATCGCAAAGATAGTAATTTTTTGAAATATAAAAAGCCCGGTGATGTTTTTTAATTCAGGAAGGCAGATACAGGATTTTTTTTGTTTCGAAAAAAGATTCGTTAAAGTAATCCGAAATATTCCAGATGGTTGTTTTACTGAGTAATGGCCCGAGCTCTCCGGTCAGGTCACCGCCCTTCAGATATAATATCCCGTTTTTAAGAGTGTTTTTTTCTCCTGATGCAATTTTACCGGTGGTAAGACTGACGAATTTTTTGAAATCAGTTACGGCTCTGGCGATGATAAAATCATAAAGGCCCTTTTCCTCTTCAATTCTTTTTTTAACCGCAACGACATTACCCAGACCCAGTTCAGAAGCAACCTCATTTACCACCCTGATCTTTTTGCCGACTGAATCGAGAAGTGTGAATTCCGCTTCAGGAAAAAGTATTGCCAGAGGAATTCCAGGAAAGCCGCCACCTGTGCCCACGTCGAGGATGCGGGTTTCGGGGATGAAAGAGATGATTTTTGCAGGCGACATTGAATGAAGCACATGATGGAGATAAAAATTATCCATGTCCTTCCTGGAGATTACGTTTATCCTGTTGTTCCACATGGTAAACAGGGGCTTCATCCTTACAATCATTTCCTGGCTGGAAGCATCAAGATCAGGAAAATATTTGAATACGATATCCGGATTCACCTGTTGTCTGTTTTTTTGAAAATGTTGTACAACAGTGATTTGGCTCTGAAAAGCTGGGCTTTAACCGTTCCGAGAGGAATTTTAAGTTCAGCGGAGATCTCCTCATAGGAATATTCCTTGTAGAACCTCAGTTCGATGATTTCCCGGTATGGAGATTTAAGCTGGTTGACGACTTTCCTGAGTGTAGCTATTTTCTGGTCTGTAATAAGGGCTTCCTCGGGATCGGGCATGTCAGACTGGAGGTTGACAGCAGGATTTTCAAAGCCATCCTGCCACTGGTCGAGCGGAACCGGTGATGCCTGTTTTTTTCTTATGAAATCAATACAGTTGTTCGAGGCTATCATGAAGAGCCATGTGCTGAATGCAAAGCGGGGTACGTAGGTGTCGATGCTCCTGAATGCTTTCCCGAATGCTTCAATGGTAAGGTCTTCAGCGTCGGAAGGATTGTTTACCATTTTCAGGAGCATAAAATAAATTGAATCACGGTAACGG
>DAIOVL010000039.1:0-2288 GCA_036759025.1 Bacteroidales bacterium
CACAGAAGGCTGACTGTCGGCAGCTGTTGTAAAGACTTCGGTTTTCTTGGTGGGAATGGTGGTATTTGATTCGATGAGCCTTGTCATCACGCCGCCCATGGTTTCGATACCCAGAGAAAGAGGGGTAACGTCGAGCAGAAGTACATCCTTGACCTCGCCTGTAAGTACACCACCCTGAATTGCTGCACCGACTGCAACAACCTCATCGGGGTTGACACCTTTAGAAGGTACTTTTCCGAAGAATTTTTCAACAAGTTGCTGAATTGCAGGTATGCGTGTTGATCCTCCCACGAGAAGGACCTCGTCGATGTCGGAGACTTTTAATCCCGAGTCGCTTATTGCTTTCTGGCAGGGTGTGAGGCATTTCTGAATAAGAGGGTCACAGATCTTCTCAAACTGTGCCCTGGTGAGAGTTTTGACAAGGTGCTTAGGAATACCGTCAACAGGCATAATATAAGGGAGGTTTATCTCCGTTGATGTGGTGCTGGAGAGTTCTATCTTGGCCTTCTCGGCAGCTTCTTTAAGTCGCTGCATGGCCATAGGATCCTTCCTGAGGTCTACACCTTCATCTTTAATGAACTCTTCTGCCAGCCAGTCGATTATCATCTGGTCGAAATCGTCACCGCCGAGATGAGTGTCGCCATTTGTGGACTTGACCTCAAATACACCATCGCCGAGTTCCAGAATGGAAATGTCGAAGGTGCCACCACCAAGGTCGAAAACAGCTATTTTCAGATCCTGCGATTTCTTGTCGAGGCCGTATGCAAGTGAGGCTGCAGTAGGTTCATTGATGATCCTTTTTACGTTCAGCCCGGCAATTTCTCCGGCTTCCTTGGTGGCCTGACGCTGTGAGTCGCTGAAATATGCGGGTACCGTAATGACGGCATCTGTAACTTCCTGTCCGAGGTAATCTTCAGCGGTCTTCTTCATCTTCTGAAGTATCATTGCCGAGATCTCCTGGGGGGAATAGTTACGGTCATCGATCTTCACCCTGGGTGTATTATTGTCGCCTTTTACTACATTGTATGTAACTCTTTTTATTTCAGGGTTCACTTTGTCATAAGTTTCCCCCATGAACCGTTTGATTGAATAAACAGTCTTTCTGGCATTGGTTATTGCCTGGCGTTTTGCCGGATCGCCTACCTTTCGTTCCCCGTTTTCAACAAATGCAACAATTGACGGGGTAGTCCTTTTACCTTCACTGTTTGGGATAACCACTGGCTCATTGCCTTCCATAACTGCAACACATGAGTTTGTGGTTCCCAGGTCTATTCCTATGATTTTTCCCATTTTTATATTGTTTTAAAAATTTCTGATTTTAATATACGGGTTATGCAATGATTATGCCATTAAAAATATGTGACAAAACGTCAGATTTTTTCTGCAGATAAATGAATAACTTTGCATCTGTATTAATACATAGTAAAATGTCGATACATAAAACTGTCAAAAAGATCACCACCCATGTTCTGAATGAGATGAAGCTTAAAGGTGAGAAGATAGCAATGCTCACCGCTTATGATTATTCCATGGCACGGATACTTGATGAGGCCGGGATTGACATTATCCTGGTAGGTGATTCAGCCTCAAATGTTATGGCTGGGTATGATACTACGCTTCCTATCACTCTCGACAATATGATATACCATGCTGCCTCTGTGGTCAGGGGAGTTGACAGGGCGCTGATAGTCGTCGATCTTCCTTTCGGCACCTATCAGGGCAACTCACGTGAAGCCCTCGCTTCATCAGTAAGAATAATGAAGGAGACGGGTGCCTCTGCCGTTAAGCTCGAAGGCGGTGAACAGGTAATTGAATCTGTGGAACGTATTCTTTCTGCCGGCATACCGGTGATGGGACATCTCGGTCTTACTCCCCAGGCGATCCATAAATTCGGGACTTATGTGGTCAGGGCCAGGGAAGAGGAGGAAGCGAGGAAGCTTATGGAAGATGCCAGACTGCTTGAAAAAGCGGGATGTTTTGCTATAGTACTTGAAAAGATACCTGCCAGGCTGGCCGGGGAAGTGACAGAATCTGTAAAAATACCGGTTATTGGAATTGGCGCCGGACCAAAAACTGACGGACAGGTTCTGGTGCTTCACGATATGCTTGGCATTAACCAGGAATTTTCTCCCAGGTTTCTGAGAAGATATCATAATCTCTACGCTGAGATCAGGGGCGCCGTCCAGAATTATATAAATGATGTCAGGACACTTCAGTTTCCAAATGAAAGAGAACAATATTGAAGGCGGATTTCGGAAGGCGGATTTCGGAAGGGAGATTGCGGAAGG
>DAIOVL010000039.1:2388-21764 GCA_036759025.1 Bacteroidales bacterium
CGGAAGGGAGATTGCGGAAGGCGGATTGCGGATTGTTTGATTGCGGAATAAAAGGGAGAAATGAACAGGAAAGAGACCAGTAAAGATCAGATTGCAAAACCTGCAATTCACAATCCTGTATCCGAAATACTTTACGAGGATAATCACATAATAGCGGTAAACAAAAAATCGTCTGACCTTTCGCAGGGTGACAGCAGCGGGGATACCTCTCTCGACCAAGAGATCAAGGGTTATATAGGGAGGAAGTACAATAAACCCGGTGATGTTTTCCTGGGAGTGGTTCACAGACTCGACCGTCCTGTAAGCGGAGCGCTCCTGTATGCACGGACCTCGAAAGCTCTTAGCAGACTTAATGACATGTTCAGAAAAGGGGAAGTGCACAAGATATATCTGGCGATAGTGAAGGAAAGACCACCTGCTGATGAAGATACACTGGTGCATTTCATAAAAAAGAATGAGAAGCGGAATAAGACTAATGTTTTCGATGAAGAGGTGAAAGGCTCAAAGAAGGCCAGCCTGACATACAGGATAGCGGGCAGGTCGGCACGTTATTATCTGCTTGAGGTGGAGCTTCATACGGGACGGCATCACCAGATCAGAGCTCAGCTGGCGAAGATAGGCTGCCCCGTGAAAGGCGACCTCAAATACGGCTACGGACGATCAAACGAAAACGGAGGCATTAGTCTTCATGCCCGCAGGCTGGAGTTCATTCACCCTGTAAAAAAAGAGAAGATAAGCATCACAGCACCCTTCCCCGAGGGTGATATCTGGGATTTGTTCCCGGCTTTTGACAATTAACGGAAACATATCCCGGCCAGGTTTCTCCATCACTGGACAGGTTTCAGCTTTGATTGAAAGAAGCGATTAAGCTTATTTTTTCTCCATTATCTTTTCAAGCTCCCTGATTATCTCCTGTCCTTTCTTTTCATCATCGTATTCAACGGTCACCACAACACCATCCTTTGCAATGACATAGCTGCTCATTCCCGGGCGGGACTCAGTATCTTCCTTTACCATGATGCGTATAGTTTTCCCGTCTTCCGTAATTTCTGAAATTCTGCTCTCGTCCACGATCACGACTTGCTCTCCGTCTTTTTGCCGCCATTCTTTACTTCCCTCCGGTTCAGAGGTTATTATCACCTTCTTTTCGATTCCGGAATCGTCTTTTTTGCTTCCCGAAAACACCATAATATGAGGTTCAGATGACGATGAAGATTTGACAGTCCATTCACTTTTATCTCCGTTTTCAGCGATCAGCAACACCCTGCCGTCTTTAAATTCCACCTCTCCGGGCAGATCGCTGCCTGTAAAAACAGTGTCGAGCACCACCTTTTCACCGTCTTTGTCAGCGACAACGACTTTTATCTTTTTTTCTGTCTTTTTTTCCTGTCCCAGGGCCAGGTTATAAGGAAGTGTGCCTGCAGTAAGCAGGACAAGAAATGTGGTAAAAATTCTTTTCATGGCTTTGAATATTAGTTTGTTCATATCAAAAGTATGCCTCTGTTTATCCAGATGCAGTTAAAATCAGGTTAATAAGAGTTAATGAAAAGTTAAATGTTATACGCAATCATGGATGATAATTTAAATTTGCCCCATGAACAGGAAGAAATTCATCTGGCTGGTTTTCATGATGCTCTTCTCCATTATCGGGATCATATGGGTTCAGATAATATGGATAAAGAATGCCATCGGCATCAGAAATGAGAATTTCGACTATTATGCTGTTGCGAGCCTGCGGGAAGCAGCGTCGGAGATCGAATCATCACGCAAGCTGAATTTCTTCAACAATTTCATGTTCCCCGGAATGTTTAACACGAATGAACAAAAAACAGATATTTCAGGCTATTTCAGTATTGGAAGCTATCTGGATAATTCCGGAGGAAGTGTCAGTGTCAGGATAACGAATCAGTCGTTTACACAGAAACCGGGTGAAGCGCCGGTGGTGACTGTGCATGATACTGTTTTTACTACCGACACCGGTAATGTTACCTTCAGATCCGAATTTCAGGACGGGGAGCTCAGGATCATGCAAAATGAAAAACCGGAAAATAAAATTCCTAGCGGTATATATATACAGCAGGAAGAGCTCATCAACTGGGCAAAAAAAAGGACCGACGAACTGAAGAACATGAGCGACAGGATGATAGCAGAGCTCTATCAGTGGGACAGGACAATGGATATCACCCGGGAGGAAGTCGATTTTGCAATTACCAGGTCGCTTCTCTTTTCGCCCATCAGGACTCCTTATGAGTTTGCCATAATCAGGAACGGTGAAGTGACCGATGGCAATTTCTCAAAAAGCAGTAAACAGGATTTCCTGAAAAGCAGGTACAGGGTGCGGCTTTTCCCTGATAACATAATAAAGCAGGACCTTATAGTATCGCTGATCTTCCCGGAGCGCACCAACTATGTTCTCGGATCGATGGCATGGATACTTGGAGGATCGCTGCTTTTCTCGCTCATAATTCTGGCAACATTTGCCATGAGCCTTTTCTTCATAATCAGGCAGAAGAAGGTCTCGGAGATGAAGTCGGACTTCATCAACAACATGACCCACGAATTCAAAACGCCCATTGCCACAATATCGCTTGCTGCCGACACTATAACAAATCCTAAGATTATCGGCAATGAGACCAGTGTGAGGCATTTTATCGATATGATAAAAAAGGAAAACCTCAGGATGGACAAAAAGGTGGAGACTATCCTGCAGATTGCTTCGCTCGATAAAAAGGAAATTGACTTCAGGTTTGAAGACGTTTCGCTTCACAACATTATAAAAAAGGCTGTTGATGCCGTGGATATAATCATAAAGCAGAGGAATGGAAAGATAACACTGAACCTCGATACTGCAGAGATGGTTATAAATGGCGATAAGGAACATCTGTATAATCTTGTCAACAACCTCATCGACAATGCCATCAAATATTCTCACGGAGCTCCGGATATTGCCATTTCGACAGTAAACAACGGAAGTGGTGTCACCATGTCGGTTTCCGACAAGGGAACCGGGATGTCGAAGAGTGTTCAGTCGAAGATCTTCGACAGGTTCTACCGTGAATCCTCCGGCAATGTGCACGACGTGAAGGGATTCGGACTTGGTCTGAATTATGTCAGAGCCATTGTCGACGCACATAAAGGTTCTGTAAGTGTTTTCAGTGAACCGGGAAAGGGAAGCCGTTTTGATGTATATTTGCCATTAAATGGTGAAAATGTAAAATGAACGCAAGGGAAGTCAAAATATTTCTCGTTGAGGATGACCTGAGTTTCGGATCGGTGCTTAAATCCTATCTCGAAATCAATGACTTTGTTGTCGACTGGGTTGACGATGGGAAATATGCTGTTGACCACTTCAGGAAAGGAAACTTCGACATCTGTATTCTTGATGTGATGCTTCCCCATGTCGACGGTTTCACGATTGCAAGAGAGATAAGGCAGATCAATAACCTGATTCCAATCATCTTTCTTACTGCCAGAAAGCTGAAAGATGATGTCCTGACGGGTTATGATGCAGGAGGCGACGACTACATTACAAAGCCATTTGACACAGAGATCCTTCTTGCAAAGATAAGAGCCATCCTTGCCAGGAGGGATTTCCGCGACGGTACGCGTGATATCTATGAGGTCGGAAAGTATATTTTCAATTCAAAGCTGAGGACACTCTCAACAGATGCTGATGAGAAGAAATTGTCACCCAAGGAAGCCCAGCTTCTCGAGTTGCTGGCCCTGAATGTCAACTCTCTGATAAGCAGGGAGGTGGCTCTTAAGAAGATATGGGGTAACGACGATTACTTCACCGCCAGGAGTATGGACGTCTATATCACCAAGCTTAGAAAATTCCTTTCTGATGATCCCAGGATAAACATTAAGAATATCCACGGAGCAGGATTTCAGCTGGTCATCAGTGAGGAGTGATCTTCAGACTGTCGCTGTTGAACTGAAGAGGAAGCAGGTCGCCGGCATTTACGATAATCCTTATGTTGTTCCTGGCTCCCAGTATAAGCCTCATGCTTTTGCCGTATCTGTATTCTTCTTCAGCTATCACCTGACGGCAATTGCCGCAGGGAGAGACAGGTTCATCTGTAATACTGCCTCCCGAAACGGCTGTAATGGCAAGGGCAACAGGTCTGTCACCCGGATGATTGGCTGAAGCACTGGCAATTGCATTCCTTTCAGCGCAGATACCTGAAGGGAAAGCCGCATTTTCTACGTTGGTGCCTGTTACTACAGTTCCGCTCTTAAGTCGTAATGCTGCCCCCACCCTGAAGCCCGAATAGGGTGCATATGCATTCATAGCTGCCTTACCCGCCAGTTCAAGAAGGCTCTTGTCATCAGGTTCCAGTTCATCAGGAGAATCATATTCTTCCCATTTAAATGATATACTCTTTTCGTGCATCATGACGTTATGATTCAGTAGCGATAACAAAGGTAATTTTTTACATTACAAAAATGTTAATAAACATTCATCCTTGTTGACTAATTAATATGTCGTCGCCTGGCCTTTTTCATACTTTTGAACCAAAATGAAGTTAGCGGCATATATCGCAGTATCACTGGCAATTATCATTCAGCTCAGTTCCTGTCGCAGCACACGGCCGGTCGTTACCCCAGCTCCGGCAGGAGAGCCAGGGACCTCATACATTGAGAGGTATAGCGATCTGGCTGTGAGTGAAATGAGACGGACGGGTATCCCTGCCAGTATTACCCTGGCCCAGGGAATGATAGAATCGGATTACGGAAGAAGCAGGCTTGCCAGGGAAGCCAATAATCATTTCGGTATCAAATGCCATGATGACTGGAACGGACCTGTTATCCGGCACCATGACGACAGGCGAAATGAGTGTTTCAGAAAATACAGGCGCCCGGAAGAATCGTTTTATGACCATTCGGAGTTCCTTAAAAACAGGTCTAGATATGCTTCTCTTTTCGAACTTTCCGCTACCGACTACAAAGGATGGGCAAGAGGATTGAAAAAAGCAGGTTATGCTACAAACCCCGACTATGCCAATATGCTTATAAGAAAGATTGAAGAGTATAACCTGAATTATTTTGATACAGGATATAAAATTGCTGATAAGACTGTTGATAAACCAGCTTCTCCGGCCGTAAAAGCAGGTTCTGAGAAGCAATCCGGGGAGACGGCAAATAATACCGGCATAAGCACTGTTGCGGGGGCAGACCAGGATATCACCTTTGTAATGTCGCGTGTTCCGAGGATTATGGAGAATAACAGGATACAATATATCATTGTGAAGGAGGGGGAAACGGCAGAGTCGATAGAGGAGGATTTCAACCTGTTGAAATGGGAGCTTGCCCGCTACAATGAATTTGAAGGTGATTTTACCCTTACGCCCGGACAGATACTTTACCTTCAGCCGAAGAGGAGCAGGGCTGAACCAGGCAGGGAAGTCCATATAGCATCGGAAGGAGAGACAATGTATCTTATCTCCCAGATCTACGGTGTGAAACTGTATAAGCTGCGTGAGTACAACAGGATGCAGGAGGGAGATGAGCCTTCGGCAGGGCAGAGGATACGTTTGAGATCAGCGGGTCCTGTCAAATAGATTCTAACCAATATTTAGAAACATCGAAACCCCTAAGGAAATCGGGTGTATTAAGCTTTTTCCTGCCTTCAGCCTGTAGTGACAGGATGTTTATCCAGCCGTTCCGGCAGGCTATCTTTATGTAAGTTTTTCCGTCTGATATAATTTTCCCCGGCTTATGTTCATGAGAGCCGTTTTCAGGGTGACTTTCGAACAGTTTCAACAGGAGTTTCTCGTTCTCTGATGTGAGGAATGTTCTGGCTGCGGGATATGGAGCCAGCCCCCGTATGAAATTATGGATTTGAACCGGTTCCTGATCCCAGTTTATAATACAATGTTCGGGAAATATTTTCGGAGCTTCTTTCGGGACCTCACCTGGTTTAAGAAATGCAGATTGAGGCTGAGGTTCAATATGGTCTTCGGTAAGCGCTATGAGGGTCCTGATCACCAGGCGTGCGCCGTGTCTCATGAGCCTGTCATGAAGGTCTCCTGCATTTTCGCCCTGGAAGATATGTATTCCTTCACGGAGCAGTATTTTTCCTGTGTCTATCTTTTCATCAATGAAAAATGTTGTGACACCGGTCATGGTCTCTCCGTTGATTACAGCCCAGTTTATTGGTGCTGCCCCTCTGTAATGAGGAAGGAGAGAAGCATGAAGGTTTATGGTACCCATAGGAGGCATTTTCCAGACTGCTTCCGGAAGCATCCGGAATGCAACCACGATGAATATATCTGGTTTATATGCTGCAAGAGCATCGATAAAGATCTGATCTTTAAGATTTTCAGGTTGCATGACCGGCAGCGAGCTGAGCTCTGCAAACTGCTTTACCGGAGAGATCTTCATTTTTCTGCCTCTTCCTGCGGGTTTGTCGGGGGCTGTTACCACTGCCGTCACATTAAATCCGTTCATGAGCAGTGTTCCGAGAGTTGCCACGGCAAAATCGGATGTTCCCATGAATATTATACGGAGGTTTTTCATCGACAGCAACAGGAAAATCAATTCAAAACTACTAAAATTCCTTGTCCCTTACAATATGTTTATAGCATGTCAGTGTATGACCCATCTTAAGTGCTTTGGTCTCAAGGTAGAACTGGTTGTAGGGATTGGGTTCTATCACCAGAGGTACAGTATCCACGATCTTGATACCGTAACCTTCCAGTCCGGCCCTTTTTACAGGGTTATTTGATATAAGTTTTACTTTTCCAAGTCCCAGAGCTCTCATTATGCTTGCCCCTACGCCGTAGTCTCTTTCGTCTTCTCCGAATCCCAGTTTGAGATTTGCCTGAACGGTATCCATACCTTCATCCTGAAGGCGGTATGCTTTTATCTTGTTGAACAGACCTATTCCCCGTCCTTCCTGGCTCAGGTATATCACCACTCCCTTGCCTTCCTTTTCTACCATTTCCATTGCTTTATGCAGCTGTGATCCGCAGTCGCATCTCAGTGAACCGAAAATATCTCCTGTGAAGCATGAAGAATGCACCCTTACAAGCACTGGTTCATCTTTTGTCCAGGTTCCCTTAACCAGCGCAGCATGTTCAAGTCCGTTGCTTGTCTGCCTGAAGGGTATGAATTCGAAATTTCCATGATCGGTGGGCAGTTTGACTTTCTCACCCTTTTCTATAATAGTTTCTCTTTCAAGCTTGTATGTAATCAGGTCGCGGATGGAAATGATCTTAATTCCGAACTTTTTTCTAAGTTTGATAAGATCTGCCATTCTGGCCATGGATCCGTCGTCGTTCATTATTTCAACAAGTGCTCCTCCGGGCTTAAGACCGGCATACCGGGTGAGATCGACAACAGCTTCCGTGTGTCCGGCTCTTCTCAGGACGCCTTTCTCTTTTGCCTTGAGGGGGAAGATATGTCCGGGTCTTCCGAGGTCGGAAGGTAAGGTTTCCGGATCCACAAGGGATTTGATTGTGAGTGCCCTGTCCCTGGCAGATACTCCCGTGGAGGTTTCGTCACTAACCAGGTCGACCGATACTGTGAATTGTGTTTCGTGAATGGAAGTGTTTACTCCAACCATCAGATTGAGATCCAGCTCTTCGCATCTTTCTTCAGGCAATGCTGCACAGATCAGCCCCCTGCCATGAGTGGCCATAAAATTGACAATTTCAGGTGTGATAAGTTCTGCCGCACAAATAAAGTCACCTTCGTTTTCACGGTCCTCATCATCGACAACAATAAGAAGCTTTCCCGTTCTGATGTCTTCAATGGCTTCTTCTATCGTGTTCAGATTATAATTATTCATTTTCCAATGGTTTATTGCCGGGATTTTTACTTTTTCCCTGGAAGATAATTTTGTATAAGGAGTCTTTTAATTTTCTGAAGAATGACACATAGGTGTCAACATTAAGAATTACCGAATCGTTGGATGCCTTGTATGTAAGGAATATACCCACGGGAAGCAGGATGAATGAAGAAGCCCACATTCCTGCGACGCTGTGTACAAGGCCTTCTTCCACCAGTTTCTCTCCGGAGAGCGAAATCACGTACCATATCACAAAGAAAAATATTGATATTACAGCCGGGGTTCCCAGGCCTCCTTTCCTGATTATAGCTCCCAGAGGTGCTCCGATGAGGAAAAACACCAGGCAGGCAAAAGGGATTGTGAGTTTTTTATGCCAGTCGACTTCGTATTTTCCTATCGATCTTATATAGCTTTTCATTGTTTCGGTTTTGCCAAGAAGGAAATTGCTGGCCTCCTGGATCACCTCTATCGATCGTGTCAGAGCGTCTCTTTTTCCCACCACCGACAGCGTGTCGAAGATAGTCTTTGCGTCGAATTTTACAGGATGTGCCGGTGCGCTGACAGTGTCTGGAGTAATCGCAAAATGAGGCTCGCGGGTCTGTTCAATGTATACGTTCTGGGTCAGGAATTCCCTGAGCTGTGATGCCTGTCTGATCCTGTAATTATTTGTAAGGGAGTCGACGAAGTATGAAAGCTGTTGCATATTCATACTCCAGGACGTGTTCCGGAACATTTCATGGCTAGTTCTTTCCAGGTCGAATCCTGAGAGTGCCAGCACCATTGTCTGTTCCCTGAAAAAGTCCCGGCGGGACGGGTATTTTCTTTCATCAGGGATAACATTTTTTTCCTCCAGTTCTGTAAATGAATATCCGTTATAGAGGGTCATTATCAGTGCCGATTCGTCGTTTGAAATTTTTATGTATCCCGAGTCGGCAATAGTAACAGGCGGATTGATCCTTTTATTACGGTGGTCGTAGATAATAAGTTTGTCGAGCCGGTTTGTACTGGGGTCCTTGTCGGCGACTTTTATGCTGAATCCTTCTATATCGTGGTTGAAAGTTCCGGCCTGCAGGTTTATATCGGGCCTTTTTTTGCGGATATCCCAGAGAAGAGCTCTTGCCTGCTGGTTGGAGTAGGGGAGTACATAATCGGAGAAGAAGAATGATGCTCCGACAAGGAAGATGATGATAACCAGGAGGGGCATCATTATTCTTATTAAAGGTATCCCTGATGATTTGAGGGCTGTCAGCTCGCTGAATTCTCCCATATTACCGAAGGTCATGAGCGAGGCCAGAAGGATGGCCAGGGGCAGTGCAGTAGGTACAAATGACAGTGAGAACTGAAACAGCAATTCTGCCAGAATTGTGAAACTAAGTCCTTTCCCGGCAAGCTCGTCGACGTACATCCAAAGGAATTGAAGAAGAAGGATGATAAGCACAATGAAGAATGTGAGTATCAGCGGTCCTATGAATGATTTGATGACGAATTTGTCAAGTTTCTTCACAGCACTTATGAATTTGGGTGCAAAGCTACTTGATTTTTTTCAATGTTCATTTCTTATGATCCTTCAAAAGAAGTTTCCCGGCATCAATATACTGATTTAAGGTCCGGACTGTCCTGAAATCCGTACTGTAATCTGATTCTTTTTTGCTGCGAAAAATAATTAATTGCAGTCACACATGCAGCGGATTTGATACTCAGGATTATTGTCCTGCAAAGGAAATTTTTCGACCGGAAGGTATTATGTCTTCCTGATGTTTTTTAAAAGATCCTGTAAAAAACATGATAACAATAATATACAGTTATGGGGTGGTTATATAAAAATTCGAACAAAAATATTCTGCCTGTTTGATCTGTTACATAATTAATTATATTAGCACCCTGAATTTAAATTCTTTACTTCACTTAATACTTAAGAATATGCTACTCCATCAGCAGTTCATCCGAATGGCAAAAAGGCACAGCGGAAAATTGGCCGTTATCGACAAGTCGACCGGTAAGAGCGTTACTTATTCGAGGGCCCTGATAGGCGCTCTGATACTGAGTTCAAAATTTAAGAAGTATGACCCCGGGTTCATAGGTATAATGATCCCTACATCTGCAGGTTGTGCACTGGCAACTGTGGCAGCACTTTTGAGCGGACGGATACCTGTGATGATAAATTATTCAACTGGAGCAGAGACAAATGCCAGGTACGCCCAGAAAAAATGCCGCTTCAAAACGATAATCACGTCGAAGGCCCTGCTTGAAAAGATCAACTGCCCCTTAATTGACGGGATGGTCCTGATAGAGGATCTTATGGCTGGTGTTACCACAGGTGACAAGCTGAAAGCAGCCCTGAAAACGAAGCTGCCTTTAAGTATGATACTCAATACGGTTCATAAGGGAGAAGAAAATGATACTGCTGTTATACTTTTTACCAGCGGCAGCGAGAAAGATCCCAAAGCCGTGCAGCTTTCTCACAGGAACATTTCAGCTAATATTGAAAGCTTCGGTTCATATGTGAATATCAGTGAGAATGATATTCTGCTTGCCAACCTGGTTTTTTTCCATGTTTTCGGCCTTACAGTAAACCTCTGGGTGTCATTATATTACGGAATGACGATGATCACTTACGCCAATCCGCTCGATTTCCAGACCATCAGCAATATTGCGCGTGATGAAAAGCCTACAATTATGGTTGGTACCCCGAGTTTCTTCTGGGGTTATCTCAATAAATCGGAACCTGGCGATTTCAAATCACTGAGACTGATGGTGGCCGGGGCCGATAAATGTCCTGATACCCTGAGGGATGGATATAAGAAAAAGCATGGTGTCACCCTGCTTGAAGGCTATGGGGCAACCGAGACATCGCCTGTTATATCAGTAAACAACGCTGAATATAACCGGCCGGGCAGTACGGGAAAGGTCCTTCCCGGTCTTCGTGTGAAAGTCGAGAATTTTGAGACAGGAGAAGAATGCAAAACAGGGGAAACGGGCAAGATACTTGTGAAAGGGGATTCTGTGATGAAGGGTTACTATGATGACCCTGAGCTTACTGCGGAGGTTCTTACCGACGGCTGGTATAATACGGGCGACATGGGATACTTCGACGAAGATGGTTACCTGTGGCATGCGGGTCGTTTTAAGAGGTTCGCCAAAGTAGGAGGAGAGATGGTATCGCTCGTAAAGGTGGAGAACGTACTCGAAAAACTGCTTCCCGCTGGTGTTACATGCTGTGTCGTTGAAGTCCCTGATGAAAAAAGAGGATCTTACATAGTGGCAACCGTTTCGCAGGAGGTGAACAAGACACACATCCTCAGGCTGATGATGGAAGAATTGCCTGTAATTGCCATGCCCAGGGAATTTATTGTCATTGAGAATCTGCCCATGATGGGTACAGGCAAAATAGATTTCAGGACCGTAACCAGGATGGTGACAGAAATGACAGTAAATCCGGGTTCCGGTAAATAGACAGTTTTTTAGGTATTATATTCTGAATCCTTTCGTATAAGGTCTATAGATGCCTGTATACAGATGCCGGCTGTCATAATTTTTTGTAGAATACTGTTTACGGCATACTGCAATAAGGTCTATGATTATTTTAAATCGATAGATTTGCTACTTTTGCAGCCCCAATATATTTCAAAGTGATTCAGATCAGAAACATTGCAGTAATCGCCCATGTCGACCATGGCAAAACGACCCTCGTTGACAAGATACTTCATCAGGTGAAGCTTTTTCGTGACAACCAGGTGGTCGGCGATCTTATCCTCGACACCAACGACCTTGAAAGAGAAAGAGGTATTACAATCCTTTCAAAAAACGTATCGGTCCGGTATAAGGATGTCAAGATAAATATAATCGACACTCCGGGTCACTCCGATTTCGGTGGTGAAGTCGAAAGAGTACTTAACATGGCTGAGGGAGTTCTGCTTATTGTAGATGCTTTTGAAGGACCAATGCCGCAGACAAGGTTCGTTTTGCAGAAGGCAATTGAGCTGGGACTGAAACCAATAGTTGTCATCAACAAGGTTGACAAGCCCAACTGCAAACCCGATGAGACACACGAACAGGTTTTCGACCTGATGTATCACCTAAAAGCAAGCGAAGACCAGCTTGATTTCCCGACGGTTTACGGATCTTCGAAACAAGGCTGGATGGCACCGGACTGGCATACACCGTCAACCGATGTAAGCTATCTCCTTGATACCATACTTGAGCATATTCCTCCTCCCCCTGCGAACGAAGGAACTCTTCAGATGAGAATATCTTCGATCGATTATTCATCATATCAGGGAAGGATAGCTGTGGGCAAAATCCTCAGGGGTGAACTGATACCGGGCAGCCAGGTTTCTCTGATCAAAAGAGACGGCACGGTAGCTAAAAATACTGCCAGGGAGGTCTATCTTTTCGAGGGGCTGGGCAAGGAAAAGACAAAGAAACCTGTCAGGGCAGGAGAGATCTGTGCGATTTTCGGGATGGAAGAATTTGAGATCGGCGACACCATTGCCGATCTTCACGAGCCGGATGCTCTCGACCATATCCCTGTTGATGAACCCACAATGAGCATGCTGTTCGCTACAAACAATTCCCCGTTCTTTGGAAAGGAAGGCACTATCGTTACATCGAGGCAGCTTCGTGAGAGGCTGTTCAGGGAAACAGAAAAGAACCTGGCGCTCAGAGTTGAAGAGACAGGCTCCGCAGACTCATTCATGGTATATGGAAGAGGTATCCTTCATCTGTCCATATTAATCGAAACCATGCGCCGCGAAGGTTTCGAGCTTCAGGTAGGCCAGCCCAGGGTCATGATAAAGGAGAAGGACGGCACAAAATACGAACCTTTCGAAGCATTGACAATACAGGTCCCGGAGATCTTTGCAGGAAAGGCCATTGAGCAGGTGACACAGAGAAAAGGGGAGATAGTGAACATAGAAATGAGAAACGACAGGACCAGGCTTGATTTCAGGATCCCCTCACGGGGGATAATCGGGCTTCGGAACCAGCTTCTCACTGCCACCGAGGGTGAGGCGGTCATGTCCCATCGTTTTGACGGATATGAACCCTGGGCAGGTGATATACAAAATAAAAGGAACGGATCGCTTATAGCTATGGAAACCGGTACATCAGCGGCTTATGCGATCGATAAACTAAAGGACAGGGGCAGTTTTTTCATATATCCCGGCGAGAATGTCTACATGGGACAGGTTGTCGGAGAAAGCCGGAGGCAGGAAGATATTGTAACAAATGTTACAAAAACAAAGAAACTTACCAACATGAGGGCTTCAGGGGCTGATGACAAAATACTTCTTGCGCCGCCTGTCCGGTTCTCGCTCGAGGAGGCTATGGAATACATAGCAGCGGACGAATACATTGAAATAACTCCAAAATCGATGCGGCTCCGGAAGATTCTCCTTGACGAGAATGACAGGAAGAGAGCAAAGAATAAGGAGGTACAGGGGATCTGAAAAGAAAAATCTTATTATCCAAACACCAATTGTACGGTGATTATAGATTTTTTTTGTATATTTCATGTATTGTAACCCCTTAGGTTGTTAATAAATAGCCCTTACATGAAAATAAACCTGCCTTACCTGTCAAACAGTGCCATTCTGTTTATTGGAATTATGTTTAGTTACATGCCTGTTATTCACGGCCAGGATTACCTGATCAGTTTTCAGGATTCAGATGCATCGGCAACTGTCGACTCCGTTAAAGTTGACAACCTGACCCGCGGAACCTTCCTGACTCTGATGGGAAATCAGTCACTGCATCTTGTTGCGGACATTACAGGCCTTCCTGAAACAATGGATCCTGGCAGAGGGAAGATAGATATCTGTCCCAATCCAATGAATGAATATTCCCGGATCAGGTTTTACCTTCCAACGACAGGTGAAACGATATTGACAATATATGATGTATCAGGGAAGATGCTTTTATTTTCAGAACATTACCTGGTGCAGGGAAAGCATACTTACATTGTCGGGGGGCTGGGAAAGGGAATTTATTTTCTATCGGTCAGGTCGGGAAGATTTTTATTGAGTGAAAGACTCATATCAAACGGATCACGAATATCAGACGCTAAAATTGAACATGAAGCCACAGATGAAGTCAGGGGAATAGTTGATCAGCCTAAAGGACCAAAAGCCGATGAAGTCGAGATGCAGTTCAGTGAAGGGGACATGTTAAAATACATAGTCTGGTCGGGGAAGAACGGTACGATAATAACAGATATTCCGGATGCAAGCGAGACGGTGATGGTAAAGTTCATAGCCTGTACCGACGGCGACGGCAATAATTACCCCATAGTTAAAATCGGCAGCCAGGTGTGGATGGCTGAAAATCTTAAAACAACGAAATACAATAATGGTAATCCCATTGATAACCCATACTATCTGAGTTCATGGCAATACAATACCAGCGGAGGCTATACCTGGTACGACAATGATCCTTCGAACAAGGATATTTATGGTGCTCTTTATAACTGGTATGCTGTCAATACCGGTATCTTATGTCCCGCCGGGTGGCATGTTCCAGGTGATGGTGAGTGGACCCTGATGTCAGATTTTCTTGCAGATCCTAATACGACAGGCACAAAGCTTAAGGATGTCGGAACCTATTTATGGGATGCTCCCAACGCAGGGACCAATGAGACAGGGTTCACGGCTATCGGAGCAGGTGAGCTTCACTATCAGGGCACATATTACTACAAAAAGATCAGGACCTTCTTCTGGACTTCCACTCCTGAAGCTGACACCAAAGCGTGGTACAGGGATATTTATCACAATTACCCCTGGCTTAACAGGAACAACACTTACAAGAATTACGGATTTTCTGTAAGATGCGTGAAGGATTAATAAGCAATCGGTAAAATACCTTTTATCTAAAGGTAGCGAGAGGGGGAGTTGAACTCCCGGCCTATGAAGGCTGGTATTCAATGTGTCAAAATTCCCGGATTATTTTTTGATACCGGTTCTGGACAGATAATCTTTCAGGGGCTCAAGTCCTATCTCTTTTCTCCATTCATCGACTCTTGTCTCATCTTCGAGAGGATAAAGTTCATCAGTTCTTCCCATGGCAGGATCCATGTATGGATGTGTACCATATCTCTGCGGTTTATTCTGGTTCATTCTCATCCGGTCGAACATCAGCGCATACTGTTGCCAGTTCCCTTCGCCTATCCGACAGGCATCCTCGAAAAATTTAATATACTTCTCCTGAGTTCCGGCATTAGAATGCTGGATAACATAAAATGCAGCGCTGGCTGCAAGTCTGCCAACCTGACTTATCCTGGGCCATCCATTTGAACCAATCAGCGCCTCCAACTCTGCAAGGTTTTTTTCATTCTGCCATGTTTGCAACTTTCTGAGCGCAGTTACTACAGGAGAGTCGGGTCCAAGGTTTCTTACAGCAATTCCGACTTCATAAAATAATGACTCCTCCTGGCACAGGAGTCTGAACAGGGATTTTGCATAGGCTACATCTTTTATACTATTGCCGGTATTTCTGTTTACAGAAGAGATCAGATCATTTTCAAATTTCTCCCAGCCCTTTGATTCTCTGACAGTAAGCAGATCAGGATCAGTCAGAACGGAAACAGAAGGTTCATTTTTCACTGCTTCATACAAGTACCAGAGCGAACTGTCTTTCTGCCCCGATCGGGAGAGAGCACAGGCATAATTATATACAAACTCCCTGTTATTTTTGCAATTATTGTACATTTTCCGGTACTCTTCAACGGCAAGGGTTATTCTGCCAGCCATGAGCAGACTGTCTGCTTTGTTAACCTGACCTGATACGGGTGGTGGTGGCGGAGGAGGAGGGGGAGGAGGTGGAATTTGTGATCCAGCGCTTATAGTTATGATGAACAGGCTGAAAGTAAGAATTTTTCGATCAGGTCTCATTTCAGTTGTTTTATAATTTACTAGTGGGCAATAAAATTAACAAAATGTTCTTTGAAATTATGAATTAATCGCTGTAAAATTCTAATTATTAACTTTTTACAGCCTTTTTTAACATAATCATGCGGATACCAGGCGCCATCGGGACCATTGAGTTTCTTCGTGGTAATGGATTTTTTACCACAAAGTTATACTTAAGGCAAACACAAAGTAACACGAAGGCAACCAATGAATTAATAATAAATATGAGCAGGAAAGGTTAAATATTAAACTGGCCCCGAAAGTAAAATTTCTGCCGTGGAGATATGACATATGGTTTTTATCGTGTAAATTTGATTAAGGCAAAAGATTGAGATACCATTATCCGGAGTATGCAAAGCCGTAAAAGCGTGATTGTTTTTTCGAAATTATAAACCTGATGTTATGTTAGCGATGATTTAGCAGCATCAGGTATTGTTACCATATCATAATTACAGAAAGGAGCAAACATGACAAAAACAGCATTTCTTACGGTACTCATGGCATTGGTTATCATGGGCGGGTGTGACAGGAACACTCCGGACCCAAATGCCGGTCAGGAAATCATTGCGCTCGAGCGCAGTGCATTGGACAAGTGGGCCCAAAGCAATACAGGTGGGTACATCGACATCTCTGCCGACGAGATTACCTGGTTCGACTTCCAGCCTGGTGCGCAACTGAGGGTAGAAGGACTCCCAGCAGTACGGAACTTACTGGAACCTCTTACGGGGAATATTCCACTTCATACTTATGATCTGGTGGATCCGAAAGTCCAGATTTATGGCAATACCGCCGTTCTCACTTTCCACTGGAAGGCCTCAATGACAGACGGCACGCCGCTGGGTGGCTGGAAAGCCACGTCGGTTTATACTCTGAAAGACGGTAAATGGCTCCAGGTTCATGCTCACTGGTCGCCTGTCCAGAGTGGTGAATAGGCGTATCCCGGAGAAAACAGTGATTTTTTTGCCACCAGGGCACCAGGACACCAGGTTGCACCAGGGATAAATCATTCAAGGTAAGTGCTTTGTGAACGGCGAAGCCCTCGACGAAGTCAATCTCTGTGTCTTCGTCTTAGTGGCAGATACATATAATTGACTTTTCGGAGAGGGCTCAGTTTTTGAACTTAAGTCCGGACTGAAGTGGTCAGGGCTTGTGGCTTTTGCAATTATGCACATAACGAAAATTTCTGGTAAGTGATCCTTTCTTTTTTATTATTTTGTAATTATGGAAGGAAAAACAAAGCCTATATTCAATAAGCGGATTTTCTGGGATATAAACTTTGAGCAGATTGATTGGGATGCCAAAGCAAACTTTGTTATCGAGCGGGTTTTTGAACGGGGTGATGTTGATGATATCCGTCAGTACCACAGGTATTATGGTGATGAAAAAGTGACTTCTGCCCTGTTACAGGCAAAATACCTGCCGCTTCATACAATTCTTTTTGCCAGCGCAATAATTGATAAGCCACTTTATGAATTCAGATATTACATACTGAGACAGTTGAATCCGGAACTCTTTTACCCAGACCAATCTTTGCCAGAGTAAATTGACCACCTCATGCAGGTTGTAAATATCTGTAATTATGTGGTTTACAATTTGGAGCTTCAGCCCGGCCGGAAAAGATCAGGGTTTCCGGCTTTTTCAAGCACGAATCAGACAAGCTTTTCAAGAAGCGCTTTTAGTTTTGGAATACTTTCAGAAGCAGTTTTCCAGACAATATCCAGATCAACATCAATGTAGTCATGAATCAGTATATCTCTCATCCCTGCCATATCAGCCCAGGGTATTTCAGGATTATTATTCCTGAAATCTTTAGTAATTTTCTTTGTGGCCTTTCCTATTATTTCCAATTGTCTTACCACTGCATCCTGAACTATGAAATCACCAACGAAAGTTGCATAGTCTTTCGATGAAATATATAGTTGAATTCTGGATCTACTCTGTAAGATATTTTCGATATAGAATAAGTCGTCTTTCATTCATAGATTATTCGAAGATCGTTATAGATGGACTTTCTTATCCTATTGTTTTTTAATGCCTGTTCAGTAACAAGATCAACCTTTTTCCCAAGTAAAGCAGAAAGCTCACGATGGATACGAACGAGGTCCAGAAGTGAAATTGTTTCCTTGAATTTGACTAAAATGTCAATATCGCTATCATCATTTTCCTCATGCCTGGCAAATGAACCAAAGATTCCGATTCTTTCAGGTCCGTATTGACTCAGATAACTAATTATTTTACTATTTATTTCCTGAGGTTCCATAGTACCTCAAAGATAAGTGTTTTACACAAAAGTGCACCCAACATAGAACTTAATAATAGTCTGGAATCCAGTTCTAAGATTAATCTTGTTGTAATTTATTACTAGCCAAAGAAGTCCAACTTAATCTTACACCTAGCACATTCCTGGCAAAAAACAAAAACCACTTCCATGTTTAACTATGGAAGTGGTTGAAATACAAAAGATATAAGGAATTACAGCGCCAGAGGCGCTGTGATTCCCTTAGGGGAAGCTTAACAACAGAAAGCCCGCAGCGCTGTGCGCTGCATAGGGTTTTTTTGTTCCATCCGGTCGCCCGAAAACAAGTTTTCAGCTCCCTCCTGAAACAAAAAAGCCCTGGCACTGCGTGCCGGGCTTTCTGTTGTAGCGAGAGCGGGAATTGAACCCGCGACCTCATGATTATGAACGATAATTATATTGATTTACTGACTATTACCAGTTTTCATTGGTTTTCATTTTCAATTTGTTTTGTTTACTGGTTATCCTGTGTTTTCACCTTTTTTCATAAAACCTAGCGCGGAACCTAGCGCAATTTAAAAGATATGTTTATTGGTCTTGAATAGTTCCTCAGTATTTAGTCCAGCCAGGTACCTTTCAGTCACAAGCACAGATGAATGAACCAACATGGTACTTATTTTCTTGGTTTCCACTCCTGCACGATCCAAAGTAGACGCATAACAATGGCGTGCCATATCTAATCGCAGTGGCGCAGACAGACCTAACCTTTTTTCAATTCCTCTTAGACGTTCATTAATCTCTCTCCTTTTCTTATTCGATTTATTTACAATTGTTTCTTCAGAATAACCTTCATTGAGTAATCCCAGTACAAAAGGACTATCACGAGTGCCAAGTTTATCAAGTAAACTCTGGACTTTTCGTGTTAAAGGAACAATGACGGGTTTTTTAATTGTCCTTTGCGTGGATTCGGTCTTTTTTCTATAATATATTAAATACTTTGTTCTTACATCTTCCCATCTCATCCTTAATAGGTCAGTATAATTACTACCGTTGCATCGGTACGCAAGGAGCCATATGTCACGAGCGTTTTCTTCCTCAGGTGAGTTGAACTCAGTCATTTCTGCGACAGCCTTAATCTCCTTGTTTTCAAGTATCTCCTTATGTGATTCGACTTTTGGAATTTGATAATTACCTTCACCAAAAGGGTATTCATAAGTGAGCGGGATTATCTTTTTCACTTTGGTGTAGTAATTTATTATTCTTCTCAAATCAATCAAAATGATGAAGAATTTAAACCCAATCCAATTATTAGTTATCCTCAAGCAAAAGAATTTCAAAATAAATATAGTTTCCCATTAACTACTACTTCACTTTCATTCACTGCAGCATCTGGAGTGGAAGTAAAATACAGAGACGAAAAAACCGATCCAGAAATTACAATTGTTGG
>DAIOVL010000040.1:0-7696 GCA_036759025.1 Bacteroidales bacterium
CACAACCCGGGTACCCTTCCCGGTGTCCACGGTGCTTTAATTGCATCGAGCTGTTTTTCCAGTTTCTCAAGATCTTCCCCTGCTTTCCGGGCTCTTTCAAGCACTGGTGGAAATTCTGATTTCAGGATAGAGAGCTGATCTTTCGCAATCTGGGGGATATTACCGCTCAGACTGTAACTGGAAATGGCGATCTTACTCAGCCTGTGTGACAACGGCACATCGACTGGCGGTATCTCCTCTGAACTGGCCTTCGCTGAAGGTCCTCTGAAAATATAATTAATGTTTTCAAGTTCAGCGATAATCCTGGCTGCCTCTTTTTTCATTTCTTCGGTCGATGCAGGTGTGTTATGAAGAGCCTGGGCAACGGCATTTGTCCTGTTCAGAAGCTCACCTGCATAGTTAAGTGTTCCGTATACCGTTTGTGCATAATCTGAGGCTTCTTTTAACCAGGCGAGTTTTGCCTTATTGTCGGTTGATGGAAGTGTTACAATATCAAGTGGTTCGCATACAAAAGCCACCGGGGCAGCCAGTTCCTTTGTCTCGCCTTTTGCGTACATGGCCATGGATATTTTATAGGTTCCCGGCATTGCCATTATGCCGTTTCTGGCTGATCCCAGAGGGTCAAACTTTGTGGTGCTGACAGGTGAGAAGCCTGAATATGTATAATTCCAGTTAACGCTGTTAATGCCCTTCGATGCCGATTTGAAAATTTGCCTGACAATATTGTTGTTTTCGTCTGTTATTGTGAAAATTAAATAAGGTCTGATTTCTTTTTCTTCAGTCTGAAGCTCCTCATAAGTGGGCTGGGGGATCCTTTCTCCTTTTTCAAAAAGCTCTTTTTCTTTTTTCTGTCTGATAGCTTTTGCGGTTTCGGGAACTTCCTTGACATAATAATAGATATTTGCCCCGTAAGGAGGATTCTTTGCTTTAAAGTACATTGATCCCTGATTGTCGAAGCCTTCAGACTCAACGAACATTTTTGCAGTCTTTACCGGGAAGATATATCCTTCATTGTCAAGTATGTCCTTTGTGAAGTTTCTCAGAGGGGAATAGTCGTCGAGGATATAAAAACCTCTCCCGAAAGTACAAATGACGAGGTCGGTCTCACGTTCCTGTATTGCAATGTCCCTTACTGCTGAAGTGGGAAGCCCTGATTTGAATTCTATCCATTCATTACCCCCGTCGATGGAGAAGAAGAAGGAAAATTCAGAACCGGCAAAAAGGAGTTTTGGATTAACAGGATCCTGTTCAATTGTATGTATCGACCCGTTTTCGGGAAGTTTGTCTGTGATCATTGTCCATGTTTTCCCTTTGTCGGTGCTTTTCAGGATATATGGTTTAAAATCATCCTGAAGCATGTTATTGAAAGTGACGTAAACGATGTTTTCGTTGAATTTGTCAGGAAGGACATCGCTTACGTAGGTATATTCGGGCACTCCGGGGAAAGATGTTATTCTTGTCCAGTTCTTTCCGCCGTCTTCCGTTACGGCGATGACTCCATCGTCGGTGCCTGCGTAGATCAGATCTTCTTTAACCTTCGATTCTGCAAGGGAGACCACCAGTCCCCACAGCGATGTTGAGACGTCCTTCATAACCGCATCGGCTGGCCAGTGTTTACCCATCACCTTGAACTGGTTCCTGTCTTCATTACGTGTAATATCACCGGATATCTCTTTCCAGCTGTCGCCGCGGTCTTCACTTCTGAAAACCTTGTTGGCAGCCATGTAGATCCTCTCATTCTTATGTGGGCTTATAATAAGAGGTGTATCCCAGTACCACCGGTAAGTTTTTTCACCTTTTGGAGGCAAGGGTTTTATGCTTACTGTCTCCTGACTTCTCTTGTCGTACCTGAAGGCATTGCCGTACTGGTATTCTGTATATACTATATTTTCATCCCCCGGATCAATAGCCACCCAGAAACCATCACCGCCCATGGTGACGAACCAGTCGTCGTTTACCACACCGTCGCGGTTTATATTACGCGAAGGGCCCCCCATGGAATTGTTGTCCTGAGTTCCCCCGTAAACGTTGTAGAATGGCATGGCATTATCGACATTGACCCTGTAGAACTGGGTGACGGGAAGGTTTGACTTGAAAATATAATTTCTTCCTCCGTCGTAAGTTTCATATATGCCTCCGTCTCCTCCTATATATAAATGGTCTGTGTTGTCAGGATCTATCCACAGGGCATGGTCGTCAACATGCCTCTGGTTATTTCCGACTGAATTCCAGGTTTTACCTCCGTCGAGAGTTACCTGCGACACTGTCTCCATGCTGTAGACCTTGTCGACATTTTTCGGGTCGCAGTAAATTTCATTGTAGTACTGACCGCTTGAAGCATGGGAACTCATCTTCTCCCATGAAGCTCCCCTGTTCATTGATCTGAAGAAGCCGCTTCCTTCGCCGGCTGCCTCAACAATCAGGTAAAGGATATCCGGATTGACAGGTGATATGGCAATACCCATCCCCCCGATATCGCCTGAAGGTAGTCCTTTCATGATCTTGTCCCAGGTTTTGCCCCCGTCTTTCGATTTGTAAACGGCCGATTCAGGTCCGCCTCCTATCTTTGTATATACATGTCTTCTCCTTTGTTCAGATGTTGCATACAATACATCCGGATTACGCGGATCCATGATTACATTGTTTACTCCGGTGTTTTCGCTTATATCGAGAACCTTGTTCCATGTTTTGCCTCCGTCGGTAGTCTTGTAAAGACCCCGCTCTCCTCCCGGTCCCCAGATTGAACCTTCAGCAGCGACATAAACAACATCGGAGTTTCGGGGATCTATTGCTATCATCCCGATCTGCCTTGACTCCTTTAAACCCATATTCTTCCAGCTTGCTCCACCATCCTCGGATTTATATACACCGTCACCATAACCAAGCTGCCGCTGGTGGTTGTTTTCACCGGTACCTGCCCATATCACCCACGGATTATCAGGATCCAATGCCAGGCATCCGATGGCATAAGCACCATATGAGTCGAAGATCGGAGACCAGGTGGTGCCATTGTTGGTGGTTTTCCAGATATTGCCTGCTGCAACGCCAACATAAATCTCTGAATGATTCTGTGGATTGACTGCAAAATCCGAGATCCTTCCTGAGGCCCAGGCCGGTCCAATGCTTCGGAAGGATAATCCTCTGAATGTTGATGCAGACAAGCTGTTTTCTTTTTTATCCTGTTCCTGTGACGACTCTCTTTTCTTCCTCTGTCCATTCAGTGAGGCAGGGAACATCAGAACCACTAACAGTAAAATTGCTATGGAACTTTTTTTCATGATAATAGATTTGTATAGGGTTATTTGTTAACATGCTAATATAAGAAAATCCTTTTCAACCAGTAAGCAGGTTATGGCAGAAATTGTTTCCTTTGTAATATCTTAGTTTCTTTTAATAAATAAGCATGAAGGACGATATACTGCTCAGCCGGAGAACCATTCGCAGGTATACATCCCAACCGGTTGACGACAAGACTCTTAATGACATTCTTGTCAAAGGATGCAGGGCTTCCACCACGGGCAATATGCAGGTTTACAGCATTGTCATAACCAGAGATGATGAAAAGAAAAAAGAGTTACTGCCGCTCCATTTTAATCAGAGAATGGTGACGGAAGCTCCCCTTTTACTTACTTTTTGTGCTGATTTCAACAGGTTCAATAAGTGGTGCAGGATTAGAAAGGCAGAACCCGGTTACGATAATTTCCTTTCGTTCATGACGGCAGCCATAGATGCCCTTCTTGTTGCACAGACTGTTTGCATGGCAGCCGAAGACAGGGGCCTGGGCATATGCTACCTGGGTACAACAACTTATATGGCCCATAAGATAATTGAAGCGCTAAAGCTGCCGCGCGGAGTAGTGCCTGTAACAACTGTCACCCTGGGATGGCCTGATGAATACCCGGAACAGGTCGACCGTCTTCCCCTCGATGCTGTTATTCACAGGGAAACATACAAGGATTATACAGTTGAAGAAATAGACAGATTTTATAGTGCGAAAGAAGCCAGGCGCGATTCCCTGCAGTTCATTAAGGAGAATAATAAGGAGACACTGGCGCAGGTATTTGCCGATGTGCGCTATAAGAAGGAAGATAATGTGTATTTTTCAAAGATGCTTCTACAGGTACTTAAAGATCAGGGATTTATGAACCAGTAGGGCATAAATAAGATTAAAAAATATTCAAATTTTGAAATCAGAAGTTCTGCATCCTGACTTCGATTGTTCAAATGTTCTTATTCAAAGCATTAATAATTTTATCTGAAATATTTAAAGAATGAAAAAATTTATCCTTGCCACATTACTTGCCTTTTCAATGTTTTCTCTCTCAGCGCAGAAAGAGGGTACAATTTTAATTGATGATGCTGTTCGTCAGCATTTCAGACAGGAGATTTTAATACCTGACATCCCGGGATTTGTTACCCTGAAATGTGATTTCCATTTGCACACGGTCTATTCTGATGGCGCCGTCTGGCCTACAGTACGTGTAAGTGAGGCCTGGGAGGACGGTCTGGATGCTATATCGATCACCGATCATATCGAGGGACATCCAAAAAAGATGCCCGGTCAGAAACGTGCGCAATACGATGTGGCTCTTTCGACTGCGCAAAATGCAAACATAATACTTGTAAGAGGTGGGGAGATATCAAGGAGCATGCCTCCCGGACATTTCAACGCACTTTTTGTAAAGGATGTGGATGCCCTTGATATTCCCGACGTCATGGATGCCATTGGCGAAGCTGTCAGACAGGGAGGATTTGTAATCTGGAATCATCCGGGATGGAGGAAACAGCAGCCCGACACTACAAAGTGGTGGAGCGAACATGATGCGATCTTCAGCAAAGGCTGGATGCACGGTATCGAAGTATTTAATGAAAAAGAATGGTACCCCGAGGCAATCCGGTGGGCTATGGAAAAAAACCTGACCATCTTTGCGAATTCCGATGTTCATGATTTCTATGAAAGTTTTTATGACCAGGATAAATATCCGGTAAGGCCCTTAACGATAGTTTTTGCAAAGGAAAGAACTGAGGAGTCGATAAAAGAGGCGCTTTTCGATCGCCGTACCGCAGCATTATTCTTCAACAAGCTGGTCGGGAGGAAAGAACTTATCGATCCTCTGATTAAACGATCAATTGAAGTTGAACCTTCACATTCCTATCAGAACGGCTATGCCTATTTCTCTGTTAAAAATTTAACAGATATCGAATTTACCTTAATAAAAAAGATATCCGACAAATCCGAGCTTCCTGCGAAAATAATCCTTCCGCGCAGGGCTTCAGTCATCCTGAGGGCAAAACAGCCACAGGGCCAAATTAATATCTATAATTATTATCTCGAAAATGTATTAACCGGTGTAGAACAATATTATGAATACAGGTTATCGGTCAAATAAATTACTTGCAGGTATAATTGCATTAACTGCAATATTTCTGCTTACCGCTTGTCAAAAAGATCGTCCGGTCGACTATGTCGATCCGTTCATCTGCACAGAGGGTGACCACGGCCAGTGGCTGCCGGCAGCAATCGTTCCCTTCGGGCTGGTTGAACTTTGCCCCGACACATGGCCGGGAAGCCTCACTGCCGACGGCGACTTTGCCCATGGCGGCTACGACTGGTCCGACAGTCATATAAGGGGATTCAGCCATTTTCACAAGGGGAGTTCGGGAGGGACAACAGTCCGCGACAGGGCAGGCCAGGTATCGGTTCTTCCTTTTTCAGTCACACCGGCGGATACCTTCTTCCTGAACCCGGTTGTTGCAGTCGATAAGAAGACCGAAAAGGCTGAAGCAGGATATTACTCGGTTTATATTCCTGGAGATAAGATTGTTGCTGAGCTTTCGGCAACAATAAGGACCGGATTCCACAGGTATAAATTCGACGATTCCTCTCAAAAAAGACTATTTATATATGAAGGAAACAGGGGTGGAGGATCAGGAATAGAATGTAAGCTGACCGATAGTAAAAGGCTTGAAGGATCATATGGCAAAAAATATTTTGTCATGGAGTTTGATTCTCCTGTAACCGGTTCAAAAATATTTGATGGAAATAAGATAACTGAAGGTAATTCTTTGCAGCGGCAGGATAACAGTGGGATCATACTGGAGTTTGATTTAGGGAGCAATAAACCTCTGCTGGTCAAGGTCGGAGTTTCACTGTCATCAATTGAATCAGCAGGAAGAAATCTGGAAGCAGAATGCCCCGGCTGGAATTTTGACAGGGTAAGAGAGGAAGCGTCTGATTCCTGGAACAGGGTACTTTCAGGGATAGAGGTCAATGGCAATAACAGGGAAGATAAGACAATATTCTATACTGCTCTCTATCATACATGCTTTCTCCCAATGATACAGTCTGATGCCGATGGAAGCTACACGGGACTGGATAATGAGCCGAAAACCGCTGATGGTTATCAGCATTATGCAGGCTATGCTTTCTGGGACTCCTTCCGGACCAAATACCCGCTTTACAGCCTGTGGATTCCTTCGGTTTTCAGCGACATAACAACTTCACTGAGGGATCTTTATGAGCAGGCCGGAGGCTGGGGCTCATTGCCGGGTAGTGATCACTCACCACATGGTCCGAGTTTCTGCGTTCAGGGTGTCAATGGTGCACAGACTTATGCAGAGTGCCGTCACGAACATATGCTTATGGTAGTTGCTGATGCTTATTTCAAAGGGCTGATGAAGACAGATATGAAGGAAGTTTACCCGTACATGATGAAAGAAGTGTTGCTGCAGATGCCGGAAAAGTACGACAGCGTTGGTTACATTCCTGCCCGTCCCGACCAGACAGGTGAATATTGCTGGGATAACTGGGCCCTGGCACAGGTTGCAGGAGCCCTTGGTTATGAGAAGGATTATGAGTACCTGATTGACCGTTCCGAGTATTGGCGTAACACATGGGATACAACCATCAGGTACTTCAGGGCAAGAGCAGCCGATGGTACCTGGCTCGATTTTCCCGAAGATCCGGCTATGAACAGGGAGAAATATACCTACGAAGGAAGTAAATGGCACTGGCGCTGGAATGTGATCCACGATGTTCCTTCAATGATAGACGCTTTCAGCGGAAAAGATGCTTTCACGGAAGAACTTGAATATTTCTTCGATAATGATCTGTATACAGCAGGTAACCAGATAGATCTGCAGGCACCTTACCTGTTCAATATGGCCGGATCTCCGTGGCTGACACAGAAATGGGTAAGGAAGATACTGAAGGAACCGATAGTGCAACAGTACGGTACTCACGGATTTTTTATCGAACCGGTATTCGACAAGGTTTACAAGTCTTCACCGGATGGCTATCTCGAGGAAATGGATGATGATTACGGCTGTATGTCGGGATGGTATGCAATAAGTGCAATGGGATTATACCAGGTCTGCCCGGGACATCCTGTTTACCAGGTGACGGCACCAATCTTTGATGAAGTAATCATCAATCTTGATAATGATTTTTATAAGGGGAAGAAATTCATTATCAGGGCGGAAAACCTGAGCGATGAGAATATCTATATCCAGTCGGCAACCCTGAATGGAGAACTCTTTAACAGATCGTCAATCAATCATTCGGAGATCACCGCCGGCGGTGAGTTTGTCTTTGAAATGGGCAGCACGCCAAACAAAAACTGGGGGATCTGAAAAAATATCCTTTGCGATCCTTCGTGTGTACTTTGTGTTCTTTGCGGTTAATGGATTTTTTTAC
>DAIOVL010000040.1:7796-9973 GCA_036759025.1 Bacteroidales bacterium
TCATTCAGGATGGCCAGGTATTTTGCTGAAGAAGGCTGGAATGATATCCTTGTTGCCTTCCCTGTCAATATTCCTGAGATCGATACCATCAACAGTCTTTCAGGGAAAATTAAGCTTTCCATACTCGTAGAATCCTCTTATACTGTTGAGTTCCTTGGCAGAAAGCTTGAGAATCCTGTCGATGTGTATATTAAGATTGACCTGGGTTACAACCGGACCGGGATCAGTTATGATGATACCGGTACTATAAACTCTGTCCTGTCAGCCATATCAAAGTCGGGAAAAATGAGATTCACAGGTTTTTTGAGCCACTCCGGACAAAGCTATAATGCCAGGTCTGTGGAAGAAATTATGGAAATTCACAATAAAAGCATTGAAAAAGTCCTTGAATTAAAAGCTGTTTTTATCGGTCAGTATCCTGATCTTACTATTTCCCTTGGTGATACACCAACCTGCAGTATCGCTGAGGATTTCACAATGATCGACGAGATCCGTCCGGGTAATTTTGTGTTTTTCGATCTGATGCAGGTGATTATCGGTTCGTGCTCACCCGACATGGTTGCTGTGGCCATGGCCTGTCCGGTTGTTGCAGTTCATCCTGAACGGAATGAACTGGTCATTTACGGCGGAGCTGTACATTTTTCAAAGGAAAGCATAACCGATGCCACCGGCAGGACAATCTACGGAATGGTAGTTGAAGATAATGGCCCGGGATGGGGAGATTTTGTCGAAGATGCCATTCTGTCCAAACTGTCACAGGAACATGGAATAATAGAAGCACCTGCTGATTATATCAAAAGGTTCAAACCAGGGGATATAATTAAGATAATGCCTGTTCATTCCTGCCTTACAGCTCATGCAATGAGGGAATACCAGACACTGCAGGGAAGAACTGTGACAATGATGTCCTGATTCTTAGTGCCCCTTCGTGCGTACTTTGTGTCCCTTTGTGGTTTAAATCACTTACCACGAAGGCTCACAAAGGCTATCACTAAGGTACACAAAGAATAGAACGTATATTCTTATTGAAAATTAATTCCCAACTCAGCCGCTATCTTCACCAGGTCATCTTTTATTGCGGGGACAATGCTAATTCCCTCTTTTCTGATCCTCTCTTCTGCTTCCCTTTCCGGATCACCCGGTATCAGCACTCTGTCTTCTCCTTCAGCAGGTATTGAAGCACGGAATGTTTCTATCCATTTATCCATCTTCTTTTTGAACTCATCAGCAGGCTGGAAAGCATCGATCCTCATTGCTCCGAAGAAATGTCCTGTTCCTTCTCCTACTTTCTTCTCAAGTACCGGCAGGTAAGCAACGCTTGGCGGAACGAAAGGTCCGAAATTGGCTCCGCTGAAAACTGCAGAGAATATATCGACTATGGATGAGAGACAGTATCCCTTGTGGCTTCCGTGCAGTCTGTCGCCACCAAGGGTAAGCATGGATCCTCCCGACTTCAGGATGGTCGGATCATCTGAGGGTTTACCTGATTTATCCTGGACAAATCCCAATGCTACCTTTTCGCCTTTTTTCTCGGCAACAGCAAGCTTACCCCTTGCTATGGGTGTTGTTGCAAAATCGGCAACAAAGGGAGGCTGATTTTGTGCGGGAATTGCAACAGCTATGGGATTTGTACCCATCATCCTGCTGATAGAGAAGGTGGGTGCAACCAGGGGATTGGCATTTGTAAGACAGATACCGATCATATCGTGTTCCAGGGCCATCATGGCATAGTAGCCGGCAATCCCGAAGTGGTTCGAATTGCGTGTGGCAACCCATCCTGTCCCGGCTTTATCAGCTTTTTCAATGGCTATCTCCATTGACTTTCTGGCAGCTACCATCCCCACTGACCTGTCCCCGTCGACAACCGCCGTGCTTGGTGATTCATGGACGATCCTGACATCAGGTCTGACATTTATCCTTCCTGCCTTCCAGAGTTCGAAGTAGTCCTTAATCCTTATCATCCCGTGCGAGGCATGACCTCTCATTTCAGCGGCCATGAACACCTCGGCGATTATTTCAGCATAATGCTCACTGCATCCCATTTTCAGGAACACATTCGTAGTAAACTGGTACAGATAGTCGTATGTATACATATTAAAATAATTAGTCCTGCAGTCTTGCGGTCCTGCAGTCTTGCGGTCCTGCAGTCTTGCGGTCCTGCAGTCTTGCGGTCCTGC
>DAIOVL010000040.1:10073-20794 GCA_036759025.1 Bacteroidales bacterium
GTCCTGCAGTCTTGCGGTCCTGCAGTCTTGCGGTCCTGCAGTCTTGCGGTCCTGCAGTCTTGCAGTCTTTATAATGTTTCTCGCCATCTCGCCCTCACCCACTCTCGCCCTCCCTCGGCCTCCGAAGCTTTAGCGAAGAAGGCTCGCCCTCCATTCTTCCTACTCCTTCCTGTTCGTAAACATCACATCCGCCTGCTGGGTAGGTGTGATGATGAGGTCGTTAATACAGACATGTTCGGGCAGGCTGGCACAATACCAGATTACCTCTGCAATATCGTCGGCAGTAAGTGCTTTGACTCCTTTGTAAACACCTGCAGCTCTTTCCTTGTCGCCCTTGAACCTGACCAGGGAAAATTCGGTTTCGGCCATTCCCGGGGCGATCTGTGTTACCCTTATATTATTCTTCAGCAGGTCGATACGCATAGATCTTGTAAGAGAGTCAACGGCAGCCTTGGAGGCACAGTATACGTTACCCCCCTCATAGACACTCTTTCCGGCTATTGATCCGATATTGAAAATATATCCCTTTTCCCTGGCTACCATCAGGGGAGCCACGGCACGGGTAACATATAATAAACCCTTTACATTAGTGTCGACCATCCTGTCCCAGTCATCTATGTTTCCCCTGTCGATTTTTTCCAGGCCCACGGCAAGGCCTGCATTATTAACCAGGATGTCAATATTCTTCCATTCGTCAGGGATACCGGCGATGGCATCTTCAACTTCGTACCTCTTCCTTACATCAAAATTCAGAGCAAGTACTTTAATATTCAGCTCTGCCAGCTCCTTTGCCACTTCATCAAGCCGTTCTTTCCTTCGTCCCGTTATTATTACATTATATCCGTTAGCGGCGAATTTTACTACTATTGCTTTACCGAATCCAGCCGTAGCTCCGGTGACCATTATTATTTTCTTCATGATTATTAAGATTAGCCTGCTATAAAAGTAAGGATTTTTTTAGAAGATGAAACATTTTCCAACGCATGAGATCATCCCATCAATCAATCTTTCATACTGTCTTGTCAACATGAACTCACCCCCTTTTTATTCCCCCTCTCTTGTAAAACAAAAGAGGGGGAGTTGATTGGTATACAACATAATACTCCCCCTCTTTGGCTTGCCAGAGAGGGGGTAGGGGGGTGAGTTCATGTATTAGCGAACCGCGCCAGATTTTACAGGCCGAAGCCATTGCTAGGCGGGTGTGTGCAGATGTATCCTTATTTATTACCTTTAGTGCCTGACATTATGGAAAATTCTTCCAATAGAAATCAGGGCGATGTAACCGCAATGTTCGACAACATTGCACACAGTTATGATTTTCTTAATCACCTGCTGTCATTCGGGATTGACAGGTACTGGAGACGGAAAGCTGTCAGGATAATAGGAAGGGCGTATGTGTCACCGGAGATCCTCGACGTGGCAGCAGGGACAGGTGACCTTTCACTTGCAGCGATGAAAATATCTCCCCGGCATATCACAGGGATTGATGTCTCATCAAAAATGCTGGAGCTGGGAAGGAAGAAGATTCTAAGGAAAGGTTTAGACGGGATAATTGATCTTCGTGAGGGCGACTCGGAGAATATTTTCTTCCCTGACGGCACCTTCGATGTAGCGATGGTAGCATTTGGTGTAAGGAATTTCAACGATCCACTTAAAGGTCTGAAAGAAATGAAAAGAGTAGTCAGGGAAGGAGGGATGGTACTTGTTCTCGAGTTTTCCAGACCAGTCCGCTTTCCCGTCAGACAACTTTATAATTTTTACTTTCTGCACATTCTGCCGTTTATTGGAAAAGTCTTTTCAGGGGACGGTGGTGCATACAGGTATCTTCCTGAATCAGTACTACAATTCCCTGATAATGATAGTTTCATGTCGTTAATGTCGGATGCAGGACTCGAATCTGTAAGGCAGAAAAGACTTACATTTGGAATAGCGAGCATATATACCGGATTAAAACTTCCGAAGCAATAATTTTTATTTAAAGCAGTTTATTATCTTGTGGCCTTAAAAAAATCGGAGATCGTTGAGAAAAAATCCACTCATCATATTGACTGCCCTGCTATGCTTGATTGCATCTGCCGATCTGTCGGGACAGAAGCAAAAACCCAAGAACAAGTCGTGGTACGATGACAAATTCCTTCATTTCGGTTTCAGCCTCGGGTTCAACACAATGGATTTTCTGATAACTCCTTCGCAGGAATACATGAATATTGATTCTTTATATCCTGAGGTCAGTATTCTCAATCCGGGCATCAATATACAGATTGTCACCGACCTTCATCCGGCCGATCACTGGGATATTCGCTTCCTGCCTGGAGTCTCCTTCGGTCAGCGTAATGTGAGATATTATAAAGATAAGGTCCTGTATAACGGTTTGCAAAGAATAGAATCATCATTTATTGAATTTCCGGTGCTCGTCAAATATAAAGGCGACAGACTAAACAATGTACGTCCTTATGTTGTGACCGGGCTGAACTTCAGGTATGATCTTGCAGCCAAGAAGGAATACGATGAGGAGAAGCCTGTTTATCTCCGGCTCAAACGTCCGGACCTGTACTATGAAGCCGGGGCCGGACTTGATTTCTATCTTCCCTATTTTAAATTGTCGGTAGAACTAAAGATGTCTACCGGTATAAGAGACATGCTTATAAGGGAACCAGCTTCCGGTCAGGAGCTTTATGTGAATGCCATCGACAAGATGAGATCTCAGATATGGGTCCTTGCTTTCCATTTCGAATAAAATGCCCCATCAGGTAAATCTGAATCTTGATCCCCCGACGGCTGCCGACGAAGCTGCTATCAGGAAGCTGTGTGCTCAGGCTCTCAGAAAGATTCCCTCCGATATTTCAGGGATCAGGATCCTGAAACGTTCTGTCGATGCCCGTCAGAGGAATATTAAGGTAAATCTTACTGTAGAAGTGTTTACGGGAGGAGAGGAGCAGGGGCAGATCGTCAGTCCTTATGAACCGAAGGATGTTACACGGAAGAAAGAAGTTATTATCATTGGTGCCGGACCAGCTGGCCTCTTTGCCGCATTAAGATTGATAGAGCTGGGTGTCCGTCCTGTAATTATAGAACGCGGCCGTGAGGTGTCTGCCAGGAAAAGAGATATAGCCAGGATCAGCCGGGAGCATATAATTGATGCCGACAGTAACTATTGTTTCGGGGAAGGCGGCGCCGGGACCTTTTCGGACGGTAAACTTTATACCCGTTCGAAGAAAAGGGGTGATAATACAAGGGTCCTGGAATTGTTATATCTGCACGGCGCAAACGAAAATATACTATATGAAGCTCATTCGCATCTGGGAACTGACAAGCTTCCGGCGATAATTTCAGGAATAAGGCAGACTATAACCGATGCCGGAGGTCTTGTTCTGTTTGAGAAGCGAGTGACTGATATCCTTCCTGAGGCAGGAAATATAAGAGGCGTGGTTCTTTCAGGGGGTGAGCAGGTGATTTCTCCTAATGTGATTCTGGCTACGGGACATTCGGCAAGGGATATTTACGAGATCTGCAGAATGAGAAGCATAGAGCTGGAAATGAAATCCTTTGCTATGGGAGTAAGGGTGGAGCATCCGCAGGAACTGATCGACTCTATACAATATCATGGGAACCAAAGGGGGAAATACCTTCCAGCTGCTTCATACAGTCTTGTTCATCAGGCAGATGGGAGAGGGGTATACTCCTTCTGCATGTGTCCCGGAGGCTTCATAGTACCCTCAGCCACTTCGCAGGAAGAGGTTGTGGTAAACGGTATGTCGCCGTCAGGGCGCAACTCTCCCTATGCAAACTCGGGTATGGTGGTCGAGATAAGGCCGGAGGATCTGGCTGAATATTCGGCTTCAGGAGTCCTGGCCGGACTGGAGTTTCAGAGGGAGCTCGAGCATGAATCATGGATCAGAGGAGGAAAAACACAGAGAGCTCCGGCACAGAGGCTCCAGGATTTTGTTAACGGGAAGGCTTCTTCTTCTCTGCCGGCAGCATCATATTTCCCCGGGATTACATCCTCACCGGTCCATGAATGGCTACCGGATCATATCGCCGGCAGGCTGCGTGAAGGTTTAAAACAGTTCGGGACCAAAATGAAAGGATTCCTTACGAATGAGGCTGTGGTGCTGGGGGTCGAATCAAGGACCTCGTCTCCCGTAAGGATACCTCGTAATTCCGGGACCATGGAACATATTAAAATCAAAGGTCTTTATCCCTGTGGTGAAGGATCAGGCTATGCAGGTGGTATTGTATCTTCGGCCGTTGACGGGATGCGGGCGGCAGAGGCTGTCGCGGGGTTGAGGGGCAAGCTTTGAACCCTCCCGATTCCCGGGACTCCGCTTCGCTTCGTGAGCCCTGCTCCGCCCAACGAAGTCTTCCTTGACCGCCGTAACGAAGTGAAGGTGGTGACGAAGTTGGGCGCCCTGCTTCACCCACCGTAGTCCCGATTCATTGGGACGAAGGTGAGAGCCCTGAGCCCAATCCGGCCGTACGTGTCAATAAACCGGGATTTTTTTAATTGGCAAATATTGCATTAAGTCAGATAAATATGTATATTTGCAGTCGGGATGCAAAATAACATGAGATGATAATTGACCGTCAGATAAGCAGTCATTTGAAAAAGATGCTTGGTAAATTTCCTGTAGTGTCACTTACGGGTCCGCGACAATCAGGAAAAACGACATTACTCAAAAGTTTGTTTAGTGATTTCAGGTATTTCAATCTGGAGAGAATGGATATCAGAGAAATAATATCGGCTGATCCTTACGGCTTTTTAAAGGAATCAGGTCCGGGGGTAATTATTGATGAAGCCCAAAACCTGCCGGAGTTATTCAGCTATATTCAGGTTCTCTCTGATGAACGGAAATCCAACGGACAGTATATTCTTTCGGGATCTCAAAGCTTCCTTCTTAATGAACGTATCAATCAGTCGCTTGCCGGACGGGTGAGTGTAAACTTATTACTACCATTTGATATTACAGAACTCAGAGACCATAAAAGTCTCGAACCGGGTAAATTGATAATTACCGGATTTTATCCAAGAGTATATGATCAGAATATAGACCCTTCCGATTTTTACCCGTCATATTTGCAGACCTATATCGAAAGGGACATAAGGACATTACGGGCAATAGAGAATCTGCAGTCCTTTTCCCGTTTTATGGGATTATGTGCAGGGCGTACCGGCCAGGTGCTCAACCTCTCTTCCCTTGCCAATGATACTGGTATCTCCGTAAATACAGCAAAAGCATGGCTCTCACTATTGGAATCGAGCTATGTAATATTTCTTTTACAGCCATATCATCGAAATTTTAATAAAAGGATCATTAAATCGCCTAAGATTTATTTTTATGATACCGGAGTTGCATCATCATTATTGCGTATCACAGATGCCGGGATGTTGAAAAACCATTACTTATATGGAGCATTATTTGAGAATCTTATAATCAGCGAGATTATTAAATCGCAGGCTCATAACGGTAAACGGCCTTCAGTGTATTACTGGCGTGAAAGCAATGGAGCAGAGATTGACTGCATAATAGAACATGAGAGGGGAGAGATAACAGCTTTGGAGATAAAGGCAGGTCAGACATATAATCAGGATTACATCAGAAATCTGCTTCTTTTCCCGGAGGAAAATATGGGAAAAAGGATAAAAAAGACAGTTATTTATACAGGTAATGAGTCAAACAGTATTAAAAATATAAAGATAATTTCCTGGAAAGAATTCACTGAAGATGCAGAAAAAATTAAATAATTAAAACCGGTCAGTAAAAACAGAGAAGAGACGCTTTGACCTACTTTCTTGAACAGACTTATTCCAGGGACTCCGCTTCCACCCCTCATGCCCTCACAGCCCTGCGGCATGTAAACTCTTCTGGAAAAATAATTCTTGAGCTTCAAAGCAGCGGCTTATTCTAATCGGCCTTCCTGAATTTTCCAATTTTTGTCTGTTTTTGCCTGTTTTTTCTAACGGCTGACTCATAGTGATTTACTGATTTGTCGTAGATATTTAGTCCCTGCTAAATATGATTAAAATGACAGAAGAAGGAGGATAAGTGAATAGTTTACTCTTTTAATTTCTTAATTATCTCGCCCTTCAGGGGTTCGAGATATTTTTTCAGGATGGCCCAGATTATTGCTCAATTGCTCTCAGGATATCAGATAAGTATTTTTTGCCTTGATCCGTCATAAATAAGAATCTTTGTCGAGTCGATGTTTTTCTTAAGGAATGAATTATGGATAGATGATTCAGTAAGGAGATCCACCCGGCGATTAAAAAATATTTCAAACTTGTCCCACAAGTCATGCAGTCTTTCACCTCGTTCAATCGGATCTTTTGAGTCTACTTCCACTAAAAGATCGATATCGCTTTTATGAGGATCAAAGTTTTTTGTCACCGAAGATCCGAAAGCATACAAATATCTGACCCCGTTACTTCTACAAAGTAATAGAAAATCATTTTTGTTTTTAGATATATGTTCTTCTATGATCATATATGCAAAGGTATAAAATATAATGGCAAAGTCAGGGACTATCATAGTTCATTACTGAAGTATATTTACCATAAAAGGCCAGGATTATTGTTTTACAGGTCTCCTTTCTTCCTATCGGTTTCCGGAATCCATTTTACCAATATATTGCTTTGCAGTAAAATCATTCTTTGACCTTCAGAGTAGCGGCCTATTCTAATCGGCCTTCCTGAATTTTCCCATTTTGGTCGATTTCTGCACATTTTTGTCTGTTTTTGCCTGTTTTTGCTTATAACTGGCTCATAGTGATTTACTAAATTAGCTGTGATAATCACCTTCCTGCTAAATATAAACAGGATGATACTAATCAAGGAATATCAACCGAAATAAAATTCAAGTATATGACGATTTAAAAACTGAAAGAAAAGGGCAGGAGGCTTTCACTGCTTTGCCCGCCGTAGTCCCGGTTTACCGGGACGAAGGTGGGAGCCCTGAGCCCTGAGCTCTGAACCCACAGCCCTCCGCCCGGACCTTTCCTTAAAAGAAAGGAGGTGTATCGATGCGAAGATAAACATTTTCTGTAACTACGGTTATTGCCTGTGAAAGGATATACCAGGAAGTGATCAATCTTTAATCAATTCAGTTAGAATTATGAAAAAACTGGGTGTGCTACGAATACAGAACAGACTGATTCTCAGTAATGAAGAGCTTCTCATGCTGAAAGGCGGAGAGGAGGATGAAGAATGCTTCTATTGCACATGTGGAACGTGCGAGGGATTTTATGGAGCATGCACTCCGGTATGGGCCCATAATATATCTGAAGCATTACAAATTTACAGTCAGTATTGTGGTTCTCAGGGAGTCACCTGTATGGGAGACGGGTGTCCTCAATGGTATTGCTGATTATTAAATATTTATGGTGCAACCAAAATCCTTGGTTGCACTCCTTTCTTGATAGAAAAGAATGAAGCTACTATTTCTATTATCCGTATTTATTATTCTACAGGGCATTGGTCCAAAGAAGATTATAATTGATGTAGAAAGGCAGGATCGTTTAAAGATTTCGGAATTAGCAGATACTGTAATTGCAATTTGTCTTAAAACAGACGAATTTGTCTTTCACAATATAGATAAGGTTTTTCTGGCAGATAACAATATTCTATTGTTTGAGCTCTATCAGGAGAACGGATTTGTTTACTCCAGGGTTATGAAATTTGATTTTTCAGGGAATTATTTAGGACAGATTGGTGAAAGAGATTTGAAATCTAAAGAATTTCTGAGAATATATGATATGAAGTATGATAATACCACTGGCGTTATTTATCTGGTTTATCAGGATGGCAACAGAGCATATGAAAAAAATGGCCAATTGTTAACCTTTTATAATGCAAATGGAAGAAAACCGGGAGTAAGAGCTGTACAGGAATATATTTATCGAAACCAAATCTGGGGGACAACATACAGCCATAAAGATGGTATTACCAGCAATAACTTTATTTGTATGGATCTGAATGGTAAGAATCAGGTCTTATTAAAGAATTTTATAAGTGAAACAAATATGAGTAGTAGCGCGGTTTTTTATTTGGCAAATCTATCTACTTATAAAAATGAATTATTCATTTCAGTTGGACTAGATCGTACGCTCTATATGGTAAACCAAAAGAAGCTTGTCCCGACTTATTCAATAGAATTTAAAAATCTTCCTGCCTCATCTATTAACCTGGGACTAAATCAATTAATGACCGGTAAATATTTTAGGAACAATTATTGGATCGGGAATGATTCATTTGATTTCCTGTATAATATAGAGACAGGTAAATCTTACAATATAAAGTATCACTACCAGAATAATGAACTGACTTCTGGTCTGGAAGATGATTTCTATAATACTGGCTTTTTATCAATAAACCAAACTAACAGAGAAGATTACTTTTATTTTATCAAGCAACCTTCTGTTATTGAGGGTAGTGAGCTTTCTAAACCTGAAAAAAAGAATCCAATAATTTTCCTTGTAAAACTCAGATAAATTAAGTGATTTAAAACCCGCATTATACAAGATCACAAACAAACATTAAAAAATATAAATTCATGTGGGTTCTCCCGATAAATCGGGACAAGCTATGTGAACCACTTATTTTTCAATAGTATAATAATATTATTTCACATGAAAATTACTACTGTGTTGCTTATATGTTTCGTTCTTTTCTCGTCATGTTTAAATAAGGAAGAAAAGAAACTTGAAATAATTAATGTATATCCTGAAAAATCTGATTCAATCTTGTTATCAATGATCGCAATAAAGATTGAAAAAAAGGTTCTTGAAACAAAAGACTCCTCTCTCATTACAAGCATAAACGAAATTGAATCCACTGATGAATTCATATTTATAAATGATGCGGGTAAGCGAGTTCTTGAATTTGCAGTTTCCGGCAAATTTATCCGGCAAATCGGATCTCAGGGAAGGGGGCCGTCAGAATTTCTTTCAATTTATGATATTGCGCTTGATAGAAAGAATAAAAGACTTTTTTTGGCATCTTACAAAAAAATACTCTGTTTTAGCTATACAGGTGAACTTGTTAATGTTATTAAACAGGATGCTATGCCGGAATTTCTAACTGTAGTTCAAGATACTCTTTGGGTAATATCAACCTGTCATGCAAGTGTTTCAGTAGATAATAGGTTTATTAATATCACACATTTGATAAGATACGAATGTGACGGATCTCTCATTGATACAATTCAAATCAAAAAAGTATTTCTCGATGCCCCTGCTGGGACAATTCATTCAAATCCATACTATATCACAAATCTTGTGAAGTCTCAGTTTATTTATTATCCCGTAATGCTTCCCGAACAAGTTGTCAGAGACACAATTTATTCATTTAAAGGAGACAGACTTGTCCCTTTGGTAAAACTGGATTTTGGAAGTGTAGGGCTATCACAATCAGGTAAAAAACAAGTTTATATCGAAAACATTTATATGACCAGAAGATATCTGTTCTCAGTATACAGGTATAATTCAAAGCAGTTTCTGTTTTGTTATGATAAACTCTCTGAAGATTCCTTTCACGTAACCAGTATCACCGATGATTTTTACGGTAGTGGTAAAGTCAGATTAAAACCGCTGGATTTGAATAATGGAATAATGTATTTCGTAAAAGAAGGATTTGAGATTACAGGTAAAATTGAAGAGATATCTGAAAATTCTAATCCTGTAATATTTTTTGTAAAACTTAAAAAATGAGAATATTATGTTATCCAAGATAAGTACATGAGTGCATTTAGTAAACATGCTTGTATATTTCCTAACTTGCTTTGGTTATCGCACCCCTGCTCAAAATGATCAGGTTGATACAAAGTATTATACTAAAACGTTTATCAGGAAAGCGAAGTGGATAACCCTGTATCAGGGGTATGAGAATAACTGTTGGTGATATTCCTGGGTGGCTGGCTTCCGGAATGACAATAGATCAGATACTCAGAGATTTGGATGAGCTTAATGAAACCGATATACTTGCCGCATTAAGTTATGCTGCTGACAGAGAAAATAGAAATTATTAAGGAGGAACAAAAACAAGCTAAAATGACTCAGGAGGAACTTGCATAGTGCACCGGGATTCGAAAGAGTTTCATCTCAAGGATGGAAAACGGACATTCTGACATTCAGTTATCTACTCTTTATAGGCTAATTGAGCAAGGACTCGGGGGAAAAATTAATATTTCAATCCGGTGACAAATTTTTAAACAGAAAAGCAAATAACACGGACTTTGCTAATTTGTTTCCCGGTAAATCGGGACAAGCTCTGAGTCCTTCGTCTGCTCCCTGCTTTGCCCACCGACTTCGTTGGACTAAGCCCCTGGGATTCGGGAGTTAAGTCCGAAGTTTTCTTTGACCACCGAAACGAAGTGAAGGTGGTAACGAAGGCAGGAGCCTTGAGACCTTCTCCCTGAGCTTAACGGCCACATATAACAAAAAAAATTCAGAGTGGCGACCTATTCTAATCTGCCTTCCTGAATTTTCCCATTTTTGTCGATTTCTGCACATTTTTGCCTGTTTTTGCCTGTTTTTGCTTATAACTGGCTCATAGTGATTTACTAACTTACACCGGTAAACTTATCTTTATTTAATTTGATTAAGATGATAAAAAATACTATTGCGTTTTAATTTAAATTAAGATGAAATCGCTGGACCAACGATACATTAGATTACTACTTATTAATATGCTTTTAATAAGCTGCACCGGCAATAAACCACCTTTGGAC
>DAIOVL010000041.1:0-8228 GCA_036759025.1 Bacteroidales bacterium
ATGGTTAAAGATAAAGCTGACCTGAAAAAAGGTGATCTCGTATTCTTTATCAGATCATATCAGACGAAGAATTTCATTACCCATACCGGTATCTGCACAGGCAACAACCGGTTCATCCACGCTTCAACATCAAAAGGTGTCACCATAACATCACTTGACGATCCGTGGTGGAGTGACAAGTTCATCTTCGGCACCAGGATCTTCTGATAGTGTCATTTTTTAACTATTAAGAATATATGCACCACATTTTTACCTAAATCGTTACATTTGAGAATTAAAAAGTACTTCACAAATAATCCTGAATCATGAATAAAATAATCAGCCTGGTTATAGCAATCCTCTTTGCAGGAACTACTCTTTTCAGCCAGCAAACCGGTTACGTGTTTACTATTAAGAAGGAGATGGCACACACCCCTGTGAAAAACCAGAGTTCGACGTCAACATGCTGGTGTTTTTCCGGTATATCTATGCTTGAATCAGAGCTTCTGCGTCTCGGAAAAAAACAATATGACCTTTCTGAGATGTTTATCGTCCGTAACACCTATGAAAAGAAGGCACTTATGTATGCTCGGATGCATGGAAGCTCGACATTTGCAGGAGGCAGCGAATACGGTGATGTTATTTCAGGCATGAAAGAATCCGGACTCGTCCCTGAAGAAGTGTACGGCGGTCTCAACTACGGTGAGAAAAACCATAATCACGGTGAAATGGATGCTGTTCTCAGAGGGTATATGGATGCTCTTATCAAACGATCAAAGCTGTCGACAGCCTGGCTGCCGGGAATAAACGGAATACTCGATGCCTACCTTGGAAAGGAACCGGCTTCCTTTACCGTTGACGGCAGGAATTACACACCGGCCAGCTTTTTGAATGAACTGGGTCTCAAACCCGACGACTATATTGTGATAACATCCTTCACCCATCATCCCTTCTACCAGGAATGTCTGCTGGAGCTTCCCGACAACTGGGCGGCCGGACTCTTTCATAATGTGCCTCTCGAAGATATGATGCAAATTATTGATAACTCGCTGAATAAAGGCTATACTGTCGGATGGGCAAGTGATATGAGCGACAGGGGGTTTTCGATGAAAGAAGGTGTGGCAATAGTTCCGGAGAAAAACTGGACGGAAATGACCACAGAAGAAGCAACGAAAGTATTCAGCGGCCCGCAGAAAGAGAAGATCATCACCCAGGAACTCCGTCAGGCCGAATTCGACAACTATTCCACCACCGACGACCATGGTATGCACATTGTGGGTATTGCAGCCGATCAGGCAGGAAATACCTTCTATAAGGTAAAAAACTCATGGGGAATAACAGGTAAATATGAAGGCTTCCTGTTTGTATCAAAAGCTTATGTAGCTTTGAGAACCACCAACATAATGGTAAACAGGAATGCGATACCGGAAGCCATTGCCAGGAAGATGGGATTGAAGTAGATATGTGACCAGCCAGCTGCAGGCACATGAAGAGTGACGGCTGTGTCCTGAATCACTTTATTTTCTCCGTTATGGCATCGAAAACCTCTCTGGTACGGGATGGATTTTCAAAATTGAGATAGATAGTCCTGGCGGATGTCCTGAGATGTATATATGGAGGCCTGTCCCTGTAAATGAACAAGATAGCTTTTGAATGATCCTGCAGTCTGAAATGTCCTTTCAGCATTCTTGCTGAAGCATAACCATTGGTCCTTGACTTCAGAACAGGCATCTTCTGCATGGTGTCGGAAAAGGTGATATCAGTGAAGTCCAGGTTCAGACCGTACATACCGGTTATTGTCATTCCTGAATCGGTAAAAGCCACATCAGGGTCCTGGCTCATTGGTATAACAAGCATAAGGGGAAGAAATATTGAAGCTGCAACCAGAATCAGGATAAGGTACAAGCCCCCATGGCCTCCCTTCTCATAATACGAACCGGCCATACTGCCGTTAATGCTCTCTTCAAGCACTTTAATGATCTCCTCCGGCTTGTCGGTGCCGATCCTTATCCTGTTCCTGCTGCTTTTAAATGTCAGTTCGATCGCATCCCTTCCTGATACGTTATATAGCCATCCTGAGGATGTAAGATGTATTCCCATACCAGTCATCCTTGAATTTCTTACAGGCTTGCACGATTCTATATCTGACAGGGGAAAAGTCTTCCTAATAAGTCCTATTCCCATGGAAAAGGTGAGATTGGTGTCATCCAGAATTATCGTGAGTCTGAAAAAGGTAAGGATGCAAACGATCAGGGTCAGAATAATAAACGTAAAAATGATGACCACAACGGGTTCTTCGAAACCGTGCTTGATAAGCATGCCTAAACAGAAAGCCAGCACCGGCAGAAACAAGAGAAATGACCAGAATCCGTTTTGAGTATATTTCCTGACAGGCATATTAATATGTATGTCTTAAGGCTTAATTAGGTATCCAAATATAATAAGACATAATGAATTATCTTAAACATAAGCAATATTAAAATATTAAGCACCGTTTCCGGGCGAAATTACAATTAACTGAACACAGGAATTTTTTCGTTATCTTTAGCTGAATCAAAAATATCATGAAACTTATTCCCGCCATATTTTTTGTTCTGACCATCCTGTTCAATAATTCTCAGCAAGCACAGGAAATTGAAGTTACGGTTACTGGAATAAGGAACGCTGACGGACAGGTCGTTTTCGGAATCTTCAAAGACGACGAGACTTTTCAGAAGGAAGAAGCTTTCCTGAGCATCAGCTTTAAAAAGAAGGAGATCACCGACGGATCGATGAAGGTAAGCTTCAGTCTCGATCCGGGAATATGGGGTATCACCCTTCTTGACGATGAGAACATGAACAACAAAATGGAATATAATTTCCTGGGGATCCCAAGAGAGGGATTCGGATTTTCTGATTATTATGCAACAGGGTTTACAAAACCGAAATTTGACAACTTCAAATTTCTCCTTGAAAAAGGACAGAAGAAAAAAATCACTGTCAGGGTGAGATATATCTGAGAGGGCGAGAGGCTTTACAAGCCGTAGCCCTGGCGAAGGTCTGGCGTGAAAGCGTAAGTGTTTCCCTAAACCTTAAACCTTTAAACCTTAAACCTAAGACCCTTCCCGGAAAATACGTCACCCGGCCGTAGAGGCTCTGTTTTCAACCCGTAGTATTAAATAAATTACTACGCTTATCAGGGCTGCAAAAAAGCACCACACTGAAGTCAGGTAAACCCTAAAAAATATGCCGGAGACAATTACAGAGACAAGGATAAGAACACCCATAATCCACATTCTCCGTAAGCTTGATATAAAAAGAGGTGGAATGGTCGCAAAAGCATACAGTGCAAACACAGGATCCCGAAGTTTCCTGGGCCATTCGCCAATATATCTTATATGGTGTTTTTCTATTACCGGATAAAAGTCGTAGAAGATCATGCAGTATGCGTAATAGAGAGTGACGATGATACCCGCCGCCAATAAAAACGTCAGCAATTTCCTCCTGATCCTGTACGGCTCAATCATCAATGTTGCTAGTGGCATCATTACAGGCCACACCAGCAGTGCCATGATCAGGAAGAAGATCGTGGATGCCTTAAGTATAACATCATTGCCACCCGATCTGAGAATCAGCCAAATAATACCTTCAGAGAACTGCTGAAGTCCAAACAGGAAGGGGATTGACGCGAATAACATCCGGGAAGGTCTGACGGTCTGCTGAATGGTTGCAAAACCTGTCCCGGCCAGGATGACTCCACCTGCAAAACTTGCTCCTGCTGAAAAACACATGACAATCCTTTTAATATGAATACAAACTTAAAGAAAATAGAAACTGGATTAAAATAAAAAGGAATTAAAAGAAGGGGGGCTGGCCACCTTTGCTGAAGCTACGGCGGCTAAAAGTTGCTGGCTTTGCACTCCGTAGCCTCGGCGGAGGAGTGTTGCTAGTTGCGGGTTGTGTTGAGAATATGGTATTTCATGCTATTTACGACGTGTTATTGTGTCGGTTTCATAGTGTAAATATCGGAAAAAGACATTGATCTGTAATTGTTTGCTGCTGCAGTTCGAAAGGAAAGTGATGCTGCCTGAACAGGCATTTCTTTTAACAATTTTTAAATTATTCTCTCAATAGTTTGGTGTAAATTTGATAGAATCTTTGAAATATTTAATATCCCGGGAAATGAAAAAGGTCATTATCTTATTATTCCTCAATGCTTTAATGATCGTATCATTACAAGCTCAGAGTGTATCCACTTACACCCGGAAACTTGATAACGGCGTTTCCATTAAAATGGAACAATGCTGGAACCATGTTTGGGTTTCTCAGAGTTACGAGACCCTTAAATCCGGCGATCTGCCGCTGGCTTTAAGTGTCAGAACTCTCGGCGAACTTACGACCGGTTCGTCATTCAAGCTTTACAGTTCAGGTAAAGAAATGAAAGTACAGGGTGCAAAACCCGGAACCTACTCAATGAAAGTGAATTTTAAACTTTCCGGTAATCCCCCGGGTAATCTCAGTCTCGATATCGACAATGTTGTCATAAAACCACAGTCCAGGACAATTGTTTCAATAATAATTTACGACTTCCAGTTTTTCATCGATGAGACTCCGGGCAGTCTGAACGGAATGGCTGCTTTCTCCTCCAGGGTTGAAAGATATAAAGGCAACTCAGAGACCAATCCCACATGTGGAACGCCTTCATTTTACAGTCCGGGTAATCACAGCAATGTCATCAATCCTGCTGAAATCAAAGGCAGGAACGGAAAGATCAAACCCGGAACCTACGACATTCTTCTGACTCTTGGAGAAAGTCCTAAAAACCAAAATATCTGGCTTCTTAATTTCGTCATGAAGCCGAATGTAACATACACCATCACAACAAACCTCAATGCCGGTATCGTAGAATATGCAGGGACCAACCGCAATGTTAAGTCAATACATTTATATCCGGCGGGGACAGCTGACAGGCATAAGGGTACTGCCATGCCGTCGAGGAATCTTGAACTGGCCCGCTGTGAAGGGATAGGTCAATCTTCAGCCTGTCCTCCGGGATCATACGATGTTTTACTTAATTCGGGAAGTACCTTCGAGTGGAGAAAAGGTACTATAGTAACCACTGCACGAAGGATTCAGATAAAATAGACGGCGTAAGGGCCTAACTGTCAGACTGCTTCAATAGTTGATGGCGGTTTTGTGGCTATGTTATATGTGACGCTTACCACACCGGGCACTTTATCGATAATTTCAGCTGCAAGTTTCTGCAGCAGTTCAAAAGGCAGGTTTGTCGGAGTTGCTGTTCTGGCATCGACACTGTCCCAGCAGCGAACTTCAATCTGTCTGCCAAAATCTCTCTTTCCGTCCCGCATACCCGTCACACGGTCTTCATGAAGTATGGCCATATACTGGAAGGCTCCCCTTCCGCAAAGCAGTTTTTCGACTACAGAAGTAGCTTTACGGACGATATCGAGTTTTTCCCCTGTCACTTCACCTATTATTCTGGCTGCAAGTGCAGGACCGGGGAAAGGTATCCGTGCAAACAGGTCTTCAGGCAGTCCCAGTGCCTTGCCGACGGTTCTGACTCCGTCTTTGCGCAACTGAATGAGCGGTTCAATGATCTGGTATCCGAATTCCTCCTGAGGGTCAATACCCAGTTGAGCAAAAACATTATGCTGGCGTTTTATACCTGCTACTGTCTCGTCAACGTCGGTCAGGATGGTCCCCTGAAGAAGGAATCTTGCCCCGCTTTCCTTCACGATCCTTCCGAAAACCTTTTTATAGAAGGTCTGTGTTATCGCTTCACGTTTCAGCTCCGGATCGGTGATACCTTTCAATGCTTCAAGGAATTCATGACGGGCATCGATAATTTCGATATCAACTCCCAGATCATGGAAGAAGCCAGCAACCTGTTCAGCTTCACCTTCACGCATAAGACCGTTCTGAATGAAAACAGTTCTGAGCTGACTGCCCAGGGCCCTGTGTCCCAGTATAGTCACAGCCGAGGAATCGACTCCTCCCGAAAGTGCATTGATTGCTATCCCCTCGCCTGCGACAGCTCTTATCTCTTTAACTTTTTCTTCTATGAATACTGCTGTGTCCAGCTCCTGCAGTGTTATTTCTTTGATCATGGTTTATCGTATTTAAATTTTGTTTTTAAAGATAGTTTTATTAATCATTTCAGGCTCATAAATTTATTTATTCTTTTTTCCCCAGTCTGTCACCCAGCTCACCGTAAATCCCGATAATTCTGCTACCTGGAGGTGTGCTTTGAGGAATACCCCTGCCATCATGTTCCTGTTAATCCTGTATGAAAGCTCATATTTCTGATAGATTTCATTTCTGGCTTTAAACGGAGAGTATACATAGAATCCGAAATATTGCGTAAAAGACACCTTCCCAAAGGTAAAATCCTGACCGGCGGTAAGAGCAAGACGTTTAAAATCGAGGTCAGAGCTGTCTCTCTCAATTGTCTCCCTGATGTAATGATCCATTATTATTTCAGAACCAACATTGAGTGCATAGAAAGAGGTAAGCTGTTTGGCTATCCTTGAGTGAAAGCCATAGGCAATTACCCTTTTTTCAGGGAGTTCGTCAGTTTTTTCAAGCACTCTGGCAGTGGCAAGAAACTGTACGATGCATGAGAGCCCTTTTGCAGGCATCCTGTTATGGGAAAAATATTTCCTTTCAAGCCGGGGAATCCCTTCCGGAAAATATTCAGCTCCGGCAGAGAGAGTCGGAAAATTCATACCCTTATTTGGTTGTTTGAATCCTCCGTTGGAGATATGGTTATAATTCCCGGCCAGTGTCAGGAAGGTTTTTTCACCCACACGGTATTTGAGTCTCATGGCAACATACAGCGGGAAGTTAAGTCTGGAGCCGAAGAAAAAATTTGTCGGATTATCAGTTTCATCATAGATTTTTGTATGATAAGATAGTCCGGCTCCTGTTCTTATTGTAAGCTGAAACCGGTTGGAAAAGGCCATAACCGGTTCAGAAAAAAGGGTAAACAGATATGCACTTCCTGTCACCTCAGGATTCTGATAATTGAAATAACCTGCCTGAAATCCTGAATTCCAGTAGGCATTGAAGACCTTCCATTTTGTGAATGAGGTATGAAGCGTATTATAACTTATCTCAAAACCATATGGCTTTGTATGCGATATGGCCTCGATGGCAGCAGAATGAGGTATTATAAAACCGTAGTTTATCCTGGCACCTATGTACTTTGCCGGAATAGTATCGGGGGTTCCGTTCAGCGACAAAACATTAAAAATAAACAGGATCAGTATCTGTGATGATCGGTACATATTTAGTCTTGCGGTCTTGCGGTCTTGCGGTCTTGCGGTCTTGCAGGTCGGAAATTCTCCCACTCTCCCCTTCCCCCACTCACTTTTTTCTTCTTCTCACCTCACGGTATTATCAAGGGGTCTTCCAAGGTTTTCATAGAGTCCTCTTCTCCCTGCCTTGTCTTTTAACAGTATTTTGTTTGCATATTTTGCCACCTGTTCGGCCACATACCTGGGGACGACCACCACACCGTCGCCGTCGGCAACGACCACATCGCCGGGGCACACCAGCACACCGCCTATTGTAACGGGCCGGTTTACAGATTCCAGTTCGTTACGTCCCGGACGTATACCCCGTCCTTTTTTCCTCAGGTAGAGAGGAACTCCTTCCAGTTCAACCTCATCTGTATCGCGTGCTCCTGCGTCAGTTACGACGCCGGCAGCTCCCAGCCGGAACCAGTTAAGGATGTTATTTGATCCTATCGAACCTATGTCGCGGTCTTCTACATCATCGATGACAACAACAGTTCCTTTTCTTATCAATGGAGTAAAGGCCTCACTTGAATATGAGTTATAAAAGTTGCCTTCCCACTTTGCAAAATCCTCTCCGGGGGCTGGCAGAGCGGGTTTTTGTGTTGGGACATACCTGACGGTAACGGCAATACCCCGGATAACATGCCGGAAATTGACCGGATCGGTCCAGCAGGCATGTATTTCAGGTATTACCAGACCTGTTCCCGGTAGTCCGGCCATGTCGAGACCATCTGAGACATCGGCAACACGGAGGTTTTTGTAAAGTTCAAGTATTCTGGCATCATCTTCAGCAGAATAAGTATTTGTTCCGAGGAAGTTGACACCTTTTTCGAGAGAGTTTTTATCGGCTGACTGTGACATCAGGGCCAATGTTGATGATGTCAGGAAAAGCAGGAAGATAACAGATAATTTTTTCATGATGGAGAAGATTTACGGGATGTAAGTTACGAT
>DAIOVL010000041.1:8328-20227 GCA_036759025.1 Bacteroidales bacterium
AAGGTGTTTTGTAATCCTGATAATTTGTAATATATTTGTGTAATAATCAGCGGCTATGTATCACAGCTGGGTATTGGAATACAAGATCAAGATCAATCGTTCGGGGCTTTGTCGCTAGCGGTTCCGGTTTTCCCTGATATATCAGGTCATTTTCGTTTTTTGGATTCATTCTTAAAAGAGAATGATTCTCATTTGATATTAATTCTCATCGGAAGAACAATATCATTTGAGAATAATTATCAGGAGAGAATAATTATCAGCGGAGAATAAGTATCATCAGAGACTGAATATCATCAGAGAAAAAATATCAAAGAAGACAATCTTTAAATCATCACAATGACCTGATATTCACAGTGTCACAAATTTCAAGAGTTAAACTTTTCAAACTAAAACAATATGGAAAACCTTATCATAACCGGCTCAAACCTTTCTATCTACGACGTCGTTAACGTAGCCCGCCATGGACAAAAAGTGGAACTCCACCCCGACGCCCGTAAAAGAATTCATGAATGCCGCGCCATGCTCGAGAAAAAAATCGTAGCCCACGAAATAATGTACGGCGTTAACACCGGTATCGGAGAATTCTCCGAAATAGTCCTCAACGACGACCAGATAAAAGACTTCCAGCGCTATCTCGTATATAACCATGCCGCAGGTATAGGCGAACCCGCTTCCATAGAAATAACCCGCGCCGCCATGCTCGGAAGAATAAACGTTCACGCCCACGGAAACTCCGGCAACAGGATAGAAATTACCGAAACTCTTATCGAAATGCTCAACAGGGGAGTCACACCCTATATCTGCCAGAAAGGATCCGTAGGCGCATCAGGCGACCTTGCACCAATGTCACAGATAGCCCTCCTGATGATGGGCGAAGGCCAGGCCTGGTTCAAAGGAGAACTTCTAGATGGTAAAACAGCCCTCGAAAAAGCAGGAATCCCGATACCCGGACTTCAGGCCCGCGACGGTCTGGCAACAATAAACGGCTCCAACGTCCTTACCGCCATGAGCGCAATCTGGCTCGTGGATGCAAATAACTGGCTCAAACAGGCTGAAATAGCTGCATCAATGTCGCTCGAAGCCCTCAAGGCAAACATGAAACCCTATACTCCCCTCCTGCACGAGGTAAGAGGCTTCAAAGGGGCAGTCAGAAGCGCCAATGCAATCAACAAATGTATCTCAGGAGGTGACCTTAAGGAAGGCAAGGTTAAATCAAAAGTGCAGGATGCCTATTCTATGAGATCAACACCACAGGTCATAGGGTCAGCTCACGACATGCTGGCATACGCAAGAAGCCAGGTGGAAACCGAACTCAACGGTGTGGGCGACAACCCGATCTTCTTCCCCGACAAAAACCTTACACTCTCAGGAGCCAACTTCCAGGGAACACCGGTAAGTGTGCCAATGGACATGGCCGGAGCATGTATCACAATGGTCAGCGTGATGTCGGAAAGAAGAATGAACCGCCTTAACAACCCGGCCCTCAGCGTTGGCCTGCCAGACTTCCTCACTAAAGGCGCCGGCATGTTCTCCGGACTGATGCTAAGCCAGTATACTGCCGATATGCTGATCGTCGAACAAAGGATACTGTCAATGCCTGCATCAATTCAGTCGATACCTGCTGCTGCCGACCAGGAAGATTTTGTCTCTATGGGTATGAACACAGCCATCAAAAACAACCAGATCCTTGAAGCTGCTTACGGAATCCTGGGGATAGAATTCATGGCTGCCGCCCAGGCTCTCGATTTCAGGAAAGATGAATATAAATTCGGTACGGGCGTGCAGACAGCAAAGGACGTTATCAGAAAATACGTCGAATTCCTCGATATCGACCGCCCGCTATACCCCGACCACACCAAGATGAGAGAACTGGTGAGGTCGTGTGAAATACTTCACGAAGTTGAAAAAACTGTGGGAAGCCTTGAGTAGTCGCAACCAGCAACCAGCAACTAGTAACCAGCAACCAGCAACCAGCAACTAGTAACCAGCAACTAGTAACCAGCAACTAGTAACCAGCAACCAGCAACTTCTTCCTACTTAAGCAATACCTCCAGCACCGGTATTTCCACAGGGGGCTTCAGTACCGGGAGGGTAAGCTGAAGGTCATTGGCCGCAGCATCCCTTCCGGTTGTAAACCTTACTTCTGAGGCATCATTAAGCAACTGGATGTATTGAACCTTGTCAGCCATGTTCTTCAGGTCTAGCCTGCCCATAGGCCATACCAGGAGATGTATATAGAGCCTTTTCGTCACCGGATTGTAGGTCAGAAGCGTATTGGGCGGTGCATACATCCCTGCAGGTGCTTCTGTACAACCGTAAACCGACCGGCTGTTGACTGCCATCCACTCACCCATTGCCTTCAGCCGCTCCTGAGCCCTGTAGTCAAATGTACCCCTTGCAGTCGGACCGACATTCAGTAAGAGATTACCCCCTTTGCTGACTGATTCAATGAGAAGCTCGAGAAGCTGTTCAGGACTCTTCCAGGTAGTCTCGTCACGGTAATAACCCCACGATCCAGAAAAAGTCTGACAGGTCTCCCACGGGATCTTCTTCCCGTTATACTCAGGCCATTTTTCAACTTTATACTGTTCAGGTGTTGTGAAATCCCATCCTCCTTCGACATCTTTAAGATCAAGCCGGTCATCAACAATAATCCCCGGCTGCAGTGACCTGGCAAGCTTAAGAAGGTTCTCCGAATCCCAGTCATCCCGTCCCTTGCCGTTCTTCCCCGGAAATGAAAAATCAAACCAGATAATGCTTATCTCACCATAGTTGGTAAGCAGCTCCCTGACCTGGTTCTTCATATACTCCCTGTACTTGTTCATATCCTTCCCCCTGTTCATCCTGGCATATTCGGCATCATCATCAGTCCTCTGCGGATGTCTGCTGTCGATGGTATAGTCGGGATGATGCCAGTCTATTAGCGAATAGTAGAATCCCACCTTCAGGCCTTCAGCTCTGAAAGCTTCCACGTATTCCCTGATAAGATCTTTGCCACAGGGTGTATTTGTCGACTTATAATCAGTGTATTTAGAATCGAAGAGACAAAATCCTTCGTGGTGCTTTGCCGTCAGCACCACATATTTCATACCTGCATCTTTTGCCATACGTGCCCACTCTTTCGGATTATAGAGGTCAGGGTTGAAGTTATCAAAGTACTTCTGGTACTGTTCATTGGTCATCCTCTCCCGGTTCTTAACCCATTCGTGACGAGCTGGAAGAGCGTAAAGACCCCAGTGAATGAACATCCCGAAACGGGCTTCAGTCCACCATTTCATCCTTTGCACCTTCTGGGCTTCACTCTCCTTCGGAAGCTGCGACTGTGCTGATTGTGAAATAATTAACAGAAATACTGCTAAAATCAGAATAAATGCTTGTCTGGTTTTCATATGATTTTTATTGGTTAATATTAACAAGATGCTGGTTACAGGTAACAGGTTACTGCCAACTTTCTATACCTTATTAACTAAGGTAAATATAATACTTTATCAATATACTTTTTCATTGAATCATAATGTGATCCTTCCCAAAATATCTTTCCGCAAACCCGACATTTTTTAAAATCGTTAAAATATTTCTTCGTACGTGGAAGCAGACCGGATATAATTTCACTCTTATTTACCGGAACCAGGCTTCACTCATTCTGAAGTTGATAATACGCTGTCTCATCTCAGATGTCCTGTGCCACTCCCTGCAAGGTCTATCTTATTTCTTATTCAACGGAGGTCCGGAGAAGCACGGACAGCCAAAATAGTTACGAATATTCAGAATCTCATCTCAAGGATCTCCAGTAATTCTCCGGGATCAATTTTTACCGGATTATTCTTACAATCCGTACTTTCTGCAATAGCTTTGAGGTCAGACCCGATCACCCCTGTTTCCCTGAGCGGGGGAAGATGCAACTCATCAGTAAGGTTCCTGAGATATTCCAAAAACCCATCAATAAGATATTGTTCGTTTTTGTTTTCAACACAGAGGAATGTCTTTCCCAGCAAAGCATATTTTTTCAATACGGCGTCTCCTCTTTCTGATTTTCTGAGCTTCCTGACAGTTATCTCATTGGAAGCAGCCATGAGGCTTCCGCATATTATGCCGTGAGAAATGACATACCTTCCCCCTATGGAAGATGCAAAACCATGCACAACACCCAGGCCGGCATTGGCCAGACATATCCCCGATATCAGTGCTGCCAGCGACATTCCTGATCTGGCTTCTATGTCGCTGCCATTGTTTACGACCCTGGTAAGTGAAGTTCTGACAGCTCTCAATCCTTCCAGAGCGAGTGCATCGGTGAAAGGATTTGATTTCACAGAAAGATAAGCTTCCAACAGCTGGGTAAAGCAGTCCATCCCACTGGCTGCAGTGATTGACGGAGGGCAACTGACTGTTAACTCAGGATCGACAAGTGCTATATCCGGTACAAAATTTTCATGACGAAGGGATCTTTTGAATCCTTCCGGACCAACCTTCGAGAGTACAGCATTCTTTGTAGCCTCACTGCCTGTTCCTGATGTTGTCGGAACTGCTATATACGGGATCTTTGTACCGGGGTGTTCCTTTGTTCCTGCACCTTCAAGGAATTCAATGACTGAATCTTCCCTTCCTGCCATTGCAGACAATGCTTTTCCTGCGTCGAGTACGCTGCCGCCACCAATGCCCACCACACAGTTGAACTTTTCAGTCTTCAGAAGCCTGACATTTTTGTCAATATCCTCCGGTGAAGGTTCACCTGCGATCCTTACGCTCCTGTGGCTTATCCCTTCTTCACTGAATTTACGTAATAAGGAAGCTGCCTTTTCGGATTTGATGAACGAACCCGCCCCTGTCACCAGCAATATATGCCTGCCAAAATTTTTAATCAGAGCCGGTAGTTTTTCTGTTTCTCCGGCACCGAAAAATATTCTGGGCAGTGATGAGAAGCTGAATGAATTCAATGTTATTATTTTTCAGAAGGTTGAATTATATTGTATTTCACTCCTTTACGGGGTTCTGCCATCATATCAGCCACTGCATCTCTCCACCTGAGATAATGCGCAGTGCCCTTATGGGCTGCAGCGGTCTCATCTGATTGATAAGCCTCATAGATCATGAACCTTGTGGGATCATCAGACTGCTGAATGAAGTCGAAACGCAGGTTACCTTTCTCCCTGACCGATTCGATGTGATTTGCAGTTGTGGCATCTATAAATTCCTGAATATACTCAGGCCTGACATGTACATAAACGCAGGTGACTGTCATAGGCGCGGTGTTTTAGAGTAAAGTTACATTTTTTCGATAGTATGATTCTTGCCAGATTTCATCTTTTCTTCATCTTTAATCCCTAATTTTGTGATTAAAGAGATATAGAAACAGCTCAGATTGATTGATAATAAACAGGTTAACAAAGATAAAAGAAAAATATAGAAAGGTAGGGCAATCATGAAAAAGAAGTTAAAAATATTGTTTTTTACTGTTCTCCTTGCGTTTTCGGCTACCGTCTGCTTTTCACAGGCAGTGACAACTATCCCTGGTGACACCATTCAGAAGATCACTCAAAATGCGGGATCTGAAGATAATGCTCAGACACAGGTACAGGAAAGGAATCAGAATCAGGCCAGGAACCAGGGAGCTGAACAGGGACAGGGAAACAACCAGAATGCAAACGCCAAAGCCAGCGCCGGAGCTAAAGGTGCAGGAAAGGTAAAGCAGGTAAAGAGCGCCAGACCTGACTGGAGCAAGGCAAAAGGCGCACGCCCGAATATTGTCCGTCCTGCAGGCTCGAATATACCCAAAGGAGTCGGGAAACCGGCTGGTGCAGGCCGTCCGGGAGGCAGATAATCATCATTCAGAAATCCCATGTTCAGGAACGGAAGAACTTTGATAACAGCAATGTGTGCAGCTGCTCTGCTATATGCACAGCAGGAGACAGCCGCACAGCCTGATTCATTATCTTCCGTTTCAGCCGTTAATGACAAGAAAACCGAAGCCGGTATCCACTCCCTTATCGCTGGTGCAGGTTACGGGAACAACCTCGTCTACCTGGGATCAACAATCTCAGAAGATCAGCCATACGGCTATGCAGCTCTTTCATACGGATATAAAAATTCCATGTACCTGACCCTCGCTGCCATTCACCTGGCAGGACAGGATTCTCCCGCTGCCTTCTACACTGGAACACTGAGCTTCAGTCACACCTTCAACTCATGGTTCGACATTTCACTCAGCGGTTCACGATACCATGTAAATCCCTCACTCAGGGAAATTCTTTTCGACAACTTCTGGTATGGCGATGCCACCCTGGGGATAGACTGGAGAATACTCTATACAAAAATATCTGCCGGAATGTTGTACATGGACCAGAGCAGTTCGTATTACCAGTTAAAGAATTCGAGGTACTTTGCAACACCTTCATTCTTTAATAAAAAAGCATATTTATCATTTGATCCCTGGGTAAACCTCTTATTCGGAAATGTATCCACCATTGAGACTGACACAAATACTGTAGTTACTGTAACATATCCTTTTTATAACCCGGTCGTTTCAGGAAATGGTCAGGGAGCAGGTAACGGATCGGGACAGGGTTCCGGGACCGGATCGACAAGCGGAACTACGACGGGATCTACAACAGGATCAACGACCACAACACAAACATACACCACGTCGGTGCTATCCACAAAATTCGGGCTTATGGAAATAGACTTTGGACTACCTGTTGCGTTCAATCTGAAGAATCTGACAATTGAAGCCGAGCCCGGATATATACTTCCCATGTTCGACCAGGACTATTATCCTGCCACAAAGGGTTTTGTGTTCACCTTAAGCTGCTATATCAGATTCTTTTAATATATATCCATGAATGTTCTTATTGTTGAAGATGAGAAAAGTCTGGCAAGGGAAATTGCAGAATTCCTGAAGTCTGAAAAATTCCTGTGTGATATTGCAAATACCGGAACTGAAGCTTCTGAAAAAATTGCCATCAACCTTTATGATTTCGTCCTCCTCGACCTTGGCCTGCCTGATTACAACGGTCTCGATCTTCTGAAGGAAGCCAAAGAACTGAACAGCGAAGCTTCCTTCATTATACTTACAGCCCGGGGAGCGGTAGAAGACAAGGTAAGAGGACTCGACCTGGGTGCCGATGACTACCTTGCCAAACCCTTTGCTCTCATTGAACTGCTCTCTCGTATCAATGCTGTGGCAAGAAGAAAATTCAACATCACAAGTCCTGATATTGTTCTTGGCGATTTTACGATGCAGGTTCAGGCCCGGAGACTAATGTGCATGGGTAAAGAGGTGGAACTTACAAGAAAAGAATATGATCTCCTGTCCTATCTGGTGCTCAACAGCGGAAAAGTACTGAACCGCCAGCAACTGTACGAACATATATGGGGTAATATCCTCGACGACCAGTACGACAGCAATTTTATAGACGTACATATCAAAAATCTCCGGAAAAAACTTAATTTGCATGCACCTACACCCTGGCTCGAAACAGTAAGAGGCGTAGGCTACAGGGTAAACACCATGCAGGAGGAAGATTGACCGGATTTCCAGATGCTTAGATTACAGACAAAGCTCTCACTGTTCAACCTTATTTCAAAGCTGATCTTCACAGCCTTGTTCCTTGTTTTCATGCCTTATATCATGGAAAGAATTAACCTCAGGCAGGTGGATGAAGATCTTATCCAGAAACGGGAACAGTTCATATCTCTTATCTCCGATATCGGGATTGAACCCTTCATAACATCAGACTCTTCCTTCGGCAGCTTCAACATAATAAAAGAGGAATTCATAAGCCTCGAAATGACATCTGTTGACGAAGACTTTAATTTCATAGAAGAAACTGTCAGAGATATCGACAATGAAGAGATTGAGTACAGGGTCCTTAACTATACCTTTGAAATCGACGGACAGAAATACCTTCTCGAGGTCGGAAGAAGCCTTGCCAGCATTGACCGTACCGAAAGAAACATCATCAGGGTGATTATCCCTTTCCTGTTCTTAATAATAATCATCACATTCCTTACCGATACACAATATACCAGGTATATTCTTTTACCTCTTGAAAAGATCAAGAAGAAGCTGAAAAGAATTCCCGATCCTTCACTCTTCGACCGCAGGCCGGTGATAACTTCAACATCCGATTTCAGGCGGCTCGACGATGCGCTCTGTGAGGTGATGGAGAATCTTAACAACATGTTCCAGAAGGAGAAAGACATTACGGTGAACATCTCACATGAACTGATGACGCCCATATCTGTGCTGAGGAGCAAACTCGAGAACCTGATGATGAAGGATGAAACCGACCCTGAGGTATCTTCAAAAATCGAAGATTCCCTCCGTACACTTCACCGTCTTCAGAGCCTTGTCAACTCCCTTCTTCTTATTGCACGTATCGAGAGCAACCAGTACCTGAAAGAAGAAAGCTTTAAGATCAGGGAAATCATTGATGAGATCATATCCGAACTCACGCCGGTTGCCGAGGACGCTTCAATAGATCTTTCCGGAAATTATGAATCGGACTGTATTTTCAGTAAGGCAAACAGGTCGCTGATATTTTCCATGTTCTATAATGTTGTGAATAATGCAATAAAGAATACACCGGCAGGAGGGAAAGTGACAGTATCCTGCTCACATCCGAATGACAGATTCATTGTCACTATCTCCGACACCGGAAAAGGGCTTACCTCAGAACAGAAACAAAATCTTTTCTCCCGGTTCAGGGCAAGGGATAAAAACAGCGGTGAAGGTACAGGGATAGGACTCGCCATAGCAAAAACCATAGCCGATTTCCATAATATCGAAATAAAAGTTGAATCAGAAATTGAAAAGGGAACAACATTTTCTTTTATTTTTTCTGAAAATTCATGAATTCTTCATTGTTCCGCTCTTATTTTCGCTTCATAAGAATCATTATTAATTAAAATTTTAAAGCGATGAAAAGAACGATTTTAACAATGGCAGTAGCACTTATAGTAAGTGCAGGACTCATGGCTCAGAGCACCCAGACACAAACCCGTACTCAGACCCAGACCCAGACACAGGTTCAGGATCCTGCAAAAGTTCAGACACAGACTCAGACCGGCGATCAGGCATTGCTTCAGACAAGGACCCAGGCCCGTCAGCAGCTGAAACTACAGGATGGTTCATGTGTTGAAAATCCGACTCAGACACAGGCCAGGATGAACAGCGCACGTCAGAGCGGAAGCGGCTCAATGGCAAGGGCAAGAGCCAGGATACAGGACCCTGCTAACTGCGGAACCACAATGATGCGCAATAACGTAAGATCATCGGCAGGCACCGGCCGCAGGTAAATCTTTGACACCCCCTCTCCCCCTAAGGGTAACATTAAAAAAGAGACTGTTTTATAAGTCCTTTGTGATCCTTAGTGCTGTCCTTTGAGTCTCTTCGTGGTAAATCATAATTCATTGAACCACAAAGTATCACAAAGTACATCAGAAAGTTACACAAAGAGAATACAATCACTTATGAGACAGCCTCTTTTCTTAAGTCCCTTCAGGGGATTTGGGGTAAATAATTTCAATTCTTCATCAGAATTTCATCTTCGGGAGAATATATTTACAGTTTGACTAACAAATAAATCAAAATATACAATTATGAAAAAACTGTTCATCCCACTATTTGCAATTGCTCTCGCAGGCGCTTTTTCGGCATGTGACAAGACCTCCCCCGACATGACAGGTAACGGTCATCTGGTGGTGAAGGTAACCGATGCACCCTTCCCTGTCGATATGATAGAATCAGCCACTGTAACAATTACAAAAGTGGAACTGAGAAAAGCCGGTGACGGCATCCCTGACGGCTATCCTTTTATCGTTCTCATGGAAGACACTGTTACTTTTGACCTTCTTGACCTCAGGAATGGTGTCACTGAGGAGCTGCTTGCAATGGAAATACCTGCAGGCACCTACAACCTCATGAGACTTTATGTTGAAGAAGCCAGCCTCAAAATAAAAGATGGTGAAACCTACAGCGTGAAAGTCCCCAGCGGCAAACAGACAGGCATTAAAATTTTTGTCAGACCTGAATTCCATGTTACCGGCGGACTTACAACCGAGTTGCTTCTCGACTTCGACCTTTCAAGGTCATTCCTGATGATTGGCAGCTTTAATAATCCCCGCGGGATCAACGGCTTCCATTTCAAGCCGGTTATCAGGGCTGTCAACAACTCAACAGCAGGAAGGATAATGGGTATGGTGAGCGACACTTCCAAAGTTAAGATCGTCAACGCACAGGTATGGGTGGCTCAGGATACAGTCGTGGCTGAAGCTTACACCGACACTCTCGGCCATTACGCAATAATCGGACTCCCTGCAGGAAAATATTCAGTATTTGCAACGAAAGAGGATTATGATACTGTAAGTTACGAAAATGTTGACATATTCCCCGGCAATCTCACAATTAAGGATTTTATGCTGACGCATAAATAATCAGGTTGGTTTTAATTTGGGAAAGGGCACTCTCTTGGGGGGTGTCCTTTTTTTATCATTATACAGGTTTACAGACAGTTATTATGAGATTAGTTTACGTGAAGGAGGGAGGGCGAGAGGGCGAGAGGGGGAGAGGGGGTGAAGGGGTCGGAAGGTGGATACACCATATTTTTTCACACATAAGATCTAAATATTGTTTGATAGTAAACTACACTTACGTTTGTTATTATCAAACAATATTGTATATTTGCAACAAACACTGATCAATGTTGCTGAAATCTGACATAAAGAAGATATGGGAACTCCAGAAAGAGACTCTTCAAAACTCTGATTCAGGAGTCACACGGGAATTAATTTCCGGGTTTCAATTACCTTCCCGGCATTGCATCATTATAACCGGTATACGAAGATGTGGTAAAAGCACTCTTCTCCTTCAGCTTATTGAAAAGATGTATCCGGATGCCTTCTGCATGAACTTTGACGATAACAGGCTATATGGATTTGACAATAGCGATTTCCTTCGCCTTGACGATATAATAAATGAAACTGGCTCCCGGATTCTGTTTTTTGATGAAATCCAGGAGGTTGAAGGCTGGGAAAGATATGTACGTCTGAAGCTGGACGAAGGATGTAAGATTATTATTACCGGATCAAATGCGTCTTTATTGAGCCGGGAACTAGGCACCAAGCTTACAGGGCGTCATGTCGATATTGAACTTTCCCCGTTCTCCTGGTCAGAATTTCTTGAAGCATCAGAGAATGAAGCAGGTGTGGATTCCTTTATAAAATTCATGAATACCGGAGGTTTCCCTGAATATGTGACTTCCGGCAGAGAAGAAATTCTGTCAGACCTCTTTGAAGATATTCTTATCCGCGATATAGTTGTAAGGTATGGGATAAGGGATTTAAAAGGTTTGCAGAGGCTGGCTCTGTGGCTAATATCGAACACAGGTAACCGTGTGACCGGTTCAAAACTGAAACAGGCTGTAGGTATAACCTCCACGAGTACTATTATGGAGTATTTTTCACATCTTGAATCGTCATATCTGTTTCACTTTGTTCCCTGTTTCAGCTATTCTGCCAGAGCTCAGATGATCAACCCCCGTAAAATATATTCTGCCGATAATGGACTTATTTCAGTTAACTCGGCATCGTTTACAGATGACCGGGGGAAAAAACTTGAAAATCTTGTATACAATCATCTTCGTCTGACAAATAAATCAATTTATTATTATTCAGGGAAAAATGAGTGTGATTTTATTATAACACCAAAAGGCAGAAAACCACTTGCTTTCCAGGTTTGTCACACTCTTGACAGAGATAATCTCGACAGAGAGCTCGAAGGACTGTTTGAAGCACTTGGTTACTTTAAACTGAAGGAAGGAATCATAATAACACTGAACCAGACTGACATCTTCAGAACTAATGAATTTACCGCCCGTGTTATTCCGGCCTGGGAGTTCATGAA
>DAIOVL010000042.1:0-339 GCA_036759025.1 Bacteroidales bacterium
GGAGAATCCTGCTGCCATGAACCACGTTTACAATGTGGCGTGTGGCGACTCGGTCAACCTGAATGAGATGACAACCATGCTTCGGGGATATCTTTCAGCATATGACATCTCGATATCAAAGGTAGAGCCGGAGCACGGTCCGAACAGACCCGGCGACATACCCCACAGCATGGCGAGCATCGGGAAGGCCGTGAGGCTGCTCGGCTACCAGCCGCAGGTGCTTTTTCCCGAGGGGCTGAAGCGTGCCGTTGAGTGGTATGTTGATAACCTCTGAGTGTCCTGATCAAGCGTGCCGTTGAGTGGTATGTTGATAACCTCTGAGTTTCTTAACAGGACCCG
>DAIOVL010000042.1:349-17206 GCA_036759025.1 Bacteroidales bacterium
CAGTACGTTAGACACAGACGCTGTGTGACTGACGGACCGGAGGATTAAACAATCCGGAAGGTAACGGCATCACCCAGGCAGGATTGTCATATCATTATCTGAAGTAATTGGCCGGAAAAGGATTAAAGGAAAAAGCTGTTACGGGGATGTTTTGGAGCTTCTCTGACAGCATGGCCACGCAATTGGTTCAATTTATTGTTGGTCTGGTTCTGGCCAGGTTGCTGTCACCCGAGGAGTTTGGGCTGGTGGGGATGATTACTGTTTTCATCGCTGTGGCCCAGAGTTTTGTTGACAGTGGATTTGGGCAGGCGCTTATCAGGAAGAAAGAGGCAGGAGAAGTTGACTACTCAACTGTATTTTATTTCAACCTCCTTTCGGGCGTAATTTTTTTCCTGGTTCTATACTTATCAGCCCCAGCTATATCAAGGTTTTACAATGAGCCGCAGCTTAAAGATATAGCGAGAACGCTGGGTGTCCTGGTACTTATCTATGCTTCCAGCATAACGCAGAGGACGCACCTGATCCGTGATGTCAGCTTCAGGCAGCTGATGAAGGTTAATCTCACTGCCGCGGTCATATCGGGTGTAGTGGCAATAATTATGGCTCTGAATGGATTTGGGGTATGGAGTCTTGTATGGCGCAGTATTACCGGCAGTGCTGTTCAGTCAATTATTTTATGGTCTTCCGGAAACTGGATACCAAAGCCTGTTTTCAGCAGGGCCTCTTTCAGGGGGCTGTTTTCCTTCGGATCAAAGTTGATGGTGTCCGGGCTGATAGATACAATTTACCGTAACATTTACCTGCTCATTATAGGCAAGTTTTTTTCAGCGGCAGATCTGGGTTATTACACCAGGGCTGATCTTTTCAGCAGGCTTGCTTCGCAGAACCTGACAGGAACCGTTCAAAGGGTTAGTTATCCTGTTTTAAGCAAGGTGCAGGATGAGGATGAAAGACTGAAGAGAGGATACAGGAAGCTTATAACTTCAACTATGTTCATTACCTTTTTTATTACGCTGGGTATGGCTGCCATAGCTGAAGCGATGATATTCACGCTTATCGGAGAAAAATGGCTTCCTTCTGTTGAGTTACTGCAATTGCTTTGTCTCTCGGCAATGTTATTCCCTCTTCAGGCCATGAATATCAATATATTGAATGTAAAAGGCAGGTCAGGTCTGGTGCTTAAACTGGAGCTGGTTAAAAAGTTACTTGCGGTACCGGTCATTGTTGTAGGGATATTATCAGGTTTAAGGGGGTTGCTCATTGGAATGATCATTCACTCCATCGTCTCATATTTTTTAAACAGTTACTATTCAGGTCGTCTTATCAACTATCCGGCAAGAGAGCAGGTATCTGATATTATGCCATCATTCCTTGTATCTGCTGTAATATCAATTATTGTATTTCTTCTCACGCTCATAATAAGTATTCCCTACTGGCTGATGCTGGTCATGCAACTTGCTCTGCTTACGGGTCTTACTGTTGTGGCTGGCAGAGTCTTCGGGCTTGAGGGATACAAAGAGATAAAGGATGTTATCACAGAAAAGATGCCTCAGCTGAAAAGAATTCTTTGACGAATATGTTATTGGAAGCCGGGATAATTGTTGAACATTTACTGATAGCAGTTACAGTAAGCAGGGGTTATGCGTAACCAAAATAGTTCATGAAAATTTCTGTCATTATAGCAGCATATAACGCAGGAGGCACAATATCCCGTACGCTTGAGAGCATCATCAGGCAGAGCAGGCTGCCGGATGAAATAATCGTGATGGATGATGGTTCCACAGACAATACTGCAGATGTGATAAAGAATTTTCCGGGGGTGAAGTATTTCCACCAGGAGAATAAAGGTCCGGCTGCAGCCAGGAATAATGGTGTCAGAGCATCACATGGAGATTATATATCCTTTCTTGACAGTGATGATTACTGGGAGGAGAATCATCTGAAAACCCTGACAAAATTAATAGAGAGCAATCCTGACCTTAAATGGGCAGCCACTGCATACAGGAAGCGTTTAATGAGCGGGGAGGACAAGATTGTCATGTTACCCTTGAGGTTTCACTCCCCCTCCGGCATTGTGGATTACTTCTCGGCCACTCCGGAGCTGCATTTTCTTTCTGTAATAAGCACCGCTGTCAGGCGTGAGTTCTTTATGTCTGTGGGAGGATTTGCTGAAGGTTATTCGAGGGGTGAGGATCTTTCGCTCTGGTTAAGGCTGGCATTGGCGGAACCCGTTCTCGGATACTGTCCTGAGCCGACAGCGGTTTATGTAGAGACTCCATCGTCGCTGACAGCAAAGAGAGGCGAACTGTCTTCTCTTGTAAATCGCATCATTGATGACTGGGAATGTGTCTGCCGTCATCCTAAAGAGAAAATAGACCGGGCATGGCCCGTGGTCAGACCGTGGGTTTCGGGCATCCTGATCAAGATCTTGAGATCAGGAGACCATGAGGCACTTGACCTGCTGAGAGGGGTTTTTAAAGAGAGATTGAGTTTGTGGCAGAAGACAGCAATAAGGGTATGCAGATTGCGGAGAGGAAAGTAAAAAGAAAACCGCTTTTCAGGCAGTGGGAGTTTGACATATACATTAAGTATATGACTTACTTCAATATTATTATTCTGTCGTTTGTCAACCTGACAAAAGAGACTGTGAATCTTGGAATCATAAGGGCTGTTGTCCTTTTTGCTGCAGTTGCATGGTTTTTCTCCACCAAAAAAGTGCGTTCTGTCACGTTCAACTATCTCCTTTTATTTTCGCTGTGGATATTGATTATGGGGATGGTAACCCTGCTCAGGTATAATTTTTTCCCTGATAAGGTCCTGAAGGTTTTCCTGGGTTCGGTTCCCTTTGCCTACGGATTGTTTTTCATAAACTCCTTTCAGAGGTTTATTGAGTTGAACAGAGTGTACATAATAAGCATAGTATTAATACTTGTGACTATTCTGATTGCTAATATTACCGGGGTGAGTTACAAGCTATATACTGAAACCGGGTTTAGTCTGGGAGGGCAGGGAGTAAATATTGCAAAGAACCTTAGTGTCTTTGTACTTCCCTTTCCGGTTTACCTGATGCTGACAAACAAGAAGCGCGAAGGGTTGGCTCTGAGGATTATATATGTGTTATGCCTTGTAATTATAATAATCTCACTCAAACGAGGAGCAATGCTGGGATTCCTGCTAGGCATGACAGCATACTTTTTAACCTCGGGGAGAAGGGGTAAGTTTATGCGTAACTCGCTCATAATATTTGCATTGCTCTTTTTTGCCTATCCACTTTACGAGCCGGTTCTCCAACAGACATTTGCGGCCAGACAGGCTAACTTTTCGCTGGAAGGTATAGATATTGAAAGCGAAGGGAGATACATGGAATATAAAACAACAATAAAAGATATAAAGGAGAAGTCAATAGTACGTACAATTACAGGCGAGGGGGTGCAGGCAGAGGGTGAATATTTCAATATTCCCCGAATGCATCATACTGATTTCTTGTCGATTCTTTTCGGGGCAGGGATAATTGGACTGGTGCTCTATATAATGATATTTTACCGGACCTTCAAGGAGGCTCAATTCTTCCGGTTTCTTGAAGTAAAATATCCAATTGTCAGAGAGATGAGGGCTGTCATTAATGCCCTTATTGCGGGTCTTATAGGGTTGTCACTGTCAGGCGTTTACCATACAATTGACTTAAGGGCCGCCGCTTTTCTATATATTGGCGGATGCCTGGGGCTTATGAGATCGTATTATATCTCCACAAATTTAAAGAACCGACCTGGTGAAAAAACTGGCCTTCACAGGTGATATTGCATTGTCAGGTATCATCAGCAACTTCAGCGAGGCTGAGCTGAGAGAGAAAACAGGTCTCGGAAGGGCCATCCCGGGAGGATTTTCTGTTATTAATCTGGAAGCCCCGGCTGCTGATGAGGGCGCAATGCCGCAGAAGAAAAAGGGTGTAATATTGCGTTGCTCCCCTGAGACACTGTGTGAATTTCTGAAGCATAATCCGGTTGCAGCCGTCAGCATGGCAAATAATCATTCACTTGATTTTGGCCATCAGGGTATAAGAGGGACCATCAGGATACTTGATTCATTTAACATTCCTCATACGGGGGCCGGTTATATGAAGGAGCACCTGGAGCCTGCAATTTTCAGGCTGAACGATCTTAGATATGCCCTGCTGGGATATGTCCATCCTGCGGCTAACCCCTGCTGTGACGGCAATCTGTTCCTGAACATCTATAAGAGAGATGAAGTGATAACTGCCATAAAAAATGCCCTCGCCCTTGCTGACAGGGTTGTAGTGTCATTGCACTGGGGAAAGGATTATTCATTCTACCCGTTGCCCTGGCAGACTGATGACGCACATGCCTTTATTGATGCGGGGGCGGATCTTGTAATTGGTCACCATCCTCATGTTATTCAGCCTTTTGAGATTTACAGGGGGCGTTATATCTTCTACAGCCTGGGCAGCACGGTTTTCGGTGATTTTTATCTGCGCAACAGGTTGCGGGCCTTACCACTGAAGACAAAAAAATCATTTGTGCCGATATTCACTGACCTGAGAGCTGAACCAGCATTGGTAGCATTGAGAGAACTGAAGGGAAACAGGCTGGTGGTTGAATCACGTGACATAAAGAGATGGGCAGCCAGAATGATGAAATGGATGAGAATGAAAAACAGGTGTCGCGCCCTGAGTTTCATCATAGACTTCAAGGAAAAATGGATTGATAAAGCATGGGATGTTTTTACAGGATATTACCGCAATCCGTTTAAGGATTTGCTTAGTCGCGAAGCATTGCATAACGCAAGGAGAATAATGGCCGGAAAAGACTGAATGCGATGAGCTGGATCATCTCAAAAAGAAAAATAAATCCCTCCCAGGTTGAATCTCCGGGGAACATATTCTTCTTTTCATCTGAGGCATGTGATATTCTGTCGCAGGGTGGCATTACCATAATAGCCGAGGGATACATTATACCAGTGCTTGATATTCAGGATCAGTATGAGGGCATACGAGGACCGGAACTTGTGATGAGGCTTATGAAGTTGCACGGTGATGCCTTTATAAGGAAGATTAAGGGCAATTTTTCGCTTGTTATTATTGATGGCTCCAGGTTCAGGGTTTATAATGATCTTCATGGCATGGGCAGGTTTTTCTACAGGCAGGCCGGTGATGACTTCATTTTTGCCGACAGAATCAATCCTGTACGGAATTACTGCTCTTCGGAACCTGACAATGAAAACCTTGCCATATACTGCCTGACCGAGCATTTTATCCCGGGAATGACGGCTTATAAGGGTATAATGCAGTCGATGCCGGCATCAATGGTAAGCTATGATGGCACGCTCAGGAATTCTGTTTACCGGGAACCGGGAGAAGTGCTGGGGGCAAGTCGCGAAAGGCATGATATAACCTTCTACGCAGAGCGATGGAAACAACTTATCAGGGGATATGTTAATGCCTCTGGCAACGGGAAGGTGACCCTGACACTTACCGGCGGCAGCGACAGCAGGATGGTGCTTGCCGGTTTGATTGGCGCAGGCATCACTCCCGCTGCATTTACCTATGGTGATCAGGCTTCAGCCGATGCCGTTATTGCTGATAAACTGGCCGTGCGCCTGGGTATTAATAATGCTGTTCATTCTTTTCCGGGATTATCAGCTGAATGGCAGAAAGAGACCTTTCTCCGCCTGGCCGGGTTTGGCAATACGCTTGTCAATCTTCACAGATCTCACAGGTACCAGGCTGCAAGTGATGAAAAAGAGCGTAATCCGGTGACGGATATGCTTTTTACCGGCTTGATGGGAGGAGAATACCTGCGCGGACCGAGATATGACGGCTACATCATTTCGGAGTATTTCAGGGAGCCGGGATATGGCAGGGAGCAGCTGAGGCTGGCCCTGAAGATGCTTGAGGACAGATCATTTGAGATCAATTCCCTGGATCAGGATCTCCTCAATGAGAAGCTGGAGGAAATGTGGGATCTGTTCAGGGGAGGAAGAAAGGAAAAGGAGTTCAGGCTGGCTCACTACATTTACGGGTGTGCACATCATTATCAGGACACCCGCATCTTTACGCAGTTTTTCAGGAAGGTGGCCAATCCGTTCATGGATCCGGATTTCCTGGAAATGATTGCCGCATCAGGCGATATATGCTTCAGGAGATCATTCAGGCTTCGCAACATGTTATGGCCATCCCAGTTCCAGGTGATTGTAACTGACAACCTTTTGCCTGAGGTGTCAGATATTCCTTATGGAAAGAGAGGGCTTTTTACAGCCAGTGATCTGATCAGGAGACCTCATCGTTATCTTGGGAAACGGATACTTTCACTCACCGGGCAAAGAAGATTTCCTCCATCATTCAGGCATGGCGAATGGATGAAGGAGTTTGTGGGAGAAGAGCTTCATCATCTCTCTCCGGAAGTTTCAGCTCTTTTCAGGGTGAAGGAGATTACTGAGCGTCTCGCAGTAGCTCCTGCGGGAATGAGCGAGAAGGAGTGGCACTATTTTACCAATCCGGTTAACCTGAGTCAAATATTCAAATAATGAAAAAACCCGAACTTGTTATTCTTGCAAATGAGGTGAAGTCGGATCATGAGTTGTGGGTCAGAGCCTGTGAAAGGCGATCGGACGAGATCAGTTTCCGTGTGGTTGATCTCACTTCCGCAGACTGGTATGAAAATGTTTTCAGCGGGCCCGTTGACTGTCTCCTTCCGAAGCCCGGAGGGCTGACATTGCGTTTCAAGAAGCTTTATGATGAGCGGCTTTCAATTCTGGTACGGGAAAAACATTTGCAATCATTTCCAGCACTGGACGAGGTGCTGATCCATGAAAATAAAGTGTTTCAGTCTTATTGGCTGAAAGCTGGCGGCCTTCCTCATCCTGCCACACATGTTTTTTATTACCGGGAAGAAGCCGAGGATTTTGCAGGGAGAGCTGTGCTTCCCCTGGTGGCAAAACTGAACATCGGTTCTTCAGGGAAAGGGGTGGAAATCATAAGGACACAGCCGGAATTGAAACAATATGTAAGGGAAATCTTTGCCTCAGGGCGTAGAAGCCGCAGTGGCCCCAATCTCAGTCGTGGCGGATACCTGAAAAGGGCGGCAGCAGTCCTGTCAAGAAGAGGCATGTTGCGGGAAAAACTGTCAAAATACAGTGCCATAAGGGATGAGGTACAGAAAGGTTATGTTCTTTTCCAGGAATATGTGCCCCATGAATACGAATGGAGAGCGGTAAGAATAGGCGATTCTTTCTTCGCCCACAAGAAGATGAGGACGGGAGATAAGGCAAGCGGTTCACTTAAAAAGGGATACGGAGCTCCTCCACGGGAGCTGCTTGATTTTGTCAGGACGGTTACTGACAGGTTTGGATTCCGTTCAATGTCGGCTGACCTCTTTGAACCCGAACCGGGCAGGTATCTCATCAATGAGATGCAATGCATCTTCGGGCAGTCGGACCCTCACCAGATGATCATTGAAGGAAGGCCCGGAAGGTATCGGTTCAGGGATGACGAATGGGTTTTTGAGGAGGGTGATTTCGCCTCCAATCAGTGCTTCGATCTTAGAGTTGATCATGTAATAGACATGCTGAAGAAGAGATGAGAGTCCTGTTCGTTTCCAGCGCCAACAGGAGAGGTGAGATTAATCCCGTGGTTTACAACCAGGGTTTATCTCTTATAAAGGAGGGTATTGACCTTCGCTTTTTTGGGGTCATAGGTAAAGGTGCTGCGGGTTATCTCGGCAACAGAGGGTTATTGAGGAAGGAGATAAGGGCGTTCAAGCCGGATCTTGTCCATGCTCATTACCTACTTTCAGGGGCAGTTGCCACCCTGGCCGGTGCAAGACCACTTATTGTCTCACTGATGGGGAGTGATGTACATGGCAGTAGCAGACAGAGATTTTTTTCGTCCTTCCTGGCAAGGCATTTCTGGGATATATGCATTGTGAAGACGGAAAGGATGCAACAGGCACTTGGGATTAACGGCACCCTGGTGGTTCCCAATGGAGTGGATATGGAGCTGTTCTGCCCCGGCGACAGGGAAGAGGCTTGCAGGCAAGCCGGCTGGGACAGCAGTAGCGTCAATGTTCTTTTCCCGTCAGATCCGGCAAGAGCGGAGAAGAATTTTGTGCTTGCAGAAAAAGCAGTAGCCCTGTCAGGCGATTCAGGCATAAAGCTTCGAATTCTCAGGGATGTGCCGCGGGAGAGAGTGGTAACGCACCTCAACGCATCTGATGCAGTGTTGCTGACCAGCTTATGGGAGGGCAGCCCCAATATAATCAAGGAGGCATTGTCCTGCAATATTCCAATAGTGTCTGCAGATGTGGGAGATGTGAGAGAGATCATGAGCGGCATATCCGGATGCTTCATAACCGGCCATGATGCAGGTGAGATCAGTTCAGCGCTTTTGAAGGCAGTTGAATGCAGACCAACGGACGGCAGGAGACACATCGGGCACCTTGACTCCCGTACGGTTGCCGCCAGAGTTATTAATATTTATGAAGGACTTCTCCGGTAATGATCAGGATTATTGACAATTACAATGATGCCGATAAGCTATTGTGGTCCGGTATGGTTGCCAGGGCATCGAACGGCTCCTTCTTCCAGACTCCGGATTACTTCAGGTTCCTGAAGGAGTCAGCAGGGCACGATCCTTTCGTTTTTATCGGGGAAAGGGAAGGCGCTTATGCGGTCGTGATGATGGGAAGCGTACAGTATTCTTCTTCGCCCCTGGTTAAATACTTCAGCAGAAGAGCCATTGTCAACGGCGGGTTGGTCACCGGGCCGGGAGTGGACCCTGATGACATTTCCATTTTCCTTGAGTACATTACCCGCAGCCTCAGTAAAAAAGCAAATTATCTGGAGATCAGGAACCTGAATGATTATTCTGCTTTGGACCCTCTTTTTGAGGCTGAAGGATTCAGACGAGTGGCCCATCTGAATTACCAGGTTTCAGTTAAATCTTCTGAAGATGCCTTCAGCCATCTGAACCAGAGCAGGAGAAGACAGGTGAGAAAAAGCCTGGAGGGAGGAGCAGAGGCTGTCGTCAGCACCTCCCCAGCGGAGGTTGAGGCGTTTTACTCCATCCTGAAAGAGACATACAGACGGAAAGTGCGCAGGCCGCTTCCGTCAAAGGCATTTTTCCTGAAATTCATGGAGTCGGGACTTGGTGTTTACATCCTTGTCCGGTACAAAGGAAGTATCATAGGGGGAATAATGTGTCCGGTACACGGCCGGGACACACTTTACGAATGGTATGTTGCCGGAGAAGATGGCAAGCATCCGGGAATATATCCGAGCGTGCTGGCAACATGGTCAGCAATTGATTATGCTGCAGCAAACGAAATCGGGATTTTTGACTTCATGGGTGCAGGCCGGCCCGATGAGTCATATGGTGTGAGAGAATTCAAAGCCAGGTTCGGAGGAACAGAGGTAGAGTACGGTCGTTATCTGAAGATATTCAACAGGGCTGTTTACAGGGCCGGGAGCATCATTTTCAAGAGATAGGGATTTATTTATGAAAATCCATTTTGACATATCCCATGTGGCGCATCTGAATTTTTTCAGTAATGCCATAAGACAACTGAAAGCAGAAGAGCACAGGGTATATCTGACAGTGCTTGACCGCGGATCACTTCTGACAATTGCGCGGCGGGAGTTTCCGGGATTTGAAATATATAAGTCAGGGCGACACAGGGGCGGAGTATGGTCAATAATTGTAGAGGCAAACATTATTAAGTTCTTCCGGCTCCTCGTATTTTACATAAAGAAAAAGCCGGAGGTTACCCTCAGCTGCGGAGGGTTCGTTGCCGGAGCTGTAATGAAGATGGCGGGAAGAAAAAACTACCAGTTTGATGACGATCCTGAAAGGAAAAACAATGTAAGGCTGGAGCGGCTGACATCAACACTGTTGTATTTTCCGCGGGTGGTTGTTCCACGTGGGAACATAAGGCTATACAACGGGGTCAAGGAATGGGCATATCTTTCTCCGCGGTCATTCACTCCTGATGCTGCCGCGCTCACCAAATACAGTCTGTTGCCGGGAGCATACATATTTGTACGGGAGGTCTCGCGTAAAACTCTGAATTACATGAATCAGGAGAAGGATCCGGTGATTGAGGCAATAATAAGCGCTACAAGAGATATACCGGTGCTGTTCTCACTTGAAGTCAAGGCTGACCGCAGGCTTTATCCTGATGAATGGATCATGCTGAAGGAGCCCGTTGCGGATATTCATTCACTTATCTATTACAGCAGGGCACTTATATCCTCTGGAGACAGCATGGCAAGAGAAGCCTGTGTTTTGGGTGTACCGGCTTACTATTGCGGCGGAAGAAAGATGGCAGTGAATGATTTTCTTCAATTGACAGGCTTCTTTCATGATGTAAGCCCGCAGGAACTGTGTGTGGGCATTAATGTAAAAGATTACGACGAAACTGAGCGTAAACTGTACAGGCAGAAGCTGGCGTCAGCATGGGATGACATCACAGCTCTGGTAATAAGCCTTGCTACCGCGAATAATCCTGAAGACTGATGCACCGGCTCGCAATAGTTACAACCTCATATCGCAACGATTTAGACTGGTGTCGTATCCTCTGCGAGAGCATAGACAGGTTTGTGCCGGAGGAGATAATGCACTATCTGTTTGTTGAAGACCGGGATGTCAGTCTATTCAAAAGGCTGGAAAACAAACGCCGCAGAGTCATCTCGCAGAATGAGATTATTCCATGGTGGATGTTAAGGTTGCCTTTCAGGTTCAGGGGCCATTATTTCCGGATTAGCCCTGTGACTTTGCCTGTAAGGGGATGGATTGCCCAGCAGGTTGTCAAGCTGGGAGTTTTTGAGGTGCTTGATGAGGATGTTATCCTTTGTCTTGATTCTGAAGCGTTTTTCTTCAGGTCATTCGATCCTTCTTCCCTTTTTAAGGGGGATAAGGTTATGATGGTGAGGCACGAGGAGCCCTGGGACTGGCCCAATGCAAAGGTGTATTATCGTGCTGCCCATGATTTGCTCGGGATAAAACCGGACGGCAGTCCGATGAAGAGATATATGTCGGTGCAATTTGTCTTTCGCCGGGAGGTGCTGAGGGAATTAGCTGAAAGACTTAGGATTAAAAATATTTTTGGGAGCTGGAAGATACCACTCTTCAATAGAAAACGTTTTTCAGAGTACACTCTCTACGGAATCTTCGTAGAGCGGATAATGGGATTTGAACGGAGCGGGCACTTCCCGGCAGGTGAGTTCCTGATCAGGTATGTTGGCCCGAAGAGCTACGGACACAGGATTGATAACCTGGAGAAGCTGCTGTCCGGTTTTGAGCCCCTGCCGGGAGAGGTTGGGATGCTTTTACAGAAAGGGAGGGCAAAGAAGAAGGGAATCAGTCCGGATGCTTCTCTTTACCAGGAGATGGTTTATAAATTATGGGAGAGAATTAACAGTTAACAGATGGATATTTCAGTTTTTGGTCTTGGTTATGTGGGTTGTGTAACATCAGGTTGTCTTGCCAGTCACGGGCATAGAATAACCGGAGTTGATATCAGCGAGATTAAGGTTGGTATGATTGCCTCCGGGCGGCCGACGATCATAGAGAAGGATATTAGCAAACTCATTGAGCATGGTGTCTCCTCTGGGCTTATCAAAGCAACAACAAATGCCCCGGAGGCAGTGATGGCAACGGATGTAACAATCCTCTGTGTGGGAACTCCTTCTGACAGCGAAGGTCATCTTGATCTTTCGGGAATATGGCAGAGTGCCGCAGAGATAGGGGCGGCAATCAGCAGGAAAGATGGCTTCCATACTGTTTTGATTCGCAGCACCGTGCCTCCCGGTACCAATGCAGAAACACTGAAGATCATAGAGCAGGCATCAGGCAAAAAGGGAAACGTTGACTTTGCAGTTGTGTCAAATCCCGAATTCCTTAGAGAGGGAAGTGCGGTTAGCGATTTCATGAATCCGCCCTATACGGTTGCTGCCAGTGATTCAGAGAAAGGTATTGATCAGTGCAGGTCTGTATATGCCGGATTAAGGGCCCCGTTTGAAGTGGTTTCCATTGGCACAGCCGAGATGATCAAATACATTAATAACTCATTTCATGCCCTTAAAATAACTTTTGCCAATGAGGTGGGGGAGCTTTGCAAGAGCATGGGAATTGATTCCCGGGAGCTTATGGGGCTGTTTATAAGGGAGGCTCATCTGAATATTTCAGGGGCTTATCTCAGACCGGGCTTTGCTTATGGTGGCTCGTGCCTGCCAAAAGATCTTAAGGCACTGAAGATGCTGGCACATGACAGGTATATTGAAACACCGGTCATCACATCTATTGACCGATCGAACCAGAATCACATTGAATATACCCTCAGGCGCATCACAGACAGAAAGGAGAAGAACATAGGCATCCTGGGCCTCAGTTTCAAGGCAGGAACAGATGACCTGAGGAACAGTCCGATGGTTACACTTGCCGAAATGCTAATAGGGAAAGGTTATGCTGTAAGGATTTATGACAGCAATATTAATCTTTCGCGGCTCCTGGGAGCAAACAGGGAATACCTGAGCAACCATTTGCCTCATTTTAACAGTCTTTTGTCTGAGGATATGGAATCTGTAATTGAGTTTGCCGGACTGATAATAATAAATCACCGTGATGATAAGTTTATTAAAGCAGTAGCAAATAACCCTCAAAAGGAATTCCTGGATCTGGCGGGGCTCTTTAAAGACCCTCAGCCAAAAAACTGTGAGGGATTGTGCTGGTGAGAAGTAGATTAAAATTTAAGTATCCTCATTTTTCATCCGGTGGGTGGAAAATGAAACATAGAACAGTCAGGTGATGATGAAAACTGCATACAGAATTTTAAAATGCTCTCTGTGCGCCCTGCTGGTAACACTGCCGGTTACAGCACAGAGGCCTTCGAGAGAGCTGTTGTCTCTCAAGACGGTATTGGAGAAGGAATATTCATGGAATGCCAGTTCAGGTGCATGGCAACTCTCTTCAAAGATTGACTATTCGTACAATGCCGAGGGAGAACAGATTAACCTGGTTAAGTATGATGCCATTACAAGCGACAGCATTTCAAAGGTTGATTACAGCTACACACCGGAGTCATTATTGAGTTATTATATAGTGAGCCTTTGGAATGATGAGGGCTGGGGGCCCGACACAAAATATTCATATACATATACCAGTGCAGGAAAAGCGAGTCAAAGGATCCTCCGGTGGAACGGGACAGAGTGGAATGCAACGAAACTGGATACACTGTTTCAGTATGACATTAACGGCCTGTTGATTCAGTCAGAGAACTACAGATGGAAGGATAATGAATGGCTAAAAGATCACACTATTTATTATGAGTACAGCCCCACTGGAAAGCTGACGAGGAAATACAGCATTTCTGAAGCAGGCGTCTATCTGTCACAGGTATTATATTCATATGACTCGTATGACAGATTATCTGAAATGCTCGCACAGTTTTACAATGACGGCAGATGGGATAATGGATGGAGAAGGTTATACTCATATGACAGGTGCAGTGTACTGAAAACCATGGTAAGGCAGGAGTGGGGAGATGGGAACTGGGGAAATACTTTAATGTCTGAGTTTGAACATACTCTCTTCTGGGGAGGCCAGACAAACGGTAAGGTGAATATCTGCCACAATGGCCACTCTATTACAGTCCCGGTAAATGTTCTTGAGATATTTCTGCTTCAGGGTGATTGCATTGGGATTTGCGAAGGCGAACTGCTGCAGGGGGCGGAAGATAACCCTGACGGGCAGGATGGAACAGAGATGAATGACGTGTACTCTGTTTTTCCGAATCCTGCCTCAGAACAGGTCACGGTAATATCCGCCAGTGGTTTAACGCTGATAAACAGGGTTGATCTCATCAGCGTGAAAGGTGAACTGATGCGGTCATTCAGATATGATAACATACCGGAGGTAACTATATACGTGGGGGATCTTAAACCTGGAAGGTATTATGTAGTCATATCAGGCGACATTGCCTGGTCGTCATCGCTGATAGTCAATTAAGATACAGCCGTAACAAAATAATTACAATACTTTTTAACTAACTCATGGTGAAAGATTTCACTCCTGAGTCATATAGCTTGTTGTTAAGTGTACTGGAGGAGAGAGGTTACATGTTTTATACCTTTGAAAGGTATATGAGCATGCAGCCTGAAGGGAGTGTCATATTGCGTCATGATGTTGACAGGCATCCCGGCAGGTCTCTTGACATGGCTGAACTGGAGCACCATAGGAACATAGCGGCAAGCTATCACTTCAGGGTTACCTCCGGCAAGCAATTTCAATCGCAGGTGCCGGTTCTCGAAAAAATCATCAGCATGGGCCACGAGATTGCCTATCATTATGAAGATCTGAGCCGTGCCCTTTATAAGATTGGCAGATCGCACTTCGCCAGGATTGGGCCGGAGGACTTCCTGGAGGGAGTTAGAATGGCGAAGGAGTCCTTTGCTCAGAACCTGGAATTACTGAGGCAATACTATCCTGTCAGGGTGATTTCTATGCACGGCGATCCGCTTTCGTCATGTGATAACAGGAAGCTGTGGGATCATATGAACTATTCGGATTATGGGATCATCTGCGAACCTTATCTTGATCTTGATTATTCCTCGGTTACCTATCTTACTGATACCGGCAGGCGCTGGGATGCAGACGGGGCGAACAGGCGAGACAGGATACCGGGTAGCACGAAGATGGCGGACCTGTTTGCCGGACAGCCCCATGCCACAACATTCCAGATTATATCACTTATCAGATCAGGGATCGCTAATGGCCCGTTGGTTATTAACACCCATCCGCAGAGATGGTCCGGAAACCTATTCGTATGGCTCCGGGAACTCATAACACAAAGCATAAAGAATCCTGTTAAATCATTAACCCGGAAATAAAGTTAGTTGTCCCAAGGAAGCATCAATTATTCCCTGACCATGACAATAAAAAGTTAAGATCCTATATAGTAAGAGGTTAATTAAAAAGGAGGTTGCATTCACCAGATGCAACCTTTTTTTTAAAATTTTGGTCATGAATAGGTTGTGTTATACACGAAAAACAAGTAATAGTGCGTTCATACAGTAACTAAAAGTATGCAGACATGGCTGGGCGAATAATTTTAACCCTGAACAAGATCATAAATCTTACCGGACTACTGACAGGTTTACTGTTAATGCTGTTGCCTCAGGATGCCGACGGACAGCTTGTCGGCAGTCCCGGAAGTAACCAGAGCGCGGTTCAGAGATGTGTTCCGGCCTCTTACCTTGTGTCCTACCAGTTTGTAGTTGATTCCCCGACAGGAATGCCAACGGGTTATGTCAGGATAACTTTCCGGATGGATGATATGGAAGGGAACAACATTGAGCTTTTCAATTACTACAAGGATGCCACACACAATGACATTACCCTCCTCGACCCAACCAATCCTTTTAATATCTACGGCAAATGGGTAATAATGCGCAGCCATACCTTTTCTCTCCCTCCGGATGATGACTGCCAGTATAACGTTACAATGATCTTGCGTTATGACCCTGATGGTCCGGGGCCGGAACCTTATTATATCATTGATCTTACTCAATCACAGCCGCTTGCCAACTGGCATACGGATGACGACGGCGACGGGATAATTACCATTGACCCGGTTATACATGAGGTTTGCGAGGGGGAACCTCTGATAGATTTTCGTTTTCAGGATGCAAGCACTTTCGCATGCACTGAGGCAACAGAACCGGAACTTTCCGATCCGAATGACATTGAGAGGCACGTTCAGTTTGTCTATGGCACTTCACCCAGCGCCACGCAGGGTATTCCAAATCTTTCAATAAATGTCTACGGAACAGTTGTTCAGCTTACTGACGCAACGGGAAATCCCATGCCCAACTCATGGACTGTCAATCCCCTTGATGGAAGCGTGGTAGCTCCTTATGCTACCGCCAGCGGATTTTTTGAGGGGCCGGTAATCTCAACAGGCCCTAATCCAATTGGTGGCTCCCAGCAGACTTTCCCAATCTCTTATCCGGCAAACGTTACTGTAGCCAACGATTACTTCGAGGTAACTGTCAGAAACTGGAACTACTGTAACCCATGGAACGGTAATCAGGTTAATCCCAATGCCACCGATGCAAGGACAGCTACTGCAAGGATTATTGTTGTTGATGCACCACCTCCGCCAGTGGCGCCTGATGTTACTATTTGTGAAGGAGAAGACAACACTCTTACTGTCACCAGTGCGCCTGTAGGTGAATTCCACTGGTACTCTGATGCTGCACTGACCAACGAGGTTGCTGTCGGTGTTTCATCATATACACCTCCTGAAACTGCCCCCGGAGTTTATGATTATTATGTTCTTGATCAGGGAGTAACTGGACTGTTATGTATTGGTCCGGCTACAGAGATCATATTGACAATTAACGGAATACCCAATAAGCCAACAATAACACAAACCGGATCAGATTTCTGTTTTGACGGGGTGAGTTCTGTAATGTTAACTGCAAGCACTGTAACTCCTCCGGCCATTTCTTCATGGCAATGGTACAAAGACGGGTCACCTGTTCCCGGAGCTACAACAAACACACTTGTTCTCAGTCAGGTTTCTCATTCAGGTGAATATACTGTTCGTGCATTCGGTCTTGCTCCTACCTTTTGTCCCAGCCCTCTCTCAAATCCTGTTGATGTGCTTATAGGGGAGCCTGCCACGGTGAGTGCGGGTCCGGATCAGACTATTTGCTCAAACTCTTCAGCCTCGATCACGGGAACCAGAGGGGGCTCTGCCACTTCTGTGACATGGACAACCTCCGGAACAGGATCATTCGGCAGCGCCACCAGCCTGTCAACTACCTATACGCCCAGCGCTGCGGACA
>DAIOVL010000043.1:0-11835 GCA_036759025.1 Bacteroidales bacterium
CTACCTTCCGATCCTGGGGGAGTTCAGCAGGAGCTGGTCGTATAAGACTTACCCTCTGCAAAAGTACAATTATTTCTACAGCCGTCAAAAAAAATATTCCAAACCTGTGCTTACCGCGATTATCATTTTTACAGTATATTTGTTCGTAGCTGAAAAATTTCACATAAAAAATCTTTTATCGATGGAAAAATCTGTTAACGTCTGGAAAGCCAATCTGGTGAACGGACTCATTCTCGGACTGATAGGAGTTGTATTTACACTCATACTCTATTTTTTCGACCAGACTTTTAATAAGAACCTGGGCTATCTGTTCATGCTGGTCCAGATTGTGATCCTCTATTTTCTGGTTAAATCATACCGTGACAATTACCTCCATGGAATGATAAATTACGGTCAGGCGCTGGGAGCAGGTGTTATTATTTTCCTGTATTCGGCATTGATCGGTTCATTGTTCAGCTTTCTACTGTATTCTGTCATCGATCCGGGCCTGTTGGAAAAAAGTCTCGCATTTACCGAAGAACAATATCTTGACAGAGGCCTTACACAGGAACAAATAGAAGCCGGGCTGAACATAGCAAGGAAGATGATGAAACCCGCCATAATGATACCTATGGGGCTGGTGGTAAATATGTTTTTCGGATTAATTATGTCGCTGATAGTGGCCGCTTTTGTCAGAAAAGAGGGTAATCCTCTGGTTGATACCCCGGTGGAGTAAAAATCAGGATTAAAATATGGATCTGTCTGTAGTAATTCCCGTTTTTAATGAAGAAGAATCGCTCGGTGAGCTCACAGAGTGGATTGACAGGGTGTGTACAGCTTCAGGTCTTTCCTTTGAGCTAATCTTTATTGACGACGGTAGCACCGACTCATCATGGGAAAAAATATCTTTACTGGGTAAAAGTAAGAGTTTCCTGAAGGGTATCAGATTCAGGCGTAACTACGGAAAAGCAGCAGCTCTGCACACAGGTTTCACACAGGCTCAGGGTGACGTTATTATTACCATGGACTCAGACCTTCAGGATTCTCCCGATGAGATCCCGGAACTGTACCGCATGATAAAAGAAGAAGGATTTCATATTGTATCGGGGTGGAAAAAGAAAAGATATGATCCTTTTATAAAGAGGACCACCAGCAAGATTTATAATCTGACTGCGAGGATGGCCTCGGGAATAAAACTCCATGATTTTAACTGCGGCCTGAAAGCATACCGCTCTGATGTTGTGAAGAGCATTGAAGTTTATGGTGAAATGCATCGTTACATACCTATGCTGGCCAAAGAAGCAGGCTACAGGAAGATAGGAGAAAAGATTGTAGAGCATCGCAAAAGGAAATATGGTTACACAAAGTACGGCCTCGACAGATTTGTGAAGGGCTATCTTGATCTTCTTACCATAGGATTCATCACCCGTTTCGGAAAGAGCCCGATGCATCTTTTCGGACTTCTCGGAACACTGATGTTCCTGGCCGGTTTCATAATGGCCGCTTATCTGGGTATAAGGAAGCTTGTTTTTGTGCATCAGGGATTGAGAGCACCACTGGTGACTGAATCGCCATTTTTTTATATCGGCCTCACGGTTATGATAATAGGTTCCCTGCTCTTCCTGACAGGTTTCCTTGGAGAGCTCGTAAACAGAAATTCGGCAGAAAGAAATTCTTATCTTGTTAAGGATAAGGTTAACCTTGCTCCTTAAGGAGGTACCCCGCCTATGCAGTGTGGGAGTTGAAAAGTATGAGATTTGATTCAGGGATTCCAGCACGCCTGCCGGCCTCCAGGTCTGTTTCCTTATCGCCTGTAAGTGAACATTGACTAATGTCAAGACCAAATTCGTCAATCGCCTGAAGTATCATACCAGGTTCCGGCTTCCTGCAGGAGCAGGGTCCGGTATAATCAGGATGGTGAGGACAGTGATAAACCTTTGATATCAGGATACCTTTTCGTTTGAGCTCATCAGTCATCCAGACGGTGAGTCTGTAAAAATCATCTTCGGCGTACATTCCTTTGGCTATCCCGGCCTGGTTGGTAATGATTATCAACAGGTACCCTTCAGCTGCATAGCGGCGGCACAAGTCCAGAACAGGCTCATTGAATTCAAAATCCTCCTTTCTGTATACGTGGACCTTGTCCTTATTAATGACACCATCACGATCGAGAAACAGGGCTTTATTCATTGTCTGCTGCTGTGGTTAATCTAGCGAATGATGTCGCGCGCTCTGAGATAATCTTCGGGAACACCGATATCTATAAAAGGTTCATCAAATATCCTGCCTTTGATCTCTCCTGTTTTCGCTTTCTTTTCCAGGAAGTCATTTTCAAGAGAAAACACTTCAGGCAGATGCTGGTCGAGGAGATATTTTCTGTTTACCAGGTAGATACCTCCGTTGATCAGTCCCGATTCACAGAATTTCTTTTCATTGAATCTTACAATAGTATCCTCCCTGCGCTCGACAGTTCCGTAACGTGAAAAATTCTCCATCTTCTTCAGTGCCAGCGTGAACATGCTGCCGGTCTCAGCCTGGAAGGTGCTTAAGCGGTCAAGATCAACAGGAAACCATGTGTCGCCATTGATAATGAGAACATCAGTACCGGAAGCCTTCGACAGAGCAAACATAACCGCTCCTCCCGTTCCCAGGGCTTTTTCTTCAATGGCATAGTCAAGTCCAATATCACCGAATGAATTCCCGAAATAACCTGTTATCACTTCGGACCGGTAACCTGCGGAAATAATTACTTTCCTCACGGCGTATCTCCCGAGCCAACCAAGAAGATAAGATAGGAAAGGTCTGCCATTTACCGGAGCCATTGGTTTGGGAAGATCCGGGACAATCTGCCTGAGTCTTGTTCCCATTCCACCTGCCAGTATGATAGCATCCATTATCATCTCCCGTTAAAAAGCTGTTCTTCAACCAGCAAACAGATAATATGTATGATCAGGATATGGGCTTCCTGGATACGGGCAGTCTCATTTGAAGGTACAATGAGGCATATATTGCACAGCCTCTCCATCTCAGACCCCGTGGAGCCTGTAAGCCCTATCGTTACAATATCTTTCTCCCGCGCAGCCTCAAGAGCCCTGACAATGTTGGCAGACTTGCCTGATGTTGATATCGCCATGAATACATCTCCCGCATTGCCAAGAGTCGTCAGCTGACGTGTAAATACCTCAGAAAAAGAATAATCATTAGCTACCGCAGTTAGTACAGAGGTATCGGTGGTCAGGGCGATGGCAGGAATTCCCGGCCTGTCGAAGGTAAATCTGTTAACAAATTCAGCTGCAAAATGCTGGGCATCTGCGGCACTGCCGCCATTACCCGCAAGAAGAAGTTTGTTTCCCTTCTTTATGGCCTCCACAATTGCTTCCGAAACTTTCAGGATACCATTAATAAGTTCATCCGACTCAAGAAGCCGCAGTTTCATCTCTGCCGACTCTTTTATCTGTTTTCTGATCCTGTCTTTCATAATTCTACTCTTTTTATGTCCTGCAGGTCTTCCGACTTCCGACTTCCGACTTCCGATTTCCGACTTCCAACTTCCGACTTCCGACTTCTAACTTATCTTCCATCCCTGACAGCCATGGTCACTGAAATGGAAGTTCAGTGCATATCCTCTGAACTTCTTCAGTTCATTGATCACGTTCATTCTCTTCTCCGGATCGACGGCAAAGAACATGAATCCACCCCCGCCGGCACCAGAGACCTTACCTCCGTAAGCTCCTGCACTGACGGCTGTATTATATATTTTCTCAATATTGCTGTTGCTGATTGAAGATGCCATCTTCTTCTTGTTCTCCCACTCACTGTCAAGTGCTTTTGCAAAGTGAACTATATCGCCTTTCAGGAGATGATTCTTCATTAAATACGAGTTTTCTTTTATCCGGAGAGTTGCCTCCACCTGGAGTTTTTTTCCCAGCAGGGTGTTCTTTTGCTGTTCCCTGATAATCCTGTCGGAAGCCCTTGAGGCACCTGTGTAATACAGGATCATCGACAATTCGAGTTCATCAACGATCCATTGTTTCATCCTGAGAGGGTTCACAATAACCCTGTCGTCGCTATAAAATTCGATGAAGTTAAACCCGCCGAATGTTGCAGCATACTGATCCTGCTTTCCTCCGCTAAGCCCCAGGTCGATCCTCTCGATCTGATAAGCCAGGTATGCCATATCGTAATCGCCGAGGGGAAGGTTGAGCCACTCGGTAAAAGCCCTTAAAATGGCTACCACCATTGTCGATGACGATCCCAGACCGCTACCCGGGGGAGCATCGCAGAATGTTGTTAGCCTGAATGACAAAGGTTTGCTGATACCATAATTTTTCACGATCCTGTTATATACCCCTTTATGCAGATCCAGCATTCCGTCGACAGGCAGATCCAGGGCAGATTTATATTCCTTTTTCAACCCTAGATCGGCAGCATAAAATACGATCGAACCTGAACGTGTCTCCTCTATGGTACAATATGCATATTTGTCGATAGTGGCATTCAGAACGGCTCCACCGTACATGTCGGAAAAAGGCGACACATCGCTTCCTCCTCCTCCGAGGCCCAGACGCAGTGGGGCTTTACTTCTGTAGTTCATGGTACTGGTTGCTGGTTGCTGGTTGTGTATTGCTGTTTTGTGTCATTGCGAGCGAAGCGAAGTAATCTTTATATTCTATGATATACCTCCATAATTGACTCCGTCAGTTTGTCCCATGTAAATTTAGCCTTTTCTTCTCTGATTCCCTTTTTGAATTCATCAGTTCTTCCCCGTGTAAAAAAATCCTCTATTGCATCAGCAATATTCCGGGGATCGGGATCAACGACATAGCCGCATTTGCCATGGGGTATTATCTCTGCCAGACCTCCGACATTTGTCACAAGCACCGGCTTCTCAAAATGATATGCTATCTGAGTCACTCCGCTCTGGGTAGCGTTTCTGTAGGGTTGAACCACCAGATCGGCAGCGCTGAAAAGACAGGCAACCTCATCTTCCCTTATAAACCGGTCATACAGGATGACATCAGCGCCAATACTATGATTATCAATGATCTTCCTGTAAGGTGTGTCATCCTCATAAAATTCACCGGCTACGAGAAGTTTAAACTTTCCTGCCCTCAACCGCCTGTCTGCAAAAGCTTCAAGCAGAAGGTCAAGTCCTTTATAAGCTCTTATAAATCCGAAGAAGAGCAGGTATCTGCAATCCTTATCAAGGTTAAGTCGCATAAGTGCCTCTTCCCTGTCCAGGGGTGTTCCGTAATTATCATAGAGCGGATGCGGGTTGAACAGCACAGGGATGCTGATACGGAATTTTTTAAGGTCTTCACCCACACTTCCCGACATTACTATAGCCCCGTCGATGCTTCCGGTGAAAAAGGTGGTAAGCATCCGGTCTATTATGCTTTTCTCATGTGGGATCACATTGTCAAAGATACAAATGACCTTCAGCCTTCCTTCTCTTCTCCTTTTAACTATCCTTGCCACTGTTCCGAAACAGGGTGACATAAAGGGGTGCCAGTATTTTATAAGAAGTATGTCGGGTTTCTGTTTTCTTATCCTCAGTCCTGTTTTTATCCAGCTAAAAGGATTGATGGAGTTCAGAATCCTGGTAATTTTCATGTTACCAGGGGGTGGCGCATCGGTATATTGTGTTTTTCCGGGGAAAAACACCCGTGGATACTGCAGTGTGAAGGTGAATATCTGCGTGTCATGACCTTCATCCAGGAGTTGTCTGGTCAGTCTTTCAATATATGCTGCCAGCCCTCCCCTGTAAGGATGTGCCGTACCCAGGACAATAAATTTCATTTTATATTTTCGTATTTCGACTGAAACCTCCTGTATAGTTGCTTGTGTTTATTGTCGAGACTGATATTCCGTCCTGCAATGAATGCATATTCTATATTATTTGTCATCATGTCGAGGATGTCGCCTGCCGAAACAACAATGTTGGCGTCCTTACCTTCCTCTACCGAACCTGTCACGTCATCAATTCCAAGTATTTTTGCATTGTTAAGAGTCACCGTCTGAAGTGCCTCTTCCTTTGTAAGACCATAGGGTACGGTTTGCCCGGCGGCAAAAGGAAGATTATACCCGTATGCAGGAGTGGCATAGGTCAGTCCTGTAAGAATACCTTCCTTTATGAACATTGCTGCCAGCTTGAATGGAAGACGTATATCACTGAATTCATAACGTGGAAGTGCATGTACGTGTGAAAGAATTACAGGAATATTGTTTTCCTTCAGGAAGTCTTTTACAGCCCAGGCTGATTCGTCAGCACCGGTGAGTACAATTCTTTTGACACCATGTCTTTTTGCAAATGAAATTGCTGCTATGATCCCTTTCGGATCTGAAGCATTAAGATAGAGTATCTTCGATCCGTCAAAAAGTCCTTTCATTGCCTCCAGACGGAGGTTCCAGTTCTCTGGTTTCTCTATCTGCGAATAGGCAACTGCATCAGTAAAGATCTTTTCCAGTTGCTCAACATTCCTGTCATAGGCGCTTTCTCCGGCTGAAGCTGAGGCAGACGCCGATGGCTGCGGATAGGTTGATACACCTCCTCTTCCCATAGCTGACGACCGGCGTGGCCATCCCATAATTAAACCATCATCAGCCTTATAGATAGCGTCTTCCCAGTTCCAGGCATCAAGCTGAACAACACTTGCGGTCCCGGGCAGCAATGTTCCCGACGGAACAACCTGAGCAAGAAGTATCCCGTTCGATCTGACAACCGGGATAACATGTGAATCGGTATTATATGCAACAATGGATCTTACATTAGGATTAAGGTCACCAGTCTCCCTGTTATCAACTGTCACATCCACTCCGTCTATCTCTACAAGCCCGAGATTCGTATTCGGAAATATGAGTCCAGGGTAGAGCTGCTTGCCAGTTACGTCAATAACTTCAAAGGAAGTCCTGTCGCCTTTGAAGTCTGAAACTTTACCGACAAAAGTAATTTTACCTCCGGAAAAGGCAACAGCACCGTTTTCTATCACCGTACCGGTTCCGGTATGAATGGTTGCGCCGGAAAGAAGGACAGGTTTTTTCTGGGCATGAGCTACTACCGGAACCTGGGCCACGGTATTTATACAGAATAGTGAAAGAGCTATTATAATGATCGCATGTATTTTCTTCATCGTACTGGTGTGTTTGTTGGTGATGGCGTTTGTGAAGATTCACGAAGGATATTCGATATTATTCTGTTTCTGTCTGTTTCCATCTGCTGCCGGAGCAGAACATCTTTTTCCTCTTCAAAATAAAAAATACCGTCTACCATGGTTTTGGAAACCCTGGCATAAATGGAAAGGGGATTATCGGTCCAGAGAACCAGGTCGGCGTCTTTACCTGGTTTGATACTTCCCATCCTGTCGTCGAGATGCAGGAGCTTTGCAGGGTTTAATGTCACAAGCTTAAGTGCTTCCGTCTCTTCCACACCACCATATTTGACTGTTTTTGCAGCTTCCTGGTTCAGTCTCCTGCCCATCTCAGCATCGTCAGAATGAAGGCAGGTAAGCACACCCTGGCTCAGCAATAATGCAGCATTATAGGTTATCCCTTCATAGACCTCGTATTTATAATCCCACCAGTCAGAGAATACAGAGGCGCCGTGACCTCCACGGGCAATCTGGTCAGCCACTTTGTATCCTTCATTGAAATGGATAAGGGAATTGACCTTAAGTCCGAAGTCTTCAGCCAGCTTCATTATCATCGTCCCCTCCGACTGCACATAAGTGTGACATTCAATAAAGCTTCTCTTCTCGAGGACATCGACGATGGCATCAAGTTCAAGGTCACGGCGCGGGGGTATCTTACCCGCCTTTTCTGCCGGCTTGAGTGCATTCCATTTGTTCCACTTATCGCGGTAATCCACAGCCCTGAAATAGGCATCGCGAATAATCTGATCCACTCCCATCCGGGTATTAGGATAACGCGAAGCTGATCGCTTGACATTTTCTCCGAGAGCATGTTTCAGGAATCCCGGATGGTTTTCAATTTTAAGTTCTTCTGCTGAATGGCCCCAGCGGTGTTTTATCACAGCCGACTGTCCTCCGATGGGATTTGCTGAACCATGCAGGATGTGAGCTGCAGTAACCCCACCGGCCAGCTGCCTGTATATGTTTATGTTTTCGGGATCGAGCACATCGCCGATTCTCACTTCGGACGTGATGGCCTGACCCGATTCATTGGTACTGCTTGTTGCTATGTGTGAATGTTCATCAATGATTCCCGGGGTAAGGTGCATGCCGGTTGCGTCGATTTCCCTGGCTCCCGGGGCACGAAGTCCTTTCCCAACACGTGAAATTTTTCCTTCCCTTACAAAAACATCCGCATTTGTCAGTATTCCCTCCTTCTCGTTTGTCCATACCGTTGCATTTTTAAACAGCACATTTTCCTGCTTCGGGAGCTCCTCATTTCCATAGGATACAAAAGGATATATCAGTTTCCCGGTCTTTGGTGTCACAGCCGGTTTCGACTGTCGCTTTGCAGTGACTGCCGACCCTGAATACTCTGCTTTCCATTCAAACCACTGTCCCGCATCAGTCTGCCCTCTTCCCATCATGTTTTTGCCGCTGACATATCCTGTGAGACGATATTTCTTCCCGTTCCTGTCGAAGGTGATATTCACCAGGTCCCTGTCCTGGGTAAAAGCTGCTCCTCTTACTTCTGCAGAGTCGAAAGAAAGCTTCACCGCAGGTTTATTGAAGTTTCCTGAGAGATTAAGAGTATATTCTGATGTATCGACGGACAGAGTGTAACGTCCTCTCATATCTTTTGTCCTCAGATCTGCCAATCTGTAAGGTATTCCCTGCACCCAGTTTTCATAGATCACACAGGTATCGCTGAAGATGTTCCCCGAGGTGACAATGAAATTGGCTATCATGCCGGTTTTAAGTGACCCTATTAAGTCGGAAGCTCCTGTCAGGGAGGCAGGAGTGGTTGTAAGTGCTTTCAGGGCTTCCTCTTCATCAAGACCGTATTTAATCGCTTTTCTCAGGTTGGCGAGGAAATCACTTTTTCTCCTCAGATCGGAAGATGTTATTGCAACGGGAATCCCGGCTCTCGTAAGAAAAGCAAGGTTTGCCGGAGCCATTTCATAATGTTTGAGTGCGGTATAAGACACAGTGGCTGCATCGAAAGGATCTTTCACATCGGGAGCCTGAGGGAAATTCAAAGGTACTATAAGGGAGGTACCTGTTTTTTTTATGTCGTTGACTGCCTGGTACTCATCGCCGGCACCTTTCACCACATAACTGATATTGAACTCTTTGCCTATTTTATCAGCCCTCATTATCTCAATTTTGTCACTTACTTCAAATATCTGGGGAAGTGTCATTCCGTCAATGAATGCCTCAATGCCCTCATCATGGAAGTATCCCCGGGGAAGCTGTTTGTACCATTGTGCATCATAGTGAAGCTGTCGTAGCAGGGCTATGATCCCGAACTGGGAATTAGGATATGCATCCTGTGAGCGTCCCCGCCTGAAGGAATAATTTGCCGAAGCCCTGTCTTTAATAACAAGTTTGTTGGCTATCCCTTCTCCGGTTGAAACAAGAGCTGATGTCCCCCGGGCCAGCCCATCGGCTTTGAATGTAAGTACCGCCCCGAAACCGTTCTGCCTGTATTCCCCGGCACTTTTTGCATCAGGAATAAACTCATCAAGCACGTTGAAAGAAGCATTGATTCCATCGTTCCAGTAATCTGCTATCCGGGGTTCAGGGGCGCTCTGTTGCCTGCCTGTCTGCCTCGAAGCCACCATTGAAGCATAGGAGCCTGTCGAAGGATCCGACGACTGGGTTCGTATGCCGTAATCAGCAGCGTAGATGTCGATGAAAGAAGGATAGACTGTTTTCCCGTTGAGATCGAAAACAATTGTGCCGGCAGGAAATACCATATCATTACCCATTGCTTTTATTCTCCCTTCCGAGATCAGAAGGTCGGTATTTTCAGCAACTGTCCTGTGATCCACATATACCCGGGCATTTGTCAGACCGTACAGCTCCGGTCTCCTGTCGCTTACCCCTGTAACAGGAATATTATCTTCCTGTGCTGCTATTGTAAGTGGTAACGACAGCAATAGAAATAAGAAGAAATTACGCATTGTATTTTATTAGAATAAAAGTATTATAAAACGGAATCAAAATTAAGATAATCCTCAAGGTATGCAAATGGATCTGTCAGTTTTCCGTCTCTCAGAATTGTTGCTCTTTCAAGCATGGGGCTGTCCTTTCCTTTAACCAGGTCGTCGACAGTATTGCTGATCAGCATCTTTCCGAAATCATGCGATGCATCCCTGGGGAGCTCTCCGGGAAGGTTGTCGATCGACATGACCGTTATGTTGGCAGGCCTGGTAAATGCAGCCTCTTCCTTTTCGAGATGAGGATTATAGCCGTAAAAAGGATCGGCAATGGTTGTTGCCCGAACGGTTGATGGTATGGGACCGTTGATGTCGCAGCTGATGTCGGCTATAACCGAAATCCTGAAATCCGGATGTTTCATATCGTCCTTCGAGAAGAACACCGGTGAACGCGGGTCCCAGTAATGACCTGTTATCAGCACATCAGTAACCCTTGTAAAAGGCAGAAATGCCGACTCATACTGTCCGGGATCGTTAATAAAATCGTCGAAACCGAATTCTTTGCCATCTTTCCTTCTGACATATTTTTCCGGGCCTATCCGGCACATAACCGGAACATCATAAGTGCGGTTAAGGAAATCCTCAGGTATGATCTCTACGATGTCGTCGCATTCTCCGAGAGTCTCCATGGCTCCCATGGCCACTCTGCCTCCTCCGGTCACAAGAATCTTCAGTCCGGGTTTCAGTGCTATCAGCTTCAATCCGGCCCACATTTCTTCGAGATCATGGCACTGATAAGCAGGTTTCAGCCTGAACCTGTTTGTCTTCAGTCCCCTGGCTCTCAGCCCATTATATGCACCCACAATGCCAGCCCACCTGCCAAAAGCAACGACCCTCTCCCCCGTGTCGGTTGTAAGGTATTCATAGTCAATAAGGCTGATCTTTTTCTCTGCCATCTCCCGCAGCATTTCCCGGTTATATGGTTGTTTCTTACCCACATGGGCAAAGAACATATAAGTCTTTCCCGGGATGAATGTACGTCTGTCAACTTCTTTTACTCCAAGTAATATGTCACAGTCTGAAAGATCTTCCCTCAGCGGAATATTGAGATATTCATACTCTTCGTCAGAATAGCATCTTATGTCGCCTGGCTGGACAAAGAATTCCACAAACGGGTACATTTCTTCTATTGCGACAATCTGGGGAGGTGTCAGGGGCACTCTCCTGTCGGGCGGATTTTTTGTTTCGCGAAGTATTCCGATCTTTAGTTTTTCATTCATATACAATCCTGGGATTTCATTTAAAACGAAAAATATATGCTTGTCTTGATCCTGTATGGGTTGAGTTGAATCCGACCATTTTACCGCCCGGACTCCAGCGGCAGTGAATGTCACAGCGCCAGTGGCCGTTAAATTCCGGTGGCTGCACGTATCTTCCCAGGGGCAGGACGGCTTCTGTCTTCATGTCCGTAAGGTAAATCTTCTGTTCCCTCATGCCTCCTCCGGGGTAGGTGTCGGTTATCATCCACTTCCTGTCGGGGGAAAAGGTACCATGACCGTCATAATCAAGAATACCGTTCCCGAGTCTTTTGTAATCCTGTTCTCCCACAGTAAAAAGCACATGTGCATACTGTTTTCCTTCCCAGTTGGCTGTGATCATCAGCTCGTCATCGTTGAGCCAGTCGTAATGGGATCCTCCCCAGTTGTCGGGAAAACATCTCCTGAGGTTTTTCCCGTCGCTGTTAACGGTCAGCGAAGTTGTCACCCTGGTTTTATTATCCATCTGCC
>DAIOVL010000043.1:11935-15671 GCA_036759025.1 Bacteroidales bacterium
GGGCGGGTAAGCCTGAGTCTTGCAAAATTAATGCTCAGGGCTTTTTTGCCGTCAGCGGAGACCGCACTTACCGGGTATGGGAGGGTCCTGATCTCCTTCCGGGTATGGACATTCATGATCACAGAGACATATGTGTTGTCCCTGAAATCGTTGTAGATGATAAGTGAATCGGGGGAGGTGCCCAGCCAGTGGGCCATACATCCCTGCTGGAAGTTCCAGGCCCTGGTTTCAGTAATGGGTATAAAAGTGTTTGTCTTCAGATCGACCAGTCCGAGGGTTGCCGGATCATTCTCATCAGGAAGCTTGTTCTTTATATCTGTTTCTAAAACAGTCACATAGCGTTCCGTAGCGTCGAAGGAGTTTATCCCGTAATAACTGGCAAAAAAATGTTCCCTGCTCCCTTCGGTGATCTGGACGGGGCCTTCCACTTGCGGAAAGACAACTATAATTCCTTTATTGTCATTTCCACCACAGGAAGCGAGAAAAAGAATCAATAAAGGGGTTAGGGATCTAATCAAATAACTCATATTTAACTGTTTAAAATATTTAAGTTTGTTTTCGGTTTATTTAAAAAGCATTGGTGCGAATTCTGATAGATATATTCTCCAGTTGGCCCAGGTATGGCCTCCCGTACTTTCGCGGTAGACATATTTAAAGTTAATCTTGTCGAGAGTTTCACGAAGAGTGACAACTCCCTTATAAACGAAATCATCCTTTCCACAGGCTATCCAGTAGAGTTTATAGCCGCTGTTCTTCAGTGCTTCGAGTTTTGTATTCAGTTCGGCTGCGGCTTTGGCTGCATCCTGGGTCTGTCCGGCTCTTGTCATGATACCCATGCTGAAGACCCCTATATAGCCAAATACTCCGGGATTATTATTTGTGATGGTCTGCGTATGCATACCTCCCATCGACAGGCCGGCGATAGCCCTGTTTTCAATTCCGTTGAGTGTACGGTAATGTTTTTCAGTCCAGGGCATCAGATCCTTCACCAGATGTTCCTCAAATCTGCCAGCCATTCTCTGATATGCGGCCATACCCTGTTCTCCTTCGGCGGGTACCGGGGGGACTTCGTTCTGTGCTCCGGCCTGGTTGGCGTTACCGTTGGTCATTACGACGATCATGGGTTCAGCCCTGCCCTGAGCGATGAGATTATCCATTATCTGCGCAGTATGGCCCATGTTCGTCCATGCATCTTCGTCGCCTCCTGCTCCGTGAAGAAGGTAAAAAACGGGATACTTCTGGGTACCACCCTCATAACCGGCAGGTGTGTAGACATAGGCTCTGCGGTCCATCTTTAGGACGGGCGAGTTATACCACACCTTTGAGACCGTTCCGTGCGGAACGCCGTGTTTGTGAAAGTAAAGATCCGATTCCGGTCCCGGGACGATGAGGAAGCTCTGATAGCGGGCTCCGTCGCGGCGGACCTGCACATTTGCAGGATCGATAGTACCGACACCATCCAAGGCAAATGTATAGCCGTAAAGTTCCGGACTGAGGGGTCCGACCGTAAGTGAGAATACCCCGGCATCATTTTTCACCATCTCCTGAACGGAGCCTGGTCCTTCCTGCCACTCTCCGGAAATAGTCACTCTGGAAGCATCTCTGGCGTTGATCCTGAAAGTCACACTGTTGTCGGCATGGATCTCAGGAGATACGATCCTCGGTGCTCTGGCCTGCTGACGTGCTTCAGGTGCTGCTGCCGGTCTGGCTGGCTCCTGGCCGAAGGAATTTACAGAGACAAGAAAAATTGCAACAAATGTTACAAATGCGGTATTAAGGATTTTTTTCATTGTGATGAATATTTAAAATGTTTTGTTTATGATTCCGTCTTCCTGCTACCTCTTCGCATCCGGTCTTATATCATAGCCGTCGCCGGTTGCCCGGGGAGAATAAAATGCGGCGTTGTCGAGGTTAACTTCCCTGCCTTGCACCGCTGTATTATAGAAGTCCCAGACAGCAGGATTTGTATGTTCAAACCCGTGATATCCGAAATAGTACGAATGTTCACGACCTGCCACATCTGTAAAGTTCAGATAATGAGCATTAGTTGCCATGGGCTTGATCACGAGGTTTCCGAGCATCTTTCCTGAAGTAAGCAGATGGGCTCCTCTCAGGACAAAATCGTTCTTGTTGGACGTTATATAGAGTCTCTCTGCGTATCCGATCTTTGAGAGGACTTCACCATGTTCGCGGGTACGGATGGCTGCAGCATTCATAATTATATTATCGATGATCTTTTCATTAAGATACTGCCAGTCGCCGCACACCACGAAGTTGCTGATGAAGTAATTACCGAGGCTGTGGCAGATTATGCTGAAGTTCTGGTTTTCCGTCATATAAGAAGCACGGTAATCTTTGATCTGGAGTAGCAGGTTAAAGAAGTTGTCGCCGCATCTTCGGACTCGTGCAAGAGATTTATTAAAGTTGCTGTGTTGAGAGGGCCAGTCGAAAACCACAAGGGCTACATCGTATCTCTGCTGAACCTGGAATGCTCTGTTGAGAGTCATCGGAAGTGTTTTGCCGTGTCCTTCAATGAAGAGCAGCATGTTCCGGCCGTCGTTAATTTCCTTCATCCCCGACTGAAAATCGGGAACTATTGTGAGCTTCCATTCTGTTCCGTTGCAGGTCACGATGAAGTACGACACTTTGCGGTAGTCTGCTATGTCGTTGGGAAAGAGGACGCCTTTCTTATCGTCAGGGATATAAGGTCTGTTCGAGATAAAGAAGATTCTGGCGGATCCTTCAGGCACGGGGCCTTTATTCACGGAAATCTTATCCCATGAGGGCGTTATTTCGCAGAACGTCGGAGGCCTGTACTGACCTGTTGTATTGACGCAGGTAATTAAGCCCAGTAGAAATACGATTATGGTTTTACCTGTCACCGAAAGGTTTTCTGTCATGATAATCTTTCATTTGCTTAGTTGATTTAAAGCTATAAAAAATCCGGCAACTTCCAATCACGATTTATCACGAACTCACCCCCGACTTCCGACTTCCGACTTCCCGCCCTCTCCCATTCTCCCACTCCCACTCTCCCACTCTCCCCCTCTCCCATTCCTTCTTTTTTGTGTTTGGCCTGTTTTTTGAGTATCTTTGCAGGAAAAAGCGCAGGGCACAGGGCGCAGAGCGCAGGGAAGACAAAACCTTTTAAAACTCTGAGCTCTGAGCACTTCACCCTGAGCTAAACCCGGGGCTGACTGGTTTTGACAGCATGAGGGGTGGTATGTAAGCATGCAGGATGTGGTGACGCGTTCCTTGAACAGTGTTACAAAAATTAACTGGCGAAACTAATTACGCTCTCGCTGCTTAAGCGAATAAAGTAGCTTAGGCTTCATCCCGGCTCATGAGTCGGGACGGGACGTCTCCCGGGCGGTTCGGCCCTGATCCAACCCGGCAAGGAGGCGCACGCAATCCGGGGCTAGCCGGAGGGGCTCTCTTCCCTGAAGGCGAAACACTCAATGAGATAAGGAGATATCTGGTTGTTCTGCACCTTATGTTTCCCGACAATCAAGCAGGACTAAGCATGTAGAAAGCGTATGGTCTCCATGTTTGGACGCGGGTTCGACTCCCGCCAGCTCCACAAAGGATTCTAACCCAAGCAGTTAGGGTCTTTTTGTTACCCCAACGCAGCGCAGGTAATATCAGCGTTTTCACTGCCACATGGGACGCAAGCGCCCATATTGGAGAAGCCAGGGGCTATGCCCACTTTTCGCCGGAATAAATTGACCATCCCTGG
>DAIOVL010000044.1:0-15188 GCA_036759025.1 Bacteroidales bacterium
TGGAGAAGCCAGGGGCTATGCCCACTTTTCGCCGGAATAAATTGACCATCCCTGGCCGGAATTAAGCTCTTGTTGTTAAAATATTTATGAAAACTGCAATTGAACCGGCTGGAGGTGGTCAGGGCTTGCGGTTATTATATATATCTAGGCAGTTCCCTAAAACCTATTGACGAGATCCCTCATTTCGTCCCGGTTGCCCGGGAATACATTCGGGATGACAGCCTAAGTGTTATGGGAAATGTGTAAGAAGAGGCGGGCCGGTGAAAGAGCTGCTTAAATCCTCTAAACGGTGATCCGGCCCGCCTCTTCTTTCACCTCTGTAATAAAACGGCCCTGTCATCCCGATCCCGATTTATCGGGAGATGGATCTCCATATCTTTAACAAACTCCATTTTAGAGATTGCGGATTTAATTCCGAAATCACAAATCCGAAATCGACCTTCCGAAATCCGAAATCATCACCGTATTTCCACCATCGTACCCCGTAACTGAGCCTGTGGCGCTCCTGCACCGGGACCCATCCTCCCCTGCGGAGCTCTTGATCCCAGTGTTACCCTGACCAGCCCGTTAACTTCAGAAAACCTGCATTCAATGGACGTAGAACCCAGACTCTCCTCTACAAAACGGGCTGTCAGCTCCAGCGTCGACTTGTCGGTCCATCTGTAACTTACCGCAGCAACCACCGAAGGCGAAGGCACAAGGTAATTTGCGTCGTACGATTTTGAAAAGGTACCGCGCGGAGGAGCAAGCAGAGAAGAAGAGGGCGTTCTCGACATTTTCCATTCACCTGGACTTGCACTCAAAACAGAAACCTGGTTGTTTCTTTTCAGGGCAAAAGTGCATCCCTGGTCACTGAAACCGAAATATACCGACTGAACCTGGTAATCATTGGCGTCCAGAATAAATTCCCTGCCCGAGATCTTCTTCTCAAACTCTGTCATCGCCAGGTTTGAAGTACCTGGTTTCAGACTCAGTTCTGATTGCCGTTTCTGTAATTCACCAAACAGAACCGGGTTTGCAGGAAGAGCCTTATCGGATTTTATTGCCGGAATAAGATAATTATGCATCAGATTCAGCTCATCCTGGGTGTCCCTGGCATTTGCAGTGAACACGACCACTGCATCCTTATCAGGTATCAGAACAACAAACTGGCCTGCCATTCCATCAAGACGGACGGTATTGTTCCTTCCCCTCCACATCTGGTAGCAGTATCCCTGTGTCCAGTCGTTTACCTCTCTGGACACCCCACCGGAACCTCCACGGCTCTCAATCTTGAATGAGGTGGCTTCCCTCACCCAATCCTTCGGGATAAGCTGCTTCTTATTCCAGACACCCTCCTGCAGCATCAGCTGTCCGAATTTTGCCAGGTCTTCCGTACGAAGCCTTAAACCGATCATACCAAGGTTTATTCCCTGGGGATTTAGATCCCAGTCGATGCCTTTTATACCGAGCGGACTGAAGATCCTGGGCTGGAGGTACTCGAACAAAGTCTGCCCGGTAACCTGCTGTACTATCGCAGACAGCATGAAGGTCGCCATGTTGTTGTACATGAATACAGTTCCCGGCTTATGGACAGGAGCGGCACTCAGGAATGAATGGATCCAGTCGCCGGAACTCCCCATCGACCTTGGTTCGGGATCCTGTCCGACTGACATGGTGAGAAGATCCTTCACTGTCAGCTCTTTCATGTAATCACTTATTGTATCAGGCATGGAATAGGGAAAGAACGAAACCACCTTATCGGTTACCTTCAGCCTGTTCTCTGAGACTGCAAGTCCGATCCCTGTTGCGGTGAAGGTTTTGCTTGCCGAATACAGCAGATGCTTATGATCGGGGCCGTATGGCTTCCACCATCCTTCAGCTATTACCTTACCATGCCTGAGGAACATGAAGCTGTGCAGTTCCACCCTCTCTGCCGTGTCGACAGCATTTAAAAAGTCGATTATCTCCTTTGAGGAGACTCCTTCATTTTCCGGTGTGCTTCTTGGTAATTTATCAGCAGCCTGTCCTGAAAGCATGGTTGCTGAAACCAGGTTAAGTACTATCAATGCTGCTGCAAATATGGTTCTTCTGTTGTTATTCATAATAATACTTTTAATTGAAGATTGTTATTTATATGAAAGAAAGAGTATTCAATAATATCCTGAAATTACATAATATCAGTTAGTTCTATGGTTCCGCCACATTATTTATCGTATGCTGTAACAATTCAGGCTGTAAAAAATGTTACTGCTGATAAAGATATCTGAAAATCTGTCCTAGACAAACTATATTTAATTGGAGGATTGCGGAAGGCGCCCGCCTGACTGACGCCCGCCCGGACGAAGTCCGTTCGGACGGGCAGTCGGGCAGGGATTGTTGATTTCGGATTGCGGCCTCCTTCGCCACGACCTTCACTTCGTATCTGCGGTCAAAGAAAGCTACGGAGGCTAAAAGATTTTGGATTGCGGATTTAAATCCATAATATCACAACTATAAAATAAGCCTGTTTGCAGATGAACAAAGCAACATTACTTTCAGCATTATTCCTGGCATTGCTGACCGGCTGTAATCCTCCTCCGAAACTGACCGGTTATGTCAATCCGTTTCTGGGAACCGCCACGCTATGGGACAGCTCGGATCTCGGCTATAAACCGACCCACCGTGCATGGGGAGCGGAGGTATTCCCGGGCGCATCACTGCCCAACGCCATGGTGCAGGTAACTCCTGTAACCCTGTTTGGAAGCGGATCCGGCTACCAGTACGAAGACACGGTCATTTACGCCTTCTTCCATACGAGCATGGGACACTGGAACCTTGGACACGTACCCTTATTGCCCTTCACAGGAGATTTAACAGCCGGTAATTACCAGTCAGGCTACAGCCACGAAAACGAATCGGCAAAGCCCGGATATTACCAGGTTTACCTTGAACGTTACGGCATCAATGCCGAAATGACTTCTACCCTGCGCTGTGCATATCACAGGTTCACATACCGCATGGGAGACGATAAAAAACTGCTGCTCAACCTGTCGCGGACAAACAGCCGGCGGCCCGGAACGCGCTGGAGCCTCAGACAGGAAAACAAAAATACATTCTCAGGCTCCCAGGGAAGCGGTGAAGCGATATATTTTTACGCGGTGGCAAACTGCGACATTTCAAGCCTTGATTCGGTCCGGAATAACAGGGAAAGGATCACAATAATCAATTTTGCCAGCGGGAAAGAAACTCTGGAGCTGAAAATAGGCTTCTCCTTCGTAAGCGTGGAAAAAGCAAGGAAAAACCTGGAAGCGGAGATGATGAACCTTACCTTCGGACAGGTGCTGAAAGAAGCCGACCGGACATGGGAGACGTTACTTTCGAAAATCCTGGTGACCGGCGGAACGGAAGAACAAAGAAGAACTTTCTACTCGTGCCTGTACCGTTCGTTCCTGTGGCCCGCTCTCCGCAGCGATACAGAGGGAGAATTCACCGACCAGCGCCGCAATGTTGTCAGAAAAGGATTTCATTATTATACCACTCCTGCATTGTGGGACGATTACAGGAACAAGCTGGTACTCCTGGGCATGCTGTCGCCAGGTGTGACCAATGACATTATCAGCTCCATGACCGACAGGGCAAAGATAAGCCGTTTTATGCCCACCTACTTTCACGGCGACCATGCCTCACCGTTCATTACCGGTTCGTATCTGCGGGGACTCAGAGATTATAATGTCGACAGCGCCTATTATTATATGCTGCGCAACGCTACAGTCGAAGATCCCAGGGCACGACTATACCTCGACGAATACAGTCAAAGAGGATGGATCTCAGAGAATGACGTGAAAAATCCGACCACCGGAACCGAAGTGGACGAAGCGAAAGCGGCAGTGACCAAAACACTGGAATATTCATATGATGATTATGCTGTGGCCCTTTTGGCTAAAGAACTGGGCGATACGGAAAATTATAACATGCTGATGCAAAGATCCCGGAATTACAAAAACGTATTCGATGCCTCAACCGGATTTATGCGCGGACGGCTCGAAAACGACCTTTGGGTGGAACCCTTCTATCCTGGTTATCCTTATTATGTTTTCATGTATCGTGAAGCCAATGCATGGCAGTCAAGCTTCTTTGCACCTCACGATCCCGAAGGACTGGTTGGATTATTTCCCGATAAACAAACCTTCGAGCAGAAGCTTGATTCGTTGTTCAGGGTTCCATGGGGCGGATACGAAGCGTATAACTTCACCACATTCATTGGACAATACTGCCACGGCAACCAGCCTTCCCATGGCATACCCTACATGTACTATTTCGTTGGCAAACAGGAAAAATGCCAGGAAATTCTGGACACTGTCATGAATCATTACTACAACATGGGCAAAGAGGGTCTGGCCTATGCGGGAATGGACGATTCAGGCGGATTATCGGCATGGTATGTGTTCAACGCTATCGGGTTGTACACCTTTTCGCCTGCCGACCCTGAATATATTGTTACCGTTCCGCTTTTCGACAAGGTTGTGTTCTCTCTTGATGATACTCAGTTTACAATCAGTAAAATAAACAAAGGAAGAAAAATCACAGGCATCACCTATGATGGAAAAAAGACCGATGGCTTCTTTATTTCGCATGCTGACCTGAAGAGAGGGAAAGAGCTGGTGATCACGACTGAATGAGAATATTTCGGATTGCGGATTTTGGATTTCGGAAATAAATCCGAAATCTACCTTCCGAAATCCAAAATCCGAAATCGAACACTACCTTTAACCTGAACAAAAAAGCTACCCGGATTATGAAATATGTTAAATGGTTACTTTTGATCACTATCCTTCTCGCCGGAAATCTAACCTTCTGCCAGAAGGAGGATGCATCCGCGACACGGGATATTTTGCTTGCCGATCCGACGATCTTTCTCAACAAGAACACATATTATCTGACAGGTACAGGCTCAGGAGCCAATGCCGGCAGCGGCAGCGGATTTGTGGTGTACACCTCCGGTGACCTTAAAACCTGGAAGGGGCCTGCAGGAACAGACGGGGGATTCATCCTGAAACGCGGTGACGCCTTCGGTTCAAAAGGCTTCTGGGCGCCTCAGATAATTAAGTACAACAACTGGTTCTACATTGCCTATACTGCCAACGAAAAAATTGCCCTGGCTGTCAGCGTCAATCCCTCAGGACCCTTCCTAAATCCATCTCTCAGGCCGATAGATGATACACTGAAACAGATCGATCCCTTCATCTTTATCGATGATGACGGGAAAAAATACCTCTACCATGTCCGCCTGACACGTGGAAACAGGATCTTCGTTGCAGAACTGAATGATGACCTTATGAGTATCAAACCGGAAACCTTGCGGGAATGCATCTCAGCAACCGAAAAATGGGAGAACACTGCCGGCGCCGGATGGCCGGTGGCCGAAGGACCCACGGTAATAAAGCACAAGGATCTCTATTACCTTATCTACTCTGCAAACGACTTCCGTAATCCCGATTACGCCGTCGGCTATGCCACAAGTAAAAGTCCCCTGGGACCCTGGATAAAATCCCATGATAATCCGATCATTCACAGGGGAATAGTCGGGGTAAACGGTCCGGGGCACGGGGATATACTTGCCGTGGGGAGAAGACATCTTTATTATGTCTTTCATACACACTTCTCAGAAGAAGCTGTCAGCCCGAGAAAAACGGCAATTGGCGAACTTAGATTCCTGAAGGACCCGAAAGGCGGGTACGGCAAGCTTGTATTCGTGAAGACTTCATTCAGGTACCTCAGCGTCAAAACACAATGAACACTAAAGTAGAACAACGGACAATCCCTCATAAGTGAAAACTTTTTTCGGGGATTTCTTGTATCTGAATCAAAAACATTTAATTTTGTTTCGGGATATCCCGAAATGAATCCATAATGGCAAGGAAGGCAAACCCTGTGACGGATCATCAGAAAAAGCTGGCACGATATGCGAAAGCACTATCCAATCCGACACGTGTTTTCATCCTTGAATACCTGGCAAGTAATCTGAATAAGTGCTGTTACAGCGGGGATATGGCTGAAATCCTTCCAATTGCCCGCTCTACCCTGTCAGAACACCTGAAAGAGCTGAAGGATGCCGGATTGATACAGGGTGAAATAAATCCACCATACATCCGGTACTGCATCAATCCTGAGAACTGGGAAGAAGCGAGACTTTTGTTGACCAGATTCTTCAGGAAATAAAAAAATTTAACTATTTGTTTCGGGATATCCCGAAATGTTTAATAAATATTGATATGGAAATTAAGATTCTGGGGACAGGCTGTCCGAAGTGCAGATCGCTGGAAAAACTCACTCGCGAAGTTGTTGAGAAATACAGGATCCAGGCCACTGTAGAAAAGATCGAAGACATCACCGAGATAATGAAATATCATATTATGGCTACTCCTGCACTTGTTGTCAACGGGAAAGTCGAGATAAAAGGACTTATCCCATCTGAAGCAGAAATTCTGCAGGTCTTATCAAAATACTAGTGGAAATCCCTATATGAGGCTATTAGACATCGCGAATAAGAAGATAGTCCTATCATTGGTTTTACTTCCTGTATGGTTTTTAGTTTATCATTATCTACAACCTGCAACAGACTGGCTAATTGATGATATTTTGGGAATGACCGCAGGTTCTCACCTTACGGAAACATTGAGGTTTTTTGTGTTTGAAGTTCCAAAGGTGTTGATGCTGCTGATATTGATTATTTTCCTGGTGGGGATTGTCCGATCATATTTTTCACCTGAAAAAACACGGAAAGCACTCGAAGGAAAATCACTTTTCACCGGGAACGTTCTGGCATCAATGCTTGGTATTGTAACGCCATTCTGTTCCTGCTCTGCCATTCCTCTTTTTCTTGGATTTGTGGAGGCAGGTATACCCATAGGTGTTACCTTTTCATTCCTCATCGCTTCCCCAATGATTAACGAGGTTGCAATAGTGCTCCTTTTTGGCTTGTTTGGTTGGAAAACAGCAGCAATATATATCGTGTCAGGGCTGGTTATTGCAATAATTGCTGGCTGGATTATTGGCAAACTGAACCTCCGGCACTGGGTACAGGATTGGGTTTACCAATCCCAATTCGGGAATTCTGATTCAGAAAATGAAAAACTTAAATTTTCTGACCGCATCGGGTATGGCTATAATGCAGTTAAAGAAATAGTTGGCAAAATCTGGATTTATGTGGTTATTGGTATTGCTGTTGGCGCGGGAGCACATGGATATATCCCTGAAGACTACATGGCTGCATTAATGGGCAAGTCAGCCTGGTATAGCATACCATTATCAGTTATTATTGGTGTTCCATTGTATTCAAATGCTGCCGGAATCATCCCGATAGTCTCGGTACTGATTGAAAAAGGTGCAGCACTTGGAACTGCACTGGCATTTATGATGGCTGTAATCGGACTTTCACTTCCGGAAATGATTATCCTGAAAAAAGTATTGAAAATCCCGTTCATACTGACATTTGCAGGTATTATGGCAGTTGGTATCGTATTGGTAGGATTTATTTTTAACTATTTGGTCTTCCTCTAAATAAATAATGTTAAAGTGACATACAGTATTAATCTAAAAAGCTATGAACAGACGCAAAGCATTGACAATAGCAGCAGGTGTAGTTGCAGGGGGTGGAGCAGGACTGCTTACATTAACAAATGCATTCAAACCTGAAACAATTTTTGATAATGAGCCTCACAAGCTGCCTTACAAAAAGGGGAACGATGACTGGAAATACTCCCCGCTTGACCCGGTCGTTTCTGCCGAATTGGCATATAAATATTATACTGAGGGAAGTTGTATGTATGCAACGGTGAAGAGTATTATTTCTCAATTAGCCGATAAATTAGGCGAACCATATAAATCTTTTCCCATTCATCTATTTAAATACGGGCATGGTGGTGTAGGCGGTTATGGTTCGATATGCGGTGCATTAAACGGGGCAGCGGCACTCATCGGATTACTTATAACCGATAAGAGCGTTCAGGATAAAATGATAGCCGATGTTTTCCAATGGTATGAAAAAGAACCGTTGCCGCAATTTAAACCGCAAAGTTCCTCTTTTGATTATATTCCCGTCAGGAGCATTTCACAATCAATTTTGTGTCACGCAGCAAATACTAACTGGTGTAAAACTTCAGGATTTAAAGTTAATAGCAATGAGCGCAAAGAAAGATGCAGGAGAATGACAAGTGATGTGGTAATAAAAGTTACCGGATCGCTTAATGAAATTTTTACCGGAACATACACAACCAATGTTAATCCCAATGAAACTGTTAACTCCTGTATGACATGCCACGGGAGTACAGGTAAAGTAAACAATACAGCCGCTAAAATGAGTTGTAACCCGTGCCATACCGAATCCGCAGGGCATCGTGTTTTTGCAGATATCCATTACAGATTAATGAAGGAATAAGAGCATGTGTCATTTAATGTCGTGAGAATGAATAAAAAAATAGCTATGAATATCTTAATTCTGTGCACAGGTAACAGTTGCCGCAGCCAGATGGCGCAAGGATTCTTGCAGTCATTTGATAACCGGATTAAGGTTTTCTCGGCCGGGACAGTACCTGCGGCAAATATTAACGAAGGAGCTGTTACTGTCATGAATGAAGCTGGAATTGACATCAGCAATCACCAACCCGGAGCCGTTGAGATTTACCTTCATGACACCTGGGATTATGTCATTACAGTCTGTGATGATGCAAATGAAACATGCCCCGTCTTCCCCGGCAAAGTGAAACACCGCCTTCACATCGGCTTTGAAGACCCTTCAAAAGCAAAAGGCACGGAAGAATTTGTAATGAATGAGTTCCGCAGGATCAGGAATGAAATTCATGAAAAATTCTTACAGCTTTATATAACTAAAATTAAACCTGAACTATGAAACCCATATGATTGATCGGGATCACAACAATTAGAAATATAATCTTCAATTATGTGCGGTTCCATCATACCATTAAAATCAAATTTATATTATGATGAAAAGAGAGGAGAAAGCGATGGAGTACTTCAGGAGCAAATTCAATTGCTCTCAGTCAGTATTCACCGTTTTTGGCACTGAGCATGGATTGTCAGAGAACCATTGCCTGAGAACAGGGTGTGCTTTCGGAGCAGGAATGGGCCGCCAGCAATTAACATGCGGAGCTGTTACGGGGGCACTTATGGCAATCGGATTGAAATACGGCAAAGCCATGGGCGATAATGATGATAAAAAGCAGAAAACCTATGAAAAGACCCGCGAATTCTTCCATGAATTTGTAAAGATCCATGGCACAACATCATGCAGGGAATTGCTAAGGGGACTTGACATCAATGATCCTGCTGATCACCAGAAGATCGTTGACCAGGGATTATTTGAAATTTTATGCGAGAAATACGTAACCGATGCGGTCAATATAGTTGAAAAATTATGACTGAAGGATCATGGAAGATAAGGATATTAAACAAGTTGTAAAGGAAAAATACGGTGAGATTGCAAAACAGCCGGCAGATCAGGCTGGATCATCATGCTGCGGCAGCGGAAGTTGCTGCTCTTCGGTCGATTTTACAACATTCCGTGAGGATTACCAGGGTCTGAAAGGATACTCTCCTGATGCAGACATGGGACTTGGCTGTGGTATACCAACCCAATATGCAGGAATTAAAAAAGGAGATTCAGTGCTCGACCTGGGCAGCGGAGCCGGCAATGACTGTTTTGTAGCACGTGCCATTGTTGGTGACCAGGGCCAGGTCACAGGCCTGGATTTTACAGAAGAAATGCTTGTCAAAGCAAACGGTAATAATAAGAAACTCGGTTACACAAATGTAAGGTTTGTCAGGGGAGACATCGAGGAAATGCCTCTTCCCGGCAATCAATTCGATGTGGTTATTTCAAATTGTGTCCTGAACCTTGTTCCGGATAAGCAAAAAGCATTCAGCGAAATATTCAGGGTACTTAAGCCTGGCGGTCATTTCTGCATTTCCGATGTGGTAATAAAAGGCTTCCTTCCCGAAAAGTTGCGTGAGGATGCTGAATTGTATGTGGGATGTGTTTCAGGGGCAATTGACATGGATGAATATCTCGGAATAACAGAGCAGAATGGTTTCCGTGATATTAAGGTGCACAGGCAAAAAGAAATATCCCTTCCTGATGAACTTCTGAAGAAATATCTTACCTGTGATGAGCTGGAGTTGTTCAGGAACGGCAAGATTGGAATATACAGCATCACAGTATCAGGTTTCAAACAATAAACAAACACGATTATGCCGTCCACGAAACGATTAAAATTATCTGACCGCTACCTTACACTGTGGATATTTCTGGCAATGTTCATTGGTGTAATAGCCGGGTGGTTAAGTCCCGATATTGCAAAATTCTGGAACAGCCTCTCATCGGGAACAACGAACATCCCCATTGCGATAGGATTAATTGTAATGATGTACCCGCCACTTGCTAAAGTGAAGTACGAGGAATTGGGAGATGTGTTCCGAAACACGAAAATTCTTGGTTTGTCATTGGTGCAAAACTGGATAATCGGACCCGTCCTGATGTTCATTCTGGCAATTGTCTTCCTTCGCTTCAATGTCGACTACATGTACGGACTGATCCTTATAGGCCTCGCACGCTGCATTGCAATGGTTATTGTATGGAATGAACTGGCTAAAGGCGACAATGAATATGCTGCCGGACTGGTTGCCTTTAACTCGATTTTTCAGGTCTTGTTCTTCTCCGTCTATGCTTACCTGTTCATTGCGATTCTGCCTGGATGGTTCGGACTTCCGACAAATGAAACTGTCGCACAGATAACGATTGGTCAGATAGCAAAGAGCGTTTTTATTTATCTTGGAATTCCGTTTATTGCAGGTTTCCTGACCAGATTTATACTGATTCGTATAAAGGATAAAAACTGGTATAATACCAAATTCATTCCCAAAATAAGTCCACTGACTCTGATTGCACTTCTGTTTACAATTATAGTAATGTTTTCCCTGAAAGGAGAATACATCATTAAAATACCATTGGATGTGGTACGCATTGCTGTTCCTCTGGTCATTTACTTTTTAGTAATGTTTATTGTGTCATTCTTTATGAGCAAAAGAATAGGTGCAACATATGAGCAATCCACTACCCTGTCTTTTACTGCAGCCAGCAATAATTTCGAACTGGCGATTGCAGTGGCAATTGCCGTGTTCGGAATAAATTCAGGAGAAGCATTTGCAGCAGTAATCGGCCCTCTCGTGGAAGTTCCTGTTATGATTGGTCTTGTTAACGTGGCTTTCTGGTTCAAAAAACAATATTTTCATACCTGATACAGATTGCAGGCCGGATAGAATAAAGCATATACCGGCTCAAAAATGAATGTGAGAAATATTTGCATCGCCGTATTAAAAACCGTATTTTAATACGGTGAAAATTTTATTGCCATGACACGCAGAAAAATTGAAGAGAGTCATATCCGGAGCCTTACAAAGGTTTCCAGGGGGACCAGCTACTCAGTAACCATCCCGATTGAGTATATCAGGAAACTGAAATGGCGCAGCAAACAGAAGCTGGAGGTGAAACTGTACCAGGACAGGATCATTATACGCGATTATAAGGAAAAGTAAGTCTGAAACCGGATCTCTTTTTTTTTTTGAAACGTCAATATGGATCCACATACATTGAAAAATATATGCTTCATTATCCCCCTGATCTTCCTGACTGCATGCCGGGGATTTGATCAAAAAACGACAGATAATATTTTTTCTGAAAAGAAGGAAGCAGAATGGATAACCGACTCCCGTCCCCTTCCGGAGCACGATTCACTGTTCTACTCTGATCATCCTGCTCCCTTGTTCCGCAAGGAATTTGAAACGGACAATGACATCCGTAACGCCAGACTGTTTATCACCGCAGCCGGGTATTACAGGGTTTTCGTAAACGGCCGCACCATCGACGACAATGTTCTGGACCCGGCCTGGACCGATTTCAGCAAAACGATCTATTACTCTGAATATGATGTTACACAGCTCGTTGCCGACGGACCAAACTGCCTCGGTGTTTCTGTCGGTAATGGTTTTTATAACCCGCTTCCGCTACTTAAATGGGGCAGGCGTAACCTGAGGAAGGACCTGACTGTTGGTAAACCAGCCTTTATTGCAAAACTGATTATAACATATAATAATGGAAAAACAGAAGAAATAATAAGCGACCGGAGCTGGAAATACGCTTATGGCCCGGTCGTGAAAAATTGCGTTTACCTGGGCGTTGTTTTCGATGGCCGTAAAATAATCAAGGGCTGGGACAGAGCCGGATTTGATGACAGTTTATGGCCTGCAGCAATAACAGGAATATCGCCGGGCGGGGAACTTAAAAGGTCTTTTTTCCCACCCGTAAGAGTGACAGAAGAGATAATTCCGGTGAAGATATATTCTCCGGAAAACGGGATATACATTGCCGACCTGGGAGTGAACTTCACCGGCACGTACAGGATAAGGTTATCAGGTAATGAAGGCGATACTATTACTTTCAGATTCGGAGAGCGGATCTATGACCATGGCACTCTCAACCCGATGACCACGGTTGCAGGCCAGATAAAGAGGAAAGGCATGGGAGGACCCGGCGCTCCGGATATTGCCTGGCAAACAGACAGCTATATCATCGGGCCTGCTAAAGAAGAGTGGTTCACTCCTGATTTCACATATCACACATTCAGATATATGGAAATCGCAGGTTTAGGATACCAGCCGGACCTGACAGACATAACAGGTCTGTTCATGCATTCCGGTGTCCCGGCACCAAATCATTTTTCGTGCTCATCCCGGCTGTTGAATTCGATACAGGAAATGACTGCAAGGACATTCAGGGCTAACCTCGTAAGCGTTCAGTCGGACTGTCCGGCAAGAGAAAAATTTGGCTACGGTGGTGACCTGAATGCCACAAGTGAGTCGTTCATTTATAATTATGACATGCAGTCATTCTACCGCAAAACAATTTACGACTGGGTGGATGCCATGAATGACTCATCTTTTGTCGACACTGCCCCCTATGTCGGTATAAAGTACTGCGGTATCAGCTGGGAATCAGCCTTCCTTATCACACAGTATTACCTGTATCTGTATTATAACGACACAGAAATTATCAGGGAACTTTATGATCAGGATCTGCTTTGGATGGAGAAGGCTGCAAGACTTCATCCAGAGGGCATGGTTCATGAAGGTTTAAGTGATCATGAATCACTGGAACCCGTTCCCGTTGAGCTCACAGGTACCTGCCATTACCTCCGCTGTGCCCGGATAATGCAGGTATTTGCCTCCGTAATGGGAGATGAGGTTAATGAAAAGAAATTCAGACAGCTGGAACTACGGCTTAAGGCACTTATCAAAGCTGAGTTCTGGGATAAACCGGTAAAGGGAAGAATAAACAGGCAGACATTGTTTTCTACCCTCCTTTACCACGATATTATCCCTGATGATGAGACTGAAGCTGCGACAGATTCATTAAGAGCTGCAATAGCCTCGGGTCCTTCGGGACATTTTACAACAGGTATCTTCGGAACCAGGTATGCCCTGGAAGCTCTTTCAGAATATGGTTCGCCACAGGAAGTTTTTAACATTGTTAACAGCAGGGCTTTCCCGGGATGGGGATACATGACCGACCGGGGAGCTACAACGCTTTGGGAGACATGGAAAGAGAGCGACAATACATATTCGAACTGTCATCCCATGTTTGGTTCCGTAACGGAATGGTTTTACCGCTGGCTTGGAGGGATCCGCACTATAGCCGGAGAACCGGGCTTTAAGAAGTTTATTCTCGCACCAACGGTCCCTGACGGACTTGATTATGTTAATTGTTGCTATCATTCACCATCAGGAGAGATTATTTCTGACTGGAAAAAGGATGGACCGGATGCTGTCATCTACGAACTAAAAATACCTGAAGGAAGCACTGCCCTTGTTAACCTTCAATCCGGCAGAATGGTAAGCAAAACAAGCATAATGAAAAATGAGAAGCCACCGGAAACCAGCTTACCGGAAGGATCAGACAGCGGCAGATTTGAACTTGGCGGAGGGGAATATATAATTACAGTTAGTTACCGGTCCGGACTTTAATGTCTGACCTTTATGCTTTTAAGATATCAGCTTTTTTAGGAATCTAAACTTAAAACATATATCATGAAGACTAAAATTTTTATGACTGCAACAATAATTGCGGCATCTCTTATTACAGGATGCTCCTTTAATAAAAACCCCGACTATAAAATCACCGTTGAACCCATGGTATACAATTCAGCGCCGGCACCCGGCGAAATGAAAAAGGCTGTGGAGGTAATTACAAAACGACTGGACCACTTTTTTAAAATACCCGCGAAAAATATCATAACAGAAACCGGCGATGGTACAATAACATTTACCATTCATAATATCGACACCGGTATTATCTTCCAGGTCAACAGGGCGATAACAGACAATGGCAGGCTCGAATTCTACGAGACCTGGGAGAACAGCGAGATAATCGACTGCCTGATGAAGGCTGACAGTCTCCTCCGCGATATGCAGGCCGGTAATGCAGAAGCCACCACCGGTGATGAACCTGCAAAGGATAATCCCCTGCTCGGGATACTATACCCGATGATAAACAACCTTGGCGAACCTCTGCCTTCATGTCTGGCAGGTCTTGCAAAGGCCGGGGATACTTCCCAGGTCAACACCTACCTGGAGATGGACCGTATAAAGGAACTTTTCCCGAAAGACATCAGGTTCTTCTGGAGCGCAAATCCCTACAGGTATGATCCTTCACTGTCACTGTACGAGCTTCATGCAATAAAAACGGATCCCGTAAGTGAAAAGGCTCCACTCGACGGGAGTGTCATTACTTCAGCAGAAGTGGTTAACAATGCTTCCGACTTCGACGTGAGGATCGGCCTTTCTATGGATAGCGAAGGAGCTGCTGCCTGGTCCTGCATAACACGTAAAAATACCGACCGTTGCATAGCTTTGGTATTTGACGGCAATGTCATATCCTATCCCAGGGTGCTCACCGAGATCAAGGGAGGGAATACCGAGATATCAGGTAATTTCACCCTCACCGAGGCAAATGATTTTGTCAACATACTTAAATCGGGTCAGCTGCCTTTTAAACTGAAGATTACTGAAACACAGGTTATTAAGAACAACTGATTTCAGGAATATGTGAAAAGTTATATGCCTCCATGGTATGAGCTACGGGGGCTACTTTGTTGGGG
>DAIOVL010000045.1:0-12631 GCA_036759025.1 Bacteroidales bacterium
GTTACATTCCCGGAAATAAATTCCCGGGAATGAACGCATCTCTCCCGGGAATTCTTTCATGTTTTTGCTGCTGATTCCCGGAAGCGGGTCAGCATTCTTAAGCGCTGTTTCCGCAAACTAAAGTACTGTGAGTTTCCTGACAATTACTTTTACACCATCATTGACTCTTATGAATATGATTCCTTTAATCCCGTAAGGCAGATCAATAATATTCATCTGATTATCGGTCAGACGATGTTCTATAATCTTTCTTCCATGGAGTTCATATATCTCACAGATGGCTCCTTCATTTATATTGCCTTTTACAATCACCCTGTTTCCCGTATTCCAGATTCTTACATCGGAATCATCATTTTCAGGCAAATCTATAGCAGTTGGTTCATTGGTTGAAGCAATGATAAAAAATCGTCCTGTGCCGAAGGTATTTGGCGGAAGGGTTACGGTATAGCTTTTGGTTGTCAGATCTGTGAAGATGCCAGTAACCCTGTCTTCAAGCCAGAATCTGTTGTTGCCAATCGGTACAGTGGAAGCGCTTAATGTGACTTCACCTCCCTTTTCCGAATCTATTCCCAGAGGTACGGAAATCTTATCGTAATCAACCAACGGGAGGGCCTGCCTCGCAAAGTTGATATTGTTATCCTTCTGCACGAGGCTTGTGTAAACCTCCGGATCAGCTCCGGTACTCAGCATCCCCACATCAAATCCGGGATCTGCACCCTTTGTCATATTTTCATTATAGATAATAGTTGTTGACCTCTCCCCGGAGGGGTGGTTCATCTTCAGTACCAGTCCCGGCCACGGATCTTCCGCGCTGGCTGATTTCATCAACACAAGATCATTCTGGTGGACCTGCATGGCAGGAGTGAAGCTAAAACTGATATTATTATAAAGTGCAAGTACATAGAATCCCTGGCCAGCCTGAACATAATTGCCAAATGATCCCGGGCCCGAGGGATATCCGGGTACTGTTGCTGCTGCATACCTGTAGACATTAGTAGTCCCGTCATAGACATACAAAGCCTGATAATGCGGATCAAACTTTCCGTTATTAGTGGTAATAAAGGCTCCGGCGTCCATTGCAGAAGCAAAGGGATTACCCAACAGGTTCCAGCCACCCCCGCCATAATTTTCCCATGATCTGCCGGTCGTCCAGCTAGCAAGCTCATGATAGGCTTCAGGCGTGGAACGGTTTGTATAACCTGTTGCATAAGGCGAAGTGGCCGCTATCGAAGCAGAGTTGATTGAGATGCCTTTGAAGGTAAGTAAACCATCACTCCCTGCAATTTGATCGACATTGTAACCCCTCCCGGGTCTGAAATTACCGGATGAAAGCAGGTTCCATGTTCCGGATGGTTCGAGATAGGTCCAGACCTGATAAACCTTTGTATTATTGCTGGAAATGAAAGCACCTGCATCCTGGTTGCCAACCGGTGAGGCGAAGAAGTGACGGTCACCCAGCTGGTCCTCCGGCCTGAAGAAGCGGTTATAGGTAACCTGGCCGTTGATTACTCCGAGGTTTACCAGTGAGCCACTGTTGTCAACACCTGAAGTGTTAATGGTTACCGGTGAATTCAGCATAGAGCCTGAGCCAAGTGTTAAACAGGCTCCCGGAGAAACCGTTACACTTGCGCAGGTAACTGAGCCTGTTATTATGGGATAATTACCGCTTACAGAAATGACCACGTCATCCGTTGTACCCGGAACCACTCCTAAAAGCCAGTTTGCTGCAGTGTTCCAGTTGCTGTCCTCGCATCCTACCCAGTCAAATCCCGACTGCTCCTCACCGATTGTAACTACCGGCTCAACCGAAGCAATCTCCCTGACGCGGACATCATCAAAGTAGGCAGCATTTGTATTCCTGTAGTTGTGAATACTGATACCACCGGCTGTGATCGGGGTTCCTGCATCAGTAATCGTAGCAATATTAACATCATTCAGGTAGGCAGATATAACATCACCATTGACCGCAAGCTTATAGTCATAATAAACATTAGCGGTATAGTTAAAACCTTGCGTAACCAGATCATAGGCGGTTCCTCCCGTGTACCTCCTCATGAAGAAGTCGTTCTGAGCTTCACCGCGAAGCTGGGTCATGTACCTGTTGCTGTTATCCATATAACGGAAATCAATCTCTGGATTGCAGAGCAGATTTCCGTCCGCAGTCATGCTTACCCTGGCCTCAAGTACAAAATTGTCAAAGCTTTTGTCAATGGTTGTGACAAGATCATTATGGGTGGTATTTCCCAGCAGGCTTGCCACATTATTGCCGCCGTCATTGACAATGCTGACAGTGGGACTGCCAACTACTGACCAGAGGCTCGAATTCAGGCCGGTGCCCATGGAGTTGTAGAAGCCTCGCCCAACAGGTGTATTTCTTACCTGCGCAACCATTTCTCCAAGATAATTATGTGCCTGGGTTGAATGTGAAGACTGGTAATTTGAGACCCAGTCATAATTCAAAGACATTCCCCACAATGCGGTTCCTATCTCATAGGACCCCTTCCAAGAGTCTGCCTGAATAGTCCCGTCTTCTTCAATCTGCCTGTAGCTGAAGAATGCATTGTGATTGACCAGGTTGTGAACATACATGTCAATCCCCAGGAAGTTATTGTCAGTCATGAACAGCCATGCAGCCTGTCCGTAAGAGAGATAATTTCTTGTTCCACCTGACGCGGAATGCAGTAACCTGACGGCAATCATGAACCATTGCTGGTGGCATTCATAAAACTGATCTGATCCGGTCGGAGTCTCAAGCCACTCCAGGCCTCCATCTGCAGGCCTCCAGTACGTGTTCAGTATGTAATTGATATTGTCCTCTACAGCATCAAGGTATGCCGTATTGCCTGTCACATCAAAAGCTTTAAGAACTCCGAAATCTCTCTTTAAATGCTCCTGGACCCTCTGTGCTCCTGTCCAGGCTCCGCTTGCTGCCTGGTTAGTGATAAAAGTATTTGCATAGCTCTGCACAATACTCAGTGCCTGGGATGTCCTTGTAGCATCAGCTGATGCCGTAAAGGCTTTCCATGCGTTGGAGAAACCGTGGAGAAGCATTCCATATCCCCCTGCATCAGAAAGATTTGCAACGGTAGGATAAACTGTCCTGAGCCGGTCAAAGAGGAGTACCAGATCATTGTAGCACTGCGTGGCAAGTGGTGCATTGGCACCCGCACCTGAGAAATATATGTATCCTAGTGCGACGCTTGACATCAGGGTACCATAGCAATACTGTGGCTCATTAGTCAGGTATGTATCCGGATTGACTGTTCCGTCAGGCCTCATCTGGCTGTGAATGTAATTGAACTCCTGGGCTATCTCGGCATCAAGTGAAGGGGTAGTCCATCCGTTCTGTGCCCTGGCTATTGCATAATACATTGATCCCTGTTGCATCTCCATGACATATTTCCAGTCATGTGCAACATAACCCGGTCCCCAGACACCGCCGGAATAGTTGAGTGTTCTTACCCAGTTGCCTGTCTGTGTTCCCCCTCCGCTGAAATCATCAAAGAATCTGAATGTGGCCGTTCCATTGCTGGCACTGGTTGCTGCACTGTTGCCATAGTACATATGGATGGTGGTTCCTCCGTCGGGAATGCTGGGAATCTTTACCCATACAGTGGCCTGACTACCCGCTGCATTCCACGATTCAATCCAGTAGGGAAGAAGCTCAGCGCTTCCTGCCATCGTAAACCTGATGTCACTTCCGTCAGAATTGGCAGCAGAGAAATCAAATGAACTCCCCAGCTTGACTTCAACCTGGAAGTTTTCCAGTTCATTACCTGTTTCATTTGAAATATCCAGGGGTAACCTGTGGGCCCAGGCATTGTCATACCAGGCTGATGATGTGCTGACCGTAACCGGAACAGTCCCCTCGCAAAGATTAGCGTCAGTAACTGTATAGTTAACAGTTCCTACCCCCTGGCTGAATGTACCGGTCCCGGAATAGGGGGGTGTGCCTCCTGTGGCCGATATGGTCACAGTGGCTTCCCCGTTCGCGCAGGGGGGAAGGTTGCTGATCGTATAGCTGACTGTAACCGGAAGAGGTTCGGTAACCGTGAAATCTGCTTCTCCGATTGACCCTGTACTTGCATCAGTAACGCGAACTGAGTAAGTACCTCCCGCCAGGTTAACCAGGTCTTCACTAAACTCTCCCCCGGGCGACCAGACATAACTGAAGCTGCCGCTTCCTCCGGTAACCGTAATATCTATGGCTCCGTTATCGTCACCTGCACAGGGAGATACATTCGTGACCTGCCCGGTAACCACCAGGGGAGTCGGCTGTATATCTTCTGACCCGGTTGAAACTGTCGGTTCAACGGCAGCATATGTCCGGATTCTTACATCATCATAATAAACATAATTGTTGTTAATCCCATATATTCCCAGTCCGACAGCCCCGGCAGTGATCGGAGAACCGGTGTCATTCCACGTACGAATATTTACATCATCAAGGTATTGCCCTATGTTGGTGCCATTGGCAATAATCTTATAATCATAATAATAATTGGCTGTATAATTATAAGCCGGATATGGAGTGGGATTTGTCTGCACATTATTATAGTACCTCCTGATGAAAAGGTCGTTAAGTGCTTCACCCCTCAACATGGTAATGTAGTTGTTCTGATCATTCGTAAAGCGAAAGCCTATCTCCGGAGTGCAACTGTTATTTATATCATTCTGCATTTTGACCTTCATCTCAAGGATGAAGTTTGAAAAGCTCAGTCCTGTTGCTGTTCTGACGAAATTGAAATGTGCCGCACCGGAAGTCATCACCCTCAAAACATCATTGCCCGCTTCATCGATGACAGCTCTTGTTATCGTGCCGTTAGTGGTCCATTTTGCCGCGTCTATGGTGCCGGTCTCGAAGTCATCAAAAAACAGGAATGTATTTGTTCCGTTGCTTGCACTCGAAGCTGCGGGATTTCCATAGTACATAAAAATGGTAGTATCCCCTGCCGGAAGTGAACCTATCTCAACCCAGATACTTGCCGATACAGGCGGCGCCCAGCTCTCAAGATAAAAATCCAGAGGAGTGGATCCATTACCGGCAGTGAAGAAAACATCACCGCCTCCGGCCTGTGCGTGACCCCATGCAAAAGAAGGTCCCAGGGTCACATTTACCTGGTACGCCGTAAGCCCGGAGCCTGTGTTATCAATTGTAACCGGAATCCGGTATTGCCAGGAAGTATTGTACCACGACTGAGCGGCACTGTACTGGAATGATGTTATTAATGCGAATATCAGGAAGACGGCGACTTTGTATCTCCTGAACATCAAGGCGCTTGGTGTTTTCATAGGTTTCCAGTTTACTTAAAATGAGGAAATTGCAGCCAGATATACATCTCCGCATCGCAATTCACTGCTCCTTTAAAAAATATTGTTCTAATATACACTTTATTTAGATACGCTGACAGTCAATCGAAAATGAATTTCTGCTTGACCCTTCATACCACCCGGGATTTATTCATCCAATTTTTTTACAAGACCCATCCCTGTCATCTTTTCCAGCCATTCTGCAACTTCTGACCGGCATTCATCCGGATTGACATCATACTCTTCAGTAAGCCTCCGGCATAATTCAGCCGGCTCAACCGGATGGTCGAGCATATCCCATATCCTTGTGGCTACGGGATTGAGTGAAAAATACTTACCCTGCTCCGGATCCATCATCACCAGCTCATCATGCAAACGGCCCGAAATAGTCCTGCTGTTTCTGATATACTTTATCATCTCACTTGTTTGATTACTTCATTATCAGTTTTTCAAAATCTTCTCTGGAACGAAAGTGCTTGATCAGCAAAGCCTCAAGAATATTGCACCGCACAACTAACAGTTCAACATCAAAAGCTTTGCTGCCACTTTCATTATCACCGGTCCGGATACTGTTCAACCCGGCCAGCACTTCCCGGAATGGTATCCTCCCGCTCCTGCCGGTAAGTGTTTTAAAGATGTCTGTTGCTTCTTCACACAAATCCTTAGCTTCAGCAACAATCCTCAGCGCCTCTTCAGGTGAAATATCTGCGTCTGAAAGTCTCTTCAGCAGCAGACACCGGTAAGCAGAGCAGACAAATGCTTTTTTATCCAGGTAAATGGTACACTTACCGGAAAAATATCTGCATGGCAACCTGAAGTATTCCTTTCCTTCTTCTTCGAAACTGTTTGCCTCTATCAGTTCGGGAAGGTTGCCCCTCTCACCCGGAATGAGGGTGGCAGTCCGAAACAGAGTACCGTCACAACAGAACCCGCATTCAATGCAGATTCCCTGCTCTGTCTCAGGCGCTATATCAGTTCTCACGGTATCTTCTTGTGAACTCATGAACTGCCTTGATATAAACCATCCCTTTAAAAAGAACCCCGGCATCGTTTTGGTCGTCACTCTCCCTGAACAGCTGGATATCTTCCGAAAGAAGGTCAAAGTCAAAAAAACTGATATCCGGATTCGATCTCCATTCCGCAACTTCATCAGTTAACCGCATTGCTGTGTCTCTGTATATTTTCTCAGTGTAGGAACGTGACACCGGATCATTCTTCCCGTAATTCATCCTCACATCCTCAGGAAGCAGCGACCGCCCCATTTCCCTGAGCAGCGGCCTGTAATCACCTGCTTTAACAAGCAGCTCGGTCGGAACCGCCATCAAGAATTCAACTATTCTTCTGTCAAGCAACGGGTAGCGGTACTCTACTCCCCTTCTGTAGCCGTTTATCATCCACTCCTCACATCTTTTCTGGATATGGTAGAAATCAAGCATTTTCAGATGCATCTGACGCCTCGAACGATGAAAATAAAAATCAGAGAGTGCTTTGGCATCACTCCTTTTATACCTTTTCTTCAGGTAACGGGCATCATCACGGAAAGAGGATACTGTAGACCTGTCCAGTATCCCAAGTGCCGGCATAATAACAAACCGTAACTGGTTTCTGACAAATTTTCTGAAAGGCCGTAGAGGATTTCTCCTGAAAAACAGGCCGAATCTGAATTTTCTCAGCAAATCCTGCTCTATGCCACGGTCCCCTGTGCTGATAAACTCATCACCGCCCCATCCGCTGAAGATAAGGTTAACACCGTAACTGGCAGCCTTTTTTACTGTGCCATTCTCATAAAAAATCCACGGGCTCCCGGTGTGACTGGCCAGATCACCCAGAAGGTCACCTGCTGTCACTTCAGAGAAAAAGGGCTCGATTCCTGCCGTGGTACAGGTACTCCTCACCAGGTTTCTTTCATCATATTTTACTTCATCAGGAAAATAATCCTTCGGCGACCAGGAGAAACCGCAAAATCTTTCCTGATCCTTATAATATCTCCTTGCCAGGGCCGCAACAATCCCTGAGTCCAGCCCGCCGCTTACATGAGCCCCTGCAACAAATCTCCTGTCACACCTTATTTTTACCGCGTCATCAAAGAGAGAATTCAATGATGAAAACATCTGATCAACAGTTAGACCGGTATTCATCCTTGTCATTCCCGGATGCCAGTATTGCATAATTTTTGTTTCTTTTCCGGAAAAGCTGATGCAATGCCCCGGATGAAGCTTGTATACATTGCGGTTCGGGGTTATTCGCCTGTCAGTGTATTTGAAATAACCGAGAAGATAATTCTCTTCAGCTGGCCGGCCTCCGGCAAGCGATTTACAGAGTGCGTTGATATCAGATGAAAAATATAATGTTTCTCCCGCTCTTGCCCACGCCATAGGACGAATTCCCAAATGGTCCCTGAAGAGATATGCTTTGTTTTTCCCGGGTCTGTAGATGAAAATTGCAAAATCACCATTCAGTCTCCCGGCAAATGCCGGACCTTCAGCAAGGAAAAGCGAAGCAATCATACACGGCAGTGATAACTGTGCCTCTTTATCATGCCCGGACAGGAGCTCCCCCGTATTGTACACTGATCCGGATAACAGAACAAGTATGTCATCTTCCCTGCTAAAGAAGTAAAAATCATCATCTGTATAGGGCAGTGCGCTATGAAGAAAGTACCCGCCAATAAACCTGCTTACCCTGACCGGTTTGAAAATCAGGCCGGAGTCAGAGGAATCCTGTCTGAACGGAAATGCCGGGGTACTTATCTGATTATCCGATGAAAGTAACAGAGTGCCCGATATCATAAAGCTATTAAGGGACTTCAGGCAGTGAAGAAAATTAACCGTCTCTGATTATTCAGCCAGTATTACCAAGGAATCAGCTCCGTCAATTTTTTTGCTTGCGGCTATACACAGGCCCGGACAGGCTAAAAATATTCCGGGCAAAAAACACACTACCATTTTCTGGGAATGGTCTTGTTTCCGCCGTCTTCAGCGCCATTGCCCGAACCTCCGAAGGTATCCTTCTTTATATTCAGCATTATGACTTCCGGCTTGGACCAGGTCTTCTTTTTTGGTTCCGACTGTTTCATATCCGCATATTCGAACACAAAATAACAAAATTAAAAACTATATCCGCAATTTTTAGCCAAATATTTTTTTTCTAAACGACTGATGACGATTAAAAATTGCCGCTGCCGCCTAAAATGTGTAAAGAACAGTGTAGTCACCGTTCCTTGCAACTAGCTCAATCTCTCCTGATTTTAGCCAGGCATGAGCCACGGGCCTGCCCTCATTATCCTTGGCCAAACCCAGTGATATTTGCGAATCAATCTTCCTTCTCCTGAGCATACACCTCCCCGCCAGTGAACTCACCAGGCACCTGTTCTTCCATGGAGACACTCGCCCGGCTCGCTTCACTGACATGCTGATTAATTCAATATCCTCTGACTGCCGGCTGGATACTGGCGTCCCGACACTCCCGACTTCATCGGGACAAGTTCGTATGCGGGATTGATCCTCCTCCCCGACACTACGTGTACGGGACTTTCCCTTCATCGGAGTCTCAAACTGCCGACTGGAGAAAACCCCGGGAATCCATCTGAACGGGATAACCTTCAGAATCAGTCCTGTGGCAAGATGTAAAAAATAAGCTTCCGAGAAAAGCAGCTGCTCATTCCACGGCAATTCACGAAACTTTCTGAACCCTTGCCCCGGCCTCACCACTCTGACTATTAACCTTACTCCTTCAATCATCGCTACAGCTACAGCAAAGGTGATTAACCTTCAGCCTCTGCCAGGTAATCCCTCACCGCCTCATGAAACACGGAAATCTCTATACTGACTGGCCGGATCACCCTGACAAATCTAACCTGTTCCACAATGCTCAACAATTGCTGCAGATACGAAGCCTCCGTTTCAGGCATTCCGGCAAGTATCTCCCAGGCGCAAATCTCGCTTCTCAGCAGTGAGAATTTCTCTGCAGCAGCTGGCTCATGGAACTCAACCTTGATGGTGTCTCCTGTCTCAATCTTCAGGATCGTGTGCAGCGGATAATCGCTTACATCAACACGACTGACATTCAAATATTGCTTCCCGGTCCCTCTCTCGGCATCCTTCAGCCTGTCGCGACTGATCTCCAACTGCACTATGGTATCTTCCCGCAGCTTTATATCCCTGTTTAGAGGCCATATATGAGGCATGGAATCTTTGAAGATTACCGGGGTCAGGTCATCCGACAGGAAACCAGCACCATCCATGGCAAAGGCTACAGTCAAAGAGGTCTTTCCGGCGCCTGTCTCGCCCAGGATCATCACTCCGCTCCCTGCGTTAACAAAGCTGCTTGCGTGAAAGTTGATGATCTTCCTCTGGTGCAGCAGCGCCACAAGCACCTGGCCGTTAAGGTATAGCTGAACCCACTCCGGGTCAGCGCCCTGCAGTGGACTAAATCTGACCTCCCGTCCATCGCGCACATAAAATGAGCCCACACCTGGCGCCCGAAGTGAGTATTCCGTACCCGAAGCCTGCCACACATCACCGTCAACAAAAGGACTTTTAATCAACGGTACAGCATCCACCTCCCCCAACAAAACATCCCTGATGGGAAAACTGTACTTCATGCGCTCGTGCTAACTCCTCTCCGGGACGAAAACAACCTCTTCATCAATATCCCAATAATATAGGTCGCCAGCTGCCATTTTATCCTTAGTCCGCTGCGCGACCTTATCCTGAATAGCCAGTCGTTCACAAAGATCCGCGGATGCCAGTACTCAAGCGCGTTTGCCATGAACCTTATCCTGTTTCGGGTCAGCCGGCGCACCCCGGAAGAAAGCGTCTCACATTCCACCGCGGCGGGTACAGCAACACCAAGCAACTTGTAAGCAAGCCCTACAGCGACATATACCAGCCTCTCCGCCCGGAACCGCCGCGCCGTATCCAAAACCCACTTCCAGTCAATCTCTGATTCCCTTCGCAGTATGCGGGCAAAATCCACCACATACTTCAGTTCATTGAAGGGATCCTTGCCGCCATGATGCAATACCGCCAGCAAAAACGCGGCAGAAGGGGTGAAAACCTGCAGAGCGGCACCCTGAAAGCTGCCTTCAGTAATCTGAGGTGACAGATCTTCATAAGAGATTCCCAGGCCATAAACAGGGGAGCTCATCCTCCAGTGAAACTCGATGTGGGAAACAATCTGCCCCTCCTCGGTCCTGTCGAAATTATACTCTCCCGCCCGTAAGGCAAGCTCATCCAATGTATAGCCTGCCATCTGCGGTTCAACGGAATACCCGTTGGTCAGCATTATCTCCCGGATCCTCTTCATGTGCCGGAACTCGGTGAAGACATCCGTGTCACCCGCCTCGCGGTCTCCCAGGTTACCGTAGTACTCATGCGCCAGCCAGAACCCCTTGAAAGGCACCGCGGGAATCCCCTCAGCCATCAGGAGGCTGTTGATCTTCAGATACTCCGCAGCATAGGTGACCTGGTCATGGACAGTGTCAAGATATGCCTTGTTGATCCTCGCCCGAAAATCCTCAGGCACCTTCTCCTGTGGCAGATTTGCCAGCAGTCTGGCAAGCTGGGGCCTCACAGATAACCGGTCCGCAAGGCGATAAATACAATCCCGGTCCAAACTCCCGGCATCGATAAGCTTCTCCGCTCTCCCGATCAGAACCTGCTCATTGTAATCACGACAAGCCAAAACAAGCAGGCTGAATTCCGGGGTGAAAACCATTCAGATTTAATGAATGAAACTCGGGAGAGATGAGCAAGAAAAAAATGCGGGATAATTCGAACGGCACATAGGGGCAGGCAGCTAAAAGGCAAACTCAATCAGCCCTCAACTCAGGGTCGCAAGAACAAGGTGAGACTCACCCGACCTTGTGCACCTCGGTAACGCCGGAAACCTTAACAACCTCTGGTTCGCCCGACTCGCGTCTCCTGACGGCGGCCATCAGCAGTTGTGTGGCAATCAGGCAAAGAGCCAATAATACCAATCCAAGAAGAAGTATCCCGATGCCGTCAAGCAGGAAGGCTATGGCAATAATGAAAACATTGAATATTGAAATATATACCGTGGCCAGCTTGTGACTCATCCCGGCACGCAACATCATATGATGGATGTGCCTCTTGTCGCCAATGAAAATGCTCTTTCTCGCCCGCAGTCTGAGAAAAGTCACCCGCAGTGTGTCATACAGTGGCACTATCAGGATTGCAATTGCAACCGACGGCGCAGACTCAAGCCCTATAACAGGCTTGCCGTTGGCAACCAACTCGTTGAAATGAATGGCGAAGACCGCCAGGGTAAACCCAATCACCAGCGATCCCGAATCGCCCATAAAGATCTTTTTCGGTCCCTCGGTCATATTGTATCTAAGGAACCCAAGCAGTGAGCCAAGCAGTGAGGCTGCCATAACAGTGTAGCCGTAATCGCCCGACAAGAAGAAGAAAGTACCGAATGCCACTGATGCAATGATCCCTACCATTGCCGCCAGACCGTCAATACCGTCAATCAGATTTACTGCATTGATGATCACTACCATCACAACCAGGGTAACTATATACGAATTGACAGCGGATATATCAGTGACACCCAGGAACCCATGGAAATGGGTAATGTGTACGTTAGTGAAAACTGCTACAACTATTGCTGCTCCCAGCTCTGCCCAGAACTTCTTGCGCGGATTAAGATAAACCAGATCATCCTTGATCCCCACAAACAGAAGGAATACTACGGCTGCAGTGAAGTACGACAGACCCGGCAGGTATCCGTTGACTCCAATCAGGAATCCGAAGATGAACCCACCGAAAATGCCTATCCCGCCCAGGGTAGGCACATCGGCCTTGTGAATCTTGTGAAAACCCGGCTTATCTTCAAGGTGGCGCTCCTTAACAACCTTGATCACCTTAGGAATGTAATACCATGTAATGATGAGTGCGCTTGCAAACGCAATCAGAATTGCCGGTAATCCTGTGATTACTATCTCTGGCACTGCGGTGGAAAACATTATCTATCAGTTCTGAACTTAAACATCAATTCTTCAACAGCAGTCTTCCCTGTTCCGCCATTTCCCTTAAAGGTAATAACAACACCTTCGGGATCCGGTTCAAAATTAGTCTAAATATTCCGGACGCGAAGGCAGATCTCTAAAAATTTTATGAACAAGCTCCGACCCGGGAAACAGTATTACCCATGCAGTAAGGAACACCAGCATGAAGTCGGTTCTGAAAGTCAGGTGCTGCTGATACCAGATCTCCAGCTCACCCTTATAAGGAGCAATATAATCCCTGTAAAACTCGTGTTTGTCCCCGGTATGAGCAGAGATCCACTTCTCCTC
>DAIOVL010000046.1:0-12575 GCA_036759025.1 Bacteroidales bacterium
TGACTCTTCAGACGACGCTGGTAAAAAATGATAACATCCCGGATTTCCTTTTTTAGTTCGGCAGAGAGCTCACTGTGATACTCCGACTGCTTCTCCCAGATCGTATTGAATTCATCGAGATAATCCTGACGGTAAAAAACCTGGTTTCTGAGACTAGCGTTTGGATTGGATTCCAACTTGGACATCAGGTATTGTCCCACAGTCTGTTTCCTGAAGTAGAGCTCTTTGCTGCGGTCACTTATCGACCCAAGATAACCGCTTGAACTGTTGATCTGCCCGTTGATCTTCTGAAAGACGACTGCCAGACTCTCCAGATCAATTTTCTCCGAAAGGGCTCTGACTCTCCACCTGATAGTTTCCAACCGGGCTTCAAATCCTTTTGACACACGCTTGATGCCAACCAATTGCATTGGCCTCTCGCAAATTGCCCAAGTTGCCTTTTCATTCTTGTTAACTAGCTGTTCCTTTAAATAACCTGTTAAAACATCAGGGTAGTAGGCCTTCTGAAAATTCCATATTCTGTCAAATTCGCTCTGAAGATCCGAGCGGTAAAAATCGGGGAAATTTTTCTTGCCAGATTCTAATATTTGAAGGCATAGCTGCCCTGGAGTCAAATTCCCCTCATATAGTTTTCGTGCTATGCTCATTCCATCAATAAGTTGACCCTCATCCTGTCCCGTGGCTTTTCTGCTGCTTTTATATCCTCGTTTTTTGTTAATCATCAGAAAAACGCGGGCAAGCTGCTCAAGGGAAATTTCTTTATCCACAGATTTTGCACGTAGCCTGTATGTCTCAAATGTGGTGCGATTACCACACTCTGATAAAATAACCTCATTATTAATGAGTTTATTCTCTTTCAGTATTTTTATCAAAGCCGCTCGACGAAGCTTATAACGCTGAAGGTTGCGGCGCATGCTCCTTTTCAGCGTCCTGTCCGCTGTTGTCGTTATTGACTTCCCCCGTTCAAAATTTGAGAGTTCATCAACAGTCAGAGGATTAACCCTTACTCCAAGCTTAATTATGGAAGATTTTTCAGTTTCATCTTCTGCTTCATTGATTAAGGCCCACCCGATACTGCTTGTACCGAGATCCAAACCAAGAATTTTTTTCATTTCTGATTATCTTAATTCTATTTTATATTATCTTTGTATTTCAATCTAAAAGCAATTCACAATAAGGATTTTTCCGTTGTGAAAACATTTAAGCCGCCCTCGTCTTACAATACGGGGGCATTTTATTTTATTCCTTTTACAGATTTACAAGAAACACCGAATTTAATGAATTTCAAAAAAAAGAGCAACCCTCCCGGATCGCTCTTTTTGATTTATTTTTTATAAGGCTTATTCTTTTATTGCAATTCCATCTGTGGCTTTAAGCCAGCCCTTCACCCAATCACCCACTCTCCCACTCTCCCACTCTCCCACTCTCCCACTCTTTCCATAGTCCCCCGTCCTGTGCCCTGTGCCAAACCTTCACTGAAGCTTCGGTTTGCAAAGCCTGTACCCTGCTTTGCCCGCCGTAGTTTTAACGAAGGCGGGATCCATGAGCTATTTAACCTTCACACTACTCTCGTAAAGCGCCTCCCATCCTTCCGAAATGCCTGGCTCCGGAGTATCAATTACCTTTCTCTCAAGCTTCTTTATCACATAGTATCCATCCCTCCTGTCGCCATCAGCGCCCTTGGCTTCAACATAATCAACCCACGCAACAAACCAGTTTATCTTGTGTGGAACGACTATATCAGTTTCAATGAATCCGACATCCTCGTCTCTTAATAGGTAGTTGTTGTAATTCTGATGATATACATCCACATAGTACCTGTACTCATCAAGATGTGAAAAGACTACCACACCGTCATTGTCGGTGTAACCCTCTGCAATGTGTCCGACATTCGAATCCCATGCAGAAAGAGTTGGAAAAAGCCATACACTTGCACCTGGTATGGGAAAGTCGTATGTCCACTCTTCGTTCCATTCGAAAACATCAACTTCAAGTAGAGTTGGAATGAAAATCTCGATATCCATCTCGGCAACATCTTCCATCCCATCATTGTAGGCTGTAAGAGTTACTGTATAAAAGCCCGAACCGGTAAAAATATGTTCTGGGTGTTTTTCAGTGGAGGTCAGACCGTCACCAAAATTCCACAGGAAGCTGTCCGCATTTTTTGAACTGTTGTTGAATAAAACCGGCTGTCCGACTTCAGGCTCATAGGCATCTATGCTGAAATGGGCTTCAGGCATCTTATCCTCGCACGAAACAAGGATAAATGTCAGAAGAACTGCTGTATAAAATGTCTTTTTCATCGCTTCTGGTTATTTGTACAAAAAACACAGGTCAAATTGCATGCCATCTTTTTTATAAGTCTACTCTCTTATAGGGAATAGTTGCACAGACCATTTTCTTTAACGTCTTATGAATAAAAAATATAATTATCTTTGCACTCCTGTAAAATAAAAATAATAAATGATAAAGATAACATTTCCCGACGGAACTCAAAGGGAGTTCAGAAAGGGGATTACAAGCCTTGAAATAGCTGAACAGATAAGTCCCCGGCTGGCAAAAGAAGTACTTTCAGCTTCTGTCAACGGTGAACTTACTGATCTTTCAAGGCCTATATTATCCGATTCCACGCTGAAACTTCATAAATGGGAGGAGGCTGAAGGTAAACATGCTTTCTGGCATTCTTCATCACATCTGCTGGCTGAAGCACTTGAAACCCTCTACCCTGGTATCAAATTCGGAATAGGTCCTGCCATAGAGAACGGATTCTATTATGATGTCGATCCCGGCCACGGCCGCACGATAACCGAAAACGACCTGCAGACAATTGAGAACAAAATGAAGGAGCTCGCTGCTGTCATTCATCCGTTTGTCCGCGAGGAGATCAGCAAAAAAGCAGCGCTGGAACTCTTTGCCACGAAAGGTGACGAATACAAGACCGAACTTATCGGTGAACTTGAAGACGGAACCATATCCCTATACAAAAGCGGCCATTTCACCGATCTGTGCCGCGGACCTCATCTTCCCTCAACAGAACCCATCAAAGCCATTAAACTTACGGGGCTTGCAGGAGCATATTGGAGAGGTGACGAGAAGAGGAAAATGCTGACAAGAATTTACGGAATATCTTTCCCTAAGCAGAAGATGCTGGATGATCATCTGTTGTTTCTGGAAGAAGCTAAAAAACGTGATCACCGCCGTATCGGAAAAGAACTGGAACTATTCACATTTTCTTCCAGGGTGGGCATGGGCCTTCCGCTTTGGCTCCCTAAAGGCGCCGAACTCAGGCAGAACCTGATAAATTTTCTCACAGGTGTCCTGAAAAAAAGAGGCTATAAAATTGTTGCCACACCCCATATAGGTGATGTCAGCCTGTACAAGACATCTGGCCACTATGAAAAATATGGAGCCGACTCATTCAAACCTATTGCAACACCCCAGGAAGGCGAGCAGTTCATGCTGAAACCCATGAACTGTCCTCACCATTGTGAGATATACAATGCCACACCTCATTCTTACAGGGAACTGCCTTACAGGATGGCTGAGTTCGGCACGGTTTACAGATACGAGCAAAGCGGTGAACTTCATGGCCTTACAAGGGTAAGAAGCTTCACCCAGGATGATGCACACCATTTCTGCAGGCCCGATCAGCTCCTCGATGAATTCATCAGTATCATCGACCTGGTTCTGTATGTATTCAGAGTTCTGAATTTCAACGATTTTTCAGCGCAGATATCACTTCGGGATCCCGAAAACAAGGAAAAATACATAGGATCAGATGAAAACTGGGATAAGGCAGAGAAGGCAATAGTTGAAGCTGCAGCAGCCACCAGTCTTAGTACTACTGTTGTTAAAGGTGAAGCTGCCTTTTACGGGCCCAAGCTCGACTTCATGGTGAAAGATGCCATAGGCCGCAAATGGCAGCTGGGAACCATACAGGTCGACTACAACATGCCCGAAAGATTCGACCTGACCTATAACGGAAGTGATAATCAGAAACATCGTCCGATAATGATACACAGGGCTATCTTCGGATCGATGGAGAGATTTGTGGCTGTACTGATTGAAAATACGGCGGGCAAACTGCCTCTTTGGCTGGCGCCAGATAAAGCAGTTATACTGCCTATCAGCGACAAATTCAATGATTATGCAACAAAAGTTTTGGAAATACTGAAAAATTCCGATATTTGCACACTGATTGACGACAGGAACGAAAAGATAGGTAAGAAGATCAGGGATAATGAATTAAGAAGGATTCCCTACCTTCTTGTGATAGGTGAAAAGGAAGCTGAAAACGGAACGGTATCCGTAAGAAAGCAGGGTGAAGGTGACAGGGGTGAGATGAAAACAGATGATTTTGCAGCTTTCATCCGTTCCGAAATTGAAAAAGAACTTGCATACTGATGCATATTTTTGAACAGAGTATTAACAAAAGATAGGAGGAAAGAGTTATAACAGGACCAGTCAGACGAAGCCCCGGCAGGGTCACCCAGCCGGCTCACAAAATTAACAACCGGATCACAGCCAGAATGGTCAGGGTTGTAGGTGAGGAAATAAAAGCAGAAGTCATGAGTATCCAGGAAGCCCTGAGGCTGGCTGACAGCATGGAACTCGATCTTGTAGAAATTTCTCCTAATGCAGATCCTCCTGTGTGCAGGATCGTTGATTATCAGAAGTTTCTCTACCAGCAGAAGAAGAAACAAAAAGAGCTAAAAGCCAAATCGACAAAAATCGTTGTAAAGGAGATAAGGTTTGGGCCCAACACTGATGAGCACGATTATAATTTCAAGCTGAAACATGCTGTGAAATTCCTCGAGGAAGGAGCAAAAGTGAGAGCCTATGTTTTCTTCAAGGGAAGATCGATTCTGTTCAAGGACAAGGGCGAAGTGCTGCTGCTACGTTTCGCCAACGACCTCGAAGAGTATGGCAAGGTAGACCAGCTGCCGAGGCTCGAAGGTAAAAGGATGATTATATCGCTTTCACCCAAAAAGAAGAAGTAATTTTTTAAATATATATTCAACAAATGCCAAAAATGAAGACAAATCCGGGTGCGAAAAAAAGATTTTCACTCACCGGAACAGGAAAGATCAAGCGCAAACATGCATATAAGAGTCATATCCTGACAAAAAAGGCAACTAAACGGAAAAGGAACCTCTCCTCTTTCGGTCAGGTTGACAGTGCCGACGAGAAAAACGTCAAGCTTCTGCTCGCAATAAAATAACATGTTTGTACAGAATTAAAATTTAATATTAACCGGATGTGAAGCTGTCAAGTTTCCGGATAACGACGGAACGCTTACATTCAAAAAAATGAGTTATGCCAAGATCAGTTAATGCAGTCGCATCGAGGGCCAGAAGGAAAAAGGTCCTCAAACAGACAAAAGGAAATTTCCTCTCAAGAAGAAATGTTTTTACGGTAGCAAAAAACACTCTCGACAAGGGACTCGGTTACGCCTACCGTGACAGAAAAAAGAAAAAAGGCCAGTTCAGGGCCCTCTGGATCCAGAGAATAAACGCAGGTGTCCGTCAGTACGACATGAGCTACTCGGAGTTCATCGGAAAACTCGAAAAACAGGGCATCAGGCTTAACAGGAAAACACTTGCCGACCTGGCGATGAACCACCCCGAAGCTTTCAAGGCTGTGGTGGATAAAGTAAAAATCTGATTCATAGTAATTCGATGCGCGTAATTTGTTGCTGCGCAAGGTAATTGGGCGCTGTACGCCGTAATTGGTCTGCCTGACGGTGGACGTAAGTCATTGTAATTAACTGATTAACAATTGAATTACAATTGAATTACAATTGAATTACAATTGAATTACAATTGAATTACTCCTGAATTAATATCGTATTGATGGTTATGAGCTAATGAGATAGACTTCTTTCCATTATTTTATTCCCATAAACATTCTTCCGAGCCTGATCTTTTTGAAACCTTTGGCTTCCTTGTTCAGTGACAACCAGATGAACTTCGGTTTCCCGACAATGTGATCTTCAGGCACAAAGCCCCAGTAGCGTGAATCGGCAGAGTTATGACGGTTGTCTCCCATCATCCAGTAATAATCCATCTTGAAGGTATAGCTGTCCGAAAGCTTCCCGTTTATGTAGATGTTACTACCTTCGATTCTGAAATCATTATCTTCATAAACATCTATAATCCTGTCATACAAACAGATGTTGGAAGTATCGATACTTACGGTTGACCCTTTGGATGGTATCCACAGCGGGCCAAAATTATCCTCATTCCATTTTATTGTCGATTTATGGGGAAAAATATGAGGTATGAACCTCCCGGGGCTTTCATAAACGGGTGTAACACTGGTTACATTGGTGAATTTAGCTATAGCATCCGCATTGTCAGATGTAAGAGGGAATTGATACACGGATCCGGAAATTTTCATCTGATCGGAGCGGGAAATGTCAAGTCTTTCGAGGGCCCTGGGATTTATACTGGTACCGTTAGTTTTAACGAAATATGTTGTCTGTTGTCCTTTCCCCGGAGGATTTATGCCACCGTTGACATATAGAACACCCGACTTTATCAATATGGTGTCACCGGGAACACCAACACACCTCTTGACATAATTGTCACGCCTGTCGACCGGGCGGTAAATAATAGTGCTGTTTGCTCTCACTTCCTTACGGGCTATTGCCATGAAATCCTCAACGGGTCGCTGATCGTTGCTGGTGTAGTTGTACCTGGCCTGAAGTTCCCTTGCCCTCGACCTGACTATCTCATAATATGCCGTGACCTGATTTTCCACAACAACGGTATCGCCTGCAGGAAAATTGAAGACAATCGGATCATTCCTTTTTACAGTCCCGAATCCTTTCAGGCGCTTATAGGGCCATTGAATAAGGTTCGACCATGATTTTCCTTTTGTGATAGGCATGGTATGCTGTGTGAATGGAAAAGCAAGTGGAGTGTTGGGCATTCTCGGGCCGTAGGCTATCTTGCTCACAAAAAGATGATCACCTACCAGAAGTGACTTTTCCATTGAAGGTGTCGGGATACGGTAATTCTGAAAAAGAAATATGTTTATCAGTGTCACTGCGATGACTGCGAAGATCAGCGCATCCAGCCATTCAATTATGGCACTGTTGGTCCCATTCCTCTTTTTCCAGAATGTCCAGTTTACTTTTTCCGTAACATAAAGATCAAAAATAACTGCCAGTCCCGCAAGAAGCCAGTAATTGCCGATCCAGATAACGACCAGAAGGTAGATGACTGCGGCAATTGCAAATCTGATATACTTTTTTTGGAAGAGATCCATCATTTATTTAGTTTTTGAAGGCGTAAAAATAAAAAAATATTGTCAGAAACCGAGAACATCACTCATTGTGAAGACACCTTTGCGTTTGGCGATGAACTCTGCTGCAAGGACGGCCCCGAAAGCCAGGCCCTTACGGTTCCGTGCTTCATGCTTTAATACCAGTGTGTCGATATCCGATTCCCATGTGATCGTATGAGTTCCGGGGACCATGCCCTCACGTACAGCTCTGACAGGGATTTTCCCCGGAATGACATCAGGCTCAAGGCACCAGCCGCTGTAGGCTTCATGATTCTCCGATATACCATCAGCAATAGTAATCGCAGTACCGCTTGGGGCATCAAGCTTTTTAGTGTGATGTATCTCTTCAACAGAGACACTGTAATCCTTCAGATCATTCATATATTTCGACAGCTCACTGCTCAGCTTCAGCAGCAGATTCACTCCTATACTGAAATTTGATGAATGTATGAATGAAGTATCCTTTTTCCTGCATAGCTCTGCCGCCTTTTCATAATCATTTAGCCAGCCGGTCGTTCCCGACACCACCGGAACTCCTAAAGAGAGTGTCGCAGAAATATTTCCGAAGGCTGACCCGGGCGTTGTAAATTCAATCATGACATCTATGCCCTTAAGATTCTCCGCAATGAGTTCATGCCTGTTATCAACATCAATGATTAGACCGATTGAATGGCCTCTTTTCAATGCTGCTTCTTCAATTTCATGACCCATTCTGCCGTAGCCTGTCAATGCAATGTTCATGTCGGTAAGTTTTCTGCGAAATTATCTTTTTTGCTGCATGAGCTTTCATAATACATTATTAAAATTCTTAAGAAGACGTTAAATTGTGCAGGAAAAGAATAAATTCATATATTTCAGTACCAAAAACAACTTACGCAATGAAAAAGCTAATAGTCTTACTATCAATAGTTATCATGTCAGTTTCCTGTGTTACCGATAAGAAAGCGGACCTTGTTATCATCAACGGAAAAGTTCTTACAGTTGATGAAACAAATCCCTATACCGAGGCGATTGCGGTAAAGGGTGAATTCATAGTTGCAACGGGTACTTCAAAAAAGATCAGTAAGTATATTGCTGAAGGAGTGACAGAGGTCATCGATGCTGCCGGCAGGCTTGTTGTTCCGGGGTTTAATGATGCCCATGTTCATTTCGGACCTCTTGACCCTGATTATATCGAACTCAGGTATACCACTGATCCATCGGTGATAACAGAAAAAGTAAAAGCCCAGGTAGCCCGTTCCCGGCCTGGCGAACTTATCAGAGGAGGCCACTGGGAGCATGAGATGTTCACCGACAGAAAATGGCCCTCCAGGGAACTTATAGATGCAGTTTCGCCCGATAACCCGGTGGTTCTGAGCCGTGCCGACGGACATTCGGTGCTCGTTAACAGCTATGTCCTGAAAATGTCAGGTATAACAAAGGACACACCCGATCCCTTCGGGGGCGAGATACAGAGAGATCCCGTTACCGGAGAACCGACAGGTATCCTGAAGGAAACTGCTGAAGGGCTTGTTAAGACAGGTGCAGTAAGAACCGACAGGACTCCGCAGGAAGATGCTGAAAGAAGATGGCAGGGATATCTGCTGGCGTTTAAAGAAGCCAGAGAACTGGGCGTTACCAGCATACAGATACCGGGCTCTGCCGACTTTGATACCTATGAAAAACTTATGCAGGAGGGTCAGCTTACATCGCGGCTCGACATAGGCAGATCGCTTTCCGGCGATGTGTCGAGGCTTAAACAATATCGTGAGACAGCCGAAAAATACCCTTCGTCAGGCAACCGGATAAGATTCGGATATCTTAAAGCCTTTATCGACGGGACGATCGGCTCAGGAACAGCACTTATGTTCGAGCCTTTTGCAGACAATCCTTCAACATCGGGCCTGGCAATGATGCCTTACGATGAATTTGAGAAGATGGTTGTAACAGCTGACAGCATGGGCTTCCAGATAGGTGTCCATGCCATCGGCGACAAAGGGAATAACTGGGTCCTGAATGCCTATGAAAAAGCACAGCAGGTAAACGGAAAAAGAGACAGCAGGCACAGGAGTGAGCATTCACAGACTCTTATCATGAACGACATACCCCGTTTTGCAAAGCTTGGAGTCATACCATCCATGCAGCCCACACATTGTATTACCGACAAAAGATTTTACGAAAAGCGTGTCGGCCCTGAGAGATGCAAAGGGGCATATGCATGGAGAAGCCTTATCAACGCCGGATCGATCCTTGCTTTTGGAACCGATTACCAGGTAGAGCCTCTTAATCCGATGGAAGGACTCTATGCAGCAGTAACACGCAAGGACAGGCTTGGCGAGGAGGGAGAAGGATGGTTCCCTGAGCAGAAACTGACTATGGAGGAAGCCATTAAATACTACACCCTCGGTTCAGCCTACGCCCAGTTCATGGAAGATCGCAAAGGCATGATCAGAGACAATTATCTTGCTGATATAGTGATCGTTGACAGAGACCTCCTGACAATACCCGAATCTGAAATAATGAAAACCAGAGTGGATTATACAATAGTGGGAGGTAAAGTTGTTTACGCTTCCGGTAAATGATCCCCGGCCGCGGGTACTCGCGGCCACCTCCTGTAGAGGATCAAAACCGATTACATATATTAATTAGAAGTGGATCTTAGCCCCCCTTCAGAGCTTGTCCCGCCCTGGCGGGAGGGGTTGGGGGGTTGAAGGGTTGAGGGATTGGGGAGGTATTAATGAGGGGTCGGGGGGTCCGAAAGTGCGGATAGTATTCTTAATGCCTCTTCCCTCGAATTTCCGCAAAACTCCGGTTCAGGTTTATAATCGATACATACCTTCGGCCTGGAAGGATCTCCCCATAAACCGCATCTGTAATCTTCAAGCAAATGAATACATCTCACTCCCGCCGGTTTGCCTTCGGGCATTCCCGGTACAGGTGACGATATAGAAAGTGCTATGCAGCATGCTCCGCAATCCGGCCGGCATTCCATATTTCCAATTAATTAATTATCACTGGCATTAAGATGCATTCTGTAAACCGGGGATTGCCATTTGTCAATCCTTCCGTTTCTTACTCCGGTCAATCCTTAAATTTAAACAAATTACTAATAACAAAATGTTTAATCCATGATCAGAGTTATTTCAGCGACAGTATTATACCTTCTGCTGCTCATTAATTGCCGTAATCAGGTACAAAAAGCGGGTTCTGATAAGCCGGTCAGCACGGGGATTTACACAACTGAGCAGCTTGACGAACTTCTTAAAAAGCCTGCCTGCCTTGAGGGCTATTATCCCAACCAGACCGGGCCGCTTACACGCGTTGACGAGGATGGGAAGGAAAGTACCGACAGTACATTTACTGTCAGGGTAATGAAAATCGCAAGTGAGGGTTTTATGATACACGGATGGCTCTATCGTCCCCTTAAGGAAGGAAAAGTTCCTCTGATTGTCCTGACAAACGGCGGAGGCGATGACTCACGTCCGATTAAGTCGCTTTCCGACTGGATAGCCCCCATCCTTGCTCACTGCGGTTATGCGGCTTTCGTGCATGACAAGAGAGGAACAGGACTTTCTGAAGGTGATTTTGCTTCAACAACTTATAACGATTATATTAATGATGCCGGAAACTGTGCAACATTTCTTGCAAAGCATCCAGGAATAGACAAAGACAAAGTTGGTGTCATGGGCGGCAGTGAGGGCGGCAGAATTGCAGTGGTGGCAGCATGCCGCTATCCTGCGATAAAATTCGTTATAAGCCAGGCCGGTACAGTTGTAAATCCGGTAGAAGACAGGCTCTATGCCCAGCTTAACGGGATGAAAGACGGAGGAAGGCTTACAGACTCTGTGCTGGAAGAAGTAAAGCCTCTGTGGACAAAATCCTTTCTTGCATGGGCTGGTAATGATCCCCTCGAACATGAAAAAGTTAACAGTGAGATACAAGAATGGAGGAAAAAGTATCCAAGGGATTTACTTCCATTCACGAAGCAGGAAATGGAGCGAATACCTGATTTCAGGGTTGTTTTGCCTACATGGAATTCACTTTCATATGATTACCTGACTGAACTCTCCCGTTTCAATAAGAAGTGGCTGGCAATTTTCGGGGATGCCGACAGAGTCGTTCCTACTGATGCAAGTGTAAAAAATATCGTTCACTATATGTCACTTAGCGGTAACCAGGATTACAACATAGCGATCATTCCGGAAATGGGACACGTTCCTGTCAACGTAAGGACGAAAAGGATGGTCCGCATCGATAATCTGGTCATAAACTGGCTGAATGAAAATATCGAAAATTCCGGGAAATAACAGGTATTGGTATTTTACATTCTTAGTACTACCTCTCCCGGCTCACCACTCATCACCCATCTCTCAGCTCAATTTTTGCGGCCTTTGCGTAAAATCATTACGTTCTTTGCGGTTAAATAAGTAAATTTATCACAATCTAAATTATCAGAGATGAGAATCGACATACTCACCGTTTGTCCGGAGTTACTAGAAAGCCCTCTGAATCATTCGATTGTGAAAAGAGCCAGTGACAAAGGGCTTGTAGAGATCAACGTTGTAAACCTGCACGATTACGCAAATGACAGATACAGGAGTGTTGATGACTATGCTTTTGGTGGCGGTGCCGGGATGGTGATGATGATAGAGCCTGTTTTTAAAGCAATTGAAAAGCTCAGGGCTGAGAGGAATTATGAAGAGATCATCTATACTTCTCCCGACGGTCAGATGTTCGATCAGAAGACAGCCAACAGGTTATCGATGTTGAACAATATTATCATACTTGCCGGTCATTACAAGGGAATCGATCAGCGTATCCGTGATCACCTGATTACCATGGAGATCTCTGCAGGCAATTTCGTCCTGTCGGGCGGTGAGCTTCCGGCAGCCATGATAACCGATGCTGTCGTCCGTCTGATCCCGGGTGTTCTTGGTGATGAGCAGTCGGCTCTCTCCGACTCCTACCAGGACGACCTGCTGGCTCCGCCTGTATATACCAGGCCGGCAGAATTCATGGGCTGGAAGGTACCGGATGTTTTACTGTCTGGTCATGCTGCCAATATTGAAAAATGGAGGCACGAGCAGGCTGAGGAGCGGACGCGGAGACTGAGGCCGGATCTGCTCAAATAGTCTTGCGGTCGTTTCTTACCCACCGTAGTTTTCTTTGACCTCTGTAGCGCCAGCGAAGGAGGTAGCGAAGGTGGGTGGGCAGTCGTGTTTTGTCAGCCGTTTAAAGTTTAAGGTTCAGGAGCAACCAGCAACCAGCAACCAGCAACCAGCAACCAGCAACCAGCAACCAGCAAC
>DAIOVL010000047.1:0-12309 GCA_036759025.1 Bacteroidales bacterium
ATCGTAAAGCTACAAAATAAAGGTCTTTGCAGTTCAATTTTTTAATTAATTTTGCCGTGGTTTATGAACCTCTTGGCGTGATTCTTTGTTTTAAAAGTAAAATTCTATACCATGGCAGATCTCAACACCCGTATCAGTGATTTTTTATGGAAGAACCTGATTGAAAAACCGGTCGTTGCAAAGAAAGATCCTTTCTGGGAGTCGCTTCGGAATACCGGTACCGAATTATGGCTTGATACAGGGGATATGGATGAAGCAGAAGCCAACTGGACTTCAGAAATGAGTGCTCTTACCACTAATAACACTCTTCTCAACAATGAGATACAGAAAGGTATTTATGATGTATTCATCTCGGAAGCAAAAAGCATAGTTCGCGACCTTCCTTTTGAAGAGAGGATCAAAGAGATAGCTTTCATACTCAACGCGAGGCATGGTTTACGTCTGGCCAGAAAATTTGGTGGTCTGGTAAGTGTTGAATTACATACCGACACTGCCCATGATATTAAAGCGATACTATACTACGGCAAAAGATTTCATGAGATCTGCCCCGACCAGTTTATTGTGAAGGTTCCGTACACTGCTGCAGGTCTTGTCGGTGCAAGAAAACTAAAGGAAGCAGGAGTTAAGATAAACTTCACCCTGGAATTCAGTGCAAGGCAGAATGTTCTTGTGACAAGGGTAGCTATGCCCGATTATCTTAATGTTTTCCTTGGCAGGATAGGAGCCTTTATGATCGATAATAAGCTTGGAGATGGTTCAGGTGCCGGGGAGATGGCAGTGATTGCTTCTCAGAACTGGGTAACCGGCCTGGCAGCTAAGAATCCCTGGCCTACAAGGCTCATTGCCGCCAGCCTCAGAAACCAGAATCAGCTCGAGCTTCTTGCGGGAACCGACGTATTTACCATGCCTCCGAAAGTTGCCTCAGCAGGCCGCGCTTCACTGAGTGGCAAATTCACTTCACGTTTACATGAGAATTACCCGGTAGGCATGTACGAACCGGCACAGGATGCACATATAGAAAAATTCTGGGACGTCAGCGATAATGTTCTGAACCTGGCTGAGCTTCTTTCAAAGAAAGTACCGGAAACAGGAGAGGAGCTGATCAGAATTGCCCATGAGGAAGGATGCGAAGATATGTTCCCTTTACTCGGCAGGGAAGAGAAGAGTTTTATTGCTTCTGACGGCAAGATCCCTGTTTATTCAAGGTGGGAGAAAAAAATAAAAGAAGGGAAGATTGCACCCGACACCTTGCTTACACTGGCCGGACTAGCGTCCTTCACTTCTGATCAGAAGATGCTCGACGACAGGATAGCAGGTATCATCTCATGATACTGTATTCCGCTGCCTTGCAATTTCATAAATAAGCACTCCTGCAGCCACTGAAACATTCAGGGATCCGATAGAGCCTTTCATCGGTATCCTTACCGTCAGGTCAGCAAGGGCAACAAGTTCCCTGCCTACTCCTTTATCTTCAGAACCCATAACCAGAGCGAGCGGCCCTCTCATATCAGTATCTGAAACCAGGTTTTCCGATCGTTCGGTTGCACATGCCACCCTCAGTCCTGAGTCTTTCAGAAACCTGATGACCCTGGACAGGGATCTCTCCCTGCATACCGGGAGCAAATGAAGAGCTCCTGCCGATGTTTTCACTGCATCGGCAGTTATCCTTGCCGAACCTTTTTCGGGCAATACTATTGCATGGGCTCCTAGGCATTCGGCACTCCTTGCTATTGCTCCAAAGTTCCTGACATCCGAGACACCGTCTAGTACTACGATCAGTGGATCTTCACCCTTCTCATATATCAGAGGCAGAAGATTGGATATTGACTGATAATCGATAAGAGAAAGCCAAGCCACGATTCCCTGATGGTTTTTTCTCGTAATCAGTTCAAGTCTTTCAGCAGGCACTATCTGGTAGGAGATACCATTCCTGTTTACTTCAGTCATCAGTTCATGGTAAAGTTCTCCGCGAAGGCCCTGTTTCACCAGAAGGCGGTCGATGGTCTTTCCTGCTCTGATAGCTTCAATAACCGGTCGCAAACCAAATATGAAATCGGATTCCCTGTGCATAAATCTTAAAGACCCTGTGGATTATCAAGCCTGAAAACAATCCCTTTTCTCCATGAATTAATGGCCTGTTCCCAGAATGTCACAAGTGTCTCGCTTCTGCTTATAAAATAGTCATTGTCGGAAAAAGTCCCGGCTTTTTTCTTGAAAGTGAACCAGAGATAATCTTCCTGAACCTTGTATCTCGTTCCCCATGAAGACTTTATAACAGGTTTCCTGTATCCCCAGTTCTCTCCTTCAGGGCCTTTGTACACCTTATCCGGAGGTCCGTAAATGACATATATCATCCCCCTCTCTGTCCTCCATCCCTCCTTGTATGATGTAAAGTAATAGTTGGCATATACCACCCTGGTGTAATAGATCCTTATAAGTTCGCGTGCCCTTTCGACATTACCTCCGCATTTTATCCAGAACTCATCGAGCGCCATTTTGGGTCTTTCTGCATTAAGCAGGTTCCTCATTTCAACTTCGCTGGCTAGGTAAGCCAGAGCTTCTATCATAGTCTCAGGTGCATTCATCTCGGGGTAGGAAGGGCCGAAATTATAAAAGGCATATCCCTCCGTCAGGTTGCTGTCGACACTGCAAAGATATATTCCTCTTTTAGGGAACATTATCGGCAGAGTGTCGGAATAGGGAAGGGCTATCGTAGTATCCGGACCGTAATCGATGGCTTTTTCGGGAAGTATCATCGACGGGGGATCGGGTATTATTGTATATGGCTTATAATATGCTATGTATAATGAATCAGCAAAGCCTCTCAGCCAGGTCAGGTTCACATATTCATCTACCCTGAGAACAGGATTAAAGAGTTCGTTCTTTCCAAAATGACCTCTTGCCCTGTAGCTGTAACTGTTTGTCTGAGAAAGTGTGTTGAAGGGAACGAACGACTGCATCACCAGCGACCGGAGCCTGTCGAGGATCTTTACTTCCGCAATATATTTTTTCCCCGGATTGACTCTCAGGGATATGTTGTAGACGTACTCAATCCTTCCCGCTTCCTTAATTATATTGAGGTTGTAATAGGCAGTGTCGGCGAGCATCATTCCTGTTTCGGTACTGAAGAGTTTCACCGTGACAGCCATTGAAGCTGTCGGTATGCCCTGAGGATTCGCTTCAGAAAAGAAAAGTTCCGAGGCGAAGAACTTTATCGCAAGATTAGACTGGTTCTCCGATACATTGGTGATATTGTATCTCGGATTAACAGGGTTTTTGATGGGATTGTAAAGATAAGACAGGTCTTTTGAATCGGCCACGGGAGCCGTTGTTCTGCACGAAATTATCAGACCCGGCAGGATAACAGCAAGGGTAACAGGTAGGAGATATTTTATCAGTCCGGCTTTTTTCATTTCCTTTATAAATACTGCTTGTCTTGTTCAAAGGGTTCCGGAGCCCATTCCAGCCTTACCCTGCATAACTCCCTGTTGTCGCCGGTCCTTATTATGGAATGGTTCACAAACCCTTTCTCCTTCTCATCCTCAGATCTTCTGATCACAATCCCGTCGTCGAAAATCGCCTCTGCAAGATAGTTTATTTCCACTGAACATGGACGGTTATTCATTATGAAATTCAGATCGTAGATATCAGTCACCCATTTAAGGTAGTTAACGTTATTTGTATGCAGATTAATATCCAGGTCATTAATTGTAACCCTGAAAGGTGCTGAAATATATCCTTCTGTGAGAGTGCCGGGTAGTTTAACGGGATTCCTTGGTGCCCCGGCAGTTAATTCAAAATCACGGTTGTAATTTTTCAGGAACTCATCGGTTCTCTGTATCCTACGGGTATCGTAATCGACTATCAGCCACGAGGAAGAAGCTGATGCAACCTGAATACCTCCGGGTCCGCTGATAGTATATCTCCTGATTGCAAACATTTTATCCACTCCGGCAGGCCATGTTCTGAGAATAACCTTTTCATTTAATGAGGGCCAGGCATTTATGGTGGCATACATTCTCGACAGCACCCAGAAATTATTGTTCTTCATGAGGTCGTCCCTGCCGTAACCGAGTAATACAGCATGTTCCGCTGCTATATCCTGCATGTAGTTGAACAATGAATGAACGTTGACCCTTCCGTCCGGTCCGGTTTCATAAACATGCACCCTGTACTCTTTTTCAAGCTGCTGTAACGGCATTGTTACAAGTTGTTATTCTCTAAAAAAACTTCAATATCGTGGTTATATTGTGTCCACTTTTCCATTTCATTGTTGTGTTCTTCCTTAAGCTTCTGGTATCTTGAAAAGTAATCATTGGCCCCGGTTGATGAATGATCTCCTGAATTCAGAGCCCTGTCTATTTCTGACATTTCAGCTTCAATTCGTACTATTTCATTTTCAGATTCTTCCAGACGCCTTCTCAGTTTCCTGAGATTTCGTTCGTACTCCTTCTTTTCAAGATATTTCTGCTTGTTCAGCGAAACCGTGTCTTCAACGGATGCCTTCCTGATATCTCTTCTCTCCAGTTCTTTAAGGTTTTCGATCTTCTTTTTCCTGAGGAAGTCATAGATGCCTCCTATATGCTCCTTTATTTTATGATTCCTGAATTCATATACCCTTTCAGCTATTCCGTTGAGGAAATCCCTGTCGTGAGACACGATAATGAGAGTTCCGTCATAATTTAACAGAGCCTGCTTGAGGATATCTTTCGATCTCATGTCGAGATGGTTGGTGGGCTCATCGAGGACCAGCAGATTATAGGGTTCAAGAAGTAGTTTTACCAGGGCCAGCCTTGAGCGTTCTCCTCCCGACAGTACCCTGACCTTCTTGTCAATATCATCGCCCCTGAAAAGAAATGCACCGAGCATATCCCTTATCTTCGCTCTTATCTCCCCCTTTGCCACCTGGTCGATGGTCTCAAATACTGTCAGATTCTCATTCAGTAGTTCATCCTGATTCTGAGCGAAATATCCTGTCCGGACATTATGTCCTTTTTTCAGAACACCCTGGTGATCAAGTTCTCCGATGATTATTCTCGAAAATGTCGTTTTTCCCTCTCCGTTGCGTCCTACAAATGCCACTTTATCTCCCCTGTGTATCTTGAAATCGACCTTGTCAAGCACCGATTTGCTGCCGAAACTTACTGATAGCCCTGTGGCTTCTGCTACAGTGGTTCCTGACCGGGGGGCCGGAGGAAAACGAAGGTTGATCTGGCTTGTATCTTCCTCATCAACTTCCAGCCTTTCAATTTTATTGAGTTGTTTGATCTTCGACTGCACCTGAACTGCCTTTGTGGCCTTATACCTGAACCTTTCAATAAACCTCTCGGTATCTTCAATCATTTTCTGCTGGTTCCGGTAAGCAGCTATCTGCTGTTCGCGTCTTTCCTTCCTGAGCACAACGAATTCCGACCAGGGCACTCTGTAATCATATATTTTCCCAAGCGAAATTTCAATGGTACGTGTGGTCACGGCGTCGAGAAAAGCCCTGTCGTGCGAAACAAGTACAACGGCACCGCTGTAATCCGAAAGAAAAGTCTCGAGCCACTGTATCGACTCGATATCAAGATGGTTGGTCGGTTCGTCGAGCAGAAAAAGAGAAGGCTTTTTCAGCAATATCTTAGCAAGTTCAACTCTCATTCTCCATCCTCCGCTCAGTTCGCGGGTGGGCCTGTCAAATTCTTTTCTGTCAAATCCCAGTCCGGTTAGTGTCTTTTCAGCTTCAGCCAGGTAGTTGGAACCTCCCAGGATACGATATCTCTCCTCTATTATGGTCAGATGATCACAAAGGTTGAGGTATCCCGGAGAATCATAATCTTCTCTTTCAGCTATTTCCCGGGTGCATTTTTCAATTTCTCCTGCCAGACCAGTAAGTTCCGAAAATGCAGAAATAACCTCATTCATGATTGTGGTTGAATCATCAACTTTCATCTGCTGCGGCAGGTAACCGATGGTTATTTCATCCGACCTGTCGACCTTTCCTGATGAAGGACTTTGCAATCCTGCAATAATTCTCAGGAGGGTTGATTTTCCGGATCCGTTCCTTCCTGCAAGTCCTATCCTGTCCCTGTCGTTGATCAGAAAAGAGATATCAGTAAGCAGATCGAAGCTGCCAAATGAAACAGAAAGGTCCTGAATAGAAACCATTTTTTAAAATTGAGCAAAGATAAGAAAAGTATGGCAGTGCGCGAGGGAGAGTATAAGCCTTTATCCCTTATCTTTGCAGGTAATTAAAGGTCGGGTATTAAATACCTGTGAAAGATGAAAACATTAAAATCTGTTTCTGCCCTGGCAGCTGTATTTCTTGCATTTACGCTGCTTATATCATCCTGTGCTAAAGACGATGATTATGAATATTTTATCGGAGCTTCCCAGGTTGTTTCTTACTCTTCTGCAGCCATTGAAACGATGATGGGCCTGGCGGTGCAGGCCTGGCCCGATCTTCAGGATCTGGATCCGTATATCGACGATGGCGTAAGGGTTTACAGGCTGGAGTATAGGACAATACTGAAAGGAAAGAACATTGAAGCTTCCGGCCTGGTATCGATACCTGCCACACCGGGTAACTATCCGGTTATCAGTTTCCAGAACGGCACCAATACCCTGAATTCTAATTGTCCGAGTGAGAATCCAACCGATTACTTTTATCAGCTCGTGGAGTTTGTTGCTTCCATGGGATTTATAGTGGTAATACCTGATTACATTGGATTCGGCAGCTCAGCTGATATGCCTCATCCATACCTTCTTAAGGTGCCAACAATTGAATCGGTCTGCATGATGCTTCAGGCAGTGGCAGAAGCCACGGGTGAATTCGGCGACGTCTCAGTAAAAAATGAATATTATCTGATAGGATATTCGGAAGGCGGACTGGCCACTTTCAACAGTCACTGCGAGCTTGAATCTGATCATGCCCATTACGGATTGAATCTGAAAGGTAGTGCTTGCGGTGCAGGGCCATACGATCTGGAACAAATGATGGTAGATATGCGCACTGCAGTATCTTACCCTGTACCTGCATACATCGGATACATTATTAATGCCTGGACTTATTATGATTATATTGAGAATAGCGTTCCGGAGCTTCTGAAGGAACCATATGCAACAAGGCTTGCCACCCTCTTCGACGGTAATCATTCAATTTCTGAGATAAACGCACAGCTAACGACTTCCATTCCTGATCTTTTAACCGATGAATTCAGAAATAACGGCAGTTCGCAGGCTTTTGAATCGGTTACCTTTTCCATGGGATGGAACAGCGCCATGGCCTATAAATCTGAGATCCCCTTACTGTTCGTTCATGGCGATGCTGATACCCAGGTTGATGTCTCCAATACCGAAAGCCTTTATGATCTTATGATCCTTCAGGGAACATCATCAGATATATGCACAAAAAAATTGCTGCCGGGACTTGACCATGGTGAGGCCGTGGTACCCTTCATGATTGAAGGACTTAAATTCATACTGAATCTGAGGGATGTTTGACAGATCTTTTAATTATTTCATTAGTTAAAGTGGGAAGAAAGAAGCAATTACCTTTACTTGAGAAGGTCAGAATAACCGATATCGGCGCTGAAGGAAATGCCCTGGCAAGGGTAGAAAACCAGGTTGTATTTGTGCCGATGCTGGTACCGGGTGACGTTGTAGATATAAAGGTAAAAAGGAAGAAGAAGAAATACCTTGCAGGTGCCGTCCTGAGATTCCATGAATATTCATCTGACAGGATAGAGCCGGTCTGCAGACATTTTGGAGTTTGTGGCGGTTGCAAATGGCAACACCTTCCTTATGAGCTTCAGCTTAAATTCAAGGAAAAACAGGTTGCCGATAACCTGATGAGGATAGCTAAAGTCGCTGTTCCCAGGCCCGAACCCATTTTGCCTTCGCCTGAAATATTCAGGTACAGGAATAAGATCGAGTATACTTTTTCAGACAGAAGATGGCTCACAAAGGAGGAGATCAGCTCCGACACTGATTTTGAAAAGGAGGATGCTCTGGGATTTCACATACCGGGTCTGTTCGATAAGGTACTCGACATCCATGAATGTCACCTTCAGCCTGAACCTTCAAATGCGATCCGTGAAGCTGTTAGAAGGTACGCTCACAGGAAATGCCTTCCGTTCTTTAACCTCCGGCAGCAAAGCGGATTCCTTCGCAATCTTATAATCCGTAATAATACAAAAGGGGAAGTAATGGTGATTGTGGTCTTCTTCCTCGATGAGATTGAGAGAATTGAAGGCCTCCTTGATTTCCTCTCACGAGAGTTCCCTCAGATTAAATCGTTGTTCTATATCATTAACACAAAAAAGAACGATTCTCTTTCCGATCAGGTTCCGGTGCTGTACCGTGGTGCCGGCTATCTCATAGAAGAGATTGAAGGGCTTAAGTTCCGCATAGGTCCGAAATCTTTTTTTCAGACCAACACTCTGCAGGCTGAAAATCTGTACAGGATAGCGCTTGAATTTAGTTCACTCACGGGCAATGAGATTGTATATGACCTCTACACCGGAACAGGTACCATCGCCAACTATATGGCCGGCCGCTGTTCGAAGGTGATCGGCATCGAATATATTGATGAGGCTGTTGAAGACGCGAGGCTGAATTCAGAGATAAATAACATAAGGAACACGACTTTCTTTGCAGGAGATATGAAGAATGTCCTTAATGATGAATTTTTTAACAGGAACGGTCGTCCCGATGTTCTTATAACCGATCCGCCAAGAGCAGGAATGCATGAGTCTGTGGTAAAAGCCATTATGTCGGCTCTCCCCTCAAGGATCGTCTACATAAGCTGCAATCCCTCAACACAGGCCCGTGACATTCTTCTTCTCTCGGAAAAATATGATGTCGTAAAAGTCAGACCTGTTGACATGTTCCCTCATACCCATCACGTTGAAAATGTTGTGCTCCTTCAGGTAAGATAAATGGACCTTTGCAGGCTCAAAAGCAGAATTATAAAATGTTGTATCTTTAAAATTTGATCGTACCTTGTGGATATGGAATTTGAAGAATTCAAAAATAGCGACCTTGTTTCACTGGTACAGAATCAGGTGCTGGACGATCATTTTGCAAGTCTGCGGTATGCAGGCATCATCCAGAAAGCCCTCATGCCTGATCCGGGTATCCTGAAAGGCCTTCTGTCTGACTTCTTCGTTTTGTTCCTTCCAAGAGACATTGTGAGCGGCGACTTCTACTACGTTCTGCGCAACAGGCAAAATCTATGTATTGCCGCAGGTGATTGTACAGGACACGGGGTGCCGGGTGCACTTCTGAGCATTCTTGGCATAAGTTTCCTGAATGAGATATTTCAGTCACGTGCCGATATGAAGGCAAACAGGGTTCTGAACATGATGAGGGAAAAAGTGATGAAAGCTCTTCATCAGACCGGAGAGAAGTCGGGAACAAAAGACAGTATCGATATAGGTCTTTGCATCGTCGACACAAAAAGCGGCATTATGCAGTTTTCAGGTGCAAACAGACCTCTGATTATGGTCAGAAATGGAGAACTTACCGAGTTTAAACCCGATAAAATGACAATTGGACTCGCCCCGTTGGCAGAACACCCCTTTACAAACCAGATAATTGAGACATCTCCGGGGGATTCATTTTACCTTTTTTCCGATGGCTATGCCGACCAGTTCGGGGAGTTGACTGACAAGAAATTCAAGTATAAGCACCTCAGGAGAGTAATTTTATCCATGGCGGGCCTGCCCATGGAACTACAGAGAGATGCACTGGAAACAACTTTCATGGAATGGAAGGGGAAGGTCCAGCAGGTTGACGATGTATTGGTTTTTGGATTTCAACTATAATTTTTTTAGTAAAAATGAAGCTTGCTGCTTTCAGAATAAGAAACTTCCGGTCGATCGTGGATACAGGCTGGCAAACGCTCTCACCCGACAACATCACATGCCTTATCGGGCAGAATGAATCTGGCAAAACCAGCATTCTGGAAGGACTGAAGGTCTTCTACACCGGGACTATCACTGAGGATGTGCTGAGGAGCGATCTCTCCCTTCCGCAGGTAAGCTGCAGGTTCATTATCCCGGAAGGATGGCTGCTCACCGTTACGGAGAATCCGGGCACCGAACTTAAGGAACTTCTCTCAGGTCTCAATAAAATAGAACTTACAAGGGAATGGCTTCCCGATCTTACTTCACTTATAGTGGTAAGCGGGGAGATAAGTAATTACCTCAATTCGCTTGAGGATGCCTGGAGACTGTACCTGGAGGACGTAACAGCCAAACTGAAGGAAGAGCTTGAAAAAATCCTCCGGCAGGAAGAAACACTAGAGATGCTTAATGCCAGGGAGGCGGAAATTAAGACTAAACTGCCACCAGTTACTAAATCGGTGAGACGATTCCGTTTCTTCACAAAGAAAGCTGCAGGCCAGTCAGCTCATCAGGACACTCAATACAGGGAACTGAATGACAACCTCGCGTCAGTACAGAAAGAAAAAAAAGAAGCAAATTCTGTCCTCAAAGAAAAGAGTGCTGTAAAAAAAGCAGGAGAGACATGGAAAAGAATCAAAGAACGTAGTGATCTTCTTGAAAGTCATCTTACGGAGATATCGCTGAAACTGGAGGAACGACATCAGAAAATGACGCTGCTGATGAAACCCGGTGGAGAGGATGATGATCACGACTGGAAGGATATAATCGACGATTTCAGGAAGACAAGGAAGGAACTCGATCAGAAAAAAGCAGAACTCGACAGGCATGTGGCTCTTTCAGGTTATATTATGGAAGGAAGCACTGAAGAAGATGCTGCAATTAAAGTGAGCGATATTATCCGGTCGTATAAGTCACAGTATAATACCGAGATGCTGGGAAAGAAATATTTTGAGTATATCCCCCATTTTGAGTTGTTCGAGGATTTCGGCAGCCTGCTGCCCAACCGTATCGACATGGAAGATATCATTTCCGGCAATGAACAGGTAGAAGGTTACAAGGCCGCCCGCAATTTTCTTTCCATAGCCCAGCTCGATTATACTTTCTTCCAGCAACCTTCCAGCCGTATTCTGAAGCAGAAGATCGAGAATCTGAACCAGACCCTTACTCGTAACTTCCAGGATTTCTGGCAGCAGTCGATAGGTCGGAACAATAAAATAAACATACAGTTTGAACTTGATCACTACAGTTCATCTTTTGGTGAAAGAGCCGGTAAACCCTATCTTGAATTCTGGATCAAGGATGAAGGTGAGCGACTGTATCCCAAGCAGAGAAGCCGTGGTGTCCGATGGTTCCTGTCATTTTATATGGAACTCAAGGCTGCAGCCGGGATCAACAAACCAATGGTACTTCTTGTCGACGAGCCCGGAGTGAGTCTTCATGCCAGGGCTCAGGAAGATGTACTGAAAGTGTTCGAAGATATTAAAGACAGAATTCAGATAATTTATACAACTCATTCACCACATCTTGTTGAAATAAACAGACTTCACAGGGTCCTCGCTGTTCAACGTGATGATATCGACAGTGTGAGGAGCACCACAAGGATAATTGACCCTCTCAGTCTGTCGGGAGCTTCACCCGATACCCTCAGCCCCTTGCAGAGTATCCTTGGCAATCCTGTTTCCGGCGAGGGATTCTCCACACAAAAACTCAATCTGGTGGTTAATGACACAGGTTCATTCTATATTACCAGTGCGATTATTTCACTGATGGAGATGAAAGACAAGGTTAATATTATCCCTTCTACAAATGTCTCTTCAATACCTCTGTTATGCAATATATTAATGGGGTGGGGACTGGAGTTTTCAGTACTGTTGTTTGGAAATGAAAGTGAACTCAAAATTGCCGGAGAGCTCCAGAAATCGGTATTCAACACTCAAAAGCAGGAAAAACAGCTGATCCTGAGGTTGCCGGAAAGCATACCCAATGCCGAAGACCTGCTTTCAACCCTTGATTTCAAGAATAAAATTCTAAAGACCAGGGAAGGGATAACTGTTACAAATTCTGAGTATGTACGGGAAAAGGAGTTGCCAAGGAATTTTTTGTTTTCGAGGTTTCTGACCGAGGTAAGATCAGGAGCGATAAAGATCAGTGATTTTGACGAAGAGACTGTTGAGAATTTCAAAATGCTGGTTGCAATGCTCAAAGGTGACAAATAATAAAATATTTATTTTGCACTTAGTTCTTGTTTTCCTATTTTTGTCGCACAAGGAAAATAATCCCTGAACCGTCAGTACAGATTTGGCGGTATCCACCTTCGCCAGGGCTACGGTGGAAAAAGGGAGAGATGGGTGAGTGGCTTAAACCAGTAGTTTGCTAAACTGCCGTATGGGTAACTGTACCGGGGGTTCGAATCCCCCTCTCT
>DAIOVL010000048.1:0-11286 GCA_036759025.1 Bacteroidales bacterium
AAATACCACCATCCCCACCAAGAAAACCGAAGTCTTTACAACAGCTGCCGACAGTCAGCCTTCTGTGGAGATTCACGTGCTACAGGGTGAAAGACCGGTGGCTTCAGGCAACAAGACCATCGGACGATTCCATCTCGACGGTATACCGCCGGCTCCGAGAGGAATCCCTCAGATTGAAGTCACCTTCGATATAGATGCCAACGGGATCCTCCATGTAACAGCAAAGGACAGGGGAACCGGTAAAGAGCAGAGGATAAGAATAGAAGCATCTTCAGGACTCAGCGATGATGAGATAAAAAGAATGCGCGATGAAGCCAAGGCAAACGAGGAAGCCGACCGTATGGCAAAAGAAAGAGCCGACAAGATAAACGCTGCCGACAGCATGATCTTCACAACCGAAAAGCAGCTTAAGGAATTCGGCGATAAAGTCCCGGCCGATAAGAAACCTTCAATAGAAACCGCCCTGGCAAAACTGAAAGAAGCTCATAAAAGCCAGGACCTGCCGGCAATCGACTCCGCAATGGCAGAACTGAACGCACTCTGGCAGTCAGCTTCTGAAGAGATGTACAAGACAGCCCAGGCATCAGGACAAGGCGCTCAGAATCCTGGTCAGGATCAGCCCGGACCGGGAGCCTCAGGCAACGGTTCAGGATCAGGTAACGACGAGGTGACCGACGTTGACTTTGAAGAGGTGAAATAAAAATATCTTATTCAATTGCTTTGCCCTCCTCCGCCCCGAGTACTCGGGGCCAATTACAGCGAAGCGAATTACAAGCGAAGCGAATTACAGCAAAGCGAATTACGGCGCAGCCAAATGACACCCGTCAGGGCGAATGAAAGCGAATGAATCCATAAGTTTAGAAATCCGGTCTGATTTTTGTACTTTTAAACAGAATTCCGAGTTCTGAAATTATGAAGAAAATCTTTCTGCTTGTCACTTTCTTTGTCATTGCCTTTTCACTGCTTCAGGCCCAGACTGAAGATACTATCAACATTACAGACCAGCAGGGAAGGAAACAGGGCTTGTGGATAAAAGAGTATCCCAACAAAAACATCATGTACCGGGGTACTTTCAAAGACGATAAACCTGTGGGTGAATTCAAAAGATATTTTCCCGACAGCAGATTACGGTCGGTGCTTATCTACAGCAACAACAGCAGGGAAGCATCTGCAACAATATATCATTCAAACGGCTATATAGCATCCAAAGGCAAATACATCGATCAGCTCAAGGAAGGAAAATGGCAATTCTATTCTGCCTATGTCGACGGTTGGCTCATAAATGAGGAATCATATACCGCTAACGTAAGGGATGGCCAGTCAATAAGTTATTACCAGGACCATACCGTGGCGGAAAAAATAAATTATTTAAAGGGGCTGAGGGAAGGAGAATGGCTCAGATATCACCAGAACGGTAAACTTTTTCTAAAAGCCTTTTATGTGAACGACAAGCTTCACGGGGCATTTAACACCTGGTATGAGAACGGTAAACCGGAGTATTCAGGTACTTATAATAACAATGCCCGTGACGGCAAATGGGTGATTTATGATGACAGAGGAGCTGTGAAATATGAGATCAGCTATGTCAACGGAATGACTGAAGACCGTAAGATAGACAGGGATGCTGAAGATTTTTTTAACCGTATAGAAAAGAAAAACGACATACCTGATCCTGAAAAAACAGGCGAAATAAGATGGTAAACTACAGAAACAGATTCCGGATCTGCGTGGTAAGAGCCTCTCTTGCCCTTTTTTTGATCCTTTCAGTGAACCTGGCGAAAGGACAATCCGAAGAATTCAATTACTTCTACCGGGTTATCTTCACCGACAAGGGAACCTATACTCCTGAATCTTTTTCTCCCGCCGAACTTCTTTCCGGCAAGGCTATTCTGAGAAGGGAAAAATCAGGTATCCCCTTCCCCGATTATCGGGATCTGCCCGTATTTCCAGACTATATCCAGGCTGTTAAGTCCTGCGGATTCACACTCCACTGCACATCAAAATGGATGAACAGCGCCCTGTTTAAAACAAAAGAAGCAGCAGACATCGGACAGGTGACACTGCTTCCTTTTGTCGCAGAGCTTAAACTCGTTAAGAAGCCAACCGGCAAAAGTGTTCTTAGCGACAAACTGAACTTTGCCGTGACAGACGATGATACTGATGCCTTCGACTGGCCTGTCAGGATGCTGAATGGCCACTCGCTGCAGAATGCAGAATACGATGGAACCGGGATACTCATTGCAGTTCTCGACGGAGGTTTCCTGTATACCGACAGGGCAAGCTCTCTTGCAAGACTCAGGTTGAGAAACGGAATTAAGTTCACTTATGATTTTGTAAACAACAATCCGATCGTATACGGCTACCACACTCACGGAACAGCTGTCCTGTCGGTCCTGGCAGGGTCAATTGATGGTATCATGAGGGGCAGTGCCCCCGATGCTGACTTTCTGCTGCTGCGTACAGAAGACGGGGCTACCGAATTCCCGGCCGAAGAGGATTTCTGGATAGCCGGGGCCGAATTTGCGGATAGTTCAGGTGCCGATATAATATCATCATCCCTTGGTTATTGTACCTTCGATGATCCGGCAATGAATTACACATTCTCCGATCTTGACGGTAATACTGCCTTTATCACCAGGGCTGCCGATATTGCTGTTTCGAAAGGGCTGGTGGTGGTCAACAGCGCCGGCAACGAAAGAAATAAAACCTGGATAAGGATCATCGCTCCTTCCGACGCTGACAGTGTTCTTGCTGCAGGAGCAGTCAATGCCGACAGGATCATTTCATCATTTTCTTCAGCCGGCCCGTCTGCTGACGGACAGGTCAAACCGGATGTCTCTGCAATGGGTGTTAACATCCTTGTACAGTCATCTGAGCTGAACCTTTCGAGATCGAGCGGCACATCATTTTCATGTCCTGTCATCAGCGGTATGGCTGCCTGTTTGATGGAAGCTATCCCCGCAGCTGACAATATGGATATCATCAGGGCAATCCGTTCATCTTCCGACAGGTTCAATTACCCCGATTCGCTATACGGATACGGCATACCGGATATGGAAAAAGCGCTGATGACTCTCGAATCCATGTACCTCGATCTGCCTGAAATTGACGTCTCATACGGGCCAAATCCCACTACCGGAGAGGTTGAGTTTACTTTCAGCAATCCTCCCGGGCATATCATTGCAGAGATAGTTACAGCTTCAGGAATAAAAATCTACAGGAAGGATTACGGCGATTTCGCCGGCCGCCAGCTGACGCTTACGGCACTGAAGCAGGCGAAACAGGGACTTTATTTTGTTCGATTCATTACGCCGGAGGGATCTTATGTTTTTAAGATTGTTAAACTGCGTGAACGCTGATGAACGAAAAAATATCACTGAGTGAACTTCAGCAGATAATACGCGACTCACTTTATCTGGCACTTCCCGACCACTACTGGATTGTGGCAGAGATATCGGAGATAAAGGAAAACTACGCAGGGCATTGCTACCTCGAACTCGTTGAGAAACAGAGCGACGAAACAAGTATCCGTGCCAGGATAAAAGGAGTGATCTGGAGTAACAGGTACCGTTTTCTCAAAACCCTGTTCATCGACACAACCGGCGAGCCACTGAGGGAAGGGATGAAGATCCTGATAAGAGCCAGGGTGGAATATCATGAGGTTTACGGCCTCAGCCTTCTGATCCATAATCTGGATCCTTCATTTACCGTAGGAGAGATGGCTGTGAAGAAGAAGATGGTAATAAGGAGGCTTGAAGAAGAAGGCGTATTCAACATGAACAGGGAACTTGACCTGAATCTTCTTCCTCAGAGAATAGCTGTCATATCCTCTGAAAACGCAGCCGGCTACCGCGATTTCATAAATCATATTAAAGGAAACATCTACAGATACAGGTTTTCTACAAAACTCTACGAAGCTGTTATGCAGGGCTCAGAAACAGAAAAGAGTATTATCTCGGCACTGGACAGAATAGCTGAAAATACAAACCTTTTCGATGCAGTCGCAATTATAAGAGGCGGAGGATCTCAGAGTGACCTTAGCTGGTTCGACAATTACAATATTGCCTTTCACGTTACCCAGTTCCCGCTCCCCGTAATAACCGGAATTGGTCATGATAAAGATATGTCGGTAACTGACATGGTTGCATTCAGGGCATTGAAAACACCAACAGCGGTGGCCGACTTTTTCATCGAATCGGTCGCCGCAGCTGAGGAACTTCTTAACCGGCTGACAGCATCAATATCAGATATAACAAGAACGGCGATCGACGATAACCGGAGCATACTTGAATCACTGGGCATCAAACTCAGCGCATCGGCCGGATTGATCATCGCGGGCAAAAGATACCATATCGAAAGACTTGAAGATGACCTCGCGACACTAAGCGCAAACACACTCGACAGGGTTGGCCTGAAACTAAAAGAAATGAATAACCGGCTTTCAATTCTGGATCCTGTCAATGTTTTGAAAAGAGGTTATTCAATAACAACCGTGAAAGGCAGGGTTCTGAAAAAAGCTGCCGAAGCAGCAGTTGGCGACATAATGATTACACGATTGCATGAAGGAACAATAGAAAGCCGGGTTCTGGATGACGGCAACAAAAAAGGATAATAGTAACGAATATAAATGCCTGATAATATGCCTAAAAAAGAATTTTCATTTACGACAGCTGTCAATGAAATAGAGAAGATACTGCAGCGAATTGAAAGCGGGGATCTCGACATAGACAGGTTGTCTGCTGAAGTTAAACGTGCATCGGAGCTGATAAGGGAATGCCAGAAGAAACTTCATTCGACAGAAGAAGAGATCAAAAAAATTATTGATGAAATGGCATAAAGAAGTAAATCAGGACCCAAGCCCTGATTTACTACTACCCTAAACCTAAATCCATGAAAAAAATCACGTAACCTATTTCTTTCTACTTTCAACAGATTAAACGATAGAAACCTGATGAATGTTTCAAAGAAAATGTTAAATTTTCATAAGAAATGTGCGATTTTTGACGAAAGGGCTATTTCTCTACGCCAAGGACATCCTTGAAAGCTTTAACAAAGGTGTCTTTTGGAAGTGCTCCCATTGCCATCTGTGGCTGGCCTTCGACCGGGACGAACAGGAATGAAGGTATGCTTCTTATCCCAAATACAGCTGCCAGCTCCTGCTCCTCTTCAGTGTTTACCTTGTAAACATTAAGTTTGCCGTCAAAATCTTTTGCAAGCTCCTCAAGAACAGGGGCTACCATCTTGCAGGGACCACACCAGTCAGCATAAAAATCAATTATGCACGGTTTCGTTCCTTCAAATTTCCACTCTTTGTTTTGCTCGTAATTAAAAACCTTGGTGAGAAATGTCTCCTTTGTTAAGTGCTCTGTCATCGTATTTTTTTATTAGTAAACATTCAAAATATGAATTTGTTTCACATATTCTCAATCTTTATGCCATAGCAGCCAAACACTCATAATTTACGAAAAACCGGCTAATAATTGTAACTTTGTCACAAGTAATTAACAAATTGTCATATCTATATATGAATATATGTCTAAATGACAACATATTCAGGATACTTTCGGAAGTGGTGACGGCTGAAAATGTCCGTGCTTTCGTTATAGGCGGATGGGTGCGTGACTGTATCCTGAAACGGGAACATGATGAAAAAGATATTGACATTGTTGTAATAGGCAACGGTATCGACATTGCAAGAAAAGCTGCACACAGGATAGACCGCCGGTTGAAAGTAAATGTCTTCAGAAATTTCGGAACTGCAATGTTCCGATTCAATAACTACGAAATCGAATTTGTAGGTGCACGAAGGGAATCATACAGCAGGGATTCAAGAAAACCCGTGGTTGAGAACGGCACCCTCCAGGATGATCAGGAGCGAAGAGATTTCACCATAAATGCCCTGGCTATCAGTCTGAATGCAGAGACTTACGGTCAGTTCATTGATCCTTTCAACGGCATGAGCGACCTGGAAATGAAAATTATACGAACACCCCTCAGCCCTGATACAACTTTTTCCGACGATCCTCTCCGCATGATGAGGGCAATAAGATTCGCAACACAATTAAAATTCAATATAGAGCCATCAACATTCAGTTCGATTGTTTCAAACGCCGCAAGAATAAAAATTGTATCAAAGGAAAGGATAGTCACAGAGCTTAACAAGATCATAATGTGCGGGCAGCCGTCACGGGGATTCATCCTTCTGGAAAAATCGGGACTTCTTAGCATGATATTTCCCGAGCTCGACAGGCTAAAAGGTGTTGACAAAAAAGAAGGAAAGGCGCACAAGGATAACTTCCTGCACTCAATAAAGGTCCTCGACAACGTTGCATTGCATTCTGATAATCTCTGGCTGAGGTGGGCTGCTCTTCTTCACGACATTGCAAAACCGGCGACAAAAAAGTACATACCCGGGACAGGCTGGTCATTTCATGGCCATGAGTTCATCGGCTCTAAAATGATACCCGATATTTTCAGAAAAATGAAACTCCCTCTCAACGACAGGATGAAGTATGTTCAGAAGCTTATAGACCTTCACCTCCGTCCGATAGTCCTGTCACAGGAAGAGGTAACGGATTCAGCCGTCCGCAGGCTGCTTTTTGAAGCGGGCGACGACATCGATGACCTGATGGCACTCTGCGAAGCCGATATAACATCAAAAAACGAAGCAAGAAAGAAGCAGCATCTTCAGAATTTCAGGTACGTAAGGAAGAAACTGAAAGAGATCGAAGAAAAGGATGCGATCAGAAATTTCCAGCCCCCTGTCGACGGAACAGAGATAATAGAGACTTTCGGAATTCAGCCCGGCAGGGAGGTCGGTATCATAAAGAATGCCATCAGGGAAGCTATCCTCGACGGGATAATTCCCAATGAACATGAAGCCGCAAGGAACCTCATGCTTGAAAAAGGAAAGGAGATCGGACTTAAGCCGGTCAGAAGACCTTCGGCGGACTGATATCGAGAAGGACAGGCAGATGATCACTGAAACCACCCTGGTAGGTGAATCCCCTGTATGTTGACCAGGGCGACTGGCCAGGATAAACAGGATCATCAGAAAGAACAAATTTCTCACTGAATATTGTTAAAGAGGCCGGAGTGACCCGCAACCTGCCGGTGCCGGTGATGAAATTCTCCGATACCAGGACCTGATCAATCATTTCCCATATACCCTGGTATCTGTAAGTTCCTGTACCTGCTGATACCAAAGCCGAAAGGTTAACCATCGACAACCCTGAAAGATAATCTTCTGTCAGGATCTTCATTATCCTGTCTGTGGGGACAGCATTAAAATCACCTGCATAAATTATAAGTGTCTTCCCTCCTTCGGCTGAAGCAATGGAATCGGCCTTCCCATGCAGCATAATGGCTATTCGCTCCCGCATGGATTCAGCTGCAAGGACTCCTCCCCTTCTCGACGGCCAGTGATTCAGAAAAACATGTACCGTATCATCACATATCTGACATTTTACATAGAGCAAGCTCCTCGACCTGAACGGCGAGGATTGTGAATCAACCGGGGTGAAGTACCTGTAACTAATGACCCTGACGATATCGTGACGATACAAAATACACACGTCAATGCCCCTGGGATCGGGGGAATCTTCATGGATAATTGAATATCCTGACCGGGAGAGGCCCGTTTTTCTGACCAGATCCTCTATCACTCTCCTGTTTTCAACTTCCGAAAGCCCTACCAGTGCCGGAGCTTCCCATCCTCCTGCTGCCACAATAACCTTCGACAGTGATAAGATCTTGTCATTATATCGTTTCGATGTCCATCTTCTGACACCCAACGGAAGAAACTCATCATCATCAGTAATACTGTCGTCACGGGTATCGAAAAAATTCTCTGCATTCCAGAACATGAAACGAAGTGAACAATTTTCCTGATCCTGGGCAACGGCATCCCCAATACAAATTGTCAACAGCAGCAAAAGGGTACCGGTAATTCTCCTTACGATACCTTCTGACATATATATTTATTATAGCACTCTCAATAGGCGTTTATCCAGCGGTATCTTCTTGCACTCTCTCCGAATTTGACAGCGAGGGTAAGCTCATGGGTCCCGAAACTGTTGCGCCTCATGTCGGTAAGCGTAAAGTCAACGGCATAGCCGAAATGAAACCTGTCATACTTTAAACCCAGCATAAGAATAAGGGCATCATTGGTTCTGAGTGAAAGTCCAAGCCAGTAGTCATTACGGTAGTATACCCTTGCGGTAATATCCATCTGAAACGACTTTGCGAACATATCAGATGACTTAAGGAATGCTGACGGCTCAAGTATCCAGTCTGGTGCAATGTCAAATTTGTATCCTCCTGTCAGGAAAAAATGACCAAGTTCATCCCTGTTTACTGCAACAGTATCTGAGAAAAGAAGTGATCCCCGGAGTATGTTCGTCATTGCAAAGCCAGCGTAATACCTGGATGTGGTATAGCTCGCCCCGAAATTAAAATCAGGAATGAATACCGACCTGTCATAATTATTCAGGAAAGCATCATTAACGTCATAGATAAGGTTGTCGGTGTTTATTGCAAACTGGTATCCTGTAAAAGCCAGTCCAAAGGCAAGGTTGTTTGGATATCCCTCTGTCTCACCCATCGTGATATGATATGCGTAGGCAACCTGAAATCCAGTCCTCCTCATTATCCCGTTATAGTCGCTGAAGACATAGCCGCCAAGACCTACTTTTCCTCCCTTGGTCGGACGAACGACTTTTTTCTTTACCGATGTCGATTTGGAGATATAACTGTTTTTCAGCAGGCGTGTCTGGAAGCTTGCTGCATATGTAGCTGGTGCCTGTTCAAGACCAACCCACTGTTCGCGCGTGGTCAGAGTAACGGTCGTGTAACCGTCGCGTCCGGCGAAAGAAGGATTGACAAGATACCCGTTCATAATGTACTGGCTGTACATAGGAACCTGTTGTGCAAAGGTGGAAGCTCCAATCAGGCTCACTATGAGCAGTGATAATATTTTTCTCGGAGTTTTCATATATCGTCTGGTCGTCTTATTATCTGAATATTACCTTATCACACTTATTACTCCTGATCTGGGTTTCGATCCGTCATGCAGATCAAGAATGTAATGGTACGAATCTGTCGGTACAAGATTACCGTTGCTGTATCTTCCGTTCCATGGTTCCGAAGAAGGATTCTTGCTGTGATAGATCAGCCTTCCCCATCTTGTATACACCTTGACTTCAGCATCAGGGTAGATATGAATGTTTCTTATTATCCATTCATCATTATACCCGTCTGCAGGGTCAGGAGTAATAATATTCGGGATCACAACACAGTTGAAGGTTCCTATAAATCCAACCACCGCACTTACAGGGGCAGCACATCCGTTGTCATCCGTCACAACTGCATTGTAGGTTCCGGGCATTACCTCAGCCCTGTTCTGAGTTGTCATGCCGTCTTCCCAGTAAACATTATACGGTACGGTTCCACCCTGAATATTGAGTGTTATTGATCCGTCGTAGGAATCGGGGCAATTTGCGTCGGTTGTAGTTGCAGAAACTGTAAGCACTTCAGGTTCCGTAATAGTAACTTCAGCAGATGCAGTACACATGTTGGCATCCGTAACAAGAACAGTGTATAGTCCGGGTGAAAGACCGGTAGCCGTATCGGCGGTCTGGACAGGAGTCGTACTCCATGACCAGGTATATGCCCCCGTGCCACCCGATGCAAGGGCCACGGCATACCCGTCGGAGCCTCCGTTGCATCTGACATTCTGTTGCGATGTTGCAACTGCAAGAGCTGCTGCAGGCTGAAGAATTTCTACCGGAACATCAAAGGTGTTTAATACTGCATCACTGATTGTAACAGTATATAATCCGGCTTTAAGCTTGTCAAATGTCCCCGAAGCAAAGAAATCAATTCTGTTGATAGTATACTGGTATGGTGCTACTCCTTCAAGACCTTCAACAGTTACACTGCCTGTCGAATCACCGTAACAGAGCACGTTGACCTGATCTGTAATGATACCCGACAGTGGCAGATAGGGCTGGGTGATCACAACAGTAATGTCATAGGTGCAAAGGTTGAGATCCTGTACGGTGATCAGATAATTGCCTGCTGACAGATTTTCAAATGTACCGGAAGCCTGGTAAGGCCCACCCCCGAAGCTGTACTGATATGGAGGAGTTCCTCCTGCACCTTCCACGGTAACACTACCGTCACTGCCTCCAATTGTCGTCACGTTGGACTGAGATGTTATTATCGCTGTCAGAGGAGTTGCAGGCTGACCTACAATCGCCGTGGCCGTTCCGGTACAGCTGTTAGCATCAGTGATCAGCACGTTGTACGTTCCTGCAGCTATGTCTGCCAGATCCTCAGTTATCGCTCCATTATCCCAGAGGAAGGTGTAGGGTGCAAGCCCGCCGGTTACTGTAAGATCAACAGATCCGGTTGATTCACCGTGACATAGTACCTCAACCACTGAGACCGAACCGGCAGGATTTTCATTAACAACCATTATCACTGATGGTGAAGTTGCCGGATTACCTGTCACACATACATCACTGGAAATAAGAGTCACAGTTACAATATCATTATTTACAGGAACATAGCTATATGTGTCACTGTTAAGTCCCACATCGGCACCGTTAACTTTCCACTGGTACGAAGGTGTTAACCCTCCGTTGACCGGATTGGCAGTGAAGACCACCGTGTTGCCGTCGCAGGAAGGATTGGCGTCAGGGGTTACCGTTACGCTTACAGGCAATATCGGGTTGACAGTGATTGTACCCGTAGTGAAAATGTTTCCGCACCCTCCTGTTAACAGAACCGTGTAGCTGAATACACCTGTTTCTGTCGGCGTTCCGCTGATTGTTACAACACCTGCCACCAATGTTCCGGTAACTCCTGCAGGCAGGCCGGTAACAGTTGTACCGTCTGCTCCGGTGGTAAGATATGTAATGTCAGTAAGAGAAGTGCCTTCGCAGAATGATTGTGAATCTGTTCCCGCAGCAGAACTGAGGCTTATCGTGTTGTCGGGTGTAATATTTATAGTTCCGGTTTCAGTTATGGTACCACAGCCACCCGTCAGCTCTATGGTGTAGATGAAGCTGCCCGCAACCGTCGGCGTACCGCTGATGGTAACAACATCCGAAGCCCATATTCCTGTGACTCCGTCTGGTAAACCACTTACCGTGGCGCCCGTAGCGCCTGTGGTGCCATAGGTGATGTCGATGATCGCTGTGTTGATGCAGACAGCCTGGTTGTCTGTCCCGGATGCCGATGTAAGTGTGATCGTATTGTCAGGGGTCACATTTATAGTCCCCG
>DAIOVL010000049.1:0-9499 GCA_036759025.1 Bacteroidales bacterium
TTTGACCTGAAATGGAAAATCCGTCGCTCTGACTGTTACCTATTACTGAAATATTTCATTTTTAAAATATGCTTACAAAATTACCTGTAATTGAAAATCTTTGACTAACTTGTAAGATATTGGTAATATTGAGAATAGACACACATCCCAATGGGAGAAGTTCCTTACTCTCGAACCAATATATATTTTCTTTTAAATGAATAATAATGATTAAGATGAAAACAATCCGTCATCTGGCTGCAGGTTTGTTATTTCTGACAGGAGTTTTGCATATCTACCTCTCAATTGCTGAGTCTACCCAGGAGCAGTTCCTCCCCACTTTGATTTTTGGCATTGTATATTGCATTCTTGGCTTTCTGATATTTTTGAAAAAGAGATTTGCCATATGGATTGGATTGATCCTTCCATTACTGCCTCTGACAGGGAGCCTGGTCAAGGTTGATTTTAAAACGACAGATCCTATGACTTTTATTGTACTGGGATTTGACCTGGCGATCTTATTAAGCTGCCTGATATTGATATTAAGTAAAAGCAAGTCCCAAATTTGATAACGAACAGACCATTTATCAAATTGAAGGTTTGATCGACTTCGGCACTTGCCAGAAGTTTATTTGTTGGTGATTTTATAAGAACAATATCCTTTAATAAAAACTTCTATTTTAATAAAAATCCATCTTTGAGGACATCCTGAAATAATTCGCAGCAAATCATCTTAATAGCATAACCTGATTATGTTTCACTAAGGATCTCGCTGAGAGCATGTCCTCTTTTGTTGATGTAAATATCATTATGGAAATAATCGAGTTTCTTAAGGAGGTATGAAAGAGTGTTTATCTCCCGGGCAGAAAGATTTCCAACCACAATTCTTGCCACCTGACTCATAAATGGAAGCATCCTTAAGATCTCTTCTCTTCCGGAATTGGTTATGGAAACCCTGATACTTCTCCTGTCATTCTCATCTGCTGATTCAATTATCAAACCTTTTCTTAACAGCCTTCGGATAACTTCTGTACCGGAAGTCTTTTCCATAACCTGTTTCGTGATCAGTTCACTCTTACTTAAACTATCGTAAGTCATCAGGGTAATCAGGAAAGAAAACTCATCAGGTGTCTGCAACTGACTATTCCTGAGTACCTTTTTCATATACCATTTTGCATAGCGGTTCATCAGAACAATTAAAATTGAAATATCGCTTGTGGTATTGCGGTATTCATTCTTAAACCACACTCTGTTGTCTCCCGATATTTCTCTCATTTCCAATTCGTGACTGCCTGATTTTTCATTCAGGTAGCCAAGAAACTCTTCCATTGAATATTCCTGCTGATTTCCCTTTTCAGAATCAAAGGAAAAGAAACGATCTATCAGGGTTGTGAGTATTTCGCTCTTCTTCATAATTGGCATACTATCTAAACCAAAACAAAAACAGACACTAATAGTTCAATAACGTAATAAAAAAGACATATATGAACAATATAGTACTTGTATTGTTATTTGAGTTAATAAACGAATAATAGATGGAAATAGCAGCAAGTGTAAAGGGAGCAAGCAAAGAATACAAAACAGGTGACACTGTGATTACTGCGCTCCAGCCGACAACGTTCGATTTCAGGAAAAAGGAACTCACGCTGATAATAGGTCCTTCCGGTTCAGGAAAAACAAATCTTCTTTCTCTCCTGGGTTGTGTGATCTTTCCGACCGCAGGTGAGGTATATATAGATAACCTTCTTGTAAATAATCTCAATGATAAGGAGCTGGCAGGGGTAAGGCTTAAAAATATAGGTTTTGTTTTTCAGAACTTCAATCTCCTTGCACCTCTTAATGCACTCGAGAATGTCATGCATCCGCTAAGACTTTCCGGGATTGGCAGGAAGGAGGCTAAGTTAATGGCTGAAGAGGCTCTTAAAAAGGTTAACATGGAAGACAGGGTCAGGAGCCTGCCGAAAAACCTCAGTGGCGGACAGCAGCAGAGAGTGGCAATTGCCAGAGCACTTGTTACCGAACCGTCAATAATGCTTTGTGATGAACCAACCGCTTCACTCGATATCAGGAGTGTCGGGATTGTAATGGAAGAGTTGAAAATGCTTTCAGACTCCGGCAAATCAGTGATTGTGGTGACTCATGATCTGAGACTGAAGCCATTTGCCGACAGGATAATTTATGTGAATAACGGGATAGCTTCAGACAAACCATCTGAGGATGAGATATTTCACAATTGAAAATCAAAAAACAAATAAGTAAGAATAATAATCGTACAGCAATGAATAAAAAAATTTATATGGTCATTATACCACTTATCATTACGGCCTGCAGCGGCAGTCAGGAAGATAAGGATAAACCAGTTGCTTCATCTTATTCAGTTAACAGCGCAAAGGTAGAGGTTTCGGAAGTTGTCGGGGTAGGCAGGGTGGAACCCGAAAAAGAAATTATCAGCCTTGCCTCTGCAACCGGAGGCATTGTAAAAGAGATATACAGGACCGACGGAGACAGTGTCAAAAAAGATGAGCCTCTTGTAAGACTGGATGATGAGCTTGAACTGATAAGGATATCCCAGTTAAGAAGTCAGTACATTTCACAGAAGTTACAGGCAGATATTGATAAGCTTAACTTGCAGGAGTCAGAGGCAAGGCTTGCCAATAAGAAAAGACTCCTGGAGTCGGTAGCAAGCCTGGCATCAAAAGGCGCTGAGACAAAGCAGGCTCTCGATGATCTCGAGACCGAAGTCACTGCCCTTTCACTGGCTGTTGAAAAGGAGAGGGCTTCAGTGGCCCTGTCTGCCAGCAGGCTCAGGGAAACAGCCGAACAGGTGAGATATGCCGAAGCCGAGGCTGACAAAAAAATATTGCGCTCACCCTACAATGGGATCCTTCTCGAGCTTTTGATTGAAAAAGGCAGTGCGGTAAACCAGTTTGAAACATTTGCAGTGGTAGCCCCTTCAGGACCTGTGACAGTAAGAACTGAAGTCGATGAGCTTTTTGCAGGAAGGGTGAGATTGGGTCTTGATGCCGATATAAGATTTGTCGGCAGTGATTCGGTTGTCGCGAAGGGGAAGGTAATCTTTGTTTCCCCCTACCTAAAAAAGAAGTCGCTGTTTTCTCAAAAAGCAAATGAGCAGGAAGACAGACTTGTAAGAGAAGCAATAATAAAGCTTGAAGGAGCTTACGGGCTTTTGCTGAATTCAAAGGTAGAATCAGTAATCAAAATTAAAAGCAGCCGGCTATGATCTCAACTGCCTACAGGTTCATTAGATATGACAAGGTAAAGAGCATTGGCGTAATTATCGGTATCGTCGTCAGCATTTTCCTTATTGGCCAGCAGGTGGGAATTCTGAGGTTTCTTACCGGACTGATGGGTGGCCTTGTCAGCAACTCAAGGCAGGATATCGGCCAGATCTGGGTTGTTGATAATATTACCCGGAATGCGAATGAACTTCCTAAGCTGAATGAAAGCCTGGTAAGGGAACTGAGGAGCATAGAAGGAGTTATGAATACTTATCCGATAGTAGTTTCGGCAGCATCGGTTAAATTTGATAACGGCAAGCTGGCTCCTGTGCTTATTATAGGAAGTGAAGCACCGATGTTTGTTGCAGGCCCGAATCCTGAATCCATAAACCAGGGGGATCTTCTTTCGCTGAATGATTATGAAGCCGTCTCGGCCGAGTATTACGACCAGGCCACATTTGATTATCCCGTAAAACTGGGAACACGAATTGAGATTAACGGGAAAAGTGCTATTGTAAAGCTGGAGACAAAAAATGCAAGAGGATTTGCAGGGTCATTTTTCTATACGACATTATCGAAGGCGCGTTATTATACATCATTCCCCGAATCGAAAGTCAGTACAATAGCCATCCAGGTCAGACCCGGATACGCTGTTGATGATGTTGTCGATAACATAAACAGATCGGTATATGGGATCAGGGCCTGGGATGCAGAGAAACTGAAAAAAGCAACGATCAGCTATATCACAATATCTTCAAACATAGGAACCAGCATCGGGTCGCTGGTTGTTTTTGCCGTTTTGAGCGGTTTCTTTATCATAGGCCTTACACTGTATTCTTCAGCTGTGGACAGGATACGCGATTACGGGACACTCAAGGCAATTGGTGCTACCAACCGGTATATCACCAGGCTTATCCTGACACAGAGCTTCCTCTTCGCTGTCACTGGTTTCATTATTGCAATGATGCTGCTTGAAGGATTCAGGGCAGGAGTCTCCAATGCCGGTCTTCTGATCAGTTATACAATCAGGGAATATGCTGCACTGTTCCTGATAACGGTATTCATCTCGGTTGGCAGTTCTCTGTTCTTCTCCATACGTACAATCAAAAATGTTGAACCGGCTGCGGTATTCCGTGGCTGACAATAAAAAGAATATAAAAATGAAATCTTTAACACGATCAATAATATTTTTACTCCTTATAAGCCTTTCTTCAGTCATATCAGGGCAGAATATTAAGCTGATAACATGTATCGATTCTGCTCTGGCGAACAGCGGAAATATAAAAGCGGTCAGGACTGATATTGAAATTGCTGAACTTCAGACTTCATCGGCTTACCAGAAGTATCTTCCAGACCTGTCATTAAGCTATGGCTACAGATATAATCCCGTTATTCCCACACAGATAATTCCTGTCGGACAGTTCAGCCAGGTTCCAACAGACGAAAAAAGGCCGATAAAATTCGGTACTGACTGGCAGCAGAATTCAGGAATAAATCTCTATCAGCCTATAATTGACTTTTCAATTAAAAGCCGCGTAGCAGAAAGTAAAATAAATGAGAAACTAAAGAATACAGATGCTGAGGCTGCTGAAAGGGATTTGAAGATGGAGGTATTAAAAACATTTTTAAATGTCTGGCTCATGGAAGAACAGTCTCGTTCCGCCACCCTGGACACACTTCGGACATACAGTACCAAAGAGCTTTTCATGGCCAGATTGAGAGAGGGACAGACGCTTAAAACAGAAGTCAACAGGGCAATTCTGAACCATAATAATGCTCTTGCAAATTATGTTTCCGTTTCATCATCCTTAACGAGGGAAAAGATCTATATGAGCTTCCTCACAGGAATTTCCCTTGAGACTTTGCTGGATGGTACTTTTGACTTCTCGCCATTTTCGGAGGGCTTTCCGGAGATAGATGGTGCTGATCCTTTTTTGGACTCCATCCCTTCCGTGAAAAACCTGAAACTCAGGGCTCAGCTTCTTGAACAGCAGCAGAAAGCTGAAAGATTGAAAAAAACGCCAACACTTGGTTTTGAAGGATTCCTTGGTGCGAACCAGTATTCAGATACCTTCAGTCCGTTTCTTTCAGACAGATGGTATGGAAGCAGTTACCTGGGACTAAGTCTGAGATTTCAGTTGCTATCCGGAAGCAGCACAAGGAACAGGGTTAATCAGTTGAAGCTGGAGGAAAAAGCTGTGGAATCAAGGCTGGGAGATGAGATTAGCAGTGTCAGCAATGCAATTCTTCAGCTTGCAGAGGAGATAAGGCAGATTGAATATCAGGCTGAATTGTCAAAACAGAACTTAGCCTTGTATGAGGAGAACCTTTCATTGAATCAGGATAGATTTGATAAAGGTCAGATAAATGCATACGATCTTTTAACAGATGAAATCGACTTTCAGAAAGAGCAGTCAGGGTACAATGAGAGGCTGGCCGAACTGTTTTTTAAGAAAATTGAGCTGATAAACAACTCAGGGGCTCTTTCGTCATTCATAGAGGATCTGCGATGAATTATCAATTAACAATCCAATTTGTGATTGTCTAAAACCATAAATAGCCGGACCTGGTTAGAAAAACAAGTGCGGACGTAATTACCGTCATATCCCGAATTCTGTCATCATTCATATTTAAGCGACCGTGCAGGGTTTACCCTTGCTGCCTTTATTATCCGGTAGCTTATTGTGAGAAGAGCAATTCCCATGGCAATTACAAGCCCGGCAATTAAGCTTAACATACTGACATTTATCTTATAGTGGAAATTCTCCAGCCATTTACCTGCTATGTAATATATTAAAGGCCATGCTATTAGAGCTGAAACTGAGACCAGTACTATCGTTTCCCTGGATATTTCGACATATATGCCGGCTATCGACGAGCCCATAGCCTTTCTGATGCCTATTTCCTTCGTTCTCTGCTCGACAGTATACGATGTAAGTCCGAGAAGCCCGAGAGCTGCGATAAGAATGGCAAGCAACGAATAAATCATTGCCATCTGAGCACTCTGCTTCTCCTGGCTGTACATCTTCTCGAAATCAGCATCCAGGAAATAATACTGCAGGGGGGCATTTGAGGAATATTCCTTCCATATCTTTTCAATTTCATTGATTGTGGCAGAATAGTTGGCAGGTGCGATTCTTACTGTAATATAGCCCCAGTAGTTCCCTTCACCCTGAAGCCTGAATATATAAGGCTGAATAGGATTCCTGAGTGACTGGAAGTTGAAATTCTTTACCACGCCTATGATAGGGTAGGCCTCAGGTCCTCTGTCTCCAATCCCAAGTATCCTAGTCTTTTCAAGGTCAGTGATGCTGAAGTTTTTTATGGCACTCTCATTAAGTACACACGCCTGGGCGTCGGTAGTGAATGACTGATCAAAAAACCGGCCGGTGTCTGGCTTCATTTCATATGTGTCAATGAAATCATAATCGACCCAGCTTGTTGCCATCAAATAAGTTTCATCTTTTCTGCCTTCGATCATATAGCCATTTGTGTTGTTGGTGCGTCCCGGGATAGCTGTAGAGCTTGCAATGTTCACCACTCCCGGCAGTGTTTTAACCGCCTCCTTGAAGGATCTCATCTTGTTTCCCACCACATGGGCTCTTTCAATGACTATCAGCTGTTCCTTGTTGAATCCTACGTCTTTATTCAGCATGTACTTTATCTGCCTGCTCATGATAAGTGTACCTACAATGAGAAGTATTGACACCGCAAACTGGAAAACTACCAGAACCTTCCTTAGTTTACCGTTACTTCTGCTGTTCCTTGCATTTCCCTTGAGTACTTCGTAGGGGCTGAACGATGAAAGGAAGAATGCGGGATAGCTACCTGACATGACGCCGACGATCAGTGAGAATAACAGCAATACCGGTATTGTATACCACGCTGCAAAAAGTTCCAGTTCAAGTTTTGTTCCGAGCAGATTGTTGAAATATGGTAAACTCAGTTTTATTATTACAAGGGAAAAGATCAGAGAAATGAATACTAGTAAAAACGATTCTGTCAGAAACTGTGTAATAAGCATTCCCCGTGATGAGCCACCTATTTTTTTGATTCCCACCTCTTTGGATCTTCGTGATGCCTGTGCAGTAGCAAGATTCATGAAGTTGATGGCAGCAATTACAACTATTAGGAGGGCTATGCTGCCAAAGATGACAAGGTACCTGGGATCGATCGGAGCCTTAAATTCTCCCTCAACCGTATTGTCGAGGTGAATGTCAGTAAGCTTCTGGAGATAAAACCTGTACACATTGCCTCGTTTTAAAAACTCTTCAACGGTTACTCCCGTGTATTGCTGCAATTCAGGCCCGACGTATTTAGCCACCATATCCTTGAATTTACTGTCTGCCGAAGCTGCACTCGCATTGGGTTTGAGCAGCAGGTAGAGCGCAAAACTGTTACTCATCCATTCCTGCTGTTTTGATCTCGGGTTGGTAAGGAAGGAGGTAATCATGCTGGCATCGAAATGTGAATTCGACGGTATATCCTGCATTACCCCGGTGACAACATACCTGGTGGTGTCGGAGCCAATCTTTATCATCCTGTCAATCGGATCTGCGTCACCGAATATTTTCTTTGCAGCAGATTCCGAAAGCACAACTTTATGAGGACTGTTCAGCAGGTTATCGCGATCACCCCTGATAACCGGAATACTGAAGAAATTGAAGAATGATGAGTCGGCTTCAATAACGTTGTCTTCAGTAAAAATATTCTGGTCGTATTCAACTGAGGTACTACCGGTACCATTCATGCGCAGGAAGTCTTCAACTTCGGGGAATTCTTCAGGCATTGTTGGACCCATTATTGCCGGAGTATAGGCACCGTTGATCTCCTGCTCCCCGAGCTTGCCATTAAGTACTACCCTGAATATCCGGTCCTTTTTTTCATTGAATCTGTCATAGCTTGCTTCGTTGATCACATACAGGGCAATAAGCAGACTGCAAGCAATTCCAATAGCCAGCCCGAAAATATTTATTAATATATATGCACGCTGTCTTTTAAAAGACCTGACGCTGTGCTTCAGAAGATTTAAATACATGCTGTGAATAGTTTTATCGGGTTAGTATTGGTACAAGAGAGGATCTTGATAAAAGAACCGGTCTGTTTTCTCTGTAAAGACATGGAAATTCAGACTATGTTGCAAACTAACCCGGTTTTTCCGGCTTATTTATTTTTCGGGCGATGAGAAGTCACGTCTGAACAGGTTTTTAAACAGGAATGATATTACTCAAACAAACTAATAACCAGGGCTCATAATGATGCTATTGAGAAGAGGTTGCTTGAATGCTATCGTCAATAAATACTTGTATAACAATTCATTAAATTATAATTACTTCATTTCCGGTTCCCAGTTCAAAATAATTCTCACCGAAGGTCTCCCTGAACATTTTTATCTGCATATCACCTGTGCAATGTGTGGCACCGCACTTGACAACACCGAGCTTCCTCATTTCGGATATTATCTGGCTTAACTCTTTTTCTGTTCTATCCATCAGATGGAATCCGCCGCAGACGAGGTAAATGTCCTTGCCGAAGTCATCCTTTATTTTCGTCAGCATATTTATTATCCCCGGGTGTGCACATCCTGTAATTACTGCAAGTCCTTTTTTTGTATCGATGACAAGAGCTTCTTCAGGGATTTGATATTTGAACTCGCCTGAGGTATAGAGATGTTTACATATCATAGAAGGTGCATCCACCATTACTGGTGTCAGATTCAGTCCTGCCATCTGTTTCTTGAAACCTGCCGGGAAGGAAACAGGAATCAGGACCGGGATCCCTGTCTTCATCTTCACAAAAGCAGGTATCCCCCCTGTATGGTCTCCATGCTCATGGGATAATACCAGCATGTCGATCCCTGAAGGATCAATACCAATAGATTTTAAGTTGGATTCAAAGATTTCGGGTTTTGTCCCGGTATCGAAGAGTATCTCCTTATCAAGCCCTTTAATAAGTACAGAAAACCCCCAGTCTGCTACCGTTCCCTGTTTTGATACATAATTGTCATAGATAACAACAAAAGTTACAGGAGTTTCAATCCCGCTTCCCCGGGTTACATTCTTAACGCCTTTGTAGTCTTCAAGCGTTTCCCATTTTTGTCCAGAGAGCACTGAACTCAGAAAGGCCAATGCTAAAAGGACAGCGCAGATCCTTATTTTTTTCATACCTGTTTGTAATTTTTTGTCATGTTGATTTCATTTCAGATAATATTCATACAAGTTAGGAATTTTCCAGCCAGCATGCCTGATTATTAAAAAGAAATACAGATCCGTGGGGTGTTT
>DAIOVL010000050.1:0-9264 GCA_036759025.1 Bacteroidales bacterium
GTTGTGCTCAATATATCAAAGATACAATCTGAAAGCAATTCACAACACTGATCCCACAGGCAATTGGAGTATATAGGTTGTGCTCAATATATCAAATCCCGAGTCCTCGGGATGAAAGCAATTCACAAAAGAAAAATCGGTAATTCCGATAAATTATTGTAGTGACCAGTATATCAAACATACAATATGAACCAATTTTCCAGCCGGAATATTAATTTTACAGTATCAATAATTTATGCAGATGGAAAATTCAAAGAAAGGCAAAGCATTCCGGCCGTTGAGTCCGGAAGAATATATCAGAACAAAGTCAGGGACTTTACCGATCTATCAATGCCTCATAAACTCTGACTGGGAAAATGCCCACCTGGCAAATATCATCATTGCCCGAAAACATCCGGAAGGCAACATAACTGCATGCCTTTACCTGGTCGACCTTTATTGCCAGGGCGTCAAGGACACTACATGGTTCTTCAATAAACCGGTTACTGAGTATAATGGAATTATGCAGGATATAAACAATCGGCTGGAAATGGAGGAAACGGAGTATGCTCTCGTCCATAATATTATCTATGCCGCTCTCGAATTTGCAGAAGATTATGATTTCCACCCACACAGGGACTTTACATCAGTGTCACGCTTTATGCTCGAGGAAGATACCGACGATACCGAATTGGTTGACATCGAATGCGGAATGGACGGAAAGCCGGCATACGTATGGACACCGGAACATTCAAAAAGCGAAACACAGAGGATAATCTCTAAACTCGAAAAAAATCCAGGCCCAGGGAATTATTATATCCTTAACCAGGAATAAATATATATACCGAATAATTTAGGACCAGAGATAAGGGAAAGATTGGGAGACTGCGTGATTGGGTTAAGGGATGGTTTAAAACCACATAATTTTTATTTTTGCTGTTCAATAGTCAGTAACAAATAACAAAACATTATATGCAGGACTTCGAATTTTACAATCCGGTAAGAGTCTTCTTCGGAAAAGACCAGATGTCAAAAATAATCCCTTACATAGAGCCCGGTACACGTATCATGCTCCTTTACGGAGGAGGAAGCATCTTCAAAAATGGTGTCCGCGACAGGATAAAGGAAGTGCTTAAGGATTTCACTATAACCGAATTCGGAGGTGTCGAACCTAATCCTTCATACGAAACCTGTATGCAGGCTGTTGACGTGATAAAAGCCGGGAACATTAATTTCATTCTTGCCGCCGGAGGAGGCTCAGTCATCGATGCCGCAAAGTTCATTGCAGCAGCAGCTCTGTACCAGGGAGAAGACCCCTGGGACATCCTGGCTGAAAAGGTGCCTGTTACTGCTGCCCTTCCACTGGCATCGGTGCTGACACTTCCGGCCACAGGCAGCGAGATGAACAAAAACGCTGTAATAAGCCGTAAATCGACAGGAGAAAAGCTGGCTTTCGCTTCGCAATATTCCTTCCCTCGTTTCTCAGTGTTACTGCCCGAGGCTGCCGCAACACTCCCTCGCCGGCAGGTTGCCAACGGAGTCGTCGATGCATTCGTCCATGTTCTCGAACAATATCTTACCTACCCTGTTAATTCTCCGCTTCAGGATCGCCAGGCCGAAGCAGTCCTTCTGACACTCGTCGAAGAAGGCCCCAGGGCTTATGCCAATCCTGCCGATTATGATGCCATGGCCAACCTTATGTGGAGCGCCACCAATGCCCTTAACGGACTCCTTTCATGCGGAGTGCCGGGCGACTGGTCGGTACACAGCATAGGACATGAGCTTACTGCATTTCACGGCATCGACCATGCCAGGACTCTTGCTATTGTCCAGCCCGGACTCTGGAAAGCCCTGCGTGAGGAGAAAAAGGAAAAACTCATTCAATACGGAAAAAGGATCTGGAATATCACCGGAGGCAGCGATGAAGAAATGGCAGACGAGGCAATCCGCCTTACTGTTGAATTCTTTGAATCGCTGGGTATCCCTACCCGGCTAAGCGATTATAATGTCGGACCCGAAACCATAGACAGGATAGTTTCACGATTCGAGTCGAGAAACTGGCTCGAGATGGGTGACCGAGGACTTACAAGCCCGGCAATTGTCAGGAAAGCCCTTGAATTTCAACTCTAGCAGTTTTCTGTATCCTGACCCTGTATTGAAAAGTTGGCCAGCCTTCGCCAGGGCTTCGGCTGGAAAGCAGTTGGCAGTCAGACCGGTCTATTTCCCAGGAAAAGCAATCGTTCCTTCATAACGGTTGTAGCCTGTGCCTGTCATCACCGACATCTGCGGATTGCGGTTTCCGATCATGGTAGCGCAACCTGTTTCTCCGTTTTTGTTTATCGCAACAAATTTCTCGCTGGGGAAGAAGTCGGGATTGACTTTTCTATACCTGTCGGCGATCATCTTCAGAGCATCTTCACATGCCTGCTGTGGGGACCTTCCTTCTCTCATCCTCATAACCATGAAATACGAAGCGCATGATTTTATAACATCTTCCCCGCGGCCTGTGGCTCCCGCGGCACCTACCTCGTTGTCGACATATAGACCTGCACCGATGATAGGAGAGTCGCCCACACGGCCGTTAAGCTTGAAGCTTAATCCGCTGGTTGTGGTGCATCCTGCAACGTCGCCGCGGCTGTCGATTGCAAGGACATTGGTCGTTCCGTAATGATGTTCTATATCAGGAAAATCCTGCCAGTATGATTCTTTTTTCATAAGCTTCTGCAGATGTTCCGGAGCTCCCCAGTCGTCATTGGGACTCATTTCCTCCTTCCATCTAAGCCATATACGCCTTGCCTTGTCTGTGAGAAGATCTTCTTCCTTAAAGCCCCAGGCTTTCGCAAACTGAAGAGCGCCCGGTCCGACGATGAGCACGTGGTCGGTACGTTCCATAACCAGCCTTGCCACCGACGCCGGTGTCTTAATGTTCTCGAGGCATGCAACGGCACCTGCGGAATATGTCTTTCCATCCATGAAGGATGCATCGAGCTGAACAACACCGTGTTCATTCGGCAGTCCCCCGTAGCCGACGCTGGTATCTTCGGGATCGACTTCTATAATGTTTGCTGCTTTTTCGACAGCATCAACAGCCGAACCGCCGTCTTTTAGTATTGCCCACCCGGCTTCCATGGCATTGCGGCCTGTCTGATTCGTGTGACTGGTTATTATGAGCGGACGTACAAGTGCTCCCTGAGGACGCACTCCAATGCCGGCCAGCGGATTAAACATCATGGCTCCGGCACCCGCTGCCATTGTCCTGTTAACGAAACTCCTTCTTGAGATGTCTTTTTTCATGTGGAGAAAATTTATTATAATGTTGAAAATCAAATATATCACATAGCTTGCATGCATGATATTATTTCATTTTTATCTGTGATTTATATCATGTGGGTTTCATAAACGTATATAATTAATTATCAATTTTCTAACATTACTTTACATCTTTCTTTCACCCCCTCACGCTCTCACCCCCTCACGCTCTCACGCCCTCACGCTCTCACGCTCTCACGCCCTCACGCCCTCACGCCCTCACACTCTCTCCCCCTCACGCCCTCACCTCATCTGTTCCTCCAGCCATCCCGGCCGGTTCGTTGTTATTCCCTTTACACCCAATGTAATAAGTCTTTTTGCTTCTTCCGGTTTATCGACAGTCCAGGAATATACATCCAGTCCCAGTGAAGAAGCCTTCTTCATAACCTCATCATTGATTATGGAAAAATTCAGACTTATACCGTCAAGGCCTGCATCAGGCACAATTCCTATCGTTGACTCCAGGAGTGCAGCATTACTGCATAGCCAGTAGCATTTTTTTGACGGGAATAATTTCTTCGTTTCAGCGATCACGTCAAAATTGAAAGAAATAAAAGAGAAAACCCGGTTCTTTTCGTATTTATTAATAGTACTGACCAGGAAGGGCAGCACCTCGGCTCCGCATTTTATCTCCACCACAAGCTCTTTTCCTTTCGGTACAGCCTTTATCAGTTCATGGAGGAAAGGCAGTTTTTCACCTCTGTATTTTTCATCCTTGAAGGATCCGGCATCAAGTTTCCGGAGTGTTTCCGAGTCGGTCTCACTGACCCTGAAGTCTTCTCCCGTGGTCCTTTTTGTGGTGGCGTCGTGGATGCATATTATCCTGTTGTCTTTCGAGAGCCAGATGTCGCATTCCACAGCATCGGCGCCCAGGTCCCAGGCCAGCCGGGATGCTGCAACAGTGTTCTCGGGAGCGAGCCATGATGCACCACGATGAGCAATAATGCTGACCTGTGAATTTATTAACAGTGGGATCATGATGAAAAATGTTATAATGAAGAGCGTTTTTCTCATTTCTTTCAGTTTAAAAATACCTTATCCAGTTCTGCCTTTATTATGTCTGTCCATACCTTGTAGCCTTCAGCGTTAAGGTGCAGCTTGTCGTCGCGGAAGAGCTCCTCTTTCGGTTCTCCGTTGCTGTTAAGAAATGCAGCTTCGGTATCGATGTACCATGTATTGTCTTTTTTTTCGCACCATTCCCTTATCAGATCATTGCTTTGTTTGATCGCAGGCCAGGCCTGCCACCTTGACCGGGTAGGGGTGATGCCTATGTAGAATACAGCCTTGCCGGGATTGGTTTTACGGAATGTTTTGTGAACGAGGGAGAAAAGATCCCTTACTTCCTCCGGACTTTTATCGGCGTTGCCCCCGGTTATGTCGTTGGCAACGAAGAGCACCAGTGCACTGCATTTATGAGGAGAAAAGATTCTTCCGGCATACACGGCAAAGTCGCTTAGTCTGGCACCTCCGTAGCCTCTCTGGATGACATTGTACGGATACATATCGGTCATCAGTGAAGACCAGAGCCTTATGCTTGAGCTTCCAGCAAACATTATTGCATCGGTGGGGTAGGATTCTGTCTTATCGAGGGCTTCAAAGCGGGCAATATCCGGTTCCCATTTCACCACATCAGGGAGATCCCGGTATTGTTTCAGCGGGGAGCATGCAAATAGAAAAAGAAGAAAGACAAGGCTGGCAGCTGTCCCTGTTTCAGGTTTTTTAATTGAAAATTTAATCATAGCGGGTGGAAGGAAAATGAATACGTTTATTATCTTCGGCCTTTAATTTTGGGAGCAAATACTTAAAATAACATAATTCAGGTTTCTAAATTAGAAATATATGAGTAATCAGCCAAACAGTGAACGGGATTATTTTTCAGGCAGGTTTGCAGTTGTTGCGGCAGTTACCGGGTCTGCAATAGGACTTGGCAATATCTGGCGATTTCCATATGTGGCCGGGGAAAACGGAGGAGGCGCCTTTCTTCTCATTTACCTGGTATGCGTACTGGCAATAGGTGTTCCCGTTATGACATCTGAATTTGTAATCGGACGCCTGGCCCAGCGAAATCCTTACGGGGCTTTCAAAAAACTGGCCCCGGGGAAACCATGGTTCTTAATAGGTCTCATGGGTGTTGCCGCTGCATTCATGATCCTGTCGTTTTATACCACTGTTGCCGGCTGGACGCTGGAATATCTGTATCAGTCGGTTACAGGAAATCTTGTGGGTAAAAACGATGTCGAACTGACAGCCATGTATGATAATTTCCTCGGAAGTTCTTTCCGCCCTCTGCTGTGGTTCCTTATTTTCATGGGAATGACAGGTTATATAATTATTTCAGGGGTACGTGAAGGAATAGAGAAATACACAAAGGTCATGATGCCTTTCCTTTTTGTTCTTCTTATTCTTTTATGTGTAAGATCATTAACTCTGCCGGGAGCGGGAGCAGGCCTCAAATTTCTCTTTCATCCCGATCTGAGCAAAGTAACACCGAAGACAATTCTTGAAGCTCTCGGTCAGTCTTTTTTCTCCCTGAGTATAGGCATGGGAACGTTGATAACATATGCATCATATATAAAAAAGGATGAAAACCTTGCCTCATCGGCCGGCATGATTACACTCGCCGATACGGCAGTGGCCGTAATAGCAGGTATTGCCATTTTTCCCGCGGTGTTTGCTCTGGGGGGGTCGCCGGCCTCAGGTACCGGACTGGTATTCATAGTATTGCCAGGGATTTTTTCAAAAATGCCTCTGGGCAGCATATTTGCTTTTATTTTCTTCCTTCTGCTTTCGATTGCAGCACTTACTTCAACAATATCGGTTCTGGAAGTCATTGTTGCATATCTCGTTGAAGAACTGAAAATGTCGAGAAGGAAAGCAACTATTGCAGCAACCCTTTCGGTATCGGTTCTGGGTATAATAACGGTGCTCTCTTTTGGTGCATTGAAAGATATTCAGTTAGCCGGAAAGAATATCTTTGGTATGCTTGAATATCTGACATCCAATATTATGCTGCCTGTAGGAGGTTTCTTCATAGTGATCTTTATCGGATGGTTCTTCAGCAGGGATCTGACGGCAAGGGAACTGACCAATGAAGGAGCTTTAAAAGGCACTTTACTGCCGGTTTTCATGTTTATCGTGAAATTCATTGCACCGGTTGCAATTGCAATGGTATTCCTCTACAGCCTGGGAATTATCAGATCGGCATAACGATAAGCTAAAACTCATCTGAAAACACTGCTGCCGGCAGGTCTCTCAGGTTATAACGTGAAGCCATAACTTCTCCGTAGGCGCCTGCTGAACGTATGGCAACGATGTCGCCTCTTTGTGTTTCGGGCAATTCTATGAATTTGGCAAAGGTGTCGGATGATTCACAGATAGGTCCTACAACATCATACCTGTAAAGATTTCCCTTCGATGTGAGATTTTCAATCTTATGGTGAGCCTGGTACAGGGCAGGTCTTATAAGATCAGTCATCCCTGCATCGATAATGGCAAACAGAGTGTTACTACCGTTCTTGACATAGAGGACTTTCGAGATCAGGGAGCCGCATTGTCCTGTTACCGCCCTGCCCGGTTCCATGTGAAGTTCCTGACCAGGTTTCAGGTCGATGAATTCATGAAGCAGGTTGATGTATTCTTTAATCATCGGGTATGAATCAGGATTTTCATAGTCTATTCCCAGTCCTCCGCCAACATTTATGATTTTCAATTCCTTACCCCGTGAGCTGAACCATTCGTTCAGTTCATTTACATGAGTGCATAGGCTCTGGAAAACAGACATTTTGGTTATCTGCGACCCGATGTGGAAATGCATCCCGAGGAGTTGGGTATTCTTCATTTCCGACAGGCTTTTCATAACGTTATCCAGCTCCCATGTGTGAATGCCGAACTTGCTTTCCTCAATTCCTGTTGTAATGTATTTATGGGTATGGGCTTCAACGAGCGGATTAATCCTCAGTGCTATCCGTGCCTCTGTGTCCAGCGATTGTGCCAGCTGGTCAATAACTTCAATTTCGGGTATCGACTCGCAGTTGAAGCAGAATATCCCGGCTTTGAGAGCATTGCTTATCTCCAGGTCCGATTTTCCCACACCTGCAAAAACAATCCCGGAAGGATCAAAGCCAGCCTTTAATGCTGCATCAATCTCGTTCCAGCTGACACAGTCGGCTCCAAATCCGTAGGAGGATATTATCTGCAGGACCCGGGGATTGGCATTTGATTTTACTGCATAATGAATTTTGTATCCGTGTTTATCCGATTCTTCCCGGAGTGTTGAAAGCGTATTGTTGAGTACATCGAGATCGTAATAATAGAAAGGAGTTCTCAGATCCCTGAATTTTCTGATTTTATCTTTGGTTATCATCTTGATTTAAAAAATATTTTTGCTGAGAAGTCTCAGCGCTTTTGTTTTGTCGTGTGTATCAATAAGTAGTGACAGGCTGTGCTGGCTTCCGCCGTAGGAGATCATTTTAAGAGGAATAGTGTCGAGGGCTTCAAATATTTCAGGCGCTGAACCTGTCCGTTCAGTCCTGAAGTCGCCGACAATACATATAATAGTCTGATCTTTTTCAACTTCCACACTCCCCAGTTCCCGGAGATCTTTTTCAATTTCATCGATATACTCAGGATTATCTATGGTAAGTGACACCCCTACCTCAGAGGTCGTTACCATGTCGATGGGTGTTTTGTAGGCTTCGAATATCTCAAATACTTTTCTCAGAAAGCCGTAAGCCATGAGCATCCTTGCCGATTTGATCCTGAACACTGATATCCCGTCTTTAGCTGCGACGGCCTTGTAATCAAGAAGGGGGCTGTCGGATGTTATCAGAGTTCCCTCATCTTCGGGTTCCATCGTATTTTTGAGTCTGACGGGAATGCTTTTCTCCCTCGCCGGGTTCACACTGGAAGGATGTAGTATTTTCGCCCCGAAGTATGCCAGTTCGGCTGCTTCGTCGAAAGAAAGTTCACGGATGACTTTTGTGTTCTCTACATAGCGAGGGTCGTTGTTATGAAATCCGCTAATGTCTGTCCAAATCTGTATTTCCTTTACTTTTAGTGCTGCACCGATAATCGAAGCTGAATAATCGCTTCCTCCCCGTTTAAGGTTGTCAATCTCTCCATATACGTTTCTGCAAATAAACCCCTGTGTTATTTTTACGGAATCAGCATTGTGTTTCCTGAGTTCCCTGCTAAGATTCTCCTGGATATAAAAATAATCAGGCTCACCGTCCTTGTCTATGCGCATAAAGTTCAGTGCAGGAAGAAGTGCTGCCCTGATGTTTTTTTCTTTCAGAAGATGATAGAACAGTGATGTTGATATGAGTTCACCCTGTGCCACTATTGCCTTTTCCTGAAGTTTTGTAAAAACCCTGAGAGTGAAGTTGTTGATATAATCGAAGTGGGAATTTATAAGTTCATGGCCGGTTTGCCTGTACTCCTTCGTTTCAAACAGATCGTCGACAACACCATGATATTTATCCCTCAGCGCCTCAATTTTCAGGGATGCTTCATTTCCATTGTCGTTATACAGGAGGTCGGTAATTTCCACCAGGCTGTTTGTGGTTCCCGACATTGCCGAAAGGACTATGAGCTTTTTCCCTCCGCCGCTTATCAGAGGGATCAGCGCCTTCATTCTTTCAGGACTTCCGACAGATGTCCCGCCGAATTTCATGATCTTTTCAATCTTCATTTCCTTACATATATTAAAAAAAAACCTGCTCGTCCGGCAGGTCTGTCATTCTGATTCATCGATCGTTCATAAATGAAGATGGGACAGACCTTCTGACAGGCTGCTTCCTGACCTCCTTTTTATTTATGATCTGACGATACATTTTTAATCAGGGAGCAAAAATATACTTTTAAACAATACATCCTATTCGTATTTTATTTTTTTTGTTATTTTTGCACCGCTGTAAAATAATATAACAGGCAGTTCTTTATTTTGTTTGAAAAACAGCTCAGAGCACAGAGCTCAGA
>DAIOVL010000051.1:0-8992 GCA_036759025.1 Bacteroidales bacterium
CCTTCCGAAATCAACCTTCCGAAATCCGTAATCACTTTACATCCAAATCATCAATAGGACTCCTTACCTGTATCAGATTACGCCGGCTGACATGCGTGTATATCTCCGTAGTCTTTGTGCTCCTGTGACCTAATAACTCCTGTATGTACCTTATATCCAGACCGTTCTCGTGGAGATGAGTGGCGTAACTGTGCCTTAAACTGTGTACCCCTACATCCTTATTGATACCTGCCCTCCTTAACGCACACTTGAATACCCTGTATACACTCTCCGATGAATACCTGCCACCAGACTGCCCTTCAAATAAATATTCACGCGGACTGTATGACCTTATATACTCATCTATCTTCCCCCATACCTTCTCCGAAACAGGTACAATCCTGTCTACCATCCCCTTGCCTTCCCTGATATGTATAATGCCCCTGTCGCGGTCAAGATCCCTTAACCTGATATTCGTAACCTCCGACCTCCTGAGCCCACACGAATATATGATCCACAACAGAAGCTTGTGCTTGATGTTGCCCGAAGCATTCAATATGATACTTACTTCTTCTTTCGAAAAGACTTTCGGCAAAGCCCTGCGACGCCTCGGCCTTGAAATCCCCTCAGCGTCAAATCTGTCAACCCCCGTAATATTGTAATACGTCTTGATAGCCGATATCATCTGATTCTGATATGAAGCCGAATACCCCAGCCTGATGATAAAATCATGCAGAAAACGATTTATCTCCTCACCCGATATCTCGACCGGATCCACTTCATTGAAATACCTGAAGAAAAATCCCAGCATCGCCATGTAAGACTCAATGGTGCGAGTACTGTACCTATTCTCTTCCAGATACATCCGTAAAGAATCCAAACCATCAAGAGCCTTCCCGCTTAAAACCCTCTCCCTGACAACCTCACCTGTCGATTTCCTCTCTTCATGCAACTTCTCATCGACCTGATTCTTCTTAACCCTGACCTCTATTCCCAGCGACGAGAAATAATCCGCAAGCGAATCACATGTCAGCTTCTTCCATGGCAATAGCCATTCCTTTCGTAACTTATCATACCTGCACCAACCATAGGTCCTTAACTCCTTAATCCATCCAGGATCATATAACCCCATGAACTTGACCACAAGTAAACCTTCCCGGTCAGATATCCTTAACTCTACCGGTCCGTATCTTTTTCCTCCCGTAATCTCTACTTTCCCTGATTCAAATGATACTCTCGTGACAGTTCGTGGAAAAGTCTCTTCTTCCTCAGGATAAAAAATATCCCCTGAACTTTCTGATGACCCCGGACCCTGATCCGTCATCAGGATTTCAGAACCAATGTCAACCGGCCCTTCCTCCTTCTTTGCAATCAGGGAAATGTCGACATCAACATAATCACTGAGCTCCCTCAGTATCATCTTGAGGTTCTCTTCTGTGTCGTCAACATAAAAACAACGGTTCGTTTTACTGTATGTCGAACCGGGAACAGATTTCACCCTCGCCTTTACAACTTCATCATAAACAAAACTCATTGCAATACGAGGCATACCACGATGTGTGATCCTTTTTAATAGCACTTTTGGTTTCATATGCAGCGTGACTGATCTCCAGTAACGGCCGGCACTTCATTAATTACCGGCATTCTTTACAACGCACAGCCCCGTCAGTCCCATAAGCAATATTGTACAACTCACTATAATCCAACACGATGCACTGCTTAAGTCTGACTTTCGGATGCACGGGATTATAAAAATAGTAAAAAAAAGATTCAAATAGAAATCACCCTGTATATATTTTATTCTGTGATGATTTTCATTCTCCTCTCACTGCAACAGGAGTACAGACCACTGCACTGACAGCCCTGTCTCATACTGAATGAAATTGAAACCTGAAAACGACAAAAACCAGAATGATACAGTAGAAATTAATGTACCTGTATTCCCTTCGCTGCCTCTGCCAGCATGTATATACGCCTGAAATGATTGTCGAGATGAGCCCTCATCCCGTTTCTTAACTTCTCCGCATCACCATCCCTGAGCATCTCAACAAGATGTCTGTGTGAACAGTATTGCGATTTCTTTATTGGAATTTGCATCAGACCGGCCTTATATGCATAATTGAAAATCGGCAGCAATAAATTCTGAAACCGGATCAGACTGTCGTTTCCTGAAATCTGGTATAGCCTGCTGTGAAATTTTATCTCGTGCTCAATGTCGAAAAGTACGTGTTCCGATTTCTCAGGCTCCCTCGCGATTATTTTTTCCAGATTTTTGATGTCGTCAGGAGTAACTCTGCTTACAAGAAGATCAGCCATCCCTATTTCCAGTACAAGACGGAGTTCAAAAAAATCTTTTAATGTGTTCTCATCTATAATATTGGGAATTAATGATTTCTGAAGAACACTAAAAAAATTAGGACTCTTTATCACCGTGCCCTTGTGCTTCTTTGCTTCGATAATATCCATTGCCTTGAGCCTGGTAAGCGATTCTCTTATTACAGTCCGGCTAACCCCCATAGCTTCAGCCAGTTCAGTTTCTTTTGGAATAGGATCACCAGGTTTGAGATCCTTTTTGATGAAAATCTCAATAAGTTTAGTCTCAGCTTTGTCAACAAGATTTCTGGTGTCTAAACCTGTAATATAGGATTTAATGTCTGCGTTCTTCATTACCTGAATTTTTGAAAAAAGTCGAAAATAGTTGTTTAAATTCAATCATGAAAGAAAATTATTCAATTTTATTTAAATCCTGTATATGACAGATAAACAGCATTATACATCATGCATAAACCATGATTTCTTGAATAACCTTATCAGCTTTTCATAAGAATTTCCTTAATAAAGATGAATTATGTATGATAAAACCTTTGGATGTAAGCATCAAAATGTTCTACATTTAAGCTGTAAATTAAAATATCTTTCCCATGCTGAAACATGAAAAATTCAAAGGTCCGGTAGCTGCCCCCTTTACAGCAATGGACGAACATGGTAACTTAAATAAGGATCTGATCCCGGTATATTACGAATTCCTGGCAAAGAACGGAGTGGCCGGAGCATTCATAAATGGATCAACGGGTGAAGGACCTTCGATGACACAACACGAAAAACTTATGAATGCAGAATTATGGGCCCAATGCCTAAAGAGAGGAGGGCTGATGCGAATCATCAACCTTGTGGGGGGTACGTGCCTGAAAGAATGCATCGAAAACGCAGTTTTTTCTATGGAAGCCGGACTTTCATCCATAGCACTCCTGGCCCCTTATTATTATAAACCCTCAGGTGTGGACTTTCTGGCAGATTTTGTTGCCGCAGTAGGAGAAGCCGTACCAAACATGCCTGTGTATTTCTATCATATTCCGGTTTTGACAGGGGTTAACCTGCCTATGTTCAGCTTCATTAAGAAGATATCCTCCATGCTTCCTAATTTTGCCGGAATAAAATTCACTCATGAAGACTTTATGGACTTTTCACTGTGCCTTAATTATATGGATGGAAAATATGATCTTCTCTGGGGAAGAGATGAATGTATGCTTCCTGCACTCTCGCTTGGTTGTACGGGCTTCGTCGGAAGTACTTATAACTATGCCGCACCACTTTATCTGAAATTAATTAACTCATTTAATACTGGAAATATGGATGAAGCACGCAGGCTTCAGATGAAAGCAGTAGAGATGATTTCCCTTCTCGGTAAATACGGAGGAATGGGTACAGGAAAAGCTTTTATGAAATATTCGGGTCTCGATTGCGGTAATTTCAGACCTCCTGTCAGTAATGTCTCTGAAGAAATGTTCCCTGCCTTTACCGAAGATGTGAAAAAACTCGATATGGATCAGTACTTCTCAAAACTATAGCTCTGCTTTTAACTCCATGAACATTGACCTTAAAAAACTTACCCTGCAGTATCGCCAGGAACTGGTCGATAATGTGATACCCTTCTGGGAAAAGAAATCAATAGACAGGGAATACGGCGGATTCCTGACCTGCCTCGACAGGAAAGGAAATGTTTATGACACTGATAAGTTCATCTGGCTTCAGGCAAGGCAGGTGTGGACTTTTGCAATGCTGTTTAACAATGTGTCTGAAAATGAGAAATGGCTCGAAATTGCAGAAAGAGGAGCTCATTTCCTTCTTAAAAATGGTCGCGATCAGACAGAAAAATGGTATTTCGCTGTTACTCGTCACGGCAGCCCCATACTGGCTCCTTACAGTATCTTTTCCGATTGTTTTGCCACCCTGGCGTTTTCAGAACTCTATAAGGCAGATAAACAGGAAAAACATGCCCGGATAGCTTCTGATACTTTCAGAAATATCCTAAGCAGAGCGGGAAATCCAAAAGGAATTTTCGAAAAACGTATCACCTCTACACGTAACCTTAAAAATTTTGCCCTTCCAATGATCCTCTCCGGACTTGCTCTTCAGATCGAACCATTACTGGACAGCGAGTATGTAAATGAGATTATTGAAAAATGTGTGGAAGATGTAATGAATACTTTCTATGATCAGGATTCAGGTCTGATTTTAGAAAATGTGAACGATGACGGTACTTTTTCTGACACTTTCGAAGGCCGCATGATAAATCCCGGACATGCAATTGAAGCTATGTGGTTCATTCTGGATATTGCTGAGAAAAATGGAAATAAACAACTGGCAGAGAATGCAGTAGCACGATTGTTAAGGATGCTGGATTATGGATGGGACCAGGAGTATGGAGGAATATTCTATTTTCTCGACATCAAAGGTCACCCTCCCCTACATCTGGAATGGGACCAGAAATTGTGGTGGGTGCATATTGAAACACTCATAAGCCTGATTAAAGGTTACAGGTTTACAGGAAATGAGGAATGCCTTAAATGGTTTATGAAAGTCCATGAATATACATGGTCACATTTTCCCGATCCTGTGTATGGTGAATGGTTCGGCTATCTGAACAGAGGAGGAGAAGTACTGCTCCCCCTGAAAGGAGGTAAATGGAAAGGATGCTTCCACCTTCCCCGCGGACTGTACAAGATATCTGAAACGCTAAAAGAGCTTCAAAAATAGTTTTCCCTATATTTATGCTCTTTCATTACACATCTTACATTTTGTATTTTGCCTTTTGAACTTTGAACTTAAAAACAAACCCTGGTACCCCTGGCTCGTCGTAGGACTTCTTTGGGGTGTGGCGCTTTTGAACTACATGGACCGTCAGATGCTCTCGACGATGAAGTCGGCTATCATGACCGATATACATGAACTCGAGAAAGCAGAGAACTTCGGACGCCTTATGGCTGTATTCCTGTGGATTTATGGTTTCGCCTCCCCCCTGGCCGGGCTGATAGCAGATCGTGTTAACCGTAAATGGCTCATCATCGGGAGCCTTGGCGTATGGTCATTCGTGACCCTGGCCATGGGCTATGCAACCAGCTTCAACCAGCTGTATGCTCTCAGAGCAGTGATGGGACTGAGTGAAGCCCTCTATATCCCCGCAGGACTGGCACTTATCGCCGACTATCACCGGGGTAACACCAGGTCGCTGGCCGTAGGTATCCACATGACAGGTCTCTATACCGGTCAGGCACTCGGAGGCTTCGGCGCAACAGTGGCACATAACTGGTCGTGGCAGACTGCTTTCCATAGCTTCGGTTTCATCGGGATAGCATACAGCCTGGTGCTGGTTTTCTTTCTTACCGAAAACCGTGACAGAGAAACTGAAAATACATATTCCCGGGCGCCCTCAGCAGGTCTTCAATCGATAAGCAAAAGCCTTGGAATGTTGCTGGGAACCATAAGCTTCTGGGTCATCCTCTTCTATTTTGCTGTTCCCAGCTTTCCGGGATGGGCAATAAAAAACTGGCTCCCGACCCTCTTCTCAGATACCCTTAATATCGATATGTCGGCTGCAGGTCCCCTGAGCACCATCGTGATAGCCACCTCATCATTTATCGGCGTAATCTCAGGAGGGATACTTGCCGACAGGTGGATAATGAAAAATCTTAAAGGCAGGATCTACACCGGGGCTATCGGGTTAACACTTACTGTCCCGGCACTTTTTCTTACCGGGTTCGGTAATTCACTCCCCGGTGTTGTGTCAGGAGGAATACTATTTGGTATCGGCTTTGGGATGTTCGATGCCAACAACATGCCTATACTATGCCAGTTCGTGTCACCCCGCCACAGGGCAGCAGGATACGGATTGATGAATATGACAGGCGTTTTTGCAGGAGCACTTATAACCGGATGGCTCGGAAAATCGACCGACGCAGGTAACCTGGGCAGGGACATGGCTTTGCTCGCCATACCGGTGGCAATTGCAGTTTTGTTGCTTATTTCTACATTGAAACCCATTACTGCCGATAAAACATTAAAGTGATGTTTAACTGCTGACGAATCATATCAGATAATCACTATGAACCATCTCCTAAAAGGAAGTATCATAATTATTTCGCCTCTGATGTTGCTGAGATGCAACCCGGCAGACGAATCTCAGAAAAACCGAAAGAGACCGAACTTTCTTATAGCAATGGCCGATGACATTTCGTGGCCTCACATGAGCGCCTATGGTTGCACCTTTGTCAGTACACCCGGATTCGACAGGGTGGCTGAAAAAGGGATACTGTTTAACAATTGCTATACCCCGAATGCAAAATCCTCCCCGTCGAGAGCATGCTTCCTTACAGGTCGTAACAGCTGGCAGCTCGAAGAAGCTGGTAATCATGTGCCTTTCTTCCCGGTAAAATTCAAATCATTCATCGAAGTTCTTGGGGAAAACGGCTATTATACAGGTTATACAGGAAAAAGCTGGGCACCCGGAGTGGCCCTGGATGCTGAAGGCAATCCCCGCAGGCTTACCGGAAAGGCCTTCAACACGGCCAGGACATCACCCCCGGCTAATGGAATGTCGAACATTGATTATTTCTCAAATTTTGAAGAGTTTTTTTCTTCTCGCGACAGCCAAAAGCCTTTCTGCTTCTGGTATGGATCACATGAACCCCACCGACGGTATGAATATGGATCGGCTGTATCAAAAGGCGGCAAATCAATAACAGATATCAGTGATGTTTTTGATTTCTGGCCCGACAACGATACAGTAAAAAACGATATTCTCGACTATGCATTCGAAATCGAATATTTTGACCTGCACCTGCTGAAAATGATGCAGTTCCTGGAAAGGGAGGGTGAACTGGAAAATACCGTAATCATTGTCACAGCTGATAACGGCATGCCTTTCCCCAGAGTAAAAGGTAATGCCTATGAACATTCAAACCATATGCCTCTGGCAATAATGTGGACTGGAGGTATACGAAAACCCGGCAGAGTCATAGACGATTATGTCAGTTTTATTGATTTTGCTCCCACCCTGATGGAAATGGCCGGACTTGATTGTGAGAGGCAGGGTATGGAACCTGTTCAGGGGAAGAGCCTTGAAAAGATAATCCGAAGCAGAACAGAGGGAAAAGTAGATAAAACCCGCGACCATGTTCTGACCGGTCATGAACGTCATGATGTTGGAAGACCGGATGACGAAGGATACCCCGTAAGAGGCATAATAAAAGACAACTATCTGTATCTTAGGAATTTTAAAAATGACAGATGGCCTGCAGGAAACCCTGTGACAGGTTACCTGAATACAGATGGCAGCCCTACAAAAAGTCTTATCCTCGACATGAACAGAAAGGGTAAGGGTGAAATTCTATGGAAATTGAATTTCGGAAAACGACCGTTTGAGGAGCTCTACAGGATAGACACTGACCCGGAGTGTATGAAAGATCTTTCACAACACCCCGACCATATTGCCATGAAGGAAAAACTTGGCAGTCAGTTGGTACATGAATTGAAAGAACAGGGAGATCCGCGTGTCTCAGGTCAGGGCGATGTTTTCGACCGCTATATGTACGCAGAGAAGAAAACACGTGATTTCTATAACCGTTATTTGAAGGGAGAAGTACACCGGAAGGATGCAGGCTGGGTCGATTCAACCGATTTTGAGAATATTGAATGAAGAAGATCGCTGCTATAATTTTTAAGAATGACATGGGTGAGTTGCTTCTGTATAAACGGGATAATAAACCCGGAATACCCTTTCCGCTTCACTGGGATCTTATCGGAGGCCACCTGGAAGAAGGAGAAACGCCTGAAGAGGCTCTCGTGCGAGAGGTTAAGGAAGAACTGGACTACGATCTTAAGGACTTTGCTTTCTTCAGAAAATATGAGTGCCTTGAAGGCGATGCATATCCTAACATAAAATACATATATACAGGACTGATAAACATCCCTTCCGACAAAATAACCCTGTATGAAGGCGATCATGCAAGGTATTTCAATCCTGCGGAAACAGAAAAACTTAATTTTGCCAACATCATTGGAAGCATTATCAGGGATTACCTGAAACATGTAAATGATACCGGGCAGTAATATTTTGATCCATTTGTTTTGCATAACCAAAAAATCACTTATTTTTGCATCGCGAAAAATTATTGGTGCGGTAGTTCAGTTGGTTAGAATATCGGCCTTTCATCCCGAGTCCTCGGGACGGGTTCGGTCGATCATAAAAATAAACACCTCCTAATAAGGAGAGTAACAGAAAAAAGTTCTTTGGTGCGGTAGTTCAGTTGGTTAGAATATCGGCCTGTCACGCCGGGGGTCGCGGGTTCGAGTCCCGTCCGCACCGCTAACCTGAGGGAAGATTATCTTCCCTTTTTTTATGAGATATACAGTCTATATTCTTCAGAGCCAGGTTGACAACACCTTCTATATTGGCTATACCAGTAACCTTGAAAGGAGGTTGTCAGAACACAATGAAGGCAGGACCAGGTACAGTTCAAGTAAGCGTCCGTGGGAATTATTATATTCAGAGGAATATACGACCAAAAGAGATGCGATAATGCGGGAACGGTTTCTGAAGAAACAAAAGAACAAAGCTTTTTATCTGTCGCTAAAGGGTTGACTAACCAACGCAAGATTTTATATCGGCCTGTCATCCCGAGTTCTCGGGACGGGTTCGAGTCCCGTCCGCACCGCCCCTACACCCTCAAAACCC
>DAIOVL010000052.1:0-8925 GCA_036759025.1 Bacteroidales bacterium
TTAATGCAATCATCATATTGCTTGGCTTTGAGTTGAATGCAAGTATTTCGGTGGCCGGAAAGAATCAGCGTTCATAGTGATTCCCGGAATTATTCTCTTTAGTTCTATGGTTTCTTTTAGGTAAACATACTATAAATTAGTATCATTCAATAAATATTTGTATTTAAAATAAGTTTTAATATTAAATATCTGATGAAGGTGATAGGATTGTATTATATATGAGCTATTGATTTTGCTGTATAATAGATCATTATTATCAGGTAAACCTTTGGAAGGAGTTATGAGATTACCTTTGGTGAACTCCCTTTGGTCGGTTCTTTGCTTCACTAGGTTACGTTCAGAATGACAATACAATAACGCTAATCAAAGGGGGCTTGGTGGCGGCATAGATGCCACCAAGCCCCCTCCACGTCAAGATCATGTAAATCAAAGTCATTCTGACCGCTAGCGAAGAACCGATCCGTCAGGGGCGGAGAGCTCACCGAAGGTAATTTCATAATATAACGGGACAACAGTGTTAATAAATTTCAGATATAGGGATTTAATTTCCATTTTAGTTATTGATGATGATCCTTTTTTATAAATTTACGCTCCGGATTTCATTGATTTATTATAACATATTAAAGATATGTAATCATTATGTTAGGATTAGTCAATGATCTAAAGTATCCTGAATTAGTTTAATTGAAATTGTAATAACCTTAATTATAAATAATTATTTCTTATTTCGTGCAACAAAGATCTTTTTCAATCTTTTTAGGTATTATTATTCGGAGTTTTTTCCAATTCTTAGCTTTTGGACTGATCCTCTTTGAATTTTCACCTTCTCTATGGGCTCAAAAACATGGAAATGTCTGGTATTTCGGCAAGAATGCCGGTATTGACTTTTCAAGCGGTTCACCTCAGGTGCTTTTTGATGGCGTAATAGATAATTTTGAAGGAGTAGCTTCTATTAGTGATTATAATGGAAATTTGCTTTTTTATACGGATGGAATGACCATTTATAACCGAACGCATCAGCCAATGGTAAATGGTACAGGGCTAAATGGCCATCCCTCTTCAACCCAATCGGGTGTTATTGTTCCGCTTCCCAATAATGATACCCGATATATTGTATTTACCGTTGACTATGCTTATTCTGACGGTGATCTTTATTATTCGGTTGTTGATATGACACAGGCAGGGGGAATGGGAGCTGTAGTGACCAAAAATATTTTTCTGCAGTCAAATTCTACTGAGAAAATTTCTGCTGTCAGGCACTTAAATCACATCGATGTATGGGTTGTTATTCATGAACGTGAATCCAATGAATTCAAAAGTTATCTTGTTACCTCTTCTGGTGTAAGTTCGACTGTTAAATCGTCATTCGCTGGTCAGATTATAAATAATGGAGTTCAGGGTTGCCTTAAGTTTTCGACTGATGGCAGGTATCTTGGTATGGCAACCTACCATGAACGCCGGGTGGAAGTGTTCAATTTTAACCCTGGGACAGGTGATGTGAGTTTTCATTCCGTTTATTCATTCCCTGATGCCACGTATGGTGTTGAGTTCTCAGGCGATTCTCATTTTCTTTATGCTTCGGTATCCTATGATCTCAAACAAATTTATCAGATAAATCTCCAGCTAAAAACCAGGACATTGATTGCATCAACCGGAATGGCTCCTGGTTGCCTGCAAATGGGGCCAGACGGAAAGATTTATGTTGCCCGCTATAACCGCCCCGATGTAGTTAGCAGATACCTGGGCGTGATTAATAACCCGAATGAGGAAGGAACTGCCTGCAACTATGTGGACGAGTCCCTGTACCTTGGAGCGACCCGGGGCTCGCTGATGGGATTGCCAACATTCATTCAGAGTTATTTTGTTCCTGCCATCACCCTCAACGGTACGAACTCCTGTCTTGAGGATACGGTTCACTTTAGTGCTAACCTATTCGGAAATCTTCAGCAAAATCACGATTGGGTTCTCTGGAATTTTGGAGATCCGCTTTCTACTGATAATACGTCTGACATTCTGAGTCCGCAACATCGTTTCTCAGCTCCGGGAAATTACACTGTAACTTTTAAGATCAGCTCGGCTGGTAGTGAGCTGGAAGCCTCTGTGGAAGTTGAAATATATCCCATGCCACAGACTACTCTGCCCGATACACTTAAACTATGTGAAGGTGGTGATGCAACACTTTTCGCCGGTGAATCGGGATTTAATTATTTGTGGAATAATGGACTTACAAGCCCAGCAATAAATGTTTCGATTCCCGGTAAATACTGGGTAAGAAAAACGTCTGAATTCGGATGTTTAGCATCTGACACGGCAAATGTGGTTACTATCCCAGGTCCTGAGATTGACCTCCCAGGCAGTTACACTATTTGTCCCGATTCATTGCTTATCGTATCAGCAGGTAACGATCAGTTTGAATATCTGTGGAACGATATGCTAACTTCATCCACACGTACCATCACTGATCCCGGTACCTATTTCGTAAAGAAAACCGATACATTTGGATGCCATTCCGAGCACCGTTTTTCAGTAGATTATTTTTACGTACCCGACTTATTTATAGGTGCAGATACAATGTTGTGTTCGCCAGAAGGAATTGACTTGAGTGCTTCCGGATTTGCGACTTATCGGTGGCAGGATGGTACGAATGTTTCGGTATATCACGTTGATAATCCTGGGATTTATAGTCTGGTTGCATTAACGGCAGATCAGTGTTCAGCAACCGATTCTGTAGAAGTATTCATGTGTTGTGAATTCAGCATGAAGATTCCCAATGTATTTACTCCTAATTATGATGGCGTCAACGATACCTTCAAGCCTGTATTGCACGATGCCGGTCGTTATAAGATGACAATTGCCAATCGCTGGGGCGCAATACTTTTCGAAACTAATGATCCGGAAGAGGGCTGGGATGGATATTTTCTTAATGAACGCTGTCCTGCAGGTGTATATTTCGTCGTTTTCGACATTGAACGCTGCACCCGAGAAGGTCGTTTTACTTTTGTTAAGACTTATGGAAGCGTAACACTTTTGTACTAGTGAGCTTTTAATACTCACAAAATCCCACTTAAAGTGTCGTTTGTGCGTAATTTCTTCGCTTTTAACTGAATCAGCCTTATTTTTGCAGTTCACAATCACTGCATGACTCGTCTGAATGTAAAGGAACACCTTAAATTATCGCTCGTCTATTCAGGCGTGGCAGCAGTGCCACCTGTCCTTCAGGTTCTTATTCAGCCCATTATTGAAGGCAATGAACGGCTGAATGCGATAGATTTTTCTCAGATTGGTATTGCAGAAATGGTGACCTCCCTGGCATTTACCATCACCCTGTTTTCTATGGGTAATGCCATTTCCCGTTTTCTTTACGATGTGGAAGACAATCGTGAGTCATACAACTGCATGGTTTCCTCAGTGTTTAATTCCATACTGTTGCGGGGTTTGATATTGTTGACGGCATCTTTCTTTTTACAACACTATATAGGGAATATTTTTTCTCAGGAAGGACTCCGTAATTTCGGAAGCTTCGGTTTTGCAGCAATTATTACCGGTATCAACCGGTCTATTATTACAACCGCTGCAGCTTTGTACCGGAACGAGAAACGCGTCCAGGCTTTTATCATCGTTAATATTGGCAATGCAATTGTACGAACTGGTTTTCAGCTGATCGGTCTTTTCTATTTTGAAATGTCGTTTATAGGATATGTTTATGGAAGTGCTATCGGAAGCAGCATCGTTTCAGCCGGTGTTATTCTAGTTACATATCACAGAAGCGGGATAAGGTACAGCAGGGGAATTTTAAACGAAATGAACCGATTCGCCTGGCCTTTGGTACAGTACGGCGTTTTGGCATGGGGATTAAATTTCGCCGATAAATACTTTATGGAGCGATTCCCCAGTGATCTTGGTATTTATTTTACTGCAGTGAATTTTGCGCTGGGTATGCAAATCATCATGCAGGGACTTCAGGCTGCAACCCAGCCAGAGATATTTCGCTATATGAAGGAGGGTACACTGAAGCATGAAGAGGAAATACGATCACTGTCCAATATGTTGATGGCCCAGTCACAGCTTATTATAGCGCTGGCCATCCTTCCTGTAATGGCGTATCTTACCTTGTTCTATGAAACCGATGTGCGACTGGCCTCTTCTTTCATAGCCTTGATATTTATCCGCTATCTGCCGCGAACACAATATGTAATATTTTCATTTGTAATGTATTACGAGAAAAAAACTAAATTTTTCTTGTATCTTAACATCGCCAGTCTGCTGGTTAATATTCTGCTGAACCTTATTCTGATTCCCCGATTCTTGATTTATGGTGCCATTATTTCGATTATGGCAGCAGATGTTATCCAGGTTATCGGGGCATACATTTACGCCCAACGCATTCGGCCGTTTAACTGGAATCTCGGCAAGTTGCTTTACAGTCCACTCATCTGCATGGGCCTGATAATATTGCTTGAAATATCAAAGTATACCGTAGGTATGGGACAGTATACTTCGGCTATTCTTTCCGTACTGATTCTGATTTCTTCATTGGTGATTCTATATCGCCGCGATATTAAACGATTGATAACCAAGATATGAAAAGGGCAATTGTAATTAATCGAAGCCTCTCAGTATCTGATATCCTGAATATCCGCCGTTTGGCTGAATCAGAGGAGAACCTTAGGATTTTTTCAACAAGCAGCTTCGCCTATCCTTTTCCGGTTGAAATTATTTCACAGGATGCAACTGAAAAACGGGCTATTAATTATTCTGAAATGGATCGCCTTCTTGCATTCGGTGATGCAAAAACGGGTTATACTTCCATGGCGGAGTTTCTTTCGGTTTCTGGTATGAGTCTTTGGCATTATCATAAGTTCCGGATTTATTTCATCATGCGGAATCAGGCATATGAAGAAGCACTAATCCGGGATTTGGCTCTTGTATACGATGAAATTCATCTGTATACCAGCTTCAACGATTTTCAACTGTTTGGCAATCTGCCTGAGAATGTTGTAATTGTGCCGGGTGCGAAAACTGCAGGCCATGGAAAGAGTATCGTTTCTTTACTCCAATACCTTACGTATCTGCTCCTCCGTTTCTTCATTGGTATGGCCTCAACGCTGAAAGCAGGGGAATGCCGTCATCTTCTTATCGACCGCTCCGCTCGTCAGCCCTGTCTTGATCCAGGTACCCTTAAATTGAAACAAGACAATTATAACCTTGCCTATGTATTTGCAAAAGCAGGAAAGGATTTTGCGATCATTGACGAAACGGAGCCTCCAAAGTTTTCGCAAGGACAACAATTCCGTATCGAACGCTGGATGATCCGAAATTCGCACCCTCGTGTTCACCGGATTCCAGGAGAATTCATTCTTATCAGAGGAGTGCTGTCGCCGGCTGTATGGAAGGCTTACAAGAAGGATGAAAAACTTATTTATTCCAGGCTTCGGAGCCTGATTGAGGAAGCAGAACCTGGTCGCAATAACTGGATACTTAAAAAAATGCTGGAATTTCATGGAGCTAGTCGTTTCTATATATTCAAGAACCGGGCATACAACATGTTTTTCAGAAATCATGAATTCAAAACCGTTACTAGTATAGACGAGAATAGCCCTTCCGTTAAAAGCATTTTAGATGCTGCACGTGTCAATGGGATGAAAACAATCGGAATACAGCATGGAAACATTCATGACCTGCATCCTGCTTACCGTTTTACGTCTGCTGACGTGCGGAGAGGTCTGTTGTGCGATGTTACCCTGGTGTGGGGAAGCTACTGGAAGGATTATTTGATCAACAAATCGGGTTATCCCGAAACCAGCCTTGAAGTGGTGGGACAGCCGCGCACCGATATCATTCCCGCACTGCTGAATAACTGCGATAAGCTGATAAAAGAGCTGGGTTATCCCGAAGTCCCTTTAGTTGTGTTTGCCTCCCAGCTGCAGCAGGATCCTCTGCTGCGGGAGAAGGCAGCCTTTGATGTATTGAATATGGCCGCCAGTTTTTCCGATATTCATTTGGTTATCAAGCTGCACCCCTCAGAAGCTTCGGACCCGGAGTACTACCATCGTATCGCTAGGCAGACGGGATGCACCAATTATTCCATTACAAGCGAACACGATTTGTATTCGCTCATTGCTTCATGTAATATGCTTATTACCTGTTTCTCCACGGTTGGGGCTGAAACGGTGTACTTCAGGAAACCCCTTGTGATTCTTGATCACCTGGATCAGGATATTCAGGCTTACATTAAGCAGGGGGTTGCATTCCGGGCATTGAACGGTGCTGAGCTAACGAAGGTGGCTGAGGGTATACTGAGCCGGGAACTAAGCATCAACGATAAGGCATATGAATCCTTCATTCAACGAAATGCATTCAGTATCGATGGCCGGACTTCGGAACGAATTGTGGACTTTATCCGTTGTATGTTCTGATGCGCTTGAAATAGGAGTCCAGAGCTTCCTGAAACAGGTTGTTTTCCTGCAATATGCGTTCGACAAACTCTCTGAACGCACCTTCACCGCCATTTTTGTCAAGAGTCCAGGTAACGGCCTTTTTTACATAATCCGGTGCACTAGCAGGAGTGGCGCTTAACCCGCACGCTTTCAGCAGAGGCAGGTCGTTGATGTCGTCGCCGATATACGCAACTTCGTCAAGAGTTAAGTTAAGCGACTTAACCAGCTCACCCGCAACATACAGTTTGTTCCGTACGCCCATATAGAGGTGTTCGATGCGGAGTTTTTCAGCACGGCGTCTGAGCGAAGTAGTATCTTCTCCGCTGATAATTGCCAGTGGAATTTGAAGTTCCCTCAGGAAAACAACGCCGGCACTGTCGGACGTATTGAACTTCTTCAGCTCATTGCCCTGATTGTCGTAGTACATTCCTCCATCGGTCCATACGCCGTCGATATCGGTAATTACAAGTTTTATCGTCATTCTTCCAGCATATTTGGGTAAATAACTTCATCGGCGGGAATTTCGCAAGCGGCTCTACGGCCAATGATAAGGCTGCGCTCATTCCATTTAAATCCGTCGCCCGGACTCAGAAGGTGCAGCTTGTCGCCGGTAATAATTTCTCCTTTTCTGAGTGGTGAAAGGGCTGCAACGGAGCGTTCCAGCTTGATGCGGGTATCCTGAACTGCATCGCTGATGAACATATCTTCGACGCCAAGTGCCATTTCCAGATTGCGAATATCCCGCACCATGCGGTAGATTCCATCAACGCCTAAAGAACCCTGATGGTCAGTGCCCTTCATTGTACGGTCGAGGGTGATGTGTTTTTCAATGATCTCAGCTCCAAGTGCCACTGCTGCTGCAGGAACCATTATTCCTATCGAATGGTCGGAATAGCCGATCTTGTATCCCGGATAATGCTTCTTCAAATACGGAATTGTATTCAGATTTATGTTTCTGTACTCCGAAGGATACTGTGAAAGGCAATGCAGTATGGATACATCGCTGTGCTGACGGGTAATAACTTGCAGAGCCTGGTCGAGTTCTTTGCGGCCGCCCATCCCAGTGGAAAGGATCATGGGTATTCGGGTTTCCGCCATGGCTTCGAGCAGCGGAAGATTGGTGAGGTCGCGTGAGGCTACCTTTAGCCGGTCAGGAATGAAATGATTTAATAAGGTAAGACATCCCCGTGCACAGAGGGTTTCAACAAATTCCAGCCCCTTTGATTTGGCATAAAGAAAAATCTCGTGGTGCTGCTCATCGCTCAGCTCGAGATAAGCCCTGTGCTCGCCGTAGGTCTTTCCAAAGGAATTCGGACTATTGTATGGCTTAAGCATTGCTGATGCCGACAATTCCTCCTTTAGGTCGCGTTTGGTGAGCTTTATAGCGTCCATTGGCTTCAGCTTTTCACCAAAAAGGTTATCAACTACCGGCTGTGAAACGGCATCGATAAGGGTACGGGCAATCTCAACCGAACCGTTATGGTTTTGACCAATTTCACCAATTATGTATGTGTGTTTCATACGTTTGTTTTGTCCGTTGTTACTTGGAATTGCGGTGGATCTCCTCCCGCATGGTAACTCTAAACTGCTCGTTTTCGCTAGTAATCTTTAATAGTTCAATTAGTCTTTCAGGGTTAGGAATACCGCCAGCCATCTGGTATAATTGCTGTTGAAACTTAAAGTCGATTTCCGTGTCGAGTGTAAACCGGAGATCTTCCCGGTTGTGAAATCCATATGGAGCGGGGATAAGTGTAATTTGGAATTCTGGCTGATTGGAATACAGGTAATTTGTTACATGCTCGCGGTACTTCGGCTCAACTGTGAGGGTAGAGGTTTTTAACAGACTCTTAAATGTTACGGCTTCTCCCCACAACCCGAGATGCGTTTTGATTGATGGCTTACCATTTATTGAGAAACCGGCATAATCGCACCTCATTTCTGTGAGTACGTCAAGTAATCCGAGGGTAGTTCCCAGGTCAAAAAACGGGTTGTCGGCACATACTCTGATAATGTTGTCAAAACCAAACTGCTTCGCAGTTAATATAAACCGTTCCAGAACATCCTGTTCCGGTCCTCTGAAGTACGGCACATCCAGATTCCTGCAAACGTCAACAATGGCACTGTCCCCGCGCTGAACGGAAGTAGCAACAACGAACGGAATTTCTCCTGCGGTTTGTTTGAAATCCGTCAACATAAGTTCCAGTAGGTTCATATTCCCGGCAAACGGCATGGTCATTTTTCCAGGTAATCGCGATGAACCTGTTCGGGCTTGTATTATAATCCCTGAGTGATATGTCATCTGTACTGAGAATATTGTATAGCAAAGATACGAACAAAACCTTAGCGGGAATCCTCAGATCATATGAACGGTCAGGAGTTTATCAAAATAGTATCTTTGCCTTCTAATCCGAAACGAATGAATGAACATCCCGTCATCTGCATTGCCGGAGCCGGAACCCTGGGAACAGCCCTTGGTCATATCCTTGCG
>DAIOVL010000053.1:0-7932 GCA_036759025.1 Bacteroidales bacterium
ATATCCGGCGGTACAGAACATAAAAAAAACAAGTATTAATAAGGATCAACTAATTCGTATGAAGAAACTATTTCTACTGATTGTTTTGTTTGTGTTTGCGGGTGTGACAACCCTGCTGGCTCAGACAAAAGTCATTACGGGTACCGTTACCTCGGCAGTTGAAGGTGAAGGTCCTATACCTGGCGTCACCGTTCAGGTACCGGGGACCACCATCGGAACCAATACTGACCTGAACGGAAGGTATTCCCTGGAGGTACCTCAGAACGCAACTGCTCTTGTTTTTTCTTACATCGGAATGAAAAGGCAGGAGGTTCAGATTGACGGCAGATCGGTTGTTAATGTAACCATGGAATCCGAGCTGCTGGGACTGCAGGAGGTTGTCGTATCTGCTTTCGGTATCAAACGTAATGCTGCCGAGATCGGATCTGCGATTACACAGGTTGAATCTGCGCTTATAACACAGGCCAAACCCACAAGCGCTGCCACGGCTCTGTCAGGAAAGGTCGCAGGTCTCCAAATCAACACTGTTAACGCTTCCGTTAACCCCGACGTGAGGGTGGTATTGAGGGGTAACCGTTCATTCCTCGGTAACAACCAGGCACTTCTTGTTCTTGATGGTGTTCCGGTTAACCTTGCATACCTGCAGACTCTTAACCCCAACGACATCGAAAGTATGAACGTGCTTAAGGGAGCTAACGCTGCTGCTCTTTACGGTTCGGAAGCTGCAAACGGCGTTATCGTTGTTACAACAAAAACCGGTTCCAAAGACAGGACACAGATAGTGTACAGTAACACTACCACATTCGATAAGGTGGCTTATTTCCCTGAAATGCAGGAGCGTTTCGGATCAGGGTCTTCAGCCGACGGCTATGGCAATCCTCTTTATGAGGCTTTTGAAAACCAGTGCTGGGGTCCTGAATTTGACGGCCAGCTGGTAAGGATAGGTCTCTGGGATGAATACGGCGACAGCCTTACTACAACCTATTCGGCAAAGCCAAGAGAAAAATATAATTTCTGGGATACAGGTCTTACCCTTCAGAATGACCTTTCATTCTCCTCAGGTAATGAAACAGGAACACTCTTCCTTTCTGTTCAGGATGTGAAGATTAAGGGCGTGGTTCCCGGCGATGAAGCCAGACGTGATGTAATAAGGCTTAACGGAACCAAGCAATATAAAGGTTTCTCGGCAGCATTTAACTTCAACTATACCTTACGTACCCAGGAAACATCCAACTCAAACGTTTACTGGAACGTGATGAACACACCGATGCATATCCCCCTGACCGACTTCTCTGACTGGGATGCAGTTCTCACAAATCCTGACGGATCAAGAAAAACGAACTGGGCCGACATTGACCATTTCTATAATGCATATTATGAGAACCCCTATGAAGAGCTGGACACCCAGAGACGAATAGGTAGAAATGATTATGTTACTGCTGTTCTGGATCTTTCCCAGAAACTGACAAAGTGGCTCACAATTCAGGGAAGGACAGCCATTGCCCCCAATACCAGTTACTACGAAAACAGGCAATATTTTAAGGATTACAGTCCTTATGGTCACCAGATGTATTCAGAATACGGTCGTTCCATAAGCCGTGCAGATGTCCCCTCTTCAATGAATACCGGAATGGGATTTGGCTGGCGCTGGACAAATGACTTCATCGCAACTATCAATCATAAGTTTTCTGATTTCTCAGTCAGGGCAGTGGCAGGTATGACGACCAGAAGCAGCTATTCAAGATCTACTTATCTTTCTGCAGCTTCGCTTGAGATTGCTAACTTCTTCAATGTGAAGAACAGGGTAGGAGAACTTGGTGGTTCGGAAAGCTGGTCGCAGCAGAGACAGATGGGTGTTTTCGGTGATATTACTCTCGGGTATAAAAATTATGCATACCTGCACGCTTCCGGAAGAAATGACTGGAACTCACTCCTCGATAAGTCGCAGTGGTCATTCTTCTATCCTGCTGTTGACGCTTCTGTAGTTCTTACCGAATTGATCCCCAGCCTTAAAAACGACATTCTCAGCTATGCAAAGATCAGGGGCGGTATTTCAAAGGTGGGTTCCATTAACATCGGGAACTATCAGCTTGAGAACCTGTTCGGTATTGCATCGGACTTCCCGTTCGGCAGCCTTTCGGCTTATTCGGTGGACAACGGACTCAATTACAGATTTCTGAAACCAGAGTTCACCCTTTCGAAAGAAATAGGTCTCGACCTAAGCTTCCTCAATAACAGGCTCAATACAACTTTCACAGTCTACCAGACCAACACTACAAACCAGACTGTTGATATGAACATTTCAAGGGCGACCGGTTATGAATCTTCAAAGATCAACTCCGGTGAGATGCTTAACAGAGGTTTTGAATTTGAATTAAAAGCAACCCCGGTCTCCACAGCAGACCTGCAGTGGGATATATCAGCCAACTACGCATACTGGTACAGCGAAGTTCTTTCGCTTGCCGGCGAGCTTACGGAAATATCTCTGGGAGGCGCTGTTTATGCAATCGTTGGATATCCATATCCTTATAATAAAGTCACGAGATTCTATCAGGATCCTCAGGGCCGCGTGATTGTTGATGGAGAAACAGGGATGCCATCAATTGACCCGCTTACCTATCCGAGAGGACAGACAACTCCAAAACACCTGATAGGTCTGCAGACTTCCTTAAGATGGAAAGGATTTACCTTCGCAGGTAGTGCTGACTACAGAGGTGGCGCCATATTCAGGACCGACCTTTATTACGACCTTCTCTTTACTGGCATCGGAGCTCTCTCAGCTTCCAACGGCCGAGAAAGATTCGTATTCCCGAACTCGGTTATCAATACAGGAACAGCCGAAAACCCAGTGTATGTGCCCAACACAAACATAACTGTACAGGAGGGTGGTGTTGCATTCTGGACAAACACCATGAGATCACTGAGCTATTACTCTGTTAACAGTGCTGATGTATGGAAGATACGTGAACTTTCGCTAACTTATGATGTTCCTTCTACAGCACTTTCATTTGCAAAGAATTACATAGAAGGTGTAAGGATAGGATTTGTCGGAAGGAACCTCTTCATGTTCCTGCCGAAGAACAATATCTATACCGACCCTGAGTTCAACTCCGGAACTGGTAACGCAGTAGGTTATTCAACCAGCAGCCAGACTCCTGCAACAAGGTCATACGGGTTTAACGTCACACTGACCTTCTAATTGATTAACAAACAAAGAAAGATGACGAATATGAAAAAGTATATAATAATTCTAATCACACTGGCGGTCATCGGGACGACAAGCTGCGAAGAATGGCTTGATGTGAACTATAACCCGAATGATGCTACTTCCGCCACACCTGATCTTGTCCTCCCGGGAGTGCTTAAAACCTGGGGATCGCAGGTTAACGACTTTACCACCACCGTCGGCGCATGGATGGGCTACTGGGCTCACGCGGGCGGATGGTCAGGATGGTACACCACCAAGAAGTACGAGATTACCAGTACTTTCTATCCGGGTCCTTTCGACGGATATTATGCGGGTGTTCTTACAGACACAAAGTTCATTCGCGACAACAGCGGAACAAATTTCATCTATCCTGCAATAACCAATGTTGTTGACGCATGGTACTATTCACGTCTTGTCGATCTTTATGGAGATGTTCCGTATAGTGAAGCATGCGACCCGAGTCTGACACTGACACCGGTTTATGACGACGATGCTACCATCTATGCCAGTCTTATTGTAAGACTCGATACAGCGATAGCCGTTTTCAACCGGAAGATTTCAACCGGATATGGCTCAACAAGTGCCGATTATTCATTTAAGAATACCGTTGATGTTCTCTACGGCGGTGATTTTTCCAAGTGGCTGAAACTTGCAAACACTATGAAGCTCAGGCTTGTAATGAGAATGACAAACGTGAAGAGCAACAGTGAGCTCCAGGCTCTCATGAGCAATACTGCCTCTCTCGGATTTATAACTGCAGATGCAATTCTCAATCCGGGTTACACTGCCTCCTCAGGAAAAACCAATCCTCTCTGGAATACATTCGGAAAATCGTATGACGGAACAGTACAAAGCGCAAATACACAGTACTGTCTGAATGCATATTTCCATGAGAAGATGTCATCTTATGGCGATCCAAGGCTAAGACAGTATTTTCAGCCAGGGGTATCAGCCGATCCTGCAGGAGCGCTTATTTCTATTAAACTAGGTACCGACGGCGACCTTACAGTTCAGCCTAACACAACTGTTGCTGCCGGATATTCATGGATCCCAATTGCCGCAGACGGAAGTGCAGCCGGAACTACTAAAACTGGTAATGGAGCTCTTGACGGACAGAAGGTTTTCCTCTATACAGAAGCTTGTTTCCTTCAGGCTGAAGCTGTGGTACGAGGAGTTATTACCGGTGATGCGGGGACTCTATATGAAGATGGAATTATAGCTTCAATGGATGCCGCTAAAGTTGTCAACGAGGAACCCGATTACCTTGTTGATACATACCTTGCAAGTTCAGCCGTTTTATGGGATGATGCTTTGTCAACAGCCGATAAGGTCAAAAGAATCATCGTTCAGAAATATATTTCCAACTATTTTGTGAATATGTTTGAATCTTATTGTGATTACCGCAGGACAGGCTATCCAAGCCCCAAACGTCCTGACGATATTACTTTAGATCCTGACAATGAGATGCTGAGCTACTATCCTTCGGGTATTATCCGCAGGCAGATACCGAGATTGTTCCCGTATCCTATCCAGGAATTCACTCTGAACAAGGAAAATGTACAGGCTGCTGTTGATCTGCAGGGTGTAAGTTTCACTACCGACAGCTATCCTTTCGATGCAAGGGTATTCTGGGATACAGCACCCACGACAATTACTTACTAACCCAACAAAATTGATCACAAATGAAAAAATCAAAAATAATTTTCATTGCACTTCTGGTTCTTGCGACACTGTCTTTTACATCGTGTCTGAATGATCTGGAAGATTTCATGGGAGGTTTCTCAGGTTCGCCCGCAATAGCCGAGCTGTCTGAAGCCCCCAGTCCTGCTACCGGCACAATAATCCGGGAAATAATTGACCCTACCCAGCCTCTTGAAGTCAATTTCAGGGTTGGAATAGCAGTTGCCAAGCCTCTCAGCAAGGCCGTGACAGTAACTCTGGCAATAGATAATGCGCTGGTTACGGCTTATAATACTGAAAGAAACCTCACAGGCGATGCAGCTGCACTACCAATGCCCGCAGCAGCTCTTGGCATTTCCAGCTATGAGGTTACCATTCCGGCAGGTGAACTGGAGGCAGACTGGAATATTACAGTTGATGCAGAACAGGTTCCTGACATTGTAGTAAAATTCTACATTATTCCTGTTAAAATAGCCTCTGTAACTGAAAATGTTGTTATCAGCGGTAATTATGGGACAAAACTTATGAGAATTATGTCGAGGAATAAGTATGACGGACTCTATTTACTGAAAGGCATGCACAATCGTGTTCCCTACAACTACCCGTACGAGACTCAAATGCAGATGCGCACTGCCGGCCCAGCTTCTGTTGCTTTCTGGTGGCCTGATGCAAATAGTTTTGGGCATCCTATTGGAGTAGGCCCTGATAATGAATTAAGCTGGTATGGTTCAGCTGTATCTCCCGTAGTTGAATTTGATCCGGTTACCAATTTAGTTACTAACGTATATAATCAAAGTACTGCTGTAGTAATTACAATGTTTACCGGTGAAGGAGCTAACTCGAATTCCTACGATCCGGTAACCAAAACTATTTATGTAAGCTGGAATTATAGCAATAACCCATTACGAGCTTTCTTTGATACACTTACCTTTATAAGACCAAGGTAATTTTTGTAAAAAGGATGTAAAAGATAAGAGGGTGTCTCAAAAGGACACCCTCTTTTCTTCATTAGTAAATTGCCGCTGGCTTCAGCCACTATCAGGAGGGTAGAAAGTTCATACCGGTTACTGGAATTTTTTTTGAAGAGGGATATTAAAATTGCCGCTGGCTTCAGCCACTGCTCAGAAGGGCAGATATCTTCTCACACATTGCCGTTGGCTTCAGCCACTGCTCAGAAGGGCAGATATCTTTTTACAAATTTCCGTTGGCTTCAGCCACTGCTCAGAGGGGCAGATATCTTCTCACACATTGCCGTTGGCTTCAGCCAACGGCAAGCAGTTGTTGTCAAAAAAGGGCTTCAGCCCTACGACAGGACTAAAGTCCTCTTTTACTGCCTGTTTTTACCGGCGGCTAAAGCCACCGGTAAATTGATAACTCTTTTCTCGAAAGGTATCTGTAAAATACACTTATTGGGCGGCTAAAGCCACCGGTAGATAGTTGTCTTTTTTCTCCAGTGGTATCTGTAAAAAGTACTTATGGGTCGGCTAAGGCACCGGTAAATAGTTGTCTTTTTTCAACAATGGTATCTGCAAGAAATACTTATGTGGCGGTTAAATCCACCGGTAAAATTTTTCCTCACTGTCTTAAAAGCAGCTTCTAAGTTAAGGAGTATTATAATTGCCGCTGACTTCAGCCCTTATCCGGAAGGCATAAAGTTCACACTGATCATTGAAATTTTGCAGAAGAGGATATTAAAATTGCCGCTGGCCTCAGCCACTGCTCAGAAGGGCAGATATCTTCTCACAAATTGCCGTTGGTTTCAGCCACTGCTCAGAAGGGCAGATATCTTCTCACAAATTGCCGTTGGTTTCAGCCACTGCTCAGAGGGGGAGATATCTTCTCACACATTGCCGTTGGCTTCAGCCAACGGCAAGCAGTTTATGTTAAATAAAGGGCTTTAGCCCGCCTAATCCCCCCCCCATATCTGATAAAATAAAAAAAAATCATAACTTTATAACTGTACTCGCTAAATTTCCATAAATATGTCATTCATCAAAATCTGGGTCCATTGCGTATGGACCACAAAAAACAGACTACCTTATCTGCACGATTCAATAAGGTATAAAGTAATCTCTCATATAAGAGAAAATGCTTTCAATAAAGGAATTGATATTGATTGCATAAACGGCTTTCTAAATCATCTTCATGTCCTGATCTCTCTGGGCGGCAGACAAAATATCTCAGATCTGATGCAGAAGATCAAGGGCGAAAGCTCATACTGGATCAATAAGAATAAACTGACAAGATTAAGATTTGAGTGGCAGGATGATTTCTACGCAGTCTCTGTTGGAGCAGAACACCTGGATAATCTTAGAAATTATATAAAAAACCAGGAGATCCATCATAAGAAGGTTTCCTTGGTTGACGAGGTGGATAAATTAATAGAGGAATATAACCTTACAAGAATTCCGGACTAAAGTCCTCTTTTACAGCCTGTTTTTACCGGCGGCTAAAGCCACCGGTAAATTGATAACTCTTTTCTCATAAAGGTATCTGTAAAATACACTTATTGGGCGGCTAAAGCTACCGGTAAATAGTTATCTCTTTTCTGCAAACATATCTGTTAAAAGTATTATCCGGGCGGCTAAACCACCGGTAGATAGTTGTCTTTTTTCTCCAGTGGTATCTGTAAAAAGTACTTATGGGGTGACTAAACCCACCGGTAAATTAATAACTTTTTACTCCAATTGTATCTGCAAGAAGTACTTATCTGGCGACTAAGCCACTGGTAAATATTTATCTCTTTTCTGCAATCATAACTGTTAAAAGTACTATCCGGGCGGCTAGGCTACCTGTAAAATTTTTCCTCACTGCCTGAAAGCGAATTCTCAGATAAGGAGTACTAAATTGCCGCTGACTTCAGCCCTTATCCGGAAGGCATAAAGTTCACACCGGTCACTGGAATTCAGTAAAGGGGGGATATTAATATTGCCGTTGGCTTCAGCCAACGGCAAGCAGTTGCTGTTAAAAAAGGGCTTCAGCCCGACGACCGGACTAAAGTCCTCTTTTACAGCCTGTTTTTACCGGCGGCTAAAGCCACCGGT
>DAIOVL010000054.1:0-7529 GCA_036759025.1 Bacteroidales bacterium
TACCCTGACCATAACAAAAAAATTCGAATATTCTGAAAAAATCTCTTCAATTATTTGCATATCAATAATATATTTTAGACTTATTGCATTATTCAAATTATTATATACTTTTGATCCGTTTTTGAATTTAAAAAAGTGCTGGGGCAAAAGGGTTTCAGGCTTTTGCTCCTGAGTATAAACTTAAAAACTATTCTATGAGAAAAATTCTGACATTATTTGCAGGCACATTGATCACCGGAACTCTGTTAGCAGGAGGGCTTGTGACCAACACCAACCAGAGTGCCGCATGGGTTCGTATGCCTTCAAGGAATGCATCGGTAGAAATCGATGCGGTTTTCTTTAATCCGGCAGGCCTTATGAAGATGGAAAACGGGTTACACTTCGGCCTTAGTAACCAGACTATTTCACAGGGAAGGGAAATCACAAATGACTATTCCGGTCCCGGGGGCTTATACGGCCTCAATCAGAATCTTTATGAGGGAAAAGTATTTTCATGGTATTTCCCCTCAATTTATGCTGCCTACAAGCTTGACAGGTTTGCATTTTCGCTGGGATTCATGCCTATAGGCGGAGGCGGTGGAGCTGAATACGAAAAAGGGCTTCCCTCATTTGAGATGGGTATCTCCGACCTCGTTCCCGGACTTGCCGCCCAGGGCGCAACCGACTATGACGTAGATATCTTCTTTAAGGGTAGTTCCACATGGCTTGGTTACCAGGGAGCTGTATCATTCAAAATAAACGACATGATCTCCGTTGCCGCAGGAGCCAGGTATGTGACAGCAAAAAACACATATTCAGGTTATCTCAGGAATGTTCAGGTACTCATGGGTGAAACATGGATGCCTGCTACAACTGTTTTCAACGGAATTGTATCCAACCTAAACGGGATCATTGGCATCCCTACCAGCCTTGCTCCTGCCATTAACCTCGGATTCGGAAATGCAACACTGCAGGACCTTGTCGATGCCGAACAAATGACTGCACCTGAGAAAGCTGCCATCGAGCAGGGACTTCTATACATAGGTGTACCTGCCGCTGCACTGCCCACTATGAGCCTCAATACAATAAGCGGAACGGTTACAACAGCTACACCTACACTTGAAGCCACACGTAATGAAGCTCAGGCTACCTCAACACTGGTAGGCAACAAAAGCGCCGATGTAACGCAGAAAGGAACGGGTATCGCACCCTTCTTCAGTATTAACATCAGCCCCATCGAGAACCTCAACATTGCCGTTAAATATGAAATGGCAACTAAACTCGAACTGGTTAACGATACCAAAGAAGACCTCCTGATAGGCTATACTGCCACAGGAACAGAGATTACACAGTTTCCCGATGGTGAAAAGACAAGGAGCGACATACCGGCAATGCTGACGGTAGGAGTAGATTTCAGGATATCCGATAAACTGAAAATTGCTGCAGGTGGTAACTATTTCTTCGACAAAGCAGCTGATTACGGGCATAAAGTAGATGCAGACCTCTTCCCTCCCACCCCTGCAACACCGATCGCCAACTCGGAGATCATTGACCATAACGGAATGACTCTGCACGGCGGACTGGAATACAACCTTTCCGATAACCTGCTCGTAAGTGCAGGGTACTCCTACGGAAACAAGGGAGTGAACAGCAAATATCAGAGCGACATGACCTTCGGGAATCAAACCAATACTTTTGGACTCGGAGGAGCGTATTCAATAAGTGACAAGATAAAGATCAACCTCGGTGCAAACTATACGATGTATACCAAAGACACCAAAACTGTTGATCACATGGTAAAATCGGGAGTAACTTATGTTAACTTCCCTGCTACCGAAACTTATCTGAAAAACACCATAATAGTTGGTGTAGGTCTCGACCTGAGTTTCTGATACCAGCTTTAATGATTTTAAGAGCTGACTCTCATCGGGTCAGCTTTTTTTTTTGAGAAATCCGAAATCCTTAATCCGCAATCTCAAATCCTCAATACCTTATTCCCTGGTCATTAAGAAATTTTATATACTCCTGCAGCTTTGGAGCTTCGGAAGATCTCAATCTGTTATACCAGCTGGCTGCCTGACCAGGATTGCCAGCTTCTCTTGCCAGTGAAATGATATTTACATAAAGGAGTCCCTCAGATCCCAGGTTTTTCTGATCTGTCTCCTCAAGGATGTCGATGAAGCTAATCATTCCCTTCAGGATATCATCCCCCCCTGCATATCCGAAAGCATCATTAATCTTCTGATTCAGGTCATTATCGAGTGTAATCCCGTAGAAATGGAAACAATTATCGGTACAATCTTCAATGAGATCTATCCATTCGGGTAATTTCCCGGAAGAAGGGAAAGTGAGAGTAAAAGTCAGCTTGTCACCCGGGGCACTGAAACGATGTGCTTCAGGGCATAAAGGTATTCCTGAAGCTGAGGTCATTTTCAGGCGTGTTCCGTCGGGGTATACAATATATGTGTTCCGGTCGACACAGAAACTTCCGCCCGTTATACGGTTTTCCAGAGAAAGCAATAGTACAATGGATTTATCAGAGGCTTCAACCTTATTTATTGTAAGGGTCTCATGACTTTTCAAACCATAATTTGGCTGGATAAATGTCTGAGCTGCAGCTGCCAATGAGATCATTGCTAAATATCCTGTAAACAATAGTCTTTTCATCATACTCAATGAGTGATAATTCATGCAAGTTACAAAAATGTAACCAAATCTTAATTGTTCCTTAACCGCGCTGAAACAGAGCCGGTCTATTTTTGTCAGCAGAAAAATGCAAACAATTAAGATGTTAAAAAAAATCCAAATTATTTATTCATGAAAAGAATGTTTATCGTTGCTGCTGTAGCAGCTATGGCAATTATTGCGGGATGTAAGGAGGAGTACGCAATTCCGGTACTTACGACTCCCTCGAGTCAGACCGTAGAGATCAATAAATCGGTTGATCTGACTTTTGGCTTCACTGCAGATGCAGGATACAAATCTTCAACCCTCACAACAATGGGAGGTACTGCAATTATCAAGACCGATGCTTCATCGGGTGAACTGACAGGAAATGTGATAGTTACTTTTACTGCCGGGTCAACTGTCGGTGCAGGTTCTGTCACTCTTACCTTGTCAGACAGTGAGAACCAGATCCAGACTGCCACAGCGGTATTGAATATTACAGAATGGCCAACAATATCAGTTACAGAGAATATTACAGCAAACACAACGTGGGAAACAGGTAAGATATATATTCTTGAAGGAAGGATCACTGTTGTTGCTGATGTCACACTTACAATAGAACCCGGTGTTGTTGTAAAAGGTCGTGAAGGGGCCGAATCGAATGCTACGGCACTTATGGTTGCCAGAGGAGGAAAACTTATAGCTGAAGGAACTTCTGATTCACCAATTATTTTCACTTCAGTGACCGACAAGATACTGCCGGGAGAGAAAGTAAGTCCTAACCTGTCACCTACAGTTAATGGCCTTTGGGGTGGTCTGCTGATTCTTGGAAAGGCTCCAATATCGGCTGAAGCAGAAGCAATGCAGATTGAGGGTATTCCCCCATCTGACCTTAACGGACTATACGGAGGTTCCGTACCGGATGATAATTCCGGATCCCTTAAATTCATATCAATACGTCATGGCGGGACCAATATAGGTGAAGGAAACGAAATAAACGGTCTTACCCTCGGCGGAGTAGGTTCAGGAACGGTAATTGAGAATATTGAAATTGTTGCCAACCAGGATGACGGCATTGAGTGGTTCGGAGGAACAGTAAATGTTAAAAATGTTATCGTCTGGAATACCGGTGATGATGCCATTGACACAGATCAGTCGTGGGCAGGTACACTCGATAACTTTATAATTGTTAATCCGGGTGATGAGTGTTTTGAACTCGACGGACCCGAAGGAACACTTGCAGCCAGACATACACTGAAGAACGGAACTGTTTATGCAGGTAATGCCCAGGGCATTGCCGACCTCGATGACGCCCTTGCTGCATCCGACTCATGGGTTGACATTTCACACATTTACTTCTTCGGACTCAAGGCAGGACAAACCTTTGACAAGGTGCCTACATATTACACATGTACATTCTCAAACTTTGAGGCAACCCTGCCGGCAGGAAGTGTGCTTACCGACTTCTTCAAGGATGGAAGCGATGTATTCACTACAACAGTAAATGAAGGAGCCAGAACCGTCGGAGCTGATGTAACCGCCTTCTCCGCATGGTCATGGGCCGCTGTTTCAGGTTCTTTGACAGGTTTCCAGGATTAGTAATATTTAAAAATTATCCACAGGAGAATGTAAACCTCCTGTGGATTTAACACAAAAACACATCTATAAAGTCAATTATGCGCATTTTAAAAATTTTTTCAGTCATTCTTCTGGTCCTGACTGCTTCATTAAAGCTTAACGGCCAGAACGGAATTATCAGGGGATCAGTATTTGATGAGTCACTGGGTGAACCTCTGATCAGCGTTACAGTTGTTGTGGAAGGAACAACAAAAGGTATCACTACGGATCTTGACGGGAAATTCAACCTTCCTGTTGAAGCCGGGACCTACAACCTAAGGTTCTCCTTCGTTTCGTACGAGACAAAAGTGATAAGTGATATTAAGGTGGAAGCGGGAGAGGTAACCCTGCTTGGAAATATTATGCTCAAATCTTCAACCATCGGACTTTCGGAGGTCACTGTTTCTGCCAGTGCCGTCCGTAATACCGAGGGCGCAATGATGGCGATCAAAATGAACTCACCTAATCTTATGGATGGCATTTCCGCTGTCAATTTCAGGCGAATGGGAGATTCTGACGCAGCAGCTTCGATGAAAAGAGTGCCCGGGGTATCCGTCGAAGGCGGAAAATACGTTTTTGTGCGGGGGCTGGGTGACAGGTATACAAAGACCATACTTAACGGGGTTGACATTCCCGGACTTGACCCCGATCGTAACACCATGCAGATGGATATCTTTCCTACCAACCTGATTGACAATATTATTGTACATAAGTCGTTCAGCGCCGAATTACCGGCTGATTTCACGGGTGGAGTAATCGACATCGCCATAAGAGATTTTCCCGACCAGAAGAAAGGCAGTCTCTCTTTCAGTTCAAGCTATAATCCCGATTTTCATTTTAAAAGTGACTATCTGACTTACGAGGGAGGCAGAACTGATTTTCTGGGTTTTGACGACGGAACGAGGTCCATCCCTGCCACCGAAGATCTTCCATATTTTGCCACTGTGTTAGGTGATCCGGAAAGCGAACAGGGACTCAGGTACAGAGAGGTGCTGGAAAGCTTTAATACCACCATGGCCGCACAGAAGGCAAGGAGCTTCATTGATTACAGCGCTTCCGCATCATTCGGGAACCAGATCCCGGTTAACAAACTGACCATTGGATACAATTTTGGATTTTCATATAAAAACAACACGGAGTTTTATGAAAATGCTGAATACGGTCGTTATGGACTCTCAAGTGATCCTGACGTAATGGATCTTGAGGTAAGGGAGTTCCAGAAAGGTAATTTCGGTATGAACAGTGTCCTTCTGAGCGGACTTGCCGGATTTGCGGTGAAAACACAAAATTCGAAGTTCAGGATCAATCTGATCCATCTTCAGAACGGAGAGTCAAAGGCAGGCATCTTTGATTATGTGGGATCCGATCAGGGCAGTAACTTCTCGGGATTTCAGCATAACCTGGAATACAGTCAGCGTTCATTGACAAACCTTCTTATCGACGGTAAACATACTCTTAAAGGCCCGAAGATGGATATAGTATGGAAACTGTCTCCGACACTTTCATCGATCAGTGATCCCGATGCACGCTTTGTCCGGTACGTAACAGATAATAACGATTTCAGGATCAACACCGAATCAGGGTTCCCTGAACGTATCTGGAGAGACCTTTCTGAAATCAACCTTGCAGGTGTGGCCCACATTTCAAAGGAATTCAACTTCAGGGGAGAAAAGGCCAGATTCAACTTCGGAGGAGCCTACGGTTATAAGGAACGTGATTTTATGATCCGCAAGTATATGCTGAATATAAGGAATGTTCCGCTGACCGGAGATCCTGATGAACTTTTCAGAAATGAAAATCTGTGGCCACTGTACGGGACAGATTACACCAGTGGCACAACTTACGAAGCAGGCTTTCTGCCATCCAACCCAAATCAGTTCAATTCAAATTCGACGAATGCAGCAGGATATGCTTCAGCAGAACTGACGATTATGAAAGGGCTCAGGGCCATTGCAGGACTAAGAACAGAAAAATATGTTCAGCGTTATACCGGACGTAACCAAATGGGAACCATTGTCCTGGATAATGAAAAAGTCCTTGACGAACTGGGATTATTCCCTTCCCTGAATCTTATCTACAACATAAACGAAAGACAGAATATCAGGGCTTCATATGCAAAAACCATTGCCCGGCCTTCATTCAAAGAACTTTCCTTTGCCGAAATTGTCGATCCGATCAGCGGCAGGTCATTTGTAGGCGGCATGTTCCGTGATGCTGATGATGTTGCCGGAAGGGAATACTGGGACGGCAACCTGGTAAGCTCCAGGATCCACAACGCTGACCTGCGCTGGGAGATCTTCCTTAAAGACGGACAGATGGTTTCTCTGAGCGGATTCTACAAATATTTTATTAAGCCCATCGAGATTGTACAGTATGCAACCCAGACAGGCACATTCCAGCCCAGGAATGTCGGAGACGGGCAGGTTCTGGGGCTAGAGATCGAATTCCGTAAAGACCTGTCAATGTTTTCATCTTCACTTAAAAATCTGATCGTCACATCGAACATTTCGGTCACCAGGTCACGTATCGAACTTAGCCTGACTGAATATTATTCAAGAGTGGAAAATGCAAGAAGCGGACAAAATATTAACAATTACCGTGAGATGGCAGGACAGGCACCCTGGATAATCAACGGCGGGATTGCATATACAGGTGGTGAGAAAGGCTTCTGGTCAGGGTTCGAGGCGGGTCTATACTATAATGTTCAGGGAACTACCCTTCAGTATGTGGGTATCGCCGACCGGCCGGATATATATACTCTTCCTTTCCACAGTCTTAACCTCAATGCCGGAAAGAGTCTCGGCAGGGAAAAGAAACTTCAGATCGGGTTCAAGATCGACAACCTTCTGAACGACAAGAAAGAATCTGTCTTCAGATCATTTAACCCGACAGACCAGTTCTTTACTAAACTTGAACCCGGAATAACATACCATTTACGATTAAGTTATGCCCTTTTCTAAATGGTATTTTGTGCATATTTGACTTAAATGCCCGTTGGCCTGCCGGTTACAGGTTACAACGGGCATTTCCCCTTTACGGAAGACTATTTTAATTACCTTTGCAAGATCCGGACATATCATGTAAACCACATAATTCCTAAACGGTTATGGACCATAAGAAAAAGAAAATACTCATAGTCGATGATGAGGAAGACCTGTGTGAAATACTTCAGTATAATCTGGGCAATGCGGGATATGAGACCGAGGTTGCGCATTCGGCGGAAGAAGCCATAAAAAGAAAAATTGAATCATTTGACCTTATTATAC
>DAIOVL010000055.1:0-7202 GCA_036759025.1 Bacteroidales bacterium
CCCGAGGCCCATGTAAAAGGATTTGACGGTTGCAATTTTATTGCTTTAATTTGTAAGAGGTATTCTGCAGTTTTTTTTGCAATATTTTCCATAGGATATGTATAAAGTTCATTTCGAAGACAGATTCATTCTGATAAGCCCTGAACCCGACCGCTTACAAAAGTACGGCTTATTCCATAAATTTCACGACACATCTGCACTTTATGGGTTGATATCTGATTTTCAGTCTGATAAGTCTATACCCTCTATTAATGTATATGGACCCAACATCAGGCATATATGGAAGATTTTCAGGATCTTCTTCACTGAGGTAGGCGCAGCAGGAGGTCTGGTGATGCATTCATCAGGAAGGTATCTGTTTATCGAGAAGAAGGGAAAGCTGGATCTCCCCAAAGGACATATAGAGCCGGGAGAAGAAGCTGAGACCTGTGCCATGAGGGAGGTAAGTGAAGAGTGCGGAATACAGGGCCACAGGATAGTAATGGCCCTTGAGCCAAGCTATCACACCTATTCCTGGGAAGGGATCTCCTATCTCAAGAAAACCAACTGGTTTCTGATGCATTATACAGGTCCTATGATCAGGGAGCCCCAGGAAAAAGAAGGCATAACAAGGGTTGAGTGGCTTCTTCCGGAAGAGATATCAAACATCAGGAGCTCTGCCTGGCTTTCGCTGATGGACCTTATCAATGTATCAATTCTGAGGCCCTAGTCTTCTCCCCTGTACTGTTTCAGATCGATAGTTTTCGGAACAAAATCTGAGGCATCACCACCGCTGCGGATAATATCCCTGACAATAGTTGAATTTATCATTGAATGTTCCGGGACGGTAAGAAGGAACACTGATTCCACTTCGAAGGCGAGTGCCTTGTTTACCTGGGCAATTGCTCTTTCAAATTCAAAGTCGGCTGAGGTTCGAAGCCCCCTGAGAATATACCCGGCTTCGTGCTTTATACAAAAATCAACCGTAAGTCCTTCATAATGGCTGACTTTGATACGTGGCTCGTCCCTGAATACGGAGGCTATCATTTTCTTCCTTGTCTCAAGCGAATAATAACTCTTTTTCAGGGCATTGGCACCCACAGCGATGATTATCTCATCAAAGAGTGAGAGTCCCCGCCTTACTATTCCTTCATGTCCGATGGTAAAAGGATCAAATGATCCGGGGAAAACAGCTCTTTTCATTCGAAGGTTATGTTTTTGGGATTAGTTACTTTTTGCTTCAGGAGAGCCAGATCAAGAACTTCCATAATGGTCTTCACATAATGGAACTTCAGTCCCTTTATGTAAATTTCCTTGATATCCTCTACATCCTTACGGTTTTCTTCCGAAAGGATAAGCTCTCTGATACTGGAGCGTTTTGCTGCCAGAATTTTTTCCTTTATCCCCCCTACGGGAAGCACTTTACCCCTGAGGGTTATCTCCCCGGTCATGGCTATATATTTCCTGACTTTCCTCTGGGTGAAGGCAGAAGCTATTGAAGTTGCCATGGTAATTCCTGCCGAGGGTCCGTCCTTGGGTATAGCCCCTTCAGGCACATGGATATGAATATTCCATTTCTCTGCAAAATTATCGGGCAGCCCTATCAGCCCAGCATTTGATTTAAGATATTCGAGAGCAATAACTGCCGACTCCTTCATCACTTCTCCCAGGCTGCCTGTTAGTGTAAGCTTGCCGCTGCCCCTGCTGAGACTGGTTTCCACGAAGAGTATCTCACCTCCTGCTGCTGTCCATGCAAGCCCTGTCACCACACCTGCCTGATCGTTGCCGGCATATATGTCGCGGTTAAACTTTGGAGGACCAAGTATTTTACTTAATGACTCCTGTGTGAGTCCAGGATTATACTCTGTCCCTGCAGCGATGTTTTTAGCTGTGACCCTGACTATTTTAGCCAGTCTTTTGTCTAGTTCACGGACTCCCGATTCCCTTGTGTAATATTCGATTATCTTCTCGAGAACACTGTTGTTTACGATAAGCTGATCAGGTTTCACGCCGTGATTCTCGAGTTGTTTCGGAAGAAGGTGCTTCCTGGCTATCTGAAGCTTTTCCTCCACAAGGTAGCCTGTGATTTCTATAAGTTCCATCCTGTCGCGAAGGGCAGGGCTTATTGTAGACAGAGTGTTGGCGGTGGCAATGAAAAGCACCTTCGACAGGTCGTACTCCAGTTCGATGAAATTATCGAAGAAAGTGCTGTTCTGCTCAGGATCAAGAACTTCAAGAAGCGCAGAGGAAGGATCACCCCTGAAATCCTGTCCTACCTTGTCGACCTCATCGAGGATGAAGACCGGGTTTGAAGAACCTGCTCTTTTTATATTCTGCACAATCCTGCCGGGCATGGCACCTATATAAGTTTTCCTGTGTCCCCTTATCTCCGCCTCATCATGAAGTCCGCCGAGTGACATTCTGACATATTTCCTGTTCAGTGCTTTCGCCACTGATCTGCCAAGTGAGGTTTTTCCTACTCCCGGAGGGCCATAAAGGCATAATATGGGTGACTTAAGATCGCCTTTCAGCTTAAGGACAGCAAGGTGCTCAAGTATCCTTTCCTTTACATCCTCGAGACCGAAATGGTCGGCGTCGAGTACCTGCCTTGCATTGGCCAGATCGAGATTGTCAACCGTGTATTCACCCCAGGGAAGATCGAGAAGGGTCTGGATATAATTTATCTGTACAGAATACTCTGCAGCTGCAGGGTTAAGCCTGTAAATCTTTTCCAGTTCCTTGTCAAATACTTTCCTGACCTCTTCAGTCCATTTCTTTGTTTCAGCCTTCTTCCTGAATTCCTCTATCTCCTTCTCAACAGGATTGCCTCCCAGTTCATTCTGTATGGTCTTCATCTGCTGATGAAGGAGAAATTCCCTTTGCTGCTGGTCGAGGTCACTCTTTACCTTCGACTGAAGTTCATTTTTTAGTTCAAGGATCTGTATCTCCTGTACGAGGAACTCCAGCAACATAAAGCCCCTGTCGCGTAAACTGTTCATCTCCAGGAGCTTCTGTTTATCCTGTACCTTGATGTCAGTATTGGAACAGATAAAATTGATAAGATAAGTGCTGTTCTCGATATTTTTTATCGCAAATGAAGCCTCGGGGCTGATGTTTGGATTTATCTTGATGATCTTAAGCGACATGTCTTTCAGCGATCCGACTATGGCATCGAAGTCTTTGGTTTCAGCGTCGGGTTTGAACTCTGGCATGGACTTAACCCTGGCCACAAAATAAGGATCATGAGAAACGATCTCGCTTAGCACCATTCTTTTACGGCCCTGTATTATTGCTGTGGTCGATCCGTCGGGCATCTCAAGGATCTTGACGATCTGCCCTATGGTTCCCACCCTGTGAAGATCGTTGAAACCCGGATTTTCAAGTTCAGGGTCTTTCTGTGCGACTGTTCCGACAATCTTGTCGGTCCTGTATGCATCCTTGACCAGCTGTATCGATTTTGGCCGTCCGATGGAAATAGGCAATACAACTCCCGGAAAAAGTACAGTGTTCCGTAATGACAGGATGGGCAGAGTTTCAGGAACTTCCATATCTTCAAGGTCCCCTATGTCGCCATCGGCTATGATGGGGATTATATCTCCTTCACTGTCAAGGTTGTCCGGAAACAGCAATTCTCCAAAACCTCTCCTGAATTTCCTTTCCATCTCTTATTCTCCCTGAAATAAATGCCAAAAATACACATTATTCTTATAACATGGCGAGTGTGACAATTGCAATGATCGTGCCATGGTTATTCAAAAAAAAAGGGACACCTTCAGGGGTCCCTCCTTATATGAAATTTCATTCGATTACTTCTCCTGTGCTTTTTTCTTTCCTACATGATCCTTATAGCGGTTCATGAACTTATCAACGCGCCCTGCGGTGTCGACAAGCTTCATCTTACCGGTGTAAAACGGATGAGAAGTGTTTGATATCTCCAGTTTGATGAGAGGATATTCATTACCGTCCTCCCATTTAATGTTTTCTTTCGAAGGTGCTGTAGACTTGCCAAGGAAGGCATAACCGTTCGACATATCCTGAAACACGACCAGCCTGTAGTTTTCCGGATGTATACCCTGTTTCATCTCTCTTGCTTTTTAATAACTTTTTTAAAAAATCATACAATTCTTAGGGAGTGCAAAGGTAATCATTAATCATTAAATTCCAACAGAAAAGCACTTTTAATTATTTTCCGGCTCCTTATCCTTATTTTTCTGTTGTTTCTCGGCCATTTCATCCCTGAAGCGCATGAAGGTAAGATCTTTATTTATCAAATACCTGTAAGTTACATGGGTTTTCATTTTTATACCTCCCAGAGCCTCGTTCGAAGCCATCATTCTGGGATTATAGTCGCCAACCCATGAAAGTTCTATTTCCCTGTACCATGGCTTGTCCTTGAAAACCTCGTACAGATGGTAGAAGATAGCAGCTTCGATACCCTGGTTCTGATGTGAATGTTTCACTCCCCCGACAACTGCCCTGAGGCGTGTCATTTTGCGTGTTTTCTTATGGTAAAGGAATTTGATCATGCTTATGGGATCGAGCTTTCCGTTAAGATATTTCAATATCTGGTTCAGGTCGGGAAGGAGGACCCAGAAACCTACCGGTTTGTCGTTCTGGTATATAAAAATTACCGTCTCCTCGTCGATCACCATTTTTGCTTTCTTCATCGAGGCTTCCACAATCTCCGGATCGAGTGGAGTAAAGTCTTCCTTGAAATATGACCATGTTGAATTATATATTTCACAGATGTCGTCGACGTATTTTTTTGCATTACTGAATTCAAAATGTTTGAAAGAATAACCCGGTTTCCTTGCCACCCATTCGGCAACCTTCCATAACCTTTCGGGAAAACGGGTAAACTCACCCTTTTCATTCCTTGCCTCCCTGTGGTAGGAATATTGTTCAAAATAATTCCTGAATCCGTATTCTTCGAAGAACTCACGGTAATATTTCATGTTGTATGGCATGCCGTAACCCTGTTGCATAAATCCGTCTGTCAGCAGACCCCAGAAGTTGTCGTTCTCGCCGAAATTTACCGGACCGTCCATAGCCTCCATGCCACGTTCAGAAAGCCATTCCCTGGCTGTGTCGAAAAGCATGAATGCAGCATCCCTGTCGTTGATAACTTCAAAGAAGCCCAGTCCTCCGGTAGGTTGTTTCTGAGCTTCTGATCTTCTTTTGTCGACAAATGCCGCCACCCTTCCGATAGTCTTGTCATGGTCATCCTTCAGCAGCCAGCGTATGGCTTCACCATGACGAAAAGAATGATTCCTGGCCGGATCAAAAATTCCTTCTATCTCGGTGTCGAGGGGACATACCCAGAAGGGATCTTCCTTATATAATTTTCTCGGGAACTCATGAAATTCCTTCCGGTCACGTCCTGTCTCCACTACTTTTGTCTTCATGATCTTTGGAATTAGCTGAAAACATGCAATACATCCTTTTTCTGAATTCAGAGGTGTAAAGATAAATTTTTTCGGAAAGTCTTCCTAAAGGCCTTAATGGATATCGATGATCCTGTGGTCGATAAGCACAAAGAGAACGGACAGAAGAAAGGTATACAGTGCATACACCTTCAGGGGTATGTATTCGGCCGGTTTTATTTTCATTTTATACCACAGGTATGCGATAAGATAAATCTTACTGATGCAGTACACGATAAAAGTTGCAACCACTACTCCCACAATGTTATAGCCCCATTTTATCATCAGCAGGCTCAGAGGGATATTCAGACCGAGCTCTATCAGTGCAGCTATGAGGGTTATATGTGTTTTCTTCCTCCCCACTATTATCGTCTGGGGAAAGACCAGCCGCGGGATAATCAGTGCCGAGTAGACAAGAAAAACGTCGGCGCTTCGCTGGAATTCGGGGTTGAAGATCCGAGGGTAGAACCAGCGTGCGAAGAGCATTATAAACATCGTGACTGGGAACAGGAGATGCATCAGTTTTTTCGATTTCACCTTTATCCGGGCCAGTGATTCTTTCATCCTCGAACGTGTGGAGAATTCAGGAAGCATGGCGTTGCTAAGTCCGTTTGCCAGCATCAGCACCAGGGGAAACTCCTTGGCTCCGTACCTGAACCATGCAAACTGGCCGGGATCGCGGTACACGGCCGATACTATTATGCCGTCGGAGTATTGTCCTGATCCGCTTATAAGTGTTGTAAGTATCAGTGGAGCAGCAAGATAAAGATGTTCCTTCATGAAGGCCGGGGATATCTTCATCAGGGTGTATCGCCTGAGCAGGATGATAAGCCAAACCCATCTCACCGCTGTTATTGCCAGCAGGCCGTATATCGACCAGATGATGCCTTTCCCCAGTAATATCGGAGCGATTATGAAGATCATCTGGGCTATAAAGGTGTACAGACCATACTGGAAGATCCTGTATGCCCTGTTGTTAAGAAGGTAGATGTATTCTATCAGGCATACAGGGCTGCTCAGCAGGATATAGAGAAGAAGCAGGTTTATGAAAGGGACGTTTCCGGAGAAGCGGAATACCGAAAAATAATTCTTGATGGAATGGCCGAAGGCGAACATCAGGAGGCTGAAGAAGCAAAGCAGGAGGAAGGCATTGAAAATTTCGGGCGATTTACCCTGGTGGTTCTCTCCCACCTGCCGGAATGTTCTGTTACGGTGATAAAGAGGAAGAAGAGATTGAATCACTCCTGTTACCCAGAAGAAAGTGATGAATCCGGCTATGAACATGAACATTTCGAACGATCCTATTTCGGCTCGTGTGAGGTGGCTTTTTGTAAATGCTATGCTGATGATGAGGAAGATGACCGGTTTCATCAGCTGGAACAGCTGAAGGCCGGAAATATTATCTATGAACTTCAGTTTTCTCAAGACAGAACTAATCGAACTGGATCCCCGGGTTGACTGGGATCTGTTATTCCTGTTAAGTTCATTTTTTTTTGAACCGGACAAAGATAGCAATTGAAGCGTATCAACAGAAAATAAAGCATAAATTTTGTGAATAATTTTTTTGCGATTACTTTTGCAGCTCTTACACGGTGGATGTAGTTCAGTTGGTTAGAACGTCGGATTGTGGTTCCGAAGGTCGTGGGTTCGAATCCCATCTTCCACCCAGACAGAAAAGCCTTTCCGCGTCAGCGGAAGGGCTTTGTCATTTCATTACGTTGAAAGCTTGCTTTCATAAGCAAAATGAAATGACAAAGACTGTAATGAGCGCAGCGAATGAAAGGCTTTTCTGTTTGAAGC
>DAIOVL010000056.1:0-7045 GCA_036759025.1 Bacteroidales bacterium
ATCCTTTTTTCTTATCAGGGCACTCGAAAATCCACTATTTATAAATGTCTGTGATATGGCTATAAAAATAGAGATCATCCCCAGCAGGCCAAATTCCCTCGGAGAGAGAAGCCTGGCAAGAATGATCCCTACAATGAACTGGATTCCCTGATTGGCAAAACTATCAATTGTGCTCCATAATAAGCCTGAAATTGTCTTCTCTTTTAGTGACATCATAAGACGTTACTCTTTGAGGTAGGAAGTGTCTAACAATTGTTATATAAGGCGAACTGCCGTGGAGCTCTGATTTGTTTGTTTGCTATTTTTTTCTCTTCCCGGGAAATAATTTAAAACGTTTTGAGGCTTCATCAGTATATCCGTACCTTTCACCATAACCATAATGAGTTTTCTTTAAACTGATGTCGTTAATCACGAGACTAATCCCCTTTACATTGCTGTTACTTATTTCAGCAATGGTTTTTTCGAAAATATTTCTCAGGGTTTTATCAGATCTGATTATCATTAGTATTGCATCTGCAAGAGGTGTCAGATAAAAAGTGTCTGAAACAAGTCCGATAGGTGAAGCGTCAATAACCACATAGTCAAATTCGTTTTTGAGAGCATGTATGAGCTCCCGAGTTTTTTCAAGCGCTGTTAGTTCTGACGGATTAGGAGGAACCGGGCCTGATGAGATAATTGAAAGATTATCGAATGATGTTTTCTGAATAATCTCTTTCAGGTTATTCTTACCAATCAACCAGGTAGAGACACCCTTCTCATTATCAAGTTTAAAGTCATGATAAATTTTGGGTTTTCTCAGATCAAATCCGACAAGAACCGTTTTCTTGCCCAGCATGCTGTAAACAGATGCAAGATTCATTGCAGTAAAGGTTTTGCCATCGGCCGGCAGTGCTGATGTCACCAATATGACCGGCGCTTTTGCCTCCTTAAGGATGAACTGCATCTTCGATCTCAGCAGGCGGAATGACTCAGCAATCGCTGAATTGGGCTGCTCAAACACAATGGTATTGGAATCGCTGCTGTTATGAGGTATGTGCCCTAAAACAGGCAGATTGGTTATTCTTCTGACATCCTCTTCTTTAACTGTGTTGTTGAATAGAAAAATCAGGAAGAGAACAACTGAAGGAATCCCCACTCCGGCAAGAAGACCAACAAACTGGATTCTGCTTTTATTAGGTGAGATCCGTGAACTGAACCTGGGATCAGCCTTATCTATTATCTCACTGTCAGATCTGTTGGAAGCCTTCTGCATCTGTTGCTCCGCACGAGTCTCAAGCAGAAAGGTGTTTAACTCGTCGTTTAGTTTAAACCTGCGTTCAATTCCAAGAAGTTGCCTCTCTGTAACAGGTAATGCGGATGCCCTTGAATTAACCCTGCTGATCTGCTCCTGATTTTCTGATCTTGCCAGGCTGTTTGCTCTTCTCAGACCATTCAGAGTCTCACGTAGTGCTTCTTTTGAGGAGCGGATCCTTTGTTCAAGATTTCTCTGAAGGGGATTCATTTCACCAGCCCCCCTGGTTGCCAGTTGCGATTGAAGTTCAGCAAGTTCCTGAACAAGTCTGGTCAATCCGGGATCATTGATTCCCATAGTTATGGGGATTATCGGCATTTCTCCGGATACCTCTTTCGACAGATATTCCGCTAGATAATCATAGTAGTTTGCTTCCAGGTTCAGGCGGGCACGTTCGTTCTCAAGTAAAGTCACCTGACCTATCAGGGCCTGACCCTGGGCAGAAAGATCCATAACCTGATGGGAAGATCGGAATTGTTGAAGCCGGTCCTCTGTGGTACTGAGTGAATCAGATATACCAACAAGCTGATCATCTATAAACTGAATTCTCCTATCTGCTTCTATATTCTTCTTATCCAAAGAAATATATTGGAATCCCTGCAAATGCCTGTTAAGAAAATCCGCATCCCTGGCCGGATTTGTTCCAACCATGCTAACCTCCAGAATAGAACCGCCACGGGACAAAAGTTCCACATTCATCCTGCCAATGAAGGAATTTACCAGGCTATTCCGGCTATTAATGATAAAACAAATTTTACGGTCCTGATTCCTCATGAGCCAGTTCGCATTGTTGCAATCTACCCAGAAACTACCACTACCAGCTTGTATAGTGTCCCCGAATCTGGCAGTAACATTGAATGGAAAGTGTTCCGCCTGGGAGATAATATTAAAAGAGTCATCGCCAAGATATCGAATCATGAACTCAGTATTTCTGGGTAAGGGGACCTCACCATTATACGATATTTTAAGTGGCAGATCAGGATAAATCGGAAGCTTGTTTCTAAATGTTTTAAAATAAAACTCAATTTCAAAAGGCAGATCCTGCAGAGTTCTTTCAGTCAGATCCCTCGATCTTAGTATCATTATCTGGTTTTCCAGGTTTTGCATTCCACCCGGAAGACCTAGTCCTTGCAATAAAGCCGTATTATCAACAAGAGGCCTGTTTTCTGATTCATTAATAAGAATGGTGGCTCTCGTTCTGTAAACAACCAGAGTGTGATCAATGTAATATTTAGCTCCAAGGAATCCTACAAGAACTGATATAACATACCAATACCAGTTCTTCTTTAACAAGTTAAGAAGGACGATAGGCTCTATTCCACCCAGACCGAGTGTTTTCTTCTGTGGTGTCTCATCATGAAAGAAGTCAGTATTAATCATTTTCTTTATCTGCTTTTGTGATGGGATTTTGTTACGGCTGGCTGGTACAATCCTGAGGTTTGCAGCGAGCGGCCGGTGATTTCAGTTTAACATCCAAGCTACAGGGTTCTGAAGAAACCAATTATGCCAAGAGATGCAGTAACCGTAGTCAGGAAAAGTGTCCAGAATGATGAATTGATCTGAAATGTTCTTCCCCTGCCTGGCATAACATAAATAATATCATTCGGCATGATATAGTATAGCTCCGATGTCAGAATACTTCTGTCTAAAAGCGTAAACTCCTTTACAACCGGCCCATACGGAGACGGTCGTATTAACTGGACTTTCTGGCGGTTACTGAAATAGCTCAGGTCGCCGGCCATTGCAACAGCTTCAAAAATATTAACCCTGTCCTTGGTCAAGGGGTACCTGCCGGGGCTGGCAACCTCGCCCAAAACAGTAAGATAATTATTCACTAATCTTATCGATATTTCTGCATCTGTTACATAATACTTGAAGACTGAGTCCAATTCAACCTTGATTTCAGAAATCTCTTTTCCTGCAACTGAAATTTTCCCGACAAAAGGAATCTCAATATTTCCCTCTAAATCAACACTATACCCAGACAGTGCGGCACTTTCCTGCGTCAATCCTCCCATCCCGGTAGTCACATTGAATAACTCTGACCATTGAGGATCAGGGGTTATTACCCTGATATACAAGTTATCGAATGGCATGATTTTATAGTCCGGAGGTGTAACATAGCTTCTTATATCACTCCCGGAAACATCATAACCTGGAGACTTGGCTGAATACCTCAGATATGTCAATTGTTTGTGTGAAACACACGAACCAAGAATCACAGCCAGTGACAACGAGATCAAGATTACAGGCCTGCCTGTCTTCATAAGTCTTTAAGTATTTAATTAATGCAATTTAAGTGTTAAATTCTTCACAGCGTTAATCCTTCTGTTGATTTGAATTTCATTAGCCCTTTGCTATTCCATACCATTTGTTGGACAATGCGGACAATCCCTGAAGAAGTTTGAGAACCCGCCATGAAGTGTCTGATACTCTATACTCAAAAGGCACCTGCACTTGTCTCTTATTCTTTTCTTCAGAGATGGCAAGGGCAATGGAATTCATAACAAAAATCGGATCAAAGCCGGTCAGAATAATTGTCCCCGCATCCTGCGCTTCAGGCCGTTCCATGGAGTTGCGCAGGGAAATGGCCGGAAAATTCAGAATTGCCGATTCTTCGCTGATAGTCCCACTGTCAGATACTGTACAAAGCGCATTCATTTGCAGATGCACATAGTCTGTAAATCCAAAAGGTTTCAAAAACTGTACATGAGTATCAATCTTCAATTTGTCTATTGCCTCAAGTCTCTTGCGTGTCCGTGGATGAGTCGATACAATGACCGGGATCTGATAATCTTCAGCCAGCCGGTTAAGGATCAGCAATATTTTTGTAAGGTTGTCCGGATTATCAACATTTTCCTCGCGATGTGCTGATACCACGAAATACCGCCCTTTCTGCAATCCGAGAGTATTAAGAATCTCAGACGAGTCAATTTTAGGCTTGTAGTAACTGAGCACCTCATACATAGGTGATCCGGTAAGGTATACCCGCCTGTGCGGTAGTCCTTCGGATATCAGATGACGCCTTGCATGTTCAGTATACACAAGATTGAAATCGGCAATGTGATCAATAACCCGCCGGTTAATTTCTTCAGGTACATTAAAATCGAAACAGCGGTTGCCGGCTTCCATATGGAAAATTGGAATATGAAGCCTCTTGGCCATATAGGCCGAAAGACAGGAGTTGGTATCTCCAAGCACCAACAGTGCGTCCGGTTTCTCCCGGCGAAGAAGCTCGCCGGACTTTCTTATAATATCCCCTACAGATGCCTCAAGTGAAGAAACATCAACATTCAGGAAGAAATCAGGCTTACGCAGATCAAGATCCTTGTAAAATATCTCATTCAATTCATAATCATAGTTCTGACCCGTATGAGCAATTATATGATTTACATGTTCATCCAGCAGGGACATGACCCTTGACAACCTGATTATCTCAGGTCTTGTGCCAACAACGGTAAGTACTTTTAGTTTTGAATCTTTCATAATAATTTTTGGGCGGACTGCCTTAATTGGCAGCCGGCAGATGCCAGTTATACTTGTTCAAAAAATGTGTCAGGATCGGTTGGATCGTATGATTCGTTTATCCAGAAGATTGTATATAGCTCATCATCACCGGTATTGGTAATATTGTGAGTGTGCCATACAGGCATATCAACATAGGATGGTTCTCTTCCGTTCAGTTCAAAAGACATAATCTTACTCGTTCCTATTCGCCGGAATTGTATTCTCGCCTTCCCCTTTATTACAGCAAACCGTTCTGCCTTCCTTGTATGGAAATGATTCCCCCTGGTTATCCCCGGCTTTGTCGTTGAGAATGAAACCTGACCGCCGCTGTTGAGTTTTACCGTTTCAACAAATGAGCCACGCTCATCTGAATTCAATTTCAGCTTAAACGGAAAATAACTCTCATGATCAATATAACAGACAAACGTATTAAACAGGTTCCTTTCAAAAGGATCTGTAAGGTCTGGTATGATTCCTTTCTCAAAATACAACGCCTTGAAACTCTGAAGCAGTGTCAGGATTTCAGTAACCCGTGCTTCGTCATTGGGTGTTATTCTGAATTCGTCGTCGGCGATTTTATTCTCAATCAGATAATAAATAATCCTCACAAGATCCCCGATGTAGATAAGCTTTAATTGTGCATCGACCTCAATCTTTGGTTGTTCATTATGAGTAAGCTGGTGAGAAAAGGTCGCAATAACCGAGTTGTAATAAGGATTACCAAACGGCCCGAAAACATTAGGAATTACCATACCAGTAAAGACACCGCCAGACCGTGCAGCCCATTCAGCCAGGAGTTTTCGCCCTTCCCGTTTTGATTTTCCGAAAACATTGTCGCGCTCCTCCTGGGTTGATGAAGAGAAAAGAACATGCGGCCTGCTGACCGTTGCCTCCATGGCAGAAATTAATTTCCTGACCAGTTCAATGTTTGTATTATATATTACCTGCGGGTCATTATGACGGTTCAGTGCAGCCAGGTGAACTATCGCATCACACTGGCCGACAAATGCCTCCAGTTTATCCTGTTGTTCAAAGAAATCATCCTTGAACGGGATTAAAGTCACTTCGGTCTTCCTGAGAGAAAGATGATTAAAGAGATGTGTCCCGATAAACCCAGCCTGCCCCGTTATTCCAATTTTGATCATCTTAGGTTATGTGTGGTACAGCTAAACTATGACTAAAAGTGAACAAACATGATATAATTGCAGGATCTCCCTGAATTCTGCAAGTCAGGCTATCTGAATATATAGGAGAATCTAAGGAACAGCCCGGCTGAATTATAATATAACTCACCCAAATCAGCTGCGCCTGTAAGTCCTGCCCCAATGTTATCGGTTACCATCTTATCCGCCTGAAAGAATACAGAGAACTGTTCCTTAATGCCAAAAATGCCCAATGAGCCTGGATCTGATATATCTGTTGATTGTTCTTCGTCAGTTGTATGATATGTGCCAAAATTACCGGACCATGACGCCTTAAACGTTACATTCACATCCCTGATGATGACAGCTCCTCCAAGATGAAATGCCATCACCCTGTTATTGACAAAGTAGTCCTCCGGATGAGCAGGCAGTTCCTTCCTTAGAAACTCCCTTGTGGAGATAAAGGGATTTCCCAGGCTGGCACCATTATAAGACCATCCAGTAATGTATTGACCGTGATTGTAGTATGGTTCATAAGGCGAGCCGTACTCAGGGGACCATGGCTTGCCAGCCTGATTCTTTGTATAGAGGAATTCAAACAGGAATCTGTTCCATGTGGTCCTCCTGTTTTCCTTTTGAAGGTTCTCAATCATTAATCCGTTGAGACCATCCTGTATATTTGCCAGATGAGCCAGACCACCCACTTCGTAGGGATTTTGACGGTATAGCATAATTTTTACACCGGAGACCTCGAACTCAAGGCCGAGGTCAATAGATCCAAGATGATTCCCCTGCCTTTCCTTTTGAATGTATCCATTGCTGAAACGTTTCCCGGTGATTACATACACATAGGTCTGCAAGGGTGAAAGGGTATAGTCCTCCAGATAGTAATCCCGCTCGCTTCCCCATACAACCTGATGGTTAAAACCTCCGTAAAATTTTACTTTCCATGAAGGTTTGCCAAACCGGCCATAAAGGGATTTCTGATGCAGGTTAGATTTTAAGGTCAGTGTATCCTGCAGGATATATCTCGACATCTCAAGGTCACCTATCCACCCGTGTGAAAAGTTGCCCTTGAATGCAAACAACTCCCCTAACCACGGCA
>DAIOVL010000057.1:0-6908 GCA_036759025.1 Bacteroidales bacterium
AAAGCTCGTCATCATCCCGGCGCACTGAGAGTTGCTTGTCAGCCTCCTTCTCACCTGAGTTGGTTATTTGCCATGGATTGTATAACCTGTTTATCATCGGATACCTCCTAATATGATCAAGCTGAAAAGCAAGCTACATTAAAAAAATCAGTTATTAAAATCGTTCCGGCAACCCGTAAGTTATCCGGATAATTCATATATTTAATTCACAGTGGAAGATTTGCTCGTGAATCATATTTCTTGCTAAAATAAACCTATAAGTTGATTTAATGAAATTTATTCGTATATTTGCCGACAGTAATTGTTTGCTTACTGTACAATACGACAATGAAAGGCACCATGAGTTTCAGAAATTATTCATCCGATGGACTGATCCTGAATACCTATATGCTTTTTTCAAGGCCAATGAAAAAGACCTTAACCGCCCCTTCTGGGGTGGCATTTCGGTTGAACAGGCAGTTATCGAAACTAGAAATGAGGCAATTGAGCTGTTTGTATATATCAAATCTTTAAATGATAAACCGTCTGAAGAAAGAGTTCCAATGCTCAGGGATTTCTTTAAAACCCTGAGCACCCGCAAACACAGGGAATCATACCTGGAAACAAAGAAGGCTTACGGAACAAGAAGGAAAACCTGGCTCAGACTGTATGCCATCAAAGCCGGGGATGAAGTATATATATTTACAGGAGGGGCAATTAAGCTGACAGATACATTGGAAGAAAGAGAACATACGCTTAAGGAGCTACGGAAACTAGATCAGTGCCGGAGGTTCCTTATCAGTGAAGGGATAGCAGACGATGACGGAATGACAGAACTGATTGAATTGTAGAAACATGAAGAAAGCAGGTACAACAGAAATGATAAGTAAACATGTTGCTGATGGCCGGTCAGACTGGATGCAGCAGGTTGAATACTTCGAGAAGAACCGGCAATGGCTTGACAAGTCGGCAGAAATAGCGGTCAGGATACTCAGTACACTCAACAGTCTGTCACTTAGTCAGAAGGAACTGGCAGAAAGAACCGGTGTTACCCCGCAGTATATCAACAAGGTGGTGAAGGGTCGTGAAAACCTGTCCCTGGAAACAATATGCAAGATTGAGAAAGCCCTTAAAATAAGCCTGGTTGAGATACCTGCGAATGAAGCCTCGATTGACATTTCATGGGTTGGGGAACCGGCAGGTTTCAATTTCTATTATCACCTGAACAAGATGCTGATAGGAAGGGAAAACTTAAGCTGCAATCCGGAAAGCACATTCCGGTTTCAAAAAGAATCATTCAATGCATGACCATGAAGAGTAAAACAGGCGAAATAGGATTTGCACTCAGGAAAATAGTGACAGAACAGTTTGCTGCCATTGAGGACGGTTTCAATGAACTGGGCGATATCGGATTCAACGTCTCACTAAGGTTTTCTGCGGCTGAGGAGCAAAGGTTCGTTGCCGTATTTGCATTGTTTACATTCACCTCCGACAACAAACCGTTCCTTGTGGCCGAAGCAAGCTGTCATTTCCATATAAAGGATAGTGCATGGAAGCAGATGATCAGGCCTGAAACGAATGACCTGGTTGTTCCAAAAGCATTTCTTTCACACCTTTCAATGCTGACAATCGGTACCTGCAGGGGCATCTTGCACAGTAAAACCGAAGGCACATGCTTCAACAAATATGTAATCCCGACAATAAACGTGACCGGGATAATTAAGCAGGACGCCCTATTCAACCTCGGTAGGTGACAATAACAGAATCAACCGGCCTGCCTTTTGGCAGAATAGGATAAACAGCTATGGCTATGGAACATACGTCAGAGAACCAACCTGTAATATGCCCGCAATGCGGATCAGAAAAAGTTGCTAAAATTCACTATGGAAGGGCGAAGAAATCGGACGAATTCAAGGCAGACATGGAGGCGGGAAGAGTCGTAATGGGAAAATGGAGCCTCAACCTTCACAAACCTGAGTGGAAGTGCATGGATTGCGGAACTGAGTTTTACAATACTGCAGGCTGATGTTCATTATCAGGTTATGACCCTTATATATAAACGGCTTGGATGGTAAACACGGGTAATTTTATCGTTGTTTACATCAGTCTCTTTGTATCTTTCAAGATAATCTATGAGTCTATTCTTCATCTGAGTATCATTTAGCTTCAGAAGCTCAGAGACAGTCGGGTTCCGAGATATCAGGACGATATTATTCAGCCAGCGCCTGACAATTTCAGGCTCTCTCCCATTAATAATAATTTTAGCATCCTCGTTACTCTGATCTGCAATATGGCACTGAATCACAAGCTGATCATACAATAAAGGGTATAAAATTGCAGGCACGCTATTTTCATAACCCCCCATGCCATTAGTAATTCCGTCGCAAGTCGTGTAAAGAACCGGTACCCTGACCCCATCCTTAATGAGGATTTTAAGGATGTCTTCATTCCAATAGCCTGCAAAATATATAAGCCAAAGCCTGTCTTCTGAATAGGGTTTGTGGATTTTGAAAATAAATATCTTCCTTTTCTCCTCTTTTGATATTCCCAAGACAAGATTGATACTCAGACTTGGCTCTTGAGAATCAACTCTAAAGTACTCAAACTCTGACGGGCAGGATGCATCGCAATGTATATATATAAATGGGGAATTTTCCCCCAACTCGCTCAGCCTATCCCCGTTTATAAAAAGAACATCCCTTGTATCTAGGTTGGAGCTTGGGTAAAACAACCTGGGTTGCTGATAAAAGTCTTTCAAGAAATTATCCAAAATACCTATATCCCCAGTCACCTGAATGACATCGCTCGTAATCAACCGTTCCAATCCGGTTTCAGTATGTTCTTTTTTGATCATTTCAATTCAGAAATTTTTTGAGCAAGCGTTTCAAAAAATATATTGGACAGGGCAAGCTCAGTATCCGAAAATTCCTCCCTGAATGAACTTTGACTGATTATATGGCTAAGGAACCTTTTGTAATCCAGCTTATCAAGACAGGCAAAGTGGTCCAGATGTTTTATACCACTTACAAAATCATACACATATCTGTCCATTGCTTTAATTGAATACAATCTGAATACAGCTGCCATTTCACTGGAAATATTAACTTTCTCCAAATCAATCATGTGCCTCATCTTTCCTATATATCTCTTCCTGAAAATATTACTGAAATCTATGTCAGGATGAAGGCTCTCCACATAATTCTCGCAGAAGATATAATACTGGGGAGCGAATACGAATATTGATTTGGTTATCAGAGAATGGTTCGCACAAAACCATATGAAGTCGACCTGATTTTTCACAATGCTCTCCAATTCCCTAAAAGTATCATGATGTGTTTTCCACTGCTGACCTTTGAAGGAGTGAAATGAGTCTGGTTTAATGGCTCTGTATCGTTTAAGAAACCGCAGATTCTCGTAAATCATTTTCTTCTTTGTTAACTACAATTTAACGAATTACAGCTACTCTATAATATGCTGAAAATTGTACCATCAACTTAACCTTCAATACCTTTTCATAATGGTTTAACCAACAGTTGGCTTTCCATGGCCTATTTCGGCAAAGCCATTTCAACATTACTAAAACAAATTGACCTAATTTAGTAAATTATTCCTCATAAATCCCCGGGCATTTTTGTCCTTAATCTAATTTATTATTCGTTTCCTGTGTTTTTTTGCCAGCCTTTGTTTGCTTATCAATCATCTTAAGCTCCCCCATTGGCTTGCTTACCAAACTTATTCCGGCAAGCTTGTAAGCAATATCTCCGTTGATGAATGCTGCACCTCGCTGATGTTTTACCAAAGCTTTGTTTTCACTCCTCTCAACCAGATTGAAAATTCCAAATTCATCCATGTATAAGTCAATCAGCTTGCTCCTGCCGCTTTCCAACTGACGGTATTTTTCCGAGAGGAGAATTTTACCTGCTATCTTTCTCGGGAAACGATGCTCTGCTGTTAACCAGCTAAGAGGGGTTCCATCGACCAGCAACTTTAGTGCTTTTTCAGAGATCATGCCTGAATACAGTTCATCTCCGCTTGGCAAATACCATATTGCCGCACCTACCATTGTTTCCATCAGATCTTTCTGTTTCGATGTTATATTAGCCGAATTGTAAACTTTGGACATGGCAACAATAACCTTTTCCAGTACTTCACATTTTTCAATCAGTCTCAGCTTATTCATAATAATACAATAATATTGCTTTTAATGCTGTTAATTACCTTCATTACAGTGGACTACAGTTGATATACTTTACATCAAGACTTTATTATTTCCTGATTCCCGGTAAGTAGGTTATCCTCTATAATTCCACAAAAATATAAAATATTTTTCAATGCATTAATATTTTTATGCAATTTTATTCTATTTATTTTTAATTTTTCTATTTATATTTGTGCTGTTATAATAAACCGGAATGGATATGCTACTGCTACTGCTTTCACCCGATAAGTTCAGGATAAAGGATCTCTTTGAGGTCTGGCAGGGAATAACTACAAACAGGGACAGGGATGAATATCCTGCCAAGAAAAAGATGTCAGCTAAATATAAGGTAGTGAATCTCTCCAGCATTAACGATTGTACCGGAATGATTACCTCGGACCGACTGGTGGATTACACCCCGGCAAGAAACATACCGGAAGAAAAGCTGCTTACGAAGAACGATTATCTCATTTCATGCAAAGGTGAGGTTAAGGGCTTTTCAATGATCAATTCTCAAATGTTTTTCGAAACGAAAAAAAACACCAAAACATTTCCCTGGCTGGCAGCATCAAATCACTATCTCGTCCTAAGGCCCAGGATGTTATCAGGAATAGGTCATGAAGAGATTATTTATCTTCATAACCTTCTCAGTATATTTATTCCGGAGTTGGACAACCTGGCCAGATCAAGGCCTGGCAATACGAAGTATCTTACCCTTAATGATGTCGCTAACTATAAAATAAGATATCCGGACAAGAGGGTTGGTATTATTAATGAATTCAACAGGCTGTTTAACGAATATTCAGAAAAACTGGGTGAACTGAATGATATCAAAGGCCGGCTGGATGAATTCAACAGGTCCCTTGCATCTAAAATAATAATACCCCAGGATGATCCTGAGAAATAATTGATACAATTAAGCTACTGCCAGACATTCTCCCGGATTAAAGCAGCTGAATAAGATATCGTGGCATGTTAAAATGCAATAGGACCTACAGATAATTGACTTGCGACTATCCTTGATTAGGCTTACTCTCTGTGTTAAATGAACAATTCCAGAACCTGACATATGCAATTTGAATGAAAAAGACATCTGGCATGATATTCAGACAATTCTGATTGCGAGAGAATCATTGCCCGGAGGATCTTAAGTATACTGAACTTCATTGTCATAAACAAGTTTCGCATGGAGGATTTCTTCAAATTCTTGATCATCATCGCAGCAGGAGGAATTGCAGGCGGACTGGCTGGATTTTGCATAGACATTATTCTTGCCCTGCGTAAATACTACCTGAACAGGTATTGGGTCACCTGTGTTCCATATGCAAGGCTTGTGAGGGAAACCATTTACTTCACCAAAGGTATTCTTGCTGAAAAGGGCATCAGATACTATCCCTCCTTTACTTTAAGGTACTACCGTCACAGTAAATACGCTGGTGTCTTCAACAGTGAAGTGGTGATTTATCTCAAAAGCAACAGTGATATACCTGAGTTGGTGGATACTGTCCTGCATGAGGTACAGCACTATATCCAATCCCTTACCGACAAGCATTACAAGCATTATGACCGGTATACAGCTGAGGTGGGTTACTGGAACAATCCTTTCGAGGTCGAGTGCCGGGACTTTGCTGCAAGGCATCGCGACATCTGCCTGAGGCACCTTGAAGCCAGACAACTTATAAAAAAGCAAAATATGAAAGCAACTGCTAACGAGCCAGAACCCGTAGCCGATGTAATCACCCCATCACAATGGGTTAATACCGGATGGTTCCTGCTTGGCTTTGCCGGAGTGTTGACTGCAGTGTATACGGAGTGCTGGCTTTTTGCCACACCGATAGTCTGGTGGCTGTGGAAGTTTGCCGTAATCGAATGCTGGCAGTTCAGGTTTGACGACAGCACCGAAGCAATCGCGGAAAGAAAGGGAGTATTCTCCGTTCAGACTGCCGAGGCAAACTGGTTCAGGGTCAAATCAGTGCAGGTCAGAAAACCATTTCTGATGCGGCTGGTGGGCATTTCAATCGTCGATGTGATCACATCCGAACCCTTCAGACCTTATCTGTGCCTTTACGGAATCAGACAGGGAGAAGCATGGGCCAGGTATATACGGGAGATGGCTGCATACCACAGGAAACAGAAAGGAGTACGTGAAACCGACTTCCATCATTTTTAGAACCTGATCGACTTAACCTGGTAAAAGAAAAAGAATGAAAACCCTGGTTATTCACCCTCACGATCCAACCACGGAATTCCTGAAGCCGGTATATGAACATGTTCCCGACCGGGCAGTAATTACCGGAGGTGTCACCAGGGAGGAGCTGGGTGCATTGATTGACAGTCATGACAGAATAATGATGATGGGCCATGGTTCTCCGGCAGGACTGCTGGCAGTCGGTCAGTTTCCGGGTGCCGGCATTTTCATTTTGGATCACATACTAATGCCTGCTCTGGAAAAGAAGAAAAACAGTATCTTCATTTGGTGCAACGCTGATCACTTCGTCGAGTATTACGAACTTGACGGGTTTTACTCAGGAATGTTCGTATCCGAGGTTCATGAAGCCGGTATGATGGGATTGACAGATATCGACCAGGTGCTGGTTGACCAGTCCAATGCCTAATTTAGCCTGGCAGCAGGACGGCACATAAACGATGCGTCTCCTGAGAACATTTGTGAGAATGTCCTGACTTGTCCCCCCCTCTCATCTAGAAAAATATTGATCTTGTAGATCAGTCT
>DAIOVL010000058.1:0-96 GCA_036759025.1 Bacteroidales bacterium
AACCCGTTTATTGCCGAATACTGGCACATGGGTGACATGGCGATACGGTTCCTGATCTTAACTTCGCGGATGGTTGCTGGTGAAAAAAGGTTTGAC
>DAIOVL010000058.1:106-6896 GCA_036759025.1 Bacteroidales bacterium
GCCTCAACGATGATCAGTCCGGCTCCGCCTGTTGCCCTTGTCCCGTAATGCACCTGATGCCATTCGGCGGCAAACCCGTTTATTGCCGAATACTGGCACATGGGTGACATGGCGATACGGTTCCTGAGTTCGATGTTTCTTATTCTGAGCGGGGAGAACAGGCAGGACATTTCAGCTGGTTTTTATATTGTGTTAACTGGTACAAAGTAGGCAAAACAGAAATAATATTGAAATAACTCACCTTTTATTAATTTTAGCGTATGATTACGCTGAATTTTAGGATAATAAACAATTTACCAGCCTGCAGATGAAATTCAGCTTCACATGTGCTGTTGCAATCCTTTCCGCGATTTGCGGTAACCTTTTTTGCCAGGGCGGTTCATCAGCATATCAGAGGAAGACATTTACAACCGAAGACGGCCTGCCCCATAATGTTATCTACAGCATTGCCCGGGACACTACCGGATTTCTCTGGCTAATCACGTGGGACGGGCTCAGCCGTTTTGACGGGAATGAGTTCAGAAATTACCGCCATGATCCTGATGATCCAGGATCTCTTCCTTTCTTTATGCCATCAAAAGTGGTAACGGATCGTCTTAACAATGTATGGATCCTTACCATTGGCCGGCCGGTTTATGTATATGACAGGGCTGCTGATAATTTCAAGCCCGGACTTATTGATGAATACAGGGATGCCAGGGCTGGCGATCTTACCACTGATAATTCGGGCAATATATGGATTGCCCTTGACACAGTTCTGTTAAAGTATGACCCGGTAACTGGAGAATCTGTTGCAGTCAGGCAGGTCAGGGATGGCTCCATGATCAGAAGTACGCTGTTTGAATATCCTCAGATTGACTTTGATAATATGGGCAATTTATGGTACGTATTTGAGGATTATTCTAATTACAGGGTCTATACAGGAAAAGTCTACGCTGATACAATCACACTCCGGTTTGCCGGGTCCTTATCGCTGCAGGGTTACAACTCTCTATCGCTGCGTACCAGTCAGATGTATCCGGATGTTTATGTTTCTAATTCAGGAACTGCATGGCTTTCCTGCAGATACGGATTGTTCAGGTGTGATACAGTCAATAAGAAATTCATCCCTGAGAATATCATTGCACCGGATCAGTTAAATGAGATACCTGTTAATTGTTGGGTAAATGAAGTTACCGGAATTAATATCCGGAATCCGGGAGACGGGCAGCTTGTTAACCTGCCATTAGCCGAGGGGGACTACGTTGAATGTTTTTATACAGACAGGTCCGGGACGGTTTGGAGTTCAAATATTAACACTACACTGGAAAACCTGGGACTGAATCGTTATACTCCTGTTCCTGAATGGTTTACCCATTACCTTAACGGATTTAATGAAACTAATTCAGGTAATATCGTCTTCCCGTTACTTAAGGACAAGAATGGCGAACTCTGGATTGGAACCCGTAATCAAAAATATCTGCACAGAATAGAGGCTGATGGGTCCGAAGCCCGGTTCCTTTTACCTCCGGACAGACCTGGTGAACAAAGTCCGCATGTGAAATGCATGGCTGAAGATGAAAAAGGAATTTGGTTCGGAACCACTGATGGCAGACTCTTTTATTTCCGGGTTGAATCACAAAATGTCCGGCAGATTTATCCTTTGCCGGGTTCAGATAATCCGGTTATAAGCGGTATCCATAATATACTGAATGATGTTAACAGCCTGGTGATAAACAGCAGCGAAGGTGTATATCGGTTTGACAAGCCTTCAGGTAGGGCGGAACTCTGTTACCGCCATCCCTCTCCCGGAACCGGATTCTCACTCGTTAAGGACGGAAAAGGTGGTTTCTGGCTCGGGTCCTGGGGAAGTCTGGTGATACACCTGGATTCAGCTCTTCATAAAACCGGCGAATTCATGATCGGTGACGGCGAAAATATTGCAGAACATATATGCCCCGGTGACAGCAATGACATCTGGGTGGCCCTGATGGGTGGAGGATTGGGACACCTTTTCCCTGAATCCGGAAAAACGGAGATACTGACCACCGCTGACGGCCTTTCAAATAATATTATCTACAGCATACTCCGCGACACAAGAGGATGCCTGTGGATTTCCACCAATGATGGTCTTTCAATGTTCAACCCGGAAACACGGATCTTCAGAAATTATGGCAGATCTGAGGGACTTCTTATCTCTGAGTTCAACTCCGATTCTTTCTTCCAGGCACCATCAGGAGAAATGTTTTTCGGTGGAATAGGCGGAGTGGTAGCCTTTTTTCCTGACAGTATCACTGACAATATTCGCATGAATGACAAAAAAAACCTCGCGATTACCGGGATAAAAGTTTCGGGGATTAATTACAATTTAGATAAAGCCCCCTATGAAACAGACACTTTCAGACTCCGGAAAGGGGATAATAATTTCCAGGCTACGATGACCCTGTTCGATCTTGCCGCCCCGGAAAGGGTGAAGTACAGGTACAGATTATCCGGGAGAGATAATGACTGGATTGTTACTGGTCACAAAAATCCGGTGATAAGCTATGCAAACCTGACCCACAGGGATTACAGTCTTGAACTGGAAGCCACGAATGAGCTTGGAGAATGGGCATTCAGAAAAACAATTTTGGTCACCATCCCTCACCGCTTTTATGAACACCCTGTTGTAAGAACAGCTATTCTAATGCTTTTCCTGTTGCCATTGTTCCTTGTCATCGTGTACTATGTGAGAAATCAGCGACTGAAGGACAGACAACTGCTTGACCGGTTAAGGCTTGAGAGCTTGAGGAGTCAGATGAATCCTCACTTCGTGTTCAACTCGCTAAGTTCCATAAACTACTTCATTGCAAAGGAGGACAGGCTGGCAGCAAATGAATATATAACTGATTTTTCGCGTCTGATAAGGTCAATCATTGACAATCTCGGGGAAGACTATATCTCTTTTGACAGGGAATTGAGGGCGCTTGATGATTATCTTAAACTTGAACATCTCCGGTTTGGCGACAGGTTCACATATAAGATTTCTGCTGAACGGATACCATCACCTGAGGATGTGACAGTATTTCCGGGAATGATACAGCCTTTCGTGGAAAATGCCATCTGGCATGGTGTAAGGAATCTTGAGGAAAGGAAGGGCCATATTAACATTGTACTTGATTCAGCCGGGCCGGACAGACTCATTTGCACTGTAGAGGATGACGGAATTGGACGAAAAAAAGCCATGATGTTCAGGGGCAAGCTCTCCGATCACCGTTCAAGGGGCATTGAACTGGTCTGCGAAAGACTGAGAATCTTCAACACAATGAGCAGGAATGACTTTAAAATTGTAATTGAGGATTTGTATCCGGACAGGGAAGATACAGGTACCCGGGTAACCGTTGACATCCCCGCCGGAAGAAAAAATCTTAAATGAATTTTTGCCGATACTCCATGGAAAACAAGGCACACATTATTAATACTGTCGTCGTTGAGGATGAAAAGCTGTCGCGAGAAACTCTGATCTCACACATCCGGGAATATTGCCCGGCACTGCATGTTGTGGCCGAATGCCGGTCAGTCAGGGAGGCTTGCCGCGCAATTTCCCTTAATGAACCTCAACTGGTTTTTCTGGATATCGAGCTCCCGGGAGGAGACGGCTTTGAACTGCTGAAGAAGTTCAGGAAGATAGAGTTCTGTGTGATATTCATTACAGCCTATTCGGAGTATGCTACAAAAGCCTTCAGATTTTCAGCAACGGACTTTCTTCTAAAACCTGTAAAGATCAGCGAACTTATTGAAGCAGTGGAAAAAGCAAAGCAGAATCTCAGATACAAAGATTTCACCAACCTGGAGACGCTGCTTGAAAACCTTGACAATCAGTCAGGTCATTTTCAGAAGTTAATAATTCCCAACCAAAAAGGTTTTGTGGCAGTTAATTCAGATGAGATCATAATGTGCAGGGCTGAAGGCTATTGCACGAACTTTTTTCTCATAGGGGGAAGAAAAATAATCAGTTCTCATAACCTCAAATATTATGAAGAATTATTGCCTGCCAGGATGTTCATGCGCATACATAATTCCTTTATAATAAATCTCCTGCATGTAAAAGGTTATTCAAACCAGGGAGAAATTTCTCTGGATGGCGATCTCTTCGCCCCACTCAGCAGAAATCACCGGGAAGAGTTTTTCCTCTGCTGGAACAAAGGCAAAAAGTAGCATCATTTACCGGTTATCGTACGTGGGCATCCAGTTATAGCACCAGGGTGTTATTCTGTTGGTTTGCTTCTCTGTCTCACCTGGTAATCAGTAATTTGGTTTGGAATTGTGCGCCGTGGACCTGGCGGAGCCATTGCCGGGATATCCGCAGAAACTTAATCATATTGAGTATTCACCTTCTAATCAAATCACCCATGAAACTTAACCTAGCAAATGTTACAAAGCGATTAAAACGCTCTGGTGTCATCATCACTGTTGCTCTTGCCAGCATGCTTCTTCAGACACAATGTTTCGTACAACGACCAGCCATGACAACGGGAGTCGTGGACAGGGTAGCGCTTATGGGGACACTGGTCAGTTTTCAGCAGCCAACCGGAATCAACGTGCCTGCCGGGATAGCAAGGTCACATTACAAGAATATGTCAGTTGAAATTAACCAGCTGATGGCTTCCTATGCAGACACCTTGCATAAAGCGGTTGCGGCCAACCTTTCAACCCAACTGGGCTGTGAAGTTGTATACGGAACAGAGCTGCAATCGTTGCCACAGTTTGCGGATTTGAGAGAATCATATGAAAGAGCTGATGCCCTCATGTCCGTTGATGAACATTTCCCGCAGGTTTATATCTCTTCAGGCGATTTTAACTTTATAGTAACAGAATCCAACGGAGGCGACGCTACCGGCTTGAACGGAATGAAAACACTTAAACCGGATGAAGTAAAGCAAACTGTGATGAGCCTCTGCTCTGAATTGAATATCAAATACCTGGCATATGCTCACTTCAGGCTTTCAGGGTATAAGATGGACCTTGTAACACCAAACACGGCTATATTATGGTATGGCGTGAATCTTTATAATCATGAGGGTGAACTGATTGCATCAGGTGTTGCAATGAAGGAGGGAAGAATCAGGGAAGGACAGCCGGAAGTCTTTCAGAGCCTGCTTGATCAATACCTGTTAATTTCTGAAACCGTTCAGCTTAAAACAGCAAAATAAGAATATTGAATATATAGCACATATCACACAATGAGACCTTCTGTAAAAATTATCAGTGTACTGATAGTCTTATCATTAAGCTGCACGCTTAATGCACAGTACAACAAGCTGTTCCTTGAGGCAAACAAGTCATATTCCAGGGGCAAGATTTATGTGAAAAAGTCCATTCAGCCAATTGAAGCAAAAAATATTCAGTTGGTTCAGGACACCCTTCTACAGTATCTTGATATTCAAACAGGTGAAAGCAGGTCAATGCCGATTGGTTCATCGATGATTAACTACATCAAAGTTAAGTCAGGCTCAAAAGCAGGTGCCTTCGCCCTATACGGAGGAGGGTTGATGTGCCTCTCTGCACTCGTCGGGGTGCTCACTGCAGAAGGCGAAGCGCTGGGCGATTATGGTGAAACATCCGGTATTAACTGGGTTCCTTTTGTGCTTGGCTTCACCGGGGGAGGAGCTCTCATAGGAGGAGCAATAGGAGCATTTGTTCCCAAATACAGCAATTACTATATAAAGACTCCGTCTGTGGCGTTGGATGTAAAAATTGTTCCCCGATATTATTATGGGCGTTCAGCAGGAGTCGGATTGCTGGTGACCTTCTGACACACCAGTGCCACTGATGTGTGTTTTGTATTGGTGAAATGCCCGGGTTTGCCTTTGGTGGCTCAGAATACAATCCACATGGCGGCGGTAATGGTATTGTTCCTTATGTAGCCTTCTTCCGGATCTTCAAAGATGCTCTTTCTTCCGTTGGTCAGCTTGATATCAACCCCGATCGAATTGAAAACAACTCCGGTTGAAACAAGTACTCCCAGGTCAGTTGAACTAATCCCGTCGAGATCACCTGAGTCACTTTCGCTTTCTATAACATCGGATGTAATACCACTGTTGTTGAACCCCTGTTCTACCAGACTCAGGGTCATATCATATTTGGCTGAGAGATTCATGGCCGGTGCTACTCCCATATTTACAAACACGTAAAAGTTTTTCTCTTTCTTCTTTGATCGGGTAGACAGCTGTAATGAAACCGGAAATTCAAGATATGTCAGCTTGAAAACAGACGAGTACTTCAGTACTATTGACTCCATGTTTAGATTGGTCGACAGGTATAGGTCTCCTCCATACTGCTCACCTTTCGGGGTATATTCAACAGCGCCTCTTAATCCAAGCCAGGGCAGAATATTGTAGGTAACAAATCCACCCACTGTCAGCGTAAAATTCCTTGATGAAGATTCAATGGGAAAGTATTCGCCAATTGCATCCGACAGGGTAATACTCATATCCTCAGTCATATATTCAGCATCCAGACCTCTGAAATCAGTAAACCCCGTGCCAACAGTTAATCCGCCCTCAAATTTCTTTTGTGAGAAAACGCATGCTGAAATCACAAGTAACAGCGTCATCAGAAGTGCTTTCTTTGCTTTCATTCCATGTCTTTTATATTTAAAGCTACTTCAAATGCAACAGCCGGTAAATTAAATCCAACAGAACCGGATTATCATTATACAATGGAACAGTGTAATCCTATGAGCGGTATATTATAATCTGCGGTTTTGTTTTTTCAAAACCTGTAAAAGAATCCGGCACTGACGGAGATGGGAAAGAGCTCGGTGATGTAT
>DAIOVL010000059.1:0-2660 GCA_036759025.1 Bacteroidales bacterium
GAGCATATTGTTTACAATAATTATATTTACATTCGGAATGCACTCATCCCCCCCCCTGCCCCCCTTCTCTGGTAAAACCAAAGAATGGGGGTGTTGAGCGGAGCAGGGAGTGAGTCAATGTGACAGGGGGAAAGGGGTGAGTACAGTTTACCACTCCCCCCTCTCTGCTTCAGTAGAGAGGGGGGGGCAGGGGGGGTGAGTTCATGAGCAAAAAACGGGCAGGAGGTGAGTACATATAAATTGAATTTTTAACCTAAATCATCCATATTATTTCCAACATGAGCGAAAACTATTCAATCAGCCCGGCAGGAGAGAAGTTCCCGCTGCCGAAACCCGAAGATTATCAGAATGAGTTTGAAGGCCTCAGAAAGAGAGTCGACGCCGAACGTTCCATGGGCCGCGAGATAGTCGTGGTAATGGGTGTAGGATTCGTAGGTGCAGTTATGGCAGCCATCGTTGCAGATACAGTGGACAAGGATGGAAATCCCTCGAAGTTCGTCATCGGGATGCAACGTCCCAGCGCAAGAAGTTACTGGAAGATACCTCTTCTCAACAGGGGTGTCTCGCCGGTAAAAGCTGAAGATCCCGAGGTCGACCCCATGATCGACCGCTGCGTCAATAAGAAGAAAACCCTGGTAGCCACTTTTACTTACGACGTTCTGAAGCTGGCCGACGTGGTCGTTGTCGATGTTCAGTGTGATTACCTCAAGGATGACCTCGGAAATGTCCGCAACGGGGAGACCGACATGGCGGCACTCGAAGCATCGCTGGCCGTTATTGCAGAACATGTTCCGCCTGAAGCACTTGTTCTCATCGAGACAACCGTAGCTCCCGGAACTACAGAACAGGTTGCATATCCAATAATGAAGAAGATCTTTAAAAAAAGAGGCCTGGAATCCGATCCTCTTCTTGCACACAGCTATGAGCGGGTGATGCCCGGACGTAATTATGTTGCAAGCATACGCGACTTCTGGCGGGTTTGCAGCGGTATTAATGAAGAGGCAAAGAAAAGGGTGGTGAAGTTCCTTAATGAAGTTCTGAATACTGAAAAGTTCCCTCTCACAGTGATGGACCGTCCCATTGAATCAGAGACAGCCAAGATCGTTGAGAACAGCTACAGGGCAACGATACTTGCTTTCCTCGATGAATGGAGCCTCTTTGCAGAAAGAAACGGTGTAGACCTTATTAAAGTAATTAAAGCCATAAAGGTGCGTCCTACTCACAGCAACATGATCTTCCCCGGTCCGGGCATAGGAGGTTATTGTCTTCCCAAGGACGGCGGTCTGGGAGTCTGGGCATACAAGCATATTCTGGGTTTTGAAGATGACATCTTCAGGATAACACCTATGGCCATCGACATTAATGATACACGGGGACTTCATGTAGGACAACTTGTTCGTGATGCTCTCCGCAACATGGGTCAGCCGATAGCTTCAGCAGATGTGCTTATTCTTGGTGCTGCCTACCGCGAAGACGTGGGCGATACACGGTACAGCGGCTCCGAGATAGTTATACGCAAGCTTGCAGAGATGGGAGCCGAGATCAGGGTACACGATCCCTATGTAGATCACTGGTGGGAGTTTGAGCAGCAGGATACCTATCCCGGGCCGGGACAGAGCAAGGCACGCTTTTTCCGGAACCAGGACAAGCTTACCGATATACGCGTTGAAAAAGACCTGGGCAGCGCTCTTAACGATGTCGATGCCGTGGTTCTGGCCGTTCCCCACCAGCAATATCTTACTCTCGATCCCGCGGAGGTCGTTAAGACAATCGGTCATCCGGCCGCCATAATTGACTGTTTCGGGATCCTCTCAGATGAAAATATTAAGCAATATTTCAGACTCGGGTGTGAGGTTAAAGGACTCGGCAGAGGTCATATTCAAAGGTTAAAAGACAGCATACGAAGGACATAAGCGCAGATATTTATTAACAGGGTTATCAACAACTGCTCTGTAACTGGGCATTTGACGGTATTATAAAAGGGTTTATTTATTTGATAACATGCCTTTTTTTGTTGACTAACAGTATTTACTTTTCTTTTTTTATGTATTACATTTGAATAGTTACTTCGGGGAAAAGAAAACTTTAAGAATTTAAAAGACGGAAATGACGTCTCAGAATCTTGTAATAGAAGCTACAGTAAAAACACCTCAGGTAGACCTGGATCTTAATACCGGTGATCTGATAATTTCGGGGAAATCGATCCCGGAGAATGCTGCAAAGATTTATGAGCCTGTCTTTGAATGGGTTGAAGAATATATCAGGAGTCCACGTCCCACAACCAACCTGAGGCTCAACCTCGAATATTTCAATACAGCCTCGTCAATATGGCTGGCAAAGATCATCAAGACCCTCATCAAAATCAAAGACCCCGACTATGTCCTTATCATCCATCTTTATCTTCCCATAGAAGATTATGAGGATATGAAAGAGCTGGATGACATCAAGGAAGCCTTTGCACCCATATCCGACATCTTCACGGGAGCCATCCCCAGCATCGGACTAAAGGTGTACGGCATCACCGGGAAGGGGGAGGTGGTGAAGGATACGCTGATTTTTATCTAGGGGAAAATTTCAAACCGATTAATAAGATTTCGGATTTCGGAAGGTTGATTTCGGAATTTTTGAAGGTGGATTTTGGAAGGTAGATTTCGGAATTT
>DAIOVL010000059.1:2760-6634 GCA_036759025.1 Bacteroidales bacterium
AAGGTTGATTTCGGAATTTTTGAAGGTGGATTTTGGAAGGTAGATTTCGGAATTTCTGAAGGCGGAATTCGGAAGGTAGATTTCGGATTTTTTTGAAGGCGGATTTTGGAAGGTAGATTTCGGATTTTTTTGATTTCGGAATTCGGAAGGGAGATTTCGGATTTTATCATTTATGATTTTTGGGATTTTTAAGACGGGCGGTTTTTCCTGCCGATGTGAATATTGCAGTCAATTCATCAGCCTCTCTTTTTACTTTCTCTATTATCTCTTTCTTAAGAAGTCCGGATTCTTCAATGAGTTCAAGCCAGAATAAGGATTCATCAGCTTCTTCCTCAACCACAGTGATCTTAGAAATGAAATCAGCGTTACTTCTGGCCTTGCATGCAGTGCGGTAGTTAGCAGCAACTGATGTACCTGATCGGATTAGCTGATTCCCGATTGCATTACCAGCTTTGGTGTTTGGAAGTTCCTCTACAATCCGAATGATCATCAGGGCAAACTTTTTTGTCCTGTTCTTAAGATCTTCCTTATTCATTCTAACTTCCTGTAAATCCTAATTCCACAATTCTCCTTCCGAAATTTTCCTTCCGAAATCCTCCTTCCGAATTCCACCTTCCGCAATCCGAAATCATCTAAAAAGCGCTGCATCGGTCGACCTGACGCCATCTTTAAAGGCAACGACAAAGGCCTGGGAATGACCGTTTTTGCGGCAAACATTCTGGAAGTCCCTTGCAGGAGCAAGGCTGCTGAATTCACCTACACAGGTCCGGTAAGCACCGGCATATTTGTATTCGTAGGTATCGTATACCCTGCCGGCGATAGTGAGTTTATAGCTTCCTTTTGGTGATGCATTGGTAAGTATCTGAACCCTGTATACCACTGCATCTTTTTCCTCTTCAGCAGGAGGTTGGGCAGCCGGTTTTGCTGTTTCCTGCTTTGTTGCAGCTGCGGGAGGTGTCGTTACCGGCTTTTGTGGAACTGGTTTAGCTTCGGGTTGCTTCACAGGTTCAGTTTTTTTTGTTTCAGGAGCTGCGACTTCCTGTTTTACCTCTTCTTTTGTTTCAACAACAGGAGGAGGAGTTTTTTGTTCTGCTGCTGGCGGAGGCTGTGTTACTGCAGTAAGTCCTGCCGGTTCTTCAAGAAGCTCGGGATCGAATGACCTGACATTGTTTCTGAACACCACCACAGATGCCTGCGGATAATCGTTTCGGATGAATTTGTTTCTCAGCTCTATGGCCGGGGTAATTGTGCTGAACTCACCGACGCACAACCTGTATGCTCCTGAATAGAGATATTCATAGATGGCATAATCGGTGCCTTCGAGGTTGATGATCTGCCTTGTCTTCGGGTTGAAACTGGTAAGAATCTGCACCCTGTATACGATATTGCCATCTCCTCTGCCTCTTGCCCTGTCGGTGGCTTCACGCCTGTCGGTTGCCTCCACTGGAGGTTCGGTTACTATTAAGACTATGTTCCTTGTGGCCGGATTGGTAAAGAACTGTGAAAGGTTCATGACATTTTCCCCTGCGATAGTTCCTGTCATGCTCACCTTCAAAAGGCTAACGGATTTCTTTCCTTCTTTTTCCTTGATGGTATAGAAGGCAGTCTTTCCGTCATTCCTGTCGATTGAGAAAGCGACATCGTCGTAAATGGTATTGACAGGGTTTGTGAGGTTTACCGGCGCCTCCCATGTGTTGCCCCTGAATTTGCAGACGTAAATATCATATCCTCCATAGCCCAGAAGTCCGTCGGACGAATAATAAAGGTTGTTCTGTGAATCAAGATAGGGATACATCTCTTCCGACCTGGTGTTGATGGCATCTCCCAGGTTCTTGGGTTCCGACCATGTGCTTCCTTCAAGCTGGCATATGAAAAGATCCATTCCTCCGATCGTTCCCTCACGGTCTGATGCAAAGATCAATATTTTACCATCTTCCGAAAGTGCAGGATGAGTGTATGTTGCATCTCCGGTACAAATGTTTAACGGAGATTCATCGATAGTCCAGATGCCGGTTCCTCCTTCACCGGTAACAGCCCTGAATATTTTCTCAACTCCCTCAGGAGAGGCCAGTCTGGTAAAATACATTGTTCTGAAATCTTTGCTGAATGTAACGGCATCGCAGGGGTATGCAAAGCTTGCCGAAGAGGAAAAAGGAGTATGGTTTTCAAGCTGAAGGTCTTTCAGGGATGCATACATGGCTTCTGTTCTGCCGAACGACACATGTTCGGTGAGCATTTTATTTTCTGCTTTGGAAGAAGACAGGAAGAGGATACCGTCTTTGTAGAAGCGCACTCCCGATGACGGAGGCATGATATTCAGACCGAAGGTGTCGACTCTGATGAAGCCTCCGTTAATTACTGTATCGGGTCTGGCTGTCACTGATCCTGTTAAGGAGCTTCCGTGGTACTCATTTCCATGGCTTAAGGAATGAGAGGCTGCTGACAGCATCAATATAATAAATGTTTGTAATAAAGTCTTCATCTGATTCCTGTATTACCAGTGATACATCCTTGATATTCCTGATTTTATGGATGAAAGGTTTATGCCCACGGCAATTTCTTCTATCAGAGGTGATTTATAGAAGGGTTCGTTGTGGGGAAGAGAGAAATATGCTCCCACATAGAAGGAGTTGTACTTATACTGGAAGAAGAAGGAGAGCCTGTCGAAATCGTTGAAATATGTTCCTGCGCAGAAGTTTCCAGCATAGAGCTTCAGGGCAGGCTGGATCATGTCGATCACCTCACCGGAGAATGAATCGTCGGAATTGAGGATAATCACAGGTTCAAGAACGATATTTTTCTGTCTGCTGAGGACAATCTTATATCCGGCCATAAAAAACAGCTGCCGTGACACCGGGATTGAATATGTGCTTAAAGTATCTTTATTTGACGGTGTGCCCATCAGGTTTGTTGCGGAGATACCAGCATAAAGTGTCGGACTGTAATAATAAAGTCCGGCATCAAAATCGGGAAAGAATTCCGTTGAAGGGGCTTCCCCGAGATCTGTATTGCCGGCATAGTCGTTATAAATTACTTTGGCAGTCACGCCTGCGGAGAGGAATGAAAGTCCGTCTTTGTCGAGAGGCAGATGGTATGATCCTGTGGCACCGAAACCTGTTTTACGTGTTGCTCCGTCATAGTCGCTGAAGAAATAAGCTCCCACGCCGATGTTTGTGAACTGTGGTATCGGTGGTGAAGAATGATATATCAGCGGTTTCTTTGAGAGCCTCATGTTACCGCTTACCAGCTGGGAGTTGGCTTTGCCGAATTTGCCTGCTGAAATATCCACAGAAAAGAAATCCTTGCTTCCGGCTATGGCCGGGTTGAAGATGAAGGGAGAGACCATCCTGTGGAACAAAGGGTACTGGGGGGTCTGCTGGCTGAATGTATGAAACACCATTACTGAGGTCAGAGCCAGGGTTGTAAAGCACTTCCTTCTGACCTTAAAAAGATATTTAAAGTTCATCTGTCGGCAGGTATTAAACTTTAAACCGGTTTATAAGTATAAAGATATGAGATAAAATGGAATGTAGGGTCCGTTGGCTGGAATTTTTTTTGAAAGAAGCAGTAAGCAGGAAGGAGGAAGGTGGAAGAGTGGGTGAGGGGGAGAAGGTGAGATCGTAGTGAAAAGGAGATTCTGCAATAGCGGAAAGAGGAGAAGATGTGAGTTGTGAGTAGTGAGTTGTGAGGTGAAATTATTTACGAAAGAGGAGATCGAAGTCCCGCAGAGGGGATGTCGTCTCCGCCAACTGGCGGATCCTCCTAATCCGAAATCACAAATCCGAAATCCGCCTTCCGAAATCCTGTCACATTCTGGTCTTCATGAACTCCCAGGCCGGAATAACACGGGCGGTAAATTCATTAGTTCTGAAGA
>DAIOVL010000060.1:0-6431 GCA_036759025.1 Bacteroidales bacterium
AAAAACCCTTTTTATCTGAGGTTGTGCCAGAATTTTCATCCTGAACCCAGATATTTACAAAGGGAATAGGATTTTTATCCACTGAATCAAAAATATAACCATTAACCTGGGATAATAATTCAGCAGGAGTTAATACTAAAAAGACAATAATGGACTTATATCTGTTCATGTTTAAAGCTTGTCTTTCAAATTTAATATTCTTTAGGCTTTTATATGAATAAGGATGTCTCAAATTTTACTTCAACATTTGATCTGCTTTTTGATGTTCTGTTAACCAAATAGTCACTGTTTGATTTTCGTTACTCCCAAATTCGGATAAAATGCAAAAAAATAAAAGCTGACAATTCAGTTATTTTCTGAGACATCCTTATCCGTCAAATCATTTACTCGGCAATCCCGAAGTATTCATTATATGTCTCGGCCCAGTTTTCTCCCAGAGTAGCAAAAAAATCTTTAAATGAAATACCAAGTGATGTGGCATGACTATCAAAATTTTCACCTAGAGAAATACTTGCTGTTTCCCAGATAGTCTGGAAGATATCAGCCACTGATTCTACAAACCAGCAAATACCATCCCATAAACTTGACCAGAAGTCACCTGCAGTTCGAAATTCAAATCTTTGTTCAAGATCTTCGATTTCAAAAACATTTAAATTTTCCATAGTTGAAGAGTTTAGTTAATGATCCGGGAATTTTTGTTTGGCTCAGATTTTCTATCCCGTTTAAAAAACCTGATCTTTATTGTCCTCCAGATTAACTGAATTATCAGAAAGTAGAACAGAGCAGCCATGATCAGAACACCGAAATTGACTGAACTCATGTCCGGATTACCCGAAATGAGATCCCTGACAAGCCGGAAAACTGTTATCGGAAATTCAACTATTTCCCTGGTATAGGAGAAAAAGATAACAAACAGCAGAATCAGTATAATTCCGTAGCTCATAAAACCGAATACAGCCAGCAAGGCTGCTCCACGGTTTAATTTTACGGACCTTCGACCTGAAATGTTATTAAATATGTCTATCATGGCTCTTTTGGAATTTGGTTTTAGATTTGGATAATCAAGAATATCACTTAAAACCCAGTACCCGTCATACCTTAAAAAAGGATTTAGCTGTTGCAGAAGAATTGTGAAATTGATAAATGAAACTACTCTGAAAAGGTAGCTTTGTGTAATTAAGGAAATGGCTAACAGGAGAAGCATATAAATCAATTCAAAGTATATCCCTCCCAGGTTCACTTTGATTCTATCATTCCTTGTGATCATCCAGATACCTGACACGTCCGAATAAAAAACAGGAAATATAAAATAGAACCCTATACCGATAGCCCCATGGCGTGCTCCGTACTTTTCACACCCGGCAATGTGACCAAATTCATGAATCACAGGGGCTGCCATCAACAATATCCCATACATAAAAGCAGCCTCAACAGAAAAGTTAAGTCCGGAGGCCTTCAAATTACCAGAGAATAATAATAATGAGTTGATAATGTTAATCAATAAACCACATAAAAGAAGGGGATAGAACAACTTCCCATTAAACAGGAATGTAAAAACCCGGCCTAACTTTCCGGCTATCCTTGAGGGAATGATTTTTATTTTTAAATACAGATATTGATTTAAAATATCTTCACGCCTGCTCTTAAATCTGTCTGTCAAATTATCTGAGACTTTCTGAAAATGTTCAAAGGTCACTTCCTGTCCATGATCCCGCAGATAAGCACTATATGCCGATTCTATTGTTGAATTTGACTGTAAGGACCTGATCATTTTTAATGTATTGCCGTTAACTATGAAGTATCTGTCATTGCCGTTCGAAACGATATACTTATCCTTCCGCATTGCCACTCCTATGTCAAGATCAAGAAGCATTATTTTGTAATCTATCAGCTAATCCTTAACCCAAAATTGTTAGTCAATAACTGCCGTCACTTGCAACCAGGTTCATGAATACAAGCATCTTTTACTGGCAAGCCAGGAAGGCTTACCAGTAATCAGATGCATCACCTTTTCAAAAAGCTCTCATAAAATTTTATTCAGCACGAAGAAATGCCCCGACCTATGTTTGTCGAGATAACGAATATAAAACCTAAAACTCCGATTTTTTCGGAGTTTCGAATTTTTTTCAAAAAATTTTAAGAGAGAATCCTGCCTGAAACTAAAAAGAGGCACAGATTTCTAAAACCCACACCCTACTTAATATAATTCTGCATAACTAATGCAGATCATTCCCTGTGCTCAGGATCACATGGAATTGATACAAGGGGGAAAAACAGCATCGCAACCATCAACAGCGCCGGCCATTTATGATCCGGCTGGCTGATTCCCGCTTGCAGGCCCCGTGACAGTGGAAGTACAAAATACATGATCCCGGGACTGCTCCTTCCTTCCCGCCACAGCATAATTCTGTAATTGACCTGTTACTCCTCAACCTCTATGAAATCACATACAAACTTTACGTTATTGCGGTAACAATAACTTCTGTCAACACGTGAATAATAAATCGGCGCCTTAAGCTCATCCTTCATCAGTCTGATGACCTGATAAACCTGACTTACCGATATGCCCAGCCTTTCAGCAAGCTCCTCCGGAGTGCCCGTCGCTCTCCTGCGCAATAAAAGGTCTAACCTCTCAATACGCCTTATCTGATTATAGAATTGCATAATCAATCTGGTTTTAATTTAGCTACTGATCAGGTTCTAAAATAATTCTATATACACATGTAACAAGGTGCCATTTTGTGACATCAATTTTCCACAAATTTTGATGAAAAGACCTTAATTTATAACGATTCTAAATAAATCGGCCCTTAGATCAAATAAAAACCCCCTTCCTGACATTCAGGAAGGGGGCTGAAAAGAATGATCTGACCTTTTTAATGCAGAAGGGTAATATCACCCACCATCTTGAAGGGCTTGCCATTGGCATACTTTCCTTCAACGTACCATACATATACTCCCTGCGGACAAAGCTGCCCCTTGTAGTAACCGTTCCACGGGATATTGATACTGTTGCTCTGGAAGATAAGCATGCCCTGCCTGTTGAATATCTGCAACTTGTAGTTGGTAACCTTCTCCCTGATCGGCGGGAAGAAGAACTGGTCTATCTCTGTTCCTCCCGTAGGCAGATCGGTACGCTCAATAGGTCCATCCAGGTTAGGTTTGAAGACTGTGGAGAATCTTACCTCGCCGGGAGGCTCAACGGTGACTGCCGGTGACAGAACGTATTTGTCGGAACAGCCGTTACTCGAGTAAGCCCAGAGAGTTATGTCATAAACACCTTCCTCCATGTACTTGTGGAAAGGTTCTTTCTGCCTCGAAGTGTCTCCATCGCCAAAGTCCCACAGATAGTAATCGGCATTCTGTGTCAGGTTAAAGCACCTTACACGTTCATCGTTCACATAAACCAGCTGGGGTGCAACTTCAAAGTAAGCCTGAGGTGAAATGTATGCATGAACCACCTGCTGTTTTGTCGATGTTCCACCCGGACCGGTAACCCTAAGCTCAACAACATAGGTGCCTGGTGAGAAATAAGTGTAGGTCGGATTCTCCTCCACCGACATGCCTCCGTCACCAAACTTCCACAGGAAGGTTGTTCCCGGCGTGTCTTTATTCACGGTGGTGTTTTTGATCTCGATAGAAAGAGGAGCACACCCGGAAGGTATCGAATCAAAGTCAGCTACCGGCGGTTCAGGCAGAATGGTGACCTGATGGCTTATCTGGCTTGAACACTTCTCATTTGAAACTGTAAGTACTACATCGAAGGTTGCAATGGATCCTGTATAGATGTGTGAAGGATTATTAACCGAGGAAGAGCCTCCGTCACCAAAATCCCAGTCATAATTCCACGGTAAGCCTGCAGGTGTCGTCAGATCGTTGAACTGGAAGCTGTTACCACCCGGCAGATATGTCTGCGATTCAGGCACTGCCTCAAACTGAGCCTGCGGCTGGGCAAGAACGACGATATCAAATGTTGTCGAGTCCTTACACCCGTAGAATGAGGTCGTTACAAGCTTGACCGTTCTGGTGACCGGTGTTCCGGTATTAAGGTAGATGTGTGTCGGAGCCAGTCCGAATCCGTCGGGAGTGCCATCGCCAAAGTCCCATGAGTAATTACTTGCTCCAGGCATTGCAGTAAAGGTTATCACGCTGCCACTGCAGACACTGTCATCGCTTGCCGTGAAGGAGGCATCTACAGCCGGGTAAACCGTTACCATTGCCGAACTGCTTGCGGTACAACCGGCCAGGGAGTTTACAGTAAGTGTTACTGTCCGGTAAAGTACCGTCGACGGAGTCGTATTAATGAAGGTATGAACAGGACTCTCATCAGTTATATTTACCGGTGTACCATCTCCGAAGTTCCAGCTCCAGCTTGCCATTCCGGTCATGTCCTTCGTAAAGGTTATTTCTGCCGGGGTACAGCCAAAGTCAGGTACTGTTGTAAAAGTCGGATCAGGTGAATCCACGACAACCGACACGCTGCCTTCACCAAAACATCCATTATTATCTCTTACCCTGTAGGTCAGGTTATAAGTATCTGCGATCAGGGTTCTGAACGTAGGATTCTGGATGAAGTAATTATTAAGTGGGCCAACGTCTCCTGTCCATGTATGAGTAGCCCATGGTGCTGTCCCTGAACTTATTATCGGTGTCAGTTCAAAGCCTACTCCGCCGCATGCAGGTATCGGATCTTCGGCAAATGTAACTTCGGGCAGAGGATGAACCGTGAGCAGGGCTCCGTTGGAATAAGTGGTTGCGCAGAATGCCTGAAATGCAAGCCGGTACTGATAGTTGTTGAGTGTATCCGGAACATCTATGAGTGCAAGCTGCTGAGATGTGGTGCCGCTATAGATCTCATTATCATAAATGTCATGCCAGGTAAATCCTCCATCACGGGTTACCTGCCATCTGAGAGAGTCAATCATTCCCGCTCCGTAGGATACAAAGTAGACAGGTCCGCTGCCGTTACAAACTGCTGCCGGAACAGGATGCTTTGATACTGTAGGCGGAACATTCACACGCAGGGTAACATAATTTGAGTAAATCGATGATCCGCATGTTCCATCAAGTATCAGCCTGAAAATGTAGTTATTGAAGCTTCCCGGAGCATTAAGTATCCTAAGGGTATCAGTACCCTGGCCGATGAAGTTGATCCCATCGTCCACAACAGTTGCGAATGGGGCTGAAGGAGCCTTGAATTGCCATTCGTATGAAAGGTTTGTTCCTTCTGCCACCACGCCGAAGGCTGCATTATCAGTTGAACAGATGGTTGTGTCTTTCGGCTGGAAGATGATCTCCGGAGCAGTGTTAACCGTTAATGTGACGTCGTTCGAAAATGCATCTGTTCCGCATGATGAGGCTACAGCTCTGTAAACGTATCCGTTCATATCCCTCGTCGCTCCGAAGAGATAAAGGGTTGGTGTAGTTGCCCCGAAATAGAGACCTGTATCAACCACCTGTGTGAATCCTGCACCAAGACCTCTGTCTTCATACCACTGGTATGTATTGTCAATACCGCTGGCTTCAACCTTGAATGTCACTATACCGTATTCACATGTCTCTGCCGACAGAGGCTCCAGGGTAATCAGGGGATCAGGTTTTACTGTAACTGTTGCAGAACCTGTGAGGTATGGCAGACCTGTAACCTCGCATCCGTTGGCATCACGAACTCTTGTAATCGTGTAAGTAGTTGTATTAACAGGACTTACAATAATATCTTCTCCGCTGTTATAATTTATCCTGTTTATACCCGGATCAATATCCACTTCGAACGGGCCCAATCCTACCGGCAGGTTTACATTCAGTATTGCAGATTCACCCAGACAGATCGTTGCTCCACCGCTAAGTGTGGCAAAGGGCAGAGGATTTACGGTTATCGTAAACGACTCTGAGGGTCCGGTACATGTTACAGAACCGTACGTGAAATGAGGCGTAACTGTTATCGTTGCCACTATGGGGATAATTCCGTTATTGACAGCATTGAAGGATGCTATGTCGCCTGTCCCGCTGGCTGCCAGGCCTATAACAGGTGCATTGTTCGTCCAGCTGTAAGTAGTCGTACCTACTCCGTTGTTCGAGGTGAATGTAACGGCCGTAACAGCTGATCCGCTGCAAACTTCCTGGTCGGCAGGATCGTTAACATGTCCCGAAGGATTTACAGTGATGGTAAAGGTCTCTGCCGGTCCGTCGCAGGTAACCGACCCGTTGGTGAAATGCGGTGTTACAGTGATGGTTGCAACCTCAGGTATAAGACCATTATTTACTGCAGGGAAGGCAATTATATTGCCAGTTCCGTTATCAGTCAGTCCTATGCTGGTATTGTCATTGGTCCATGAGTAAGTTGTCACTCCTCCTGAATTGACCGTTCCGAAGAATATCGTTGTTACCATCGACCCGTTACATATCACCTGATCTGAAATCGTATTTACCTG
>DAIOVL010000061.1:0-6381 GCA_036759025.1 Bacteroidales bacterium
ATACTGGTCACCTGTTTTTTGCGACGGTGTACTGGTCGATCTGTTGGAAGGCGGAACAATACGCGTTCACTACGTTGCTCACTACCAGGATGGAAAATTTCAATGGGAGACTGACCAGTTGAAAGGCGAGGTAACAAGCTACACAGGAGAGGTATTCAGGATTAGAGAAGTTGACAAATATTATATTGACGAATCGTTGTACCTGACCTGGCATTTCAACCTTATCGGCGACATGGGTACTCATTATATCGGTTCTCTGACATACAGTTACGCAACTAACAGCATTACCATCAACAAGTCAGTTTGTCACTGATCTTCATACGAATCAGAGAGTGTGACGAGGGTGTCTTAAAAATCTGTTATGACCGCAACTAAAGACGGGGGTACGCTTTAGACGAATAGATTTGATACCGACAATCGGATCTTTTCGGAACCAGAAAGGTATTCCCCCTATCATTGTGGTCAGATTTCCTCCTTTTAAGACACTCTTTTTTTATATGCTGCAAAAAGGTAATTTTGTAAAAACCTTTTGCATGCAACTCAGCCCTGAAGACCTGCAGGATGTTTCAAGGTTCAGGCAGATAGAATCTGTACCCTACGGCGACCTTGTTGGTTTCGTCCTTGATTATCTGCGGCGGAAAACATGGATTACCCTGTTCTTCCTTACTGCATGCATAATCACTATAGGACTGGCTCTGAACATAAGGATTAGTATTTCTGGTTATTTCCCTTTCAGGAATATCCTCATGCATACCATTCTCGGGTTCATCGTGTTCCCTGTCCTGTTAATCCCGGTCCATGAACTTATGCACATTATACCCTTTTTCTTCACAGGAGCAAGAAGAATAAGGATCGGGGCCGACCTGAAGCAATATATCTTCTACGTCACAGCACACAGGCACGTGATGAGCAAAAACGCTTTTATTCCGGTTGCTCTTGTGCCTTTCGCCATAATAAGCGTAACACTCATCATTCTCATACTCTACCTGCCGGGGTTATGGAAATGGAGTCTGTCAATTCTCCTCTTCGTCCATACCACTATGTGTGCAGGCGATTTTGCAATGCTCAATTTCTATTTTATAAACAGAAATAGAAAAATATACACATGGGATGATGCAGATGAAAAAATGGCATATTTTTATGAGGAAATATGAAGAAAGAAGGCGGATTTCGGAAGGCGGATTTCGGAAGGCGGATTTCGGAAGGTGGATTTCGGAAGGTGGATTTCGGAAGGTGGATTTCGGAAGGTGGATTTCGGAGATAAGGGATAAAGGAACAGGACAAAATAAATTTATCAGATATGAAGAAGCTTATATTTATTTTATTGGTTGCCGTACTGACACTTACGGTATCGTATGGCCAGAAGAAAATTGTCAGTTTACCTGACCTGCCGGGGTATGTGACCCTGAAGTGTGATTTTCATCTTCACACTGTTTTTTCCGATGGTAATGTATGGCCCACAGTAAGGGTTGGAGAAGCAGTGCGCGACGGGCTCGATGCCATTGCCATTACCGACCACCTTGAGTATATGCCTCATAAAGATTACATTCCTGCTGATCACAATGCCTCATGGAAAATAGCTCAGAACACAGCCAAAGAATATAACCTCATTCTTGTCCGGGGAGCAGAGATCACAAGGAGCATGCCTCCTGGTCACCTTAATGCGCTTTTTATTGAGGATGCCAACCTCCTTGCTGTTGATTCGGTATGGAACGTCTTCGAAGCTGCTATAAAACAGGGAGCCTTCCTGCTATGGAACCACCCGGGCTGGAAGTCACAGCAGCCTGACGGCATTCCCAGGATGTACGATATACATCACCGGCTTATCAAGAACGGATGGCTTCATGGAATAGAGTTCTTCAACAGCAATGAATATTATCCGCTTGTGATGACATTCTGCAAAACCAACAACCTGGCGGTGATGGCCAACAGTGATAACCACGGTCTGATAAGCGATTCATATCCGGCTTCAAAAAACACGCACCGGCCCATGACACTTGTCTTCGCTAAGGAGAGAACGCATGATGCACTTAAGGAAGCAATGTTCGCCAGGCGAACCCTGGCATACTTCAACGACATGATAGCTGGTATGGAAGAGTACGCAAAACCATTTTTCCACCAGTGCATAAAAGTTGGAAAACCATATCATGAAAATGACAGGAACCTTTACTTCGAGATAACCAACAATTCGGATATACCCTTCACTCTTGTAAACGGACCTGCCGGTGCACCCGGAACAATCATCATTGCTGCCAACGGGGTCACCAGGGTGGTCCTGTCCAAAAAGGTAAGCGCTCCGCTTATCTACGATGTTAAAAATGTGATAACCGGTGAAAACGAAGTTCTTAGGGCTGAATTAAAATACTGATTCAGAAGTCTTCCTTTGCAAGTTTCAGCACATCGTCATCCTTTTCTACAGGTCTGATCCTGAAGGAGTATTCATAATGCCTTTCTGTGAGACGATACTGTGGGTGTATCCTGGCACCCCAGCTGTTGTCGCCGCCCACTCCCATCTGGCCAAGGTCGACGTTGAGGTTCACAAGTTCGCGTGGCTTAACGTCATCGGTATGGGTATTGGCAGTCTTCGCATCCCTCCTGTAGCGTGCAAGGCTGCCCGGCGATTCAAAATCATCATGCACATTATGAAGAGCCGCAAAAGATACCAGCGGATCTCCTGTCACAAGTATCCCGCTGCCATTTTCATCGGTCAGGGTGAGCCATCTTGTATCGGTACGGTAACCATTTTCCTGAGGCCTGATATAAGGTGTATACTGGTCAGCCACACTGCTAACATAGAGTCCGATATCGGCGGAAGTCTTCCTGTCGGAGTAATTTTCATGTGGACCCCGACCAAACCATTTCAGGTTTGAGTACTGAACAGGAAGCTGCATCTGCATACCCATTCTTGGTATCTCAGGTATCTTTTCCGATATTTTCTCAAAGCTGTTTGAAATTATTACATCTGATGAGCCGAGAATAGTATATGTTGATGAAAATCCTGCAATTTTAACGCTGTCGGGGCCGGGGATATCATACCTGAAATTGACGACCACCTTCCCTATTCCCGGCTGTTTTATGTCGACACGGGTAACAATGGCATTTTCTCCGGCTTTCTTCCATACACCCATCCATCTGTTCATTCCGTATCCATAATCATTATCTGTCGGAGGCCTCCAGAAGTCGGGCTGAGGGCTTTGCAGAAGGAGTTCCTTTCCCTTGAATGAAAGTGATGTCATCCGCCCTGTCTTAAGGTCGAATACAACCTTTATCTTCTCCCCTGCCACTTCAAGATTTGTCCCTGTGGGATTTGTTTGCAGAATTCCATAAGAACTCTCATCCATGGTTATCCTGCTGTCGTTCGATGCCAGAAGGAACTGTGCAGCCGCGTAAACATGACCTTCCGGAACAAGGTTCCACTCATCGTTCCTTGAGGCCTTCAGGTTAAGGAAATATTCCGTTCCCGGGGCAGGATTGATATTGTTAAGAGGGATCTTAACCAGCAGTTCATTGTCAGGTGCCAGGCCCGGGAATGAAAGCCTGCCAGACTGTATAACCGCTCCGTCGGACATCACTTCCCAGTCGAAACTGAATTTTGCCAGATTGGTGAAATCATATTTGTTTCTGATCTTTACCAGTCCTGCCCTGAGGTCGACAGGCTCAAACCCAATATACTGGTATACACGTTTTACCTCGCTCAGCCCGGGTTTTCCGTTCCGGTCAGGCCACACCAGGCCGTTGATGCAGAATATCCCGTCGCTGGGAACGCCCTCTTCTCCGAAATCACCTCCGTATGCCCAGAATTTTTCTCCTTTCTCATTGGTCGTCAGCAGTCCCTGGTCGACCCAGTCCCACACGAATGCACCCTGAAGTTTTGGGTATTTTTCGATTACATCCCAGTAATCCTGCAGGTTGCCGGTCGAATTTCCCATGGCATGAGCGTATTCACACAGGATCAGAGGCCGGTCATTGTTTTCGTCCTTTGCATAACTTTCAATATGTTCAATACCTGCATACATCGGGCACACGATGTCAGTATGTCTTTCGGTGGTGTTGGTACTTTTTTCCGCACGTTCATACTGAACGGGGCGCGAAGGATCACGTTGCTTTGTCCATTTATAATTGGCAAGCATATTATGGCCGTCGCCAGCCTCATTACCAAGCGACCAGATAATGACAGACGGATGGTTCTTATCTCTCTCGACCATAGCCTGCATTCTGGCCATGTGAGCTGCAGCCCATTCCGGCTTGTCGGCAAGTGTCACATCCTTGTTATACCCTATTCCATGAGATTCAATATTTGCTTCACCGACAAGATAGAGACCGTATTTGTCGCACATCTCATACCATAACTCCTGCTGAGGATAATGCGATGTCCTGACTGCATTGATGTTATGGCTTTTCATTGTCTGTATGTCTTTAAGGATCAACTCCTCGCTTACAACATGCCCGTTGATGTCGTCGTGTTCATGAAGGTTGGTCCCTTTCAGCAGAATTGCTTTTCCGTTCACATGAAGCTGTGAATCTCTGATCTCCACCTTGCGAAACCCGATTTCAGAAGAAATGCTTTCGAGTGTTTTACCTCCTTTATTTCTGAGGTTTAACACCAGAGAATAGAGTTCAGGTGTTTCTGCACTCCATTTCTTAATTTCACTGAAGTTTTTCTCAAACCCTGCAGAAGCAATTTTTCCATCCATATTCACATCCTCTGACTCTGACCATATCTTCTGACCATCATCGTAGAGTGAAGCGTCAATGGTATATTCACCCCTGGTATCTTCTGCAGAAGCCATTTCGACATCAAGTTTCAGCAGGCCTTCGGAATAGTTGTTTACCAGGTCACCCAGGGCGAAGAAATCCCTGATATAGGTTTTGGGACGGGCATGAAGGAAAACCGACCGCTGTATTCCGCTGAGTCGCCAGAAATCCTGATCTTCAAGGTAGGATCCGTCTGACCACCTGTAAACTTCGACGGCAACGCTGTTTTTTCCTCTCTTCAGATATTTTGTAATGTTGAATTCTGCAGGTGTTTTGCTGTCCTGGCTGTAACCGACGAATTCCTCATTGATCCATAAATAGAAAGCAGAAGCCACTGCGCCGAAATGGATGAACACCTCCTTATTGTTCTTCCATCCTGCCGGAAGCCGGAAAGTCCTTTTGTATGAGCCGACGGGGTTATAGTCGTCAGGTATGTTGGGAGGATCCTTTCTGAATCCGAATCCGGTGTTAACATAAATCGGGACATCATATCCTTTTGTTTCCCAGTTTGAGGGTACCGGGATGTCATCCCAGTCGCGGGTATCAAAATCATCTTTAAAAAACCAGTAAGGTCTCTGGTCAGGGCTTTTCACCAGGTTGAACTTCCATGTTCCGTCAAGAAGTAAAATGTTGGGCGATTGTGTTTTGATGCCTGTAAGAGCTGAGCCCTCATCGGGGAAGCTGTAAAGTGTGGCATGAGGTGCCTCCTCATTCTGTCCGGTCATCTCCGGGTTTTCCCAGTCGCGGGGTTCTTTTTCGGTAAAGGCAACACCTTCATATTTACTGTATCGTTTGCAGGATAGCGACACGGCTGCCAAAAGGATAAACAAGAGGATCTTTTTCATTTGTATTTTTTTACTTTTTCATGATAAAGTTAATAAGATTTGCTTCCTGTTCTGTAAATATTCCATCAGAAGAGACCTGTGATTTTTCCATCGGCATCAATATCAATTTTTTCGGCCGAAGGACTGGAAGGAAGACCGGGCATCCTCATTATGGTACCGGCTATGGGTACAATAAACCCGGCTCCTGAAGACAGTTCAACCTCCCTGATCTTCACCGTAAATCCTTCCGGACGACCTTTCTTGTATTGATCGTCAGAGAGGGATTTCTGAGTCTTTGCAATGCAGACAGCCATGTTTCCAAGCCCGAGTTTGTCGATCTTATCAAGCTGGGTTTTTGCCTTCACCGTATATTCAACATGATCTGCACCATACATTTTTTTACAGATGGTTTCAATTTTTTCTTCGAACGACCACGAAAGGTCATACAATGGTTTGAAGCATTCGTTGCAATCGGTTACCGATTCGAGTACCTTTTCAGCGAGTTCCAGGGCTCCTTCGCCTCCTTTTGCCCATGCTTCATTAACAGAGACTTTGACATTCTGAGATTTGCAATGGCGGACAAGAATATCGATTTCGGCCTGAGTATCGGAATCAAATCTGTTCACCGCGATGACAGGGTTGAATCCGAAATATTTCATATTTTCTATATGCTTGTCGAGATTTGCAAAACCATTTTCCAGGGCATCGGTATCTTCATTCTGAAGAGCTGACAATTTTGCACCTCCATGGTACTTGAGTGCTCTTACTGTTGCCACTATCACTACGGCATGGGTTGTCAGTC
>DAIOVL010000062.1:0-6199 GCA_036759025.1 Bacteroidales bacterium
CTCGAACCTGGACTCTTCTGATCCAGAGTCAGACGTGTTGCCAATTACACCACGGAGCATTTTCGGACGGCAAAATTAGTCAAAAAGTGGAAATATGCAAAAGGAACGAGTGGGAGAATCTCCCCTTCACCCTTTCACCCCCTCTCCCCTTCATTATCTTCAGACAGTGTCACAAATTTATGGCAGAGTGTAGAATATCGTCAGCGCCGGCCACATCTTCACATTCGCTGAAGCAAGCGGGTAGTCGCTCGAAGCAAACCTGAAGCCGGGAAAGCGGTCCACAGGCCAGAGCCTGAACAGCATTCCATAGTTCGGATAATTGACCATATCGGTGTTGGCCGGATACACATACAGCCGCGTAACATCCACCTCAATGAAATTAACATTCCTGATGAAGGGAGGTATATAAACCTGGTTGTATTCAATGATCCTGGGCTGGGTGTTCCACGTAACCTTATACTCATCCCACGGTTCAACGATCTGCTGCAAAACTCCTCCGTACCATACTATACCAGTGGAGGGTTGGGTATCTGTAACATAGGAAGAATCGAAGGGTATCGGAAGATCATAGGTGAGACGGAGCATCACCCTCCTGATGGTTGCCGACTTTGGCAGGGCGTTAAGATTGAAATCGATAAGACTTCTGTTCGACCGCATAACAGTCAGCACCGGCTCGGATAAAAATGTTGCTTCAAAATATTTATGGTCGCCGAAGTTCTTATCCGGCTCGAGGTTGGAGATCATAGCATCCTTACCTTCTTCAGGACCAGGCTGAAAGACCATCCTCATCAAAGCTGAACCATACGGGATCTTAAGTACCAGGGGTTGATCCTTTGAGGTTGCGATAAGCTGCCTTGCTGAGAATTTCATCGTCTGTGGCATGTATCCTTCCTTTTCGAGGATGAACTTATAGTAATCGTATCCGCCTCTGATAATAAGGTGATTGGGACATGCCTCAAGCCTGAATCCGTAATGCCACCCATCGGGAGCGACGACAGTCAGCCGTGCTGTTGTTATCGTGACCGGAGGCATCAGGTCTCCGGGATCAAGCACTGCCATTACCCAGAAATCGAGGGGTTTGACCACACTGATACCGAAATTCACATAACCGAACTGCTGCGGGGTATGACCTTCAACAGCCAGCACTTCCGGCACTAACCTGGTAACTGTACCGGGCAGGATCCTGAAATGCACTGGAATGGGTTTTTTGACAAGATAAGCGAGTTCGGAACCTTCAAGAGGAGCAGCAAAGGTAACCTCGCCCGCTGCATTGATGACCATGAATTTTGTAAGCAGGTACTCTCCTGCTTCAATTTCAACGTTTTCACTTATGAAGCCGTTACCGAAAAGGTAAAGAGGGATAAGCTTGTCCGTGAATACAATGTTACTGTCCTCGTCTGTAACAGAAATGAGAACATGCCAGGATACTACAGTGCTGTCTGACACCGACTTGGAGTCCAGATCAGGCATAGTGACAGAAAATTCCATGGTACCTGATCCGGCAGGACCGGAATTTTTTTCTTCGCATGATGAAATACCGGCAACGCCCAGTATTATCAGGCTTAAGCGGATGAAAACAGATAATGATTTCATATTCCGAAAGTTAGTTTTACCTGGAAAAGAGGTTATAATAGTGATACTGAAGCAAAAAACGTGCCGGAAAAGAAGAAAAGAAGTCGTGCAGGTCTTGCGGTCAAGAAGTCTTACAGTCAAGAAGTCTTGCGGTCTTGCAGTCTTGCGGTCAAAGAATTTTTCGTAACTTTATAGAATGTCAAACTAAATCGTGCTAAAATGGGAACAGTGATAAATTTTGAGGACCTGGACATATGGAAAATATCCAGGGAAATTGTTAACCTGGTTTATACAGATTTCAGGAATAGTAAGGATTTTGGATTCAGGGATCAAATTACCAGAGCAGGGATCTCTGTTATGAACAACATCTCCGAAGGTTTTTGCAGGAGAAGTGATGCTGAATTCAGCCAGTTTCTTAATATCTCAAAGGGATCTCTGGGAGAGGTAAAGAGCATGTATTATATCGCAGAGGACCAGAAATATGTCTCTTCTGAAACTGCTTCTGAGAGAAGGACTAAATGTCAGAATCTGCTTAACGCTATCAGCGGTTTAATGAACTACCTGAAGTCTTTTAAATAACCTGATTGCACGACCGCACGACTGCAAGACCGCATGACTTATTTCCGCATCTTCGCCCAGGTATCCTTCAGAGAAACCGTCCGGTTAAAGACAAGGTGCTCCGGCATGGAATCGTAGTCTGCGCAGAAATAACCTACCCTCTGGAACTGGAATTTTTCGAGAGGCTTTACCGATGCCAGTGAAGGTTCGACTTTGCAGCCTGTAAGTATTTTAAGAGAGTCGGGGTTAAGGAATTTACGGTAATCATCATCTTTCTGGCCCGCCGGGTCTTCATGGTCGAAGAGCCTGTCGTAGAGCCTCACCTCGGCATTGACGGCGTGCTGTGCCGAGACCCAGTGGAGAGTCCCTTTCACTTTGCGGCCCGCGGTTTCTCCTCCGCTCCTGGTGGCAGGATCATAGGTGCAGCAGATCTCTTCTATGAGTCCGCTTTTTTCATTCTTTTTAAACGATTCACATTTAATAATATAGGCGCCTTTAAGTCTGACTTCGGTGCCGGGAGCCAGACGGAAGTATTTATGTGGCGGATTTTCCATGAAGTCTTCTCTTTCAATGAATAATTCATTGCTGAAAGGGACTTTTCTCGAACCCATACCGGGATCTTCGGGATTATTTTCGATTTCCATTTCTTCAACTTTACCTTCCGGATAGTTTGAAATTATAACCTTAACCGGGTCGAGTACTCCGAAAACCCTTGGAACCCTGATGTTTAGATCATCGCGTATTGCATGCTCCAACAGCGATACATCATTGATGGCTTCAACTTTTGTATAGCCTATAAGGTCGATGAATTTCTTAATCGATTCAGGGGTATATCCCCTTCTTCTGAGACCGCACAAGGTAGGCATCCTTGGGTCGTCCCATCCCTTCACCTTTCCTTCCCTTACGAGTTCGAGTAGTTTTCTCTTGCTCATGATGGTGTAGGTAAGGTTAAGCCGGTTAAATTCGATCTGCCGGGGCCTGTAATCGCCAGCCTTAAGCTGGTCGACGAGCCAGTCGTAAAGAGGACGGTGAATCTCAAATTCAAGTGTACAGAGAGAATGGGTGATTCCTTCAAAATAATCGCATTGTCCGTGAGCAAAATCATACATGGGATATACCTTCCATGTGTCGCCGGTGCGGTGATGCGGTGTCTTAAGTATTCGGTAGATAATAGGATCGCGCATGTGCATGTTGGGTGAAGCCATATCGATCTTTGCCCTGAGCACCCTGCTGCCTTCTTCAAATTCTCCTTCATTCATCCGGTAGAAAAGGTCAAGGCTTTCTTCAGCAGGTCTCTCCCTGTACGGGCTTTGCTGTCCGGGCTGGGCAGGTGTCCCTTTTTGTGTGGAAATGATATCGGCAGGCTGATCGTCGACGTAGGCAAGACCTCTTTTGATAAGATCGACGGCAAATTCGAACAGCTTTCCGAAATAATCGGAGGCATAAAATTCACGGTCTTCCCAGTCGAAGCCCAGCCAGTGAATATCTTCCTTTATTGAGTCGATATATTCAACTTCCTCTTTTACAGGATTGGTGTCATCGAAGCGCAGGTTACACTTACCTCCGTATCTGAGGGCCATACCAAAGTCGAGACAAATTGCCTTGGCGTGACCTATATGCAGATACCCGTTAGGCTCGGGAGGGAACCTGGTATGGATCCTTCCGCTGATTTTACCTTCTTTCAGGTCGTCGATAATGAATTGCTCAATGAAGCTTACAGTTCTGCCTGCGGGAACTTTGTCCCTGGAGTTTTCCATCTTACCTTATCTTATGTTAAAACAACTGCAAAAATACAAGGATTTGGAAGATATGGACAAGAGGATGGTAATTTTCGCCTGAAACCGGGTCTGCAGAGCACAAGATCTTCATTAGCTTATTCTCTGAGTCACTTCAGACTCCGAACCTGAGCAGAATGAATAGACTGTGATACCTGATATGGGTAAAATGGTAAACTAGTCGTTATCATTATTGGCGGCTGATCAGTTACCGGACTCGGGAAGGTCGAGATAATCCCTGAGAGCGTTCACATATTCAGCGAAACGTTTTTTCCCTTCAGGAGTGATCCTGCAAAGAGTCTGAGGGTAGTTACCGCTGAATTTTTTTGTCACCTCAATATATCCGGCTTCTTTCAGTTTTGTGATCTGAATGCTCAGGTTTCCTGCTGTTGCACCGGTTTTTTCCTTCAGGAATGAAAAATCTGCAGCTTCAATGTTCATGAGAATTGAGATTACAGCCAGCCGGAGCTGAGAATGAAGAACGGGATCCAGATCCTTAAACTGTGTCATGGTCGTTCTTTCTTTTTAACATATAACCCGGGATAAGATAACCTGTAAGCATTGCAGCGGGTACAGCCAGGGGTCTTACTTCAGGGCCTCCCAGGTGGGCAGCCAGGGCAAATATCAGGAAGGTTGCGGAGCCGATCATGAGAGGACGGTATTTAAGGATGCAGCCGGATGCTAATAAAGGCATGGAAGCCAAAATAAGTATCAGAGGTGCATATAGTTCATAGTTATTCCTGAGGACTATGAACATTACTGTTGCTGCGAACAGGAATCCTATCCAGTTCCAAACATATAACATGGTTGCGTATGTCCAGGCGCTCTGCCTGCTACCTTTAACATAACCATATACCATTGAGACGATTACACCGGGGATTGTGAAGAACCAGACAAACCATGGTGATACAAAGTCTGTAAATTTTAACAGAAGATATTCTGTCAGGCTGCAGAAAAAGATCAGCCAGCCCCAGAAAAGCAGATGAAAGCTGCTCTGGCGGATGCTTGTTTTAGTCTTGTTGATCATATCGGTGATGATCTTCAGGCTTTCTTCGCCTGTTAAAAGTTTCTCCTCGTTTTCCATAATAATGTTTATTTTTAAATGTTCCGGCAAATAGTAACATAAATATATTGCAAATATAAACATGTTTATAATACAAACCAAATATTTTAAAGAAATCTTTTTGAGAACATTGCAATATGATTAATAATGATCTGATATAGAACGAGATAAGAAAATAGATTTCAGTCAATTAATATTCTGCATATTTTAAAACCTTTGTGTTACTTTGTGTTATCCATTGTGTCCTTAGTGGTTAATAATTTTTTACCACAAAGGCGCGCAAAGGGTTACACAAGGGTACACTAAGGAAAGATTCAATAATATGGGACTTATTCAGATAGAGGGCATGGAGTTTTATTCTTTTCACGGGCATTACCGGGAGGAGCAGATTGTCGGAAGCAAATTCATTGTTGATCTTACGATAGAGACCGACATGCTTATGGCATCGCAGAGTGACAATCTGAAGGATGCTGTCAACTATCAGAAGGCTTATGAGATTGTAAAGGAAGAGATGGGGAGGAAATCGTATCTTCTTGAGAACATAGCCGGGAGGATCCTTGATGCTTTGCTCAGAGATTTACAGGGTATTGCGAAAGCCACGATACGGGTATCGAAGCTTAATCCGCCCATGGGCGGGAAGATCCATTCGGTGAGTGTTGTCTTATCCAGGGAATGCTGATTTTGAACAAGAAGAGAAATGGTTAAAAACGGGATTAAGATAGGAGGATAAAGGTTTTTTCTTATTTTTGCAGTCCGGTCGGTTGACCGAGTGGCTAGGTAGTCCCGAGACCTCGGGACAAAACCGTGTACCGCCTTTGCAAATGCTTCGGTGGTCACATACGGCGGTTCGAACCGAGCGAGGTACGAGCGAGCTCACGGAGCGAAGCGGAGTAATCCGCCACAGGGTTAGATTTTAGAGGTTCTTTGTTTTTATATTAATGAAAATTTGGTCGGTTGACCGAGTGGCTAGGTAGCGGTCTGCAAAACCGTGTACGGCGGTTCGAATCCGCCACCGACCTCAATAAAATCCCTCCTGAGCGAAGCGAAGGTGGGATTTTTTGTTTTCGTACGAAGCCGGCTTACCGGGCTGAGGCAAGAAAACAAAAAAGACCAAAGTCCGACGCAGGAGGGCGGGGATTTTATTGATGGGCCCCCCTCATTGCGGATCACGCCAGTAATCCGCCACCGACCTCAACCCCGCTAAAACCCCTTGATTATCGAAGGGGTTTTT
>DAIOVL010000063.1:0-6094 GCA_036759025.1 Bacteroidales bacterium
TACCTTGTTAGCATGTACTCATCCCCCCTGCCCCCCTTCTCTACTGAAGCAGAGAAGAGGGTACTCTCAGAATGCGCCTAAGGCGCTCATGACTAAATACATAACAATATATCCTGCAGGGCAGGGAGTAATTTGTCGTTGCAGGAAGCCACCAAAAGCAATCATGCGTAAAACGAATAAGCCCTCTTTTTTCAACATTTTCTCCCGTAGTCGCAGGAATTGATATTTGCTTGCTATATTCGCAGATAAACAGCAACGAATACTCATAATTATGGGACTCAAGGGCCGGCTTATCATCATGAACTTCCTCCAGTTCTTCATCTGGGGGTCATGGCTGCTCACCATCGGAGCATACTGGTTTCAAAATAAAAACTGGTCGGGGACCGATTTCGGAGCTATCTTCTCAACAATGGGGCTGGCTTCGCTGTTCATGCCTGCCATAGCAGGTATCATAGCCGACAGGTGGATCAATGCAGAAAGACTTTACGGGATATTTCATATTGCAGGTGCACTTATGCTTGCTCTTCTTCCGGCCATTAACAATCCCGACACATTTTTCTGGGTGTTGCTGCTTACGATGATGTTTTACATGCCTACCATCGCCCTGGCTATCACGGTGGCATACAGCTCGATGAAAAACAGCGGCATGGACATCATTAAGGATTACCCGCCCGTGAGGGTCTGGGGGACAATAGGTTTTATCGTGGCGCTGTGGGTGGTCAGCCTGCTGGGCTTTGAGACATCGCCCATGCAGTTCTATGTAGCTGCTGCCTCATCCCTCCTGCTCGGACTTTATGCCTTTACCCTCCCAAAATGTCCGCCGCTGGGCAGGGGACACAAGAAAAAACTTACGGAAGAACTTGGTCTCAATGCCTTCAAACTATTCAAAAGCAGCAAGATGGCCATCTTCTTCATCTTCGCCATGCTGCTGGGAGCTGCGCTTCAGCTTACCAATGCCTACGGTGACACCTTCCTTCACGATTTCGCAGATATACCTGAATACAAAGATCTTATTGCCGTGAGATACCCCGCAATAATTATGTCAGTATCACAGATTTCCGAAACACTCTTTATTCTGACCATACCCTTCTTCCTCAAGAAGTTCGGAATAAAAAAGGTTATGCTGATGAGTATGGTGGCATGGATACTCCGCTTCGGCCTGTTTGGCCTGGGTAACCCGGCTGAAGGACTGTGGATGATCATCCTCTCATGTATCATCTATGGAATGGCCTTTGATTTCTTCAACATTTCAGGCTCACTGTTCGTAGAGACTCAGTGTACACCCAATATACGGGCCAGTGCCCAGGGCCTGTTCATGATGATGACCAACGGCTTCGGGGCCTTCCTCGGAAGCAGGATAAGTGGTATGGTGATTGATAAATATTTTACACTTGGCAGCGGAGCTTTCGACTGGAAGGGTATCTGGTTCGCTTTTGCAGCTTATTCCCTCGTTGTGGCAATCCTCTTCGCCATCCTCTTCAGGCATAAACATATCCCGGAAGAAACTGCCGTGATCAGTCACTGACAGTAAACAATATGCCCGCCATTAAGGCCAGGTCAGAAATAGATATTGCCTTAAAGCTCTTCAGGAGGTTTATACAATGAAGCAAATAAGAGAAATAAAGAATCCTTTTGACGCAGATCAGAACATGTGTTTCGGCTGTGGTCCCAAAAATCAGGCAGGTTTGAAGCTCTCTTTCCGTGAAGACGATGAGAAACTGTATGCTTCATGGGATCCTTTGCCTGAATATCAGGGATATATCAACGTGCTGCACGGAGGGATAATTGCAACCCTCCTCGACGAGGCAGGTGCGTGGTGCATTTACCTCAAGGCCGGAACCACGGGGGTGACATCGGTCATGACAGTAAGGTACCTTAAGCCGGTGCATATAAGCAAAGGGAAGATAACGGTGGAAGCCCGCCTGCTGAACAGGGAAAAGACAAAAGCCCTAATAGCAGCGTCGCTATATGACGGTGAAGGGAAACTTTGCGCAGAAGCCGATATCGATTACTTCATATATCCTGAAGCGATTGCCCGGAAACGTTATTATTATCCGGGAAAGGAAGCATTCTATTTCCCTGATAAACAGGACATTCTACCTTAGGAGAGCTACCTGACCTTTTTCGGGCAGCGCCCTGTAAAGAATCTTCGCATCTTCGCGGGGAAGTCTTATTTTAATATATGGATTATATTCCGGGACTTTCAGGATCACAACATTTTTCAGATCCCGCCACGTTCTTACAAATCTGTAACCGAGATCAAAAAAGAAACACCGTAAGCCATCGAAGGGATTAAGCCTTTCGTCTTGGTAAAAGTATATTACAATACCTTCCTTCAGTTCGAGGATGAAATTTACAGGTTCATAATCGGCGGTATCCGGGATAATGTCAGGCTTGTATTCAGAAGTATCCCTGGGAGCCATTTTGATCATAAGAGGCTCACGCGGAATTGAGGAAAAGGCATTTTCGATGGTCAGAGGTTTTGACAGCATTGAGGTTATCGCATACGATTGTCTGTCCTTCAGTATCTTAGATACTTTCATCCCTGATATCTTTGTACTGTTCACAGTCACTCCCACAATATCAAGGTTTGCCGATGAATCAGGGAGGTTCAATGACAGACATAGTGAATCGGATGCTGCCATATCTATCCTTGCCTGCAGGAATGCCCTTTCCCTGTATAATGAAAGATATGTCGAATCTGTGACTATGGAATCATTGATAATATTCTTTTCATTCTGCCTGAATCCATATTCTCTGTCTAGAGAATTAATGGTTCTGACCGGGGAAATAAGCATCATTATCATGTAATACAGAAGAAAGGCTCCTGCAAAGACCGGAATGTACCTTTTGCGGTCAGAAATGGGAACATCTGGTATGGTCATATTTTCCGGGTCCATTTTTTCACAGATTCAGAATATATATACTTTTGATCCTATGTTCAGAGTATAGAAGACGGCTTCCAGGTCTTCGTCGTTCATGCGGACGCACCCGTGAGTAACGGGCATGCCCAGGAACCTTTTGTAGATAGTGCCGTGAATGAGATAGCCGTCGCCCAGAGAAAGTGCATATTCACCGAGGACTCCGTATTCGAACCTTGAATGATGATCAGCAGACGGTACAGGAAGACCTTCTTCAATGAAAGCCCAGTCGGGTTTTTTCCATGAAGGGTTTGTTGTCTTTCCCAGGATCGTAAATTTCCCCTTGGGCGTTTTGAATATCCAGCTCCTGCCCTCTTCTGTTTTCAGCAGCTTGAAACTGCCGGTGCTGCAGTGACCTTCACGGACAAGCTTCCGGTTGCGATACAGGTAGAATAGGTTGTCAGTGGTATTTATGACAAGGTAAGCCTGCCCTGAAGTGTATCTTCCGTATCTGGAAGAAAGAAGCTGAATATCCCTCTTCAGAAGGTTTATCTGTCTCCTGTAAGCCGGGTCTTTTTTCAGGGTGAAGGAATTTATAGTTTTTGTAGTGCCGGAGAGTGTAAGTGTTTGAAAAAAGGGAACCAAATACAGAAAGAATATCAGGACTGATATAGCTATAGCAGCTATAAGGGCCGGCCTTAAAATTTTATATCTCACTCTGACGGGACTGAGGTCTTCATTATTAAGTTTCTCATTCTCCATTATGAAATATTATCTGATCATTACACTCCTCAGTTCCTTCATCGACCCTACAATTGTAACAGGAGTACCTATTCCTGCTAAACTGAAGAGGGTGTCCATCTCCCTGTTGGTAACGGCGATACAGCCTGCTGTCCAGTCTGATCCTTTACCACCGTTGCCATGTATCTCAATCAATCCTCCCGGTGAAGCTGAATGCGGCAGTATGCCTCTTCTGACAGAGGATTCGAAAAGTACTGAATCTTCCTTGTTTGGATAATTCAGCAGGAGGGCCTTATAATACTGAGTACTGTCGCTTTCAAACTTTTTAACGATGTGATACATTCCTTCAGGTGTTGAATGGTCGCCTAACATCCTCTTGTCCCCCACCCAGTTCTTACCAAGTTCGGCCCGGCATGTGAACCGAACTTCACCTTTAAGATACACAATTACCTTCCTGGAATACTTATCGACGATGATTGAATAGTCACCGTTATTCCTTGATATTTCTATTGTTGTATCAGCCCATTCTTTCCACTGGTTATATGACCGGAACCAGTTTCTCAGGTTTGCATCGGCATATTCGTAAGCAGGATTAATCAGCTGTCCGGCCTCTGTTATCATTTTGCAGGCTTCGGCCACAGAACCTTTTTCCATGGCGTGCCGGGCTTCTGAGATAAGTATCTCTCCTCTCGAGATATTCTTCCGCATACCGGGAGCAAGAGGATAATCTGAAAATCGCCGGACCAGAGCTTCTGATGTCTTCTTTACCTCCCTGATCCTTTTCTCTGCTTCCGCTATTAGGCTTAAGGTATTATTTTTTGAGTCGGTCAGAGCTTCAACAGCTTTTTGTGCAGCCATATTTGCTAATAAGGAGACACTGTCAAAGCTTCGTGAATACAGGAACTTTTCATTTTCCTTCTGCCATTTGTGCATGGCTGAGTCGTACATTTTCTGAGCCTCTCTGAACAGGGAGTCTGAATAGATACCGGCATTCTGGCTACGAGCTTCATAAATTTTTATCCGCGCATTCTCCACTGCTGATACAGGAGAATCCGGCAGAGGATAAAACAACAATAAGCCTGTCGCAGTTATAAACAGGGTGATTAAGCCTATAAGCAGAATATGTTTCCAGATCTTGTTCATTGAGAGTCCTGATCATTGAAAAAAATCCCCGGGTTGAACCCGGGGATTAGATTCAGTAAATCTGCTATTAATATCAGAACCTGATCCTTGCTTTTGTCAGGACCTCTTTTATTTCGGTATTAAGAGAGGTTGCCTTTTCGCTGGCAGCTTTGATCTTGTTGTATGCATCCATGAATGCGCCTTTGTCGAAAAGACCCTGAGCTTCGGCTACTGCCGTGTCAACGGTTCCCAGGTCGGCTTTTATCTGTTCAATAACGGCTGCACCCTCCTTACCCCTTGGCAGTTTTGGAAGAAGCTTAGCGTTTTCCTCAACAACTGCCTTGATGTCGTTCAGAAGTGTCTGAGCCTGAGCTTTGACTTCATCTTTTTTTGCGACAACATCGACAGCAAGCTGGTTTGCTTCTGCTGTAACATTAGCGAGGTCTTCCTTCACAGTGGAAAACTTCCTCAATAATTTGCCTTTCTGTTCTTCAACTGCTGTGTTGGCTGCATTCATCTTATCCTGGAGAGCTGCGAACTCGGCAGGAAGATAGATATCGGCCTCGGCTGCTTTTGCAGCTTCAATGGCAGCATTGGTTGCATCGATTTCAGTCTGGGGTGTTTTACCACAACCAGCAAGTATAGCAGCAAAAGCAACAGCAGCCATACCAATAAAGATTTTTGTTTTCATTTTTTAACCCTTTTAAATTTTTTGTTGATTGATTTTCGATTTATTTCTAATCGACTGAATTTCAAAAATTACGGTGCGAATTTATTACATTTTTAGGAACTGGCAATGAAAAATCTGATATTTATTTTTTCTGAGAGCTTTGACTACGCGTACGGGTATAAATACGATGAGATCAAGAGTATGAAATGAATTCAGGCATTAATTAAGGTAATCCCCTGCAGAGTATCCTGCAACGACAAATTACTTCCAGCCCTGTAGGATTTGAGTTATGCGCGCCTCAGGCGCATTCTGAGAGTACTCCCTTCTCTTCTTCAGCAGATAAGGGTGGCAGGAGGGATGAGTAAATGTAATTCCAGTGATTGCTCACTGTGTTCGCGATCCCTGTGGTACTGGCTCCTCCCTCTCTGCTGAAGCAAAGAGGTAGGCGGGGGAGGATGAGTACATGTTTTACCATTGATTGCTCACTTCGTTCGCGATCCCTGTGGGGGCTCCCTGCAACGACAAATTACTCCCTGCTCGTGAGACGAGCAGGGATTTTTGTTTCCGGCAGCTCTCGCTCAGGCAAGCCTGGCTCGGCCTCCCGGAAACAAAAATCCCGCGGCAGGCTGCGGGAGTAATTTGTCGTTGCGGAGAGAGGGGGATTCGAACCCCCGGTACAGTTACCCATACGGCAGTTTAG
>DAIOVL010000064.1:0-6037 GCA_036759025.1 Bacteroidales bacterium
GCTATTGCCTTCCTGCTTGACGGGATAGGGATACTGTGGCTCGGGCTGGTGCTGCTGGGTCTCTGTATGATTGCCACACATTTCGTGGCTGTTGCCGTCAAAAAGAGAGAGACCATCGCCAGGGAGAGAGAGATTCCTGCTGCCGCCCCCGCCCCCACTGCAAGGGCGTCTTCCTTCTAACCGGACAATTTCATCTTATTCAGAGCACCTGCCAGGGCGCCTTCTGATCTTATGCCTTCCGGGGTATCCTTATCAATTTATGAACTTGAGATTTATATTGCCGGACGTAACCTTACGTCAGGTGGCACAAGTCAGGAGTGTTGAGGCTCCTCTCTATGCCAACAGACTTTGGCAGATGAACCAGCATGAATTTGCAATGCAGGTTGAAGAAGTTGGGAGCTTCTATGCCCGCGACGGAAAAGAAGTTGAGTATTCCCGTGCGTCAGGGGCAACCAGGGAATCTCTTGAATTATACCTCAACGGCTCAGTTTACGGCGCGATACTGCATCAGCGCCAAGTTCTTCCAATGCATGGCAGTTGTTTCCTGGAGCAGGGGCTCGGGGTAATGCTGTGCGGAGAATCGGGTGCAGGTAAATCATCCCTGACCATGGCATTTTGCCTTACCGGAGGAGAGTTTCTTACAGATGATGTCACACCGGTGACAATTGAAGACGGCGTACCTGTAATCAATGCCCTGTCGGACCGTATCAAGCTCTGGGATCACACCCTGAACCAGCTGGATATCAGTAAAACAGGGCTTAAAAGAATCGGGAAGAGGACTGACAAATTCTATCTGGAAAAAGAGGCTGGCAGTGGTGGACGATATTCGCTTCGCCTGGTAATTAACCTGGCTGTGGGAGAAGCCTCCTTGCCGGAATTAGAAGAGGTTGTGGGAGTTGCAAGGGTAGCGGCACTGCGCAATGAGGTTTATCGCTGGGAATACCTCCATGGGATGCCGGAGAATGAAACACAGTATTTCGCTGATCTTGTATCAATAGCAAAATCCGTAAAGATGTTTGAAGTAATCAGACCGGTCGGAATATCCATAAAGGAACTTGTCAAATACATCAGGGAAGAGATTATTTCAAAAGTGTCGCGGGAAGAATGAAAGAAATGTTCCGTTCACCCGAAATGTCCTTGTTACGCCAGTCGGTCAGGCTGGATGATTTCACTGTCGCTGTCAGCCAGGCAGAGGAGATTATCCGGAACAACCTCATAGACTGGGATGATGTTTACGCAAGGAGTGATTTTCATTCTATAAAGCCACAGGTTTGGTATCTGTTGAAAAAACTCCCGCAAGGGGTCGTCCCTGCTCAAGTCCTGGTAAGGTTCGAGGAGGCATACAAGGAGAATCTTTTGCAACAACTGCGGAATGCAGGTGAGTTCTTTAGCGTGACAGATGCGTTGAGCGCCAGGGGAATTACTGCAGTGCCATTCAAAGGTTTCTGGCTTGCACATGATGTTTATGGAGATCTGGGCGACAGGGAGTCGTCTGATGTGGATCTTTTTGTTAATGCTAAGGATGTTGAGAGAATAAAGCCGGTTATGAAGGAATTGGGTTTCGTCGTGCAGGATACGCTGACGAAGCTGAGAGAAGAGTATGTTTTCAAGGAGCTGGCTGAGTACAACTTCAATCGCTGGGCTGAAGACGGGGCACGTCTTTCACACATCGAATTCCACTGGCGCATGGGTTTAAGACCCTACCGCATGAACATAAGAATGGAAGATCTTTCATCTCAGGTTATTACATGTACTCTTCAGAACAGGAAATTCAGGGCACTGACTCCCGAAGCAAATCTCATTCTTGCCGTGATGCATCATGGCGGGAAGGACAGGTTTGTGAGGTTGAAGAATATACTTGACATTGCGCGTTTAGTCAGTAAGTATAAAGATCTGAACTGGGATTGGATTTTGGGGACAGCTCAACGGTTCAGAGTAGAAAAGCTTGTTTTCCTGGGGGTTTACATAGCTTCTGTTATCACAGGGGTAAGGGTTCCGCCGTTGATCTCGGATAAAGTATCTGCAGCCTGTATCAGGATGCTAGGGAACAACCGGATAAAGAGAATGGCAATACCCGTCAGCGAGTGGTACACTTTCAGTGATGAGTTGAGAGGATGGTTTTTCAAGATCCGTTCACGTGACGGGTTATTGATAAAAATGCAGCTGGGATACTACACCCTGAGGAAGATATTAATGCCAACGATGGTCCCGTTCAGGTGGAGACACTATTTCTTCAACAAAAAGATACTGGCACCTGATGATAAATAGGAATGACAAGATCGGGAGGCTGTTGTCTCATTCAGTGCTTATCACAGATTTATACCAGGTAATAATTTCATGCTCTCAGCAATAAACAGGTTCTTCAGGCTACAGGCACCAAGGCGACGGATTTTAGTCGAGGCGACTCTGTTTCAGTATGCTGCCAAGCTCTTGTTATTGTTATTGCCTGTCAGGACGGTGCTTAAGACATCATTGCATAGTCAGAGGAGAATAGCAAATGAAGATGCCATAGTTTTGCCGGATATTAAATGGGCATTAAACAGTGCGGCCAGATACACATTCTGGAAAAACAAATGCCTTGTGCAAAGCATCGCAGGCCGTTGGATGCTCGGTCACCGGGGTATAAGTTGCCGGTTATCCTTTGGAGTAAAATATGATGAGGAACGGAGACTTTTGGCTCATGCCTGGCTGAAATCGGGAGATTATGAAGTAGTGGACTCTGCTGACGACTTTCATGAACTCATTGTCTGCTGAATTCTATAGTTCAACAAGAATGGTTAAAACTTTATCTTTTACAGTGAGCAATAATAATCAGTTTCCCGGATGAAATATTTTTCTTGCATTCTTATCAGAAAAACTATTACATTTGCAAATGGTTGGGCATAATCTAAATATAGCGGGAATGAAAAACGATAAAAACAAGAAAGGCTGGAAGAAGCCGGAAATTAAAGGCCTCTCGATTAAGAGACTTACATTAAGTGGCAATAATCCCAATAAGGCAGAAACTACCGCTAAAGAACCAAATTCTCATTCCTGAGGTTATTCGCCACTAACCTTCTTATTTTAAATATCATTTATTATCCGTCCGGATCGTATATTTCTTTTTGGTTCATTGACAGCCCGTTAGCCGGGCTGAAATATTTCTGCACAGCATTTCTTTATCCGGTAGAAAACGAAAGAGGTGTTTTTCGGAGTCTATAATCCGGTGAGTTCACATGAGCTTTCCGAAGCCAGCCTTAAGAAAATTGAGGAAGCCCTTAACTGGGAGGATTCTGCTATAATTAGTCTAGCCGATGGTGACTTTGCGGCTTGCTTCCAGAGCAATAGTGAGAATATACCTTCACCGGAGGACATCCGTTATCTGGATAAAGAAACAGGAACAATTGTCATTTTAGACGGATTTATCTACAATACAGCAGAATTACTTCTTAACCTGCCACCGGGCAACCTGGGCCATCTGCCGGAGCTGGTTTTCCGTGCCTTTATGAAATGGGGCGATTCATTTGCGGATCACCTTAATGGTGATTTTGCAATATGTATTTACCAGAAAGCAGAGCATAAGATCTCTTTTTTTCGTGATCATGTGGGCATAAGGCCTTTGGCTGTTTTGCATGAAGACAGGACAGTTTATTTTTCAACGGATCCCATAGGCCTGTGCAAAGCGCTGAACAACAGCAAGAAAACAAATCCTGATTTTCTTCTGAACTTGTTTCTGAACGGCGGTCATAACTATCATTTACTGCCATATAAGAAGGTTGAGCAGGTTCCGGCCGGTCATTCCCTGCATTTTGGTCCGGCAGGCAGATCATTAATAAAATTTTGGTTTCCCGAAAAAATCAGGAAAGAAAAGAAACTGACATTGCCTCGTGTATTGGATGATTTGGCTCTTCTTCTTTCTGATGCAGTTGCCATCAGATCTGATAAGAAATTCAGGGCATCTGCCCATGTAAGCGGCGGACTTGACTCAGGTCTGGTTGCTGCAATGGCCAGGAATGAATATTCACATCAAGATGGGTTCTATGGCTTTTCATGGAGTCCGGACTATCCAACAGAAGGTGATCCTGAACCTTACGACGAGAGAGTGCTGGTAAAAGAGCTATGTAAAAGGAATAATATAATACCTCTTTATACAAATTTTACCTCTCATGACCACCTGTCACAGATGCAATGCTGGCATTACCCAAGTGAGCTGGTTTTTGAAAACAGGGTGGCCAAAATGGCCAGATCAAAAGGGGTCAACCTTATTTTCAGTGGCTGGGGCGGAGATGAATTTGTCAGTATAGGACACCGCGGTGTCGACGCAGACTTAATCAGAGAATTCTCATGGAGGAGTTTACTTCAAAAGTACCCGGTTAGTCAACCCGGAAGACTTGTCCGTGCGGTAGTATTTAATTTTTTGTTCCCATATGCCAGAAGGTCATTTGCACGTTTGAAGGCTTCACCCGAGATTTATCTATACATAAAAAGTGCCCTGGGCAGTAACATTTTACCATCTAAGAAGCGGTTTAAATACCGGTCAAGAAGGGCGGTGCATCTGCAGCTGCTTACTCTTGGTCATCTGTCGGCCAGGGCAACGGATTGGTACATCCACGGCCAGCATCTGGGAATAGAATATCGCTATCCACTTCTTGACAAGAGGATAATAGAATATATGCTTAAAGTCCCCTCCCGCTGTTTTGTAGGTGGAAATGATTACCGCATTGTTCTGAGGTTCTTAGCCAAGGATCTGTTGCCTGAAAGCGTCATAAACAATAAGTCAAAGGATGACCCGGTCAAAAGTCATTTTATACGGAAATTCTGGCCTGAAATAAATGAACTGCTTATTGGTGAAGTGGATGAATACAGAACCAATCCTGAACTTCACTTTATAGATTTCAATCTACTGAGAAACGACCTTGATCAGTATAAAATCACCCACGATGAAAAGCTGGCAGACAGGTTAGGGTCCATTTTATATTACATCAAAACAGCTCATGAGTTTTCTAAAGCCTTCCGGGAGTAATCATTTATTCTGATACGTTTCCTGTAACGCAATATGTAACCTGCATGAGCAAGAGCTAACATACGGATCTGATTATAATACTTCATGCAAGCCCCATTCGATCAAAGAAATACGTAATTTATTAACGAATGAAGAGTATTCATTCCGAACAGGAAATTTGCATTAACTGCGGCTTCTGTTGCGATGGGACTATCTTTACCTGCGCCCTCCTGAGGCCTGATGAGATCGGCTATGTGCCGGAGAAAATTGCAGAGAGTATCTTTATCAAAGAGGGGAAACACTACTTCAGTCAGCCCTGCCCGTATTTCAACGGTAAATGCTCGATTTACCATCAGAAAAAAGCTTATGTCTGTTCAGCTTACCGCTGTCAGCTTCTGAATAACTTTAGAGACAAAACTGTCACCAAAGACGAAGCGTTATCAATAGTCGAGAATGCACGCTCATTAAGACAGGAAATTATTGATGACTACAGGAGAGTTACCGGAGACCCTCGAAGCCTATCTTTCAGGGAGCTATTGCGTGAGCTTAGCAGATCATCTCATGATCAGGATGATCTTGAAATGGGTGCCCGGACTTATGAACGTCTGATCGTCAAATGCAATATATTTGAAGCCTTACTGATAAAGCACTTTAAATCTGCCAGTGATTTTGATAGTATGAGTGCTGAAGATTGATACTCAATAAATTTAAGAGAAAGGTTGTCGAACGACAGAACAATTAATTACAGTCAATTGAATAAGATGACGACTTACATCAGGAACAACAATACAGTTTCAGGCCGCCTTAGCGATGAGCTGGTGATGATGGATATTGATAAGGGCAAATACTTTTCACTTAATCCTGTTGCAACGCGCATCTGGGACCTTCTTGAGTTGCCCCTTACTATTGATGAACTCTGCGGTCATCTGATGGAGGAGTACGAAGTTGATGCCGAACAATGCCGGGCTGAGGTCACCGAGGTGATCAATGAGATGGTGAAACTTGGGGTTGTTCTTAAACATGGATGAACAAGCTCATCTTCATAGCTAAAACCTT
>DAIOVL010000065.1:0-5932 GCA_036759025.1 Bacteroidales bacterium
ACTGGTTGACCTTACGTTCGAAGCTGTCATTTTGAGGTATCCCGAAGCATTCGATGCAAATATAGTGGAGTTATGCAGAAGGTAACTGGCAGAACTTGATCATGAAAAACACCGCAGGTCTTCTTCGATACCTCCCTCACAACTTATTTAAAACATTAAGGTTATTGGTTTTATGGAAAAGCAGAACAAGAAAAAAGTGCCTCCTGAAATTTTGAGACAGTATGATTTGCCTTGGCATCTTACCGATTTTCAGCTCAGAATGTTCACACATCTCATCGAATGGAAGTGGAAGAATATAACCAGGGATAAAGGCAGTTTCAGAGGCAAGGAATATGACACTATCCTGCCCGCATCGGCACAGGAAGATTGGCTGCCAATTTATCCGGCATTAGTTGAAGAAGTCAGGAAACTAGATTTCAAGAAGCACAGGCATTTTGGACATATGGCAAGCTCACAGGCAGCTTGCCTGAATCTGCTCTTTCCGTTGCTCAGGGATAAAAAGACTGCTAACATTGTATTTACTTTGGTAAAACCTGACTTCAGGGAGCTGGCTACAGACACATTGAACAACGGATATGCCTTTGAGTATTGCCATGAATCAAACCCCTTGAAAGATCACACACCTCAGGCAGGTACAGATGCAGATGTGGCAATAGCTTATTACAATACTTCAGGGGAGTTGTCTTTATGGCTGATTGAGCATAAGTTGACGGAGGATGAATTTACAAGGTGTGGCGGATACAGGACAAGTAAGAACAAAAAGAAGGATTTCTGCCGTGACGGTAACCTGATCCTCTCTGATCACGGTAAATGTTATTATACCTATTCATGCCATTACAAATACTGGGAAATTACAGAAGAGTCAAACCTATATGCCTTCCAGTCGCGTGATCGAAGTATGATTTGTCCGTTTTTAGGCGGAGAAAACCAGTTGTGGAGGAACCAGTTACTTGGTCATTCCATCAAGAAGTTAGGCCAATTCAAGAATGTTCATTTCTCTGTTGTTCATCATCCCGACAATCATGACCTTGATGAGACTGTAAGCAGTTATGTTAGCCTGCTACGGTACAAAAGTGTGTTTAGTTGTCTTACTTCAAAAGAATTTATCAAAGCTGCAAAAACGGTTGGGAGCGAGGGGTTAAAGAAATGGGTATCCTGGTATTCTGACCTTTACAGAATCAGATAAATGTATTCTTAGCGGCCGGCAATTTTACTGGTCAAAAGCTGACTCCACTTGCACCTTTAATGCAAAAAGCGGTTACCATTACATGCTAAACAGGGCTTTACCGTCTCCTCCTTTTGTCTTTCCGGTCATCCGGCGAGAGACAATATTCCTGGTACTGATCCATGTATTCGAATATTTTCGCCATAGCTTCAGGCTTCATGTCCTGAACAAGCGAGCTGTTCTCTCTTACCCTGTTTGTCAGATTGTAGACCTCGCACCAGTCGAATTCCGTAAGTTTCGTCTGAGCCTTGATAAGTGCGCAGATGATGTTGAATGTGAAGCTGCCGGGATTCTTTGATACGGCTTTCTCGGCAATCTCTGTCGCCAGGGTAACGTCAAAATAGTCGGCCATAGCTGTCAGGTATGCCATGGTAAGCAACTCACCGGCTGTTCCGTTATCCATCAGATCATGAATGTCTTTGTAGCCTCTGGCCTCCTTCAGGTATTCGAGGAAGATGGAGTCGTTTGCAGTGCCTTCCGTGTTCCATCCGAGCCGGTTGATGACTGCCATCCTGACGTCGGCGGGATTGCTTTCATCTGCAAGGTAGCTTATGAGGTACGGCGTGAGGGTACCTTTACCCGCTTCAATTACTGCCTGTTCTTCCGAATAGGGCCTGTTGAATTCAGTGGTTGTCAGGGGCGAGTCGGCCAGAACGGTCATACCAAGTGTCATAAGCCCGCACAGGGTCATGAACAATACTTTCTTTTTCATTTTCCGTAAAATATATTAGTTATTGATTCTGCAGAACAAGCGTTCATGATTGTAGAGGGCAACAGGATTGGTTGTTGTCAGAATGCCATACTCGCGTTTCACATTCTCGCAAATCCTCTCCGGAGATACCTCATTCATGTGCCGTCCGGCGGTCAGGCTGAACCAGGCATTGGACTGGTCAACCAGCACCTGATCGATATCTGTCAATCCCATCATACCGGCTTCATGAACCTCGGAGACGAACATTCCTGAATAGAACCCGTCAAGTTCGTAATACTCGACGAAGTGATCAGCGTTGCACCAAATGAAGATACTGTTTTTCTTCTTCTCCAGGACAGGCATAAGTCTGTGATCCACAATGAAAATGCCAGCTCCCGGAAACTGACCGACTGCCAGCAGTCCTGCCGGCGAACCATGGCCCATCATCATTATTCTGTCATGGCAGTCAATCAGCCCGACCAGTTCCTCCCTGGTCACTCCTCCGGTGATGACAGTCCTTTGGGGCACATGTGCATAGACCGGTTTCAGGAACTCAGTAGTAGGATCGTGAGGGTGTATGACAAGTGTTTTCATTCAATTTTTTATAGGTGTACGGAAGTATCAGAAGTAATGAAAGTCGTTTTCCCTCACACCCTTTTTCTCGCGCCAGTAGTCGCCCATTTCACGGAGAAACCGGGTCAGTTCCTTTCCGTTGTGAATGGCATAAAGACAGAGATAAGGCCGGTAGGGCTCGGAGGTTATTACATCGATGATCGAGATGCCTACCAACCTTATCAAAAAGGGCTTTCGCACCTGGATCGACTTAATCCTGAAATACTGGATCTCGACTATCTCCACTGAGAATACCCCTTTTCTCTCGACGATGGTTGAGGTATCTTCATTTATGCGGAACTGCCAGCATTCGATGACGGCAAACTTCCAGAGCCACCATACTATTGGTACGGCGAAGATCCAGCTGCCTGTCTCCGCAATGGCGGCTCCGCCTAAAACAGCCAGTAAAAACCATCCGACGTTTACCCACTGGGAGGGGGTGATTGTCACATTGCTCTCACCGGTCACAGTTGCCGGAACTCTTACATGTTGCCTTACCATCTGTTTCATGCTCTTTTAATCAGTTTTTTTGTCTCCAGGTGTCTGAGGCACGCATCACGGTGCCGGGAGGCAAATTCCCTGCATTCAACCTCAAACGGGTTATCCCAGTAACCCCTTTCGGCGGTATACTTGTCATAGTACTTGTATTGCCTGTCGGTCTGAGACTGGATATAGTGCTGAACCTCATGGAGTACCGTGTCCACCAGTTCGGAAATGCCAGGGTTGCTTCCCATGTAAACCGTTACTGTACCGTCGAACACTCCTGCGTATTTTTTATGACGATAGTATCTGATTCGGTACCCGGGGAATTGTTTGATCTTCTTTTCTGCAAGAATGTCGTTCGTATACAGGATTGCCTCACTGACAATCCTGGTATAAGGCGCTAATCTGACCCATCTGGTTTGCCTGAGGGATATGATAAACGAAATCACTACATTAATCAACAGAGCAATGATTCCTGCGAAAAACATTCCGAATCCGGCATATTCAAATATTTCCAAAATTTGATCAACCATTCTTTGACCTTTTATTTGATGATATCATCATCGATTCACTTTGGGTTATCATGCAAGCAAACGTGAACTTTAAGAAATGGGAGGCCGGGTCAACCTGAAACTGAATTTTTCCCTTCTGAGGAAACCTTACCCTTACTATCCCGGCCTTTACCCACTTCATTGTTAACCAATTAAACAAAACAGAAATGGTACAGAAAGCAAACAAAAACATTATCCTGGTTCAACGGCAAACGAAAAACCGAAGGTTTCTAATAAAAATTGTAAGTATCCGGCTGTTGACAAGGTTGTCAGCATTACAATCCCGGTGTTAAGACAATGAATTCCGGGAAATAGCTGTACAGTTTGAAAAAGAATAGAAGGAAATATTATCTTCGGAGGACAGGCAAAAGACAATCCATCTAGTAATACTAAAAACCTGCAGTTATGAAAATACATGTTTTCAGAGGAACTGAGGTGTCAAGGCTTTTTATGAAAGCAGCCTCAGATATCGTGAAAAAATCCAAAGGTCCCGCAGAATTCATTTTTCATGAAGATCTGAAAGACGATGATACCGATGATGATCCGGTGGAAACTACAGATAAGGAGGTTGAAGACTCCGTCAGAAAGAAAGGGGTGAAACTGGATGTTCTGTCATGGGAAACGTTGTTCGGATATTGCGAAAATCTGCGCACCAGCCATAAACTGGCCGGCGAAGATTATGTTGTATACATGACTGCTCACGGGAATTCAAGGAACTGGTTTTCATCAATGGATGAGGGAGGCAGGCGAAATTTCTTTATTCAGACATCAGGCTGGCACAAATTTGTCGAGGTAGAATCTGTCTACCCGGTCATCTACGAACTGGTAACCATTCCGCTGATGGTCGAGATTGGCGGAGACCTTAATGGGGTGGTGGCAATGGCGCATCCTTCCCGTGGATGTCCCTTTGATTATTGCAAAAACAAGAGTGAGGTACTACTGCGTCTGAGAACCGCCGACCTTTGCCAGGAATGTAAAAATGTAATGGCCGAAAAGGGGTTTAAACCCGATCTGGCACGACAGATTTTTGAGCTGATGGATAAGGTCAGAACACGGGTACTCTTCCGCAGCAGGCTGGAGATATTGCAAGGCATATCCCCTTTGAACGTAAAGACTAAAAATAAGAGGCAATTGGTTTTTACCGGGTATGACGTTGATCCGGCCGATCTTTCACCTGTTGGAATGGCATTGTATCTTCTCTTTCTAAAGCATCCTGAGGGAATTTCTGTCCGGTACATTGCAAAATTCAGGGACGATATCAGAAGAGTTTATGGCATGTTCAGCGACGATGATGAGGAAGTGAAGATCAAAAGAGTTGGGGGGTTGGTTGACGGGGAAAGAAAAGCTCTCGCATGGAATTTCACACAAATAAATGACGCTATTATCCATTCTCTTGGGGAAAATGTCGCTGAGAAATATACAGTTTTCCGGGAAAAAAGAAAGACAATTGGAGGGGCGTTAAAGTGGGCACATGTCATTAAGATAGACAGGAGTCTTGTCACAATAAGCGGGGAACCGTTTGAAATTGGAATCCGAAGATATTTTCCACGCTGATTAGAACGTGGCAGGACCAGTATTGCGACGGGGAATTCCTGCGATTATTTTGTTTGCCCTTTCATCTGATAAATCAAAGACCTTGGCCAGGTACTCCCTGACGATGGAAAAGGGAAAATTCTCATAAAACTGGTTGGAGCCGTATGAATCCAGGGTAACCCTCTCCAGGGGAGGCAATAGTTTGTTAAATTCTGATGGTGATTCAAAATCAGTGTAATCCGGTAAATGGTCTCTGAAAACAAGACTATCATCAAACTCTATGATATCCTCTTCATCAAGATCTTCAAGGTTTTCCCGCATCTTCAGCTGGTCGCACATCATGGATGGCAGACTTTCAAAAAGATAACCCTTTGGCGGTAACCAGCTACTTCTTTCATTATGGATATTAATGTAAATGTCGTCATACTGACCGTCAGTTGACATAACCTCGTAATGATCAATAATCGGATGATCATTCCCGAACTTTGAGCCGATCCGGTGATAATAAATGTGATATCCCTGGTCAGTAACCAGATTGTTCAGGTAGATTATTGAAGCGGGAATACTGTTCAGCAATACCGGGTTAACGATGCTCTTTCCGTAGTTCTCACTGATTTTCATGACTGCCTTTATTGTGTCTGTATTATGCAAAGATGAATAATTATTGATTGAATGGTAAATGAGGACAAGGTTGTCAGCAGGAATATTGTTCTTAGGACGTAATCTAATTTTATCGCAATTATTTACAAAAGTCTAATCAAATGAAAGCGGGTACTGTTTATTATTATTTATTGAAGTTTCGCAAGTAAGAAAAAGTTAAGAAAATGGCATAAAAAA
>DAIOVL010000066.1:0-5656 GCA_036759025.1 Bacteroidales bacterium
AGATTCTACTCGTATTCCCTGAGGATGTCCTTTACATCATCGGGCGCTACCCTCCCGTAGGTTTTGTCTCCTATCATGACAACGGGAGCCAGTCCACATGCCCCGACGCATCTGAGGCTTGAAAGCGAGAACTTGCCGTCTTTACTCGTTTGTCCAACTTCCAGCCCCAACTCTTTCTTGAATTCATCAAGTACTTTTTCAGCACCTCTTACATAACAGGCTGTCCCCATGCAAATACTTATCGGGTGTTTACCTTTTGGGGTCATAGTAAAAAAAGAATAAAAAGTTATTACCCCATATATTTTTGCTACAGGGATGCTTAGTTCCTGAGAAACCACTTCCTGAATCTCAGCCGGAAGATATCCGAAATGTTCCTGGCATTTGTGTAACACATTTATTAATTCCTGAGGTTCATTATTGAAAGATGCACATATATCCTTTATTTTATCTACATCTTCCTGCCTTAATTCTATTTTAATACTTGACATAGTGTTTAATATTATGTTGGCTCATGCGAAACCTTATTGTTTAACAACTATTTTTTTCTTTTTGTCGAAATACTGTGTGTGGAGCAGATGGTGAGCTTTTTCAGAATTCGGTTTGCCGAGGAACTCTTCATATAGTTTGATAATGAAAGGATTCTCATGCGATTTTCTGATGGGCTTATTCCTGTCTTCTTCATATATTGCAGCCGCTCTGGCTTTTAATATTTCTGAGTTACCGTGATGCAGCGGCTGACCTCCTCCGCCTATACAACCACCCGGACAGGCCATTACTTCTATGGCATGGAAAAGGGATTTTCCTGATCTCACATCATTCAACAGTTTCCGGGCATTGCCTAGTCCATGGGCAATACCTATGTTAAGAGGAAATCCGTCAAAATCGATGGTAGCTGATCTCACTCCTTCAAATCCTCTTAGTTCTGTAAAATCAACTTTTTCCAGCTTTTTCCCGGTATGAATTTCGTATGCAGTACGCACTGCAGCTTCAATCACACCACCTGTTGTCCCGAATATTACCCCGGCACCTGTCGATTCACCAAGAGGTGCATCAAAATCACCATCTTCAAGATTATTAAAATCGATATTTGCCTGTTTGATGAATGCTGCCAGCTCTCTTGTAGAGATAGAGAAGTCGACATCGGGATTGCCATCTTCCGAGAATTCATCACGCTGGCACTCGTATTTCTTTGCCAGACAGGGCATTATAGATATAACTACCATATCTTTCCGCGATATACCTATCTTATCGGCAAAATAGCTTTTTGCTATTGCCCCGAACATCTGTTGCGGAGACTTGGCTGTTGAAGGTACATCTTTGAGGTCAGGAAAGTATTCTTCAAAGAAGTTCACCCATCCCGGGCAACAGGATGTCAGTATTGGCAGGCGGGCTGTCTTATCACCCTGAAGAAATCTGTTCAGTCTGTCGAGCAACTCCGTTCCTTCTTCCATTATTGTCAGGTCAGCTGCAAAATCAGTATCAAAAACGTAGTCGAAGCCAAGAGCCCGCAGTGCAGATACCATTTTCCCTGTGACCAGTGTTCCGGGTTTCATCCCGAATAATTCTCCCATGGCTGCTCTGACAGCAGGAGCAGTCTGAACAACCACTGTTTTTGTCGGATCGGCAAGGGCTCTGAGAACTTCCGGTGTATGATCAACTTCTGTCAACGCTCCGGTAGGGCACACAGCTACACACTGACCACAATAGGTGCAGGTGGAATGTTCAAGGTTCTGTTCAAAAGCAGGAGCTACTACAGCCATGAAACCCCGGTTGACAGCTGATAATGCTCCCACTGTCTGTACTTCATTGCACATCATCTCACAACGCCTGCACAGAATACACTTATCAAGGTCTCTTATGATCGAAGGAGAAGTATCTTTTCTATAGGTCGACATAGCTGCTATCTCCTGACCGGGTATCTCCCTTATCCCAAGCTGGTGAGCCAGAGTCTGTAATTCACAGTTACCTGATTTAGGACAGGTGAGGCAGTCTTTCGGATGGTCGGAGAGAATGAATTCCATAACTGTCCGCCTTGCATTCAGCACCCTCGTAGTATGAGTTCTGACTACCATTCCCTCTTCACATTTAGTGGCACAGGAGGGAGCTAGATTCCTCCGGCCATCAATTTCTACCACACATATCCTGCATCCGGCAGGACGGTTTTCTATATTGAGGTCGTGTAATTCCATCCAGCAAAGGACCGGAATATCTATTCCAATCTCTTTGGCAGCTTTATTGATTGTGGTACCTTTTGGTACTTCTACGGTTTTATTATCTATTGTAAGCCTGATAGTTTCCATTTTCAACACTACTTAAATTACTGAATGATGATTGCGTCAAATTTGCATTTTTCCATACATGCTCCGCATTTAATACATATATCGGGATTGATATGATGTGGTTCTTTCCGTTCTCCTGTTATAGCTCCTACCGGACATACTCTGGCACATGCTGTACAGCCTACACAGTTCTCTTCTATAATGAAATATTCCATCAGGTCTTTACATTGACCAGCCGGACATTTCTTCAAAGTAACATGTGCTTCATACTCGTCTCTGAAGTTCTCGAGTGTCGAAAGTACAGGGTTGGGTGAACTCTGGCCCAGACCGCAGAGAGAAGTGTCCTTGATAACCAGACACATGTTTTTCAGCCGGTCGAGATCAGCAAGAGTTCCTTTCCCTTTTGTAATATGTTCGAGGAGCTCATGCAGACGTTTGTTGCCAATACGGCAGGGAGCACATTTCCCGCATGATTCTTCCACAGTGAATTCCAGGAAAAATTTTGCTACCTGAACCATACAGTCATCTTCATCCATTACAATGAGACCTCCCGACCCCATCATTGAACCGACAGCAGTGAGGTTGTCAAAATCGATCGGAATATCAAGATGTTTTTCTGTAAGGCAACCACCCGAAGGTCCTCCTGTCTGCGCTGCTTTAAACTTCTTTCCCTTACGTATACCACCTCCTATTTCATAGATTACTTCCCGGAGAGTTGTCCCCATGGGTACTTCAATAAGACCTACATTGTTAATCTTACCTGCAAGAGCAAAGACTTTTGTCCCTTTAGATCTTTCTGTTCCGATACCTGCAAACCATGAAGCACCTTTTAGTATTATAGGTGAGATACAGGCAAGAGTCTCAACATTGTTTACATTGGTCGGTTTACCCAGGAAGCCTGATTCAGCAGGGTAGGGAGGTTTTACCGTCGGCTCGCCTCTTAATCCTTCCATTGAATGAATCAAAGCAGTTTCTTCACCACAAACGAAAGCTCCTGCTCCATACCTGATCTCAATGTCAAAATCAAATCCACTACCCATTATGTTCTTCCCGAGAAGGCCATATTCCTTTGCCTGGGCGATAGCTGTCCTTAGACGGGCTACGGCAAGAGGATATTCTGCCCTGATATATATAAGACCTTTGCCGGCCTCTATGGAATACCCGCATATTGCCATTGCTTCAAGGACAGAATGAGGATCACCTTCAAGAACCGATCTGTCCATGAAAGCACCCGGATCACCCTCATCAGCATTACAAACAACATATTTCTGATCAGCCTTGTTCTTATATGCTATTTCCCACTTGAGTCCTGTTGAAAAGCCACCTCCGCCTCTTCCCCGCAGCCCGGAATCCTTAATGACTTGTATAACGTCTGTGGGTTTCATACCTGCCAGCACCTTGCCCAATGCTGCGTAAGCATCATGAGCAATAGCATCTTCAATGTTCTCAGGATCAATTATTCCGCAGTTACGTAAAACAATCCTCAGTTGTTTTTTCTGTCCGGCAAATTCATCTTCTTTAACTAAAGTATTGCCGGAAGGATCTTTCCAGAGGAGACGTTCCACTTTCCTTCCTTTTAAAATATGCTCACTGACAATCTCTCTTGCATCGTCGGGCGACACCTTTGTGTAAATAGTATTGCCGGGAACGATCTTTACTACCGGTCCCATGCTGCATAGTCCAAAACAACCGCTGTGTACCACATGTACATCGTTCTCCAGTGCATTGGCTTCTATCTCCAGATTAAGGTTTTCGAAAACGGCTTCACCCTGTCCGTCTGAACAGGTAGTCCCGCCACATACCAGTATTTGCATTTTTTCTCTTGCCATCATTGTTCCTCCGCAGATAAATTATTGGTTAATGGTACGGTAGTTGGCAGGAAGTACCCCGTCGACTAATTCACCGTTCTTTATGTACTTTTCAATGATCTCATCAGCCCTGAGCTTATCTACATTGCCGAATACAACCGGATCTTCTCCGGGACGCTTAACTTCCATTGTGGGTTCTGCAAAACTGTAACCCATATCTCCTGTACTGGTCACAGAAGCCTGAATATTCCTTTTTTCCAGCTCTAACCTGAAAAAATCATATATTTCCCTGGCCCCCGATGCAAGTCCACTAGTTCCCATATGGACTTTTACCCGGACAGTTTCTTTTTCATTCATCCGTTTCAGAATACCGGCCTTTATACTTTTTAATTCCTCCGGTGATTTTACTGCATTCATATATCTCTCAATTACAATTTATTGATACTAAAACAGGAATTTGCTATTAAAACACATTGCAAAAATAAAAAATTATCTGTTAATAAAATAACATTGTTATAAAAATAACACTATTTTATAATTAGTCTAAATAATGTATTTCATGGAGTATGTATATTGGTTATTGTTATTCGGTGTACATAGGTAATTTTCTTGCTGATGGCAGAACTTATTTTTCTTTTTGTAAAGCAGATACTTTAAAAAAGAGATAGTCCGACAAAGGTCATTCATTCAGCTCGGGTTTTATTTATTATGATCCAAGATACGAAAAAGTGATTAATGCAACTTACATGAGCAGTAACTTATAAAAGGGCATAATTATTTACTTCAAGTAAGTTCCAATCAAATATTATTCACCCCTTTCAGGGATGAATAACAGTGAGGCAGTCAGGTACCCCGGGCTGTAGGCCCGGGGTTATTGGTATCAGGCCGCTTTCGCGGCCCGTAAGAAATATCAGAATTTTATTTGACCGGTAAGAAATATCAGAAATCTATTTAACCCGTAAGAAATATCAGAAATCTATTTAACCGGTAAGAAATATCAGAATTTTATTTGACCGGTTGACCAGCCCCGGATGATAATTTCAATGAGTCATGGAGATGGGACTGCTTGTCCCGCCTCAGACGGGAAGTTATCATACCATTAAAATCAGTCATCCATGCAGCCATGAATGGGTGTAATTCCCATTACTTCCGGAATCCGGGATGCTCATAAATCTGTTAGTTAACATTCCGCAGGCCTGATTGCTCTTTCAGCACAGGACTTTCTATAAACCGGGTATTTTATCCGCCTTAACATAAAGCTATTACAGGTGCGAGGGTCAGGTTTGATTGGCCTCGTCGAGCTTCTCCGCTCCGAGGAGAAGGTTCCTCGGGGTTTGCACTGTCATTAGAATCCAGAGTTTGTTCTGGGGTTCATACCATTTGATTAACATTCTGGAGATCTCTATAACTATGTTGTACTCCTCAAGACCGAGGCTTCATAACTTTTTTTAGTATCAACTTCCTGCATTCGAGGGACTTCGGCAACATGTATCATACCTGTTTATCTCCCTGGCTGAAGTTGGCTGCAAGTTGCTAATATGGATTCATACAAATTACGACGCTTGCAAT
>DAIOVL010000067.1:0-5331 GCA_036759025.1 Bacteroidales bacterium
GGATATCCTCCGGGTCTGATTGGAGTGGAAGTAAAATCCAGATTCAGCAATCTGAACAGGAGAGTCGATATCCTTATTCATGACAGAACGGGGGCTCCGGTTATGATCGTTGAATGCAAATCGCCCGAAATAACCCTTAACGATAAAGTGTTCGACCAGATAGTATGTTACAACCTGGGTTTCAGGGTCCCATATCTCATTGTTACAAACGGCCTTGTTCATTATGCATGCAGGATTGATATTGAAAACAATAAGTACGAATTCCTGCATGTCATACCTCTATATAAAGATCTCTGATACTATTACCTTATGATAAGAGTCACATGTGCTATAATACGAAATGAGGATCAGGAAGTCCTTGTGGTTCAGAGGGGTGAAAAAACGGATCATCCATATAAATGGGAGTTTCCGGGAGGGAAAACAGTTCACGGGGAGACCGACGAAGAATGCATAATCCGCGAGATAAGAGAAGAACTGTCTATTGGTATAGTAATCTGCAGCAGGATGGAAGAGGTGGTTCATGACTACGGTAAAAAACATATAGTTCTTATACCTTTCATTTGTGATACCCTTGATGAGCTTCCCGTCTTGATTGAGCATAATGCTTTCAGATGGCTGAAGCCCTCCCTCCTGAGAGATGTCGATTTGCTGGAGGCCGACGTGATCGTGGCTGCAAGATATCTGGAGATCACAGGAATAGATGAATCATCCTGTACCAATAATAAATCTCCGGTCTTTGACCCTGTTCCCGATAAAGCTTTTCTGGATATGATAGGATCCACCATGAGGACAAGGGAGATAGAGTTTATTGCATCTTCGGCTGCTGAAGATCCCGGGTTGATAAGCAGGCTTTTTGAGTATTCTCTGTCCGACGAAGGCAAAATCGGATTTCACGCTTCATGGGTTCTTACCAAAGTAGCCGATAAAGCTCCCGCTTTATTTTATGATAAGTTTCCCCGGATGGTTGATTCGCTGGATAAAATAAAAAATGAAAGTGTGTTGCGTTCTTTTCTGAGGATAATAACCCTGCTTGACAAGGAAAAGCTTGGCGGCCATCACCAGGGGATTCTTACCGACCATTGTTTTTCGTTTCTCAGATCGGGGGCTTGCTCAGTTGCTGTAAAGGCATATTCCATGGAAATAATTTACAGTCTGGCTCTGATCTATCCGGAACTGATCCATGAACTCTCCGAAACCATTAACATGCTTCAGGAAGAGACTTCAGCAGGTGTGGTGGCAAGAGGAAGGATAATTTTAAAACAACTGACAGCACTCAAAAAACGAAGCTGATCACTCCGAAACAATGACTTTAATATTCTTATTCGTTCCCTGGCCTGTAAGCCTGAGAATAAACAAACCCTTTCCTGCAGCATTACCTGAGTCCTGGTTTCCCTTCCATTCGGTAATATAAGAACCGGGTATGTAATGCTTATCGGTTATGGTTTTAACGACCTTTCCCTGAAGGTCGAGAACCTCAATCCTGTAGCGGCCGGGAACGGATATCGTGAAGCAGATAGAAGTAAAATCACGGAATGGATTTGGAAAGCACTCGAGCCCGGGATCTTTATCAGCTATCCTGATCACATCATCCGAACCTGTTGAAAGATTTTTTTCACCAGGAGAACCTCCATCCTTAGAGGATCTCCAATTCTGCCCCAGGTTGTTGTCGCGGAAAGGATCGGTAAGCTCTATTGTTGAACCTGTACCGTTGGCATCGACAGGCCATGGAGCATTTGGAGAATAATTTACAAAGTCAACCAGGATACCGGTGGGATCGAAAAGATTAATATCGTCGCCTGAACTGCTCAGTCCGAAAACCATGTTGCCTGTTGTATTCGGTGTTCCGGGAAAAGTTTTAATAAAATCTTCCTGCTCCCGGCATATGACGGCCAGACCTCCGGGTTCAATCAGTAGGTCGGCGCCTATTTTAAATCCTGATTCAACAGATGCATCACTTATTGTCCAGTCTTTGAGATTCACGGTTGAATTGCCAGCATTGTAAAGTTCAACCCAGTCCTCCGGATCCATCGAGGGAGCTGAGTTATAATTGATTTCGTTTATTACAATCTTATTATCTTCCTTAGCTGCCAAACCGAATACAGCTCTTATCGTCGTAGATACCGGCATGTTATAATTGATGCTCCTTGTGTACATGGCTGAACTACCTGCTTCCCATCTTATGAATTTATATCCGGGCGAAGGGATAGCTGTCAGCTTTACAGGGATATTTCTGAAGTAGTATCCTGTAAAAGGGTATTTATCAGGAATAACCGAATTGATTTTCACTTTTCCCGATCCGGGGTCACGGATCTCTAACCTCAGATTTAGCATATCGCTGATATTGAGGGTTGACATCAGATGTTGTCGTGCATGGGACGGCCTGTTAAATGAAAAAGCCCTGATATTGTCAATGCTGCTCTCCCAGTTCGAAAGGCTCAGTCCCCATCGCTCCATATGTTTTTGTATCTCACCCAGGTAAATCTGTCGGATCGAATCGGTAATTGCCACTAAATTTTCATGGGTGAATGTCGTGTTAATTCTATCGGCGTACTGATTTATGAACTGGTTTCTGAATTCCTTATTCGACATCATCCTCCTGAATAGAAGTGTTGCCCATGCAACGTTGGCGCCGCTGGTGGCGTCGGGACGGAGTGCAAATTCCAGGGTGTTGTACTCGTATGCCGTTACCGTCTTCATTGAATATCCGAAGTCGGTATCATAAATTATCCATCTCCAGCGACTGTCGGGATCATTTGTGTTCCAGTATTTTATATTGTTGGCCGGCCAGTCCCGGTTATCAATGTATATCTGCGTGAGCTGGTACTGAATATAATTATCAAGGTCTATCTGTCTGCTTACCTGATTGTAATTAAATTCACTTTCAAGTGTAGTGCTGTTCAGGAAACTAATGATCTGTTTGTAACCGGCGCTGGAACCTTCAATCAGAACAGAGTTCTTTTCAAGAAGATTTATGCTTTCAGGGTCAACTGAATGATTAGAGGCAAGGTAGTTGGCATTAACCTTTTCCCTTAGGTTCAGGATTCCCCAGTATTCTCCGTTGAGGTACAGGATAGCGGGACGGAATGCCATACGGTCGATATCCATATCTTTAACCAGGGTAGAGGTGATCCCGTCACGCATTATTGCCTTGCTCCAGTCATTCCCCCCGTTTCTCAGCACTACCGATTCGAATTTGTCTATAGCTTTGTCATCGAAAAACTTGTACTCAAAGGATCCCTTTCCGTATTCACGCCGTGCAAACAAAGCCAGCGATTTCTGATCTCTTGCTCTTGAATAGGCCCCGTAAATCTTAATTCCGATATCCTGGTCGATGTGCCTGATACCGTTTTCATCGTAAAATTCCAGGTGAGCTCTTTTTTCCCAGTCCTGCCAGAAGTTTGCCCCTTTGAAGGGGGATTCAGGCGAGGCGTTAGGTCCCATAACGTAAATCCCTGTGTAAAAATCCCACAGATTTTCCGGGTTAGTGCTGATACAAAACACTGGAAATGAATGCTTTTCTGACCTGTAAGTGTGTGTCGCGATAACACCAGCCAGCTTATTATGGGTTATTGTCCGGGCTCTGACTACACAATCACCCGAAATGTTAAGAGGAGCCTTATAGACGGAATCTTCACGTGATGGTTCTGATCCGTCAAGAGTATAATAAATTGTGTCTTCAACGCTGGCAGACGATATGATAAGATTAAATGGAGCATCGAAATTTCCGCCCGGTTTTGAGAAACAGACTGAATCGGATTGTGGAATGAACGAAAATCCCTCACTCAGGTTTTCTCTTCCGGGGGTTTGTTTCAGGAAGTAAGACCATGTTTCTTCTCCATCCGGATTTCTGCCGTAGGATACGTCTGCGACAAGCTGAACAGGCGCTACCGAGTCTGCAATGGCAGAATCGGGTTTTGTAAGGATCAGTGTCTCTCCCTCCCTGTCGATTTTAAAATTGGTATGAAGATTTCTCTGCTTCAGGTTTATGTATTCAGGAACAGAATAAATATTTCCTGTTCCGGACAATCCTATGGTCAGCATGGGTATCAGGGAAAAATCAGATGAGGTTTCCCCCTTGTTATGTCCTTCGACACAAAGCACATTTCTCCCCTGAACCAGCATTGTTGCAGGAGCCGCAACATTAAAACTGACAGGATAACCTCCGTTATACATAGTGGCTTCCCTTGATGCTGAAGCAGTCTGGTTATATGCAATGGGGGAACCCTGTTCCCCGAGGTTTGCTCTGGCAATCTCATGTCCGTTCAGATATGCGGCAAATCCGTCGTCGAAGTCGATGCTGAAAACCATCTCGGTTATTTCAGCAGGATCTTCAATAACAAACTCTTTGCGGATATAAAGGCTCAGGATTTTGTCCAGTTTTGTGGAATCGTCATTATCGCCATAACCGAATCCCGATTTACCTGTATTCCATCCTGAATCATCGAAAGAAATTGATTTCCACAAATCACCTGTTTCAGATCCGGGGATCAGATAATTCCAAAGAGAGCCCTTGTCTATTATAGTCTGGTAACATGGTGGAGCTTCGGAGCGATCTTTGTCTGATGCGAATATCAGGATATAGGCTCCGGGATCCAGAATTACCCCGGGTAATTTCCATTTATATTTCTCTTCAGCATTGTCGGAAAGAAAATAATCTTTAAGGTTTATTGCTGATGCAGATTTATTAAGGAGTTCTATCCAGTCTGACAGATCTCCGTCTTCGTCTTTTATCCCTGTATAGTTTGATGAGCAGAATTCATTTATCAGCACCTGTGCATTGACCCTAAGAGTGCTTGATATCAATATCAGTATTAATATGAATGTACGCATCCGGGGATATTGTCATTTTATCGCAGATCCCTGATCCAGCCGGTCATAATATCAAGAACCTCCACGGAAAAAGTCTCTTCAATTTCACCGTATTCTGTTGGCAGTCCTGTTTTGCAATGCTGGAAGAGGTGATTAAGTCCGGGCATCAATTTGACAGTAACCTCTTTATTGCCTCCGGCCCTCAGAGCTTTTTCTATTGCCGGAAGGTTCACTGTGGCAGAAACCTGAAGGTCTCTGTCTCCGTTAAGGGCAAGAACCGGGCATTTTACTTTTTTCCAGAACTGTGCAGGATCGGTGATGATGAAGTATCTTAGCCAGGGATACGATGCCGGATTCAGGGAATTACTGAGATCGCTGACAAGTTTATCAATCTCTTCGGGTGATTTTTTCTCTTTTTCCAGCAGTTTCCTGTAAACGGTCCTGATCTTTTCAGCAGCTATGGCATCATCGTTTTCTTTTTTAAGAACGGCAAAGAGCTTTTTATTTGTTGCAACACCCTTA
>DAIOVL010000068.1:0-4895 GCA_036759025.1 Bacteroidales bacterium
ATTAATTCAATTTTTCATTCCTCAAAATATTTTGTGTAAATATATTTTGAGCTCTCACCTAGTGCAGGGATGCAGTACTTTATCACCTGTTTCGCTGAATGAAGAATGCTTCCGTAAGATCCTGTCTTCAGTTAAAAATAAAAAAGGAGGGAAGCATTAACCTCCCTCCTGGTTCAATCTTAACGTAAACCTGTTACTTGCCTGCTGAATACCATGGGTTCTGTTCGAGAAGGTCATTAACCTCCATCTCGCGGAACGGGATGGGTAGTATCAGGTTGCCTGCATTGTATGCGAATCCGCCAATGTTCTGCTTCCACCTTTTCAGGTCATGCAGACGATGCCCTTCCCAGCAGAGCTCGAGATACCTCTCTTCCCTGATCTGTTCACGTGTGACATCTCCAGTATAATGAGGTGCATGGGCTCTGACGCGTATGACATTAATATCCTCCGTCGGGGTGTTCGGACCTATGTCAGTACCCGGGTCTTCAAAGTTAGCCTCAGCCCTGATGAGATACATCTCGGCCAGCCTGATGAGAGGAATATTCCTGTAGTAGTCGCCCCACTTTGCAGTGTTGATGCCACCATAGTTCAGGATAGTACCGACACCTATGTAATACATCATGGTTATATCGTCGATTGTATAGCCATCCTGTGTGTCTTCCTGGAGCGCTCCACGGAGGTCTGACGGATCAAATCTGTCAAGGAATACCTGCTGGATCTCATAATCACCTCTTCCGGCTCCGGCAAGTGATCCATACATAACGGTCAGCCATCCTATAGATGAATTTATATTTTTCTGAATTGCAAAGATATCCTCGACTGAGTTCTCGGGGTTATTGAAAGCCTTCATGGGTGTAGCTGCCAGGGCAAAGTTACCGCTTTCGATTACCCTGCTGGCTTCAGCGGCTGCCAGTGGGTAATTCCCCATTTGAAGATAGAGCCTTGCGAGAACTGCGCTTGCTGATAATGATGATCCGTAAACGCCATTCATGGCAGGGAGAAGATCGCGTGCCATTGTCAGATCATCTTCTGCCTGGGTGTAGCACTGTTCAACCGTGTTTCTGGCTACCGGGACAGCATCCGAAACAACAGAAGTAGGTGTGAGAACCAGCGGGATACCAGGCTGATTGTTAGGCTGGCCAGGCTCATAAGGAAGACCAAACAGCCTGGTCATCTCAAAGATGATCCAGCCTCTCAGGAACAGAGCCTCGCCCTTTACAATGTCAATATCACCTTCATCGAGAACGGCAAGAACCTCATCCTGAAGCAAAGTGTTGCAGGTGTTTATAAGTTCATAAGCCTGAATCCATGTTGTTTCAACGTAACTATTCGTTGTTGTGGCTTCCTTGTTGTAGAATTCCCTGGGCTGCTGATATGTACCCATGAACCTCATATCATTGGTGGCAGCATAAAGCTCGCTGTACTCATTGAAGTAGGATCCAAATATGCCGTCATTGCTGGCCTGCGAGTATGCCCCTACCATGGCGGCTTTAATATTATCAGAAGTCGTCAGGGCCAGATCTGCATTGATTGACTGTTTCGGCTTTATCTCAAGCTTCTCCGTGCAGGAGGCCAGCATAGCCAATACCGGAACAATCAAGATCCAGAATTTGTATTTGCTTGTTATATTTTTCATGACTATTGGTATTTAGCGTTAGAATGAGAGATTTATACCAAGAGTATAGGTCCTTGCCTGCGGAGCAGTATAGAAATCATATCCCTGGATAATATTGTTGTTCTGAGTTGAACGTCCGGCACCGACCCAGTTGACTTCCGGGTCCCATCCCTTGTAGTTTGTCAGAGTATAGAGATTCTGAACTCCCAGATACACCCTTACTGATGACATCTTCATACGTGAAGTAAGACTTTTCGGAAGGGTATACCCCAGGTTTACATTTCTGAATCGGACATACGAACCGTCAGACAGATAGCGGCTTGACTCCTTTGTGCCGTTGCCATAGCCAAGGCGTGCCTGGGGCACATCGGTGATGTCACCGACATTCTGCCACCTGTTCATCTGGTCAGCTGTCTGGTTGTCAAACCAATCGCCGTTAGCAGACTGATAGACACCTGCACCGTTGTAGATCTCATTCCCGTAGACAAAGCTGATGAGCACGTTGAGGTCAAGGCCTGCGTATTCGAAGTAGTTGTTGAAACCACCTGTAAAATCAGGATTTGGTGACCCGACTATCTGCTTTTCAGCGAGGTTGTAGTTGTTGGTTGTCTCATCGCTGTCTGAGCTGATATAATAGAGTGCATCACCGTTATCGGGGTCAACACCGGCATATTTGACAATCTTGAAAACACCAATAGGCTGACCTTCAATTACATAATTTATGCCATTGGGAGTAATCTCAGGGCCGTTAATATCAATAATAGTGTTCTTATTGAATGCCATGTTGAAGTCTGTTGTCCATATGAATTTACCTGACAGGTTATTTGAATGGAGTGCGAATTCTATCCCGCGGTTTTCCAGTTCTCCTACATTGTTCCAAATACCTTCATGGCCTGATGTTGCAGGTAGAGTTCTGTATAGGAGCAGGTCAGAGGTTCTCTTCTGATACCAGTCGAACTCACCGGTAATCCTGTTGTTAAAGAACCCGAAATCAACACCAAGGTCAAGCTGGGCGGTGTTTTCCCATCCAAGTTCACTGCTCGGTAGCTGAATTGACTCAATTCCTGTACGTCCGGCATAATTTACAGATGAATAGAGCGCAAGGTGTGCAAAGTCAGGGATTCCCGAGTTTCCGGTAACGCCGTAACTGGCTCTTACCTTCAGATAACTAAGTACATCCTTTACCTCTGCCATGAAATCCTCCTGAGATATGATCCATCCTGCTGATCCGGCAGGGAAGAACCCGAAGCGGTTATCCACGCCGAACCTTGAAGAGCCGTCAACACGGCCACTGAGGGTGAAGAAGTACTTTTCATTGATTTTGTAGTTTGCACGTGCAAAGTATGACAGGTAGGATGTTGCCTCCTCCCAGCCGCCGTAAGTGGTTACTTCTGCAGCATTGTCAATATTGGTGAAATCATCTGTGGGGAATCCCTTGCCAAAGATGTCAGAGCCGATGCTGTTCGACTGCTGGTATGACATGCCTCCTACCAGGTTAAGGTGGTGCACTCCCAGTGTCTTGATATATGTAAGGTAGTTTTCCCAGTTGTAATTGACAACCCTTACCGAGCGGTTCTGAGCCTCGCCGGCCGGACCGCCGGTGATGGTCTTCCTTCCCCAGAAGTTCCTTTCGCGAAGGTCATAAATATCTGACCCGAACTCACTCTTGAAGGTAAGGTCCTTTACTATGGTGTATGCTGCATAGATATTGGCCAGTGACCTGAACGAAGTCTGGTTGTTGGTCTCGTCCCTCAAGGAAATCAGACTGTTGTAGTAGATTGTTTCCGTGTTAAGTTCTCCTGTTTCCGGGTCATAGACCGGGGTTAGTGGCGACTGGGCGACGAGTTGCAGCGGGGTTGCGAATGCATTGTCATTCTGAACCCTTTCCATCTCGGTACGGATGACATTCATCTGCATCCCGAAACTGAATTTTTCAGTAGCCTGCTGGTCAAGGTTGAGCCTTGCGCTCATCTTGTTCATATTGTTACCCCGAAGGATACCCTTGGTATCATCGTAGGAAAGACCTGCATAATACCTGGTCTTTTCTGTTCCGCCTGAACCGGATACATTGATCCTGTTCAGTGATCCCTTCTGGAATGCTTCCTTCTGCCAGTCTGTATCATAACCATCGTCCCATGTGGATCCGACATACATTTCCCAGATATCTTCCTTTGGCAGCCATTCCCAGACGAGTCCGTCAACAGAGACGTTTTCCATTGATTCATTGAATAGTTCGAGGTATTGATCCGCATTGAGCCATTCAACCAGGCGGCTGGGTTCACTGATGCCGGTAGTATACTGAACATCAAATTTTGTTGCCCCTGCCTTGCCTCTCTTGGTCTGGATGATCACAACGCCGTTGGAGGCTCTTGAGCCATAGATGGCAGCTGCAGATGCATCCTTAAGAATCTGAATTGACTCTACGTCTGTCATGGCCAGATCTGCCAGCGGGCTGGTAGGCTGGTTGCCCGAGTTGGAGAGGTTCTCAGCTGTGATAGGCACACCGTCAACCACGTAGAGCGGCTGGTTATTGGCTGAGACGGATGATGATCCGCGGATTCTCATCTTTACAGTCTCACCCAGCTTGCCGCTGGCCTGCTCGATGAAGACACCGGATGTCTTTCCCTGGATGGCTGATTCAAAGCTTGCCACCGGTATTTCAGCAATACCCTTTGTCTCAACCTTTGTGATGGCTCCGGTAAGTTCTCTCTTGATTGCTGAGCCGTAACCGACCACAATAACCTCATCGAGGCCCACGTCGTCAAGCTCCAGTGTAACATCTACAACACTCCTGTCACCGACAACTATCGACTGGGACTTCATGCCCACAAACCTGAAGACAAGTGTGCTTCCCGGTTCTGCCTGAATAGAGTATTTTCCGTTCAGGTCAGTGGCTGTCCCGATGGATGTTCCCTGGACCAAGACCGTTGCCCCGATAACAGGGAGGCCGTCGCTTATGTCCGTGACCGTCCCTGTGACTGTTTTCTGCTGTCCGAAGGCAGACAGGGCCAGAGTACAGATGATCAGACTTGTTAACAATAATTTTCTCATGTTCTGTAATGATTAGAGTTTGTTTAATGAAGATTTAATAATACAATAGACCGCTAAAATATCCGAATGACGCATTTAGATTGAAAAAAAATTGCAAAAATTTGTTAAGGAATCTTATTTGGCTCTCATTTAATGGTATCGAGATGACTGTCGGCAATGAAAAAGGAAAAGTTGACATTCCCGTATTTCCGGTGGTCGGCTCGCAAAGGATGACCGGAGAAATTATATG
>DAIOVL010000069.1:0-4407 GCA_036759025.1 Bacteroidales bacterium
TAATAATAGAAACATTTTAATATTAACTTTTTATTATTGATTCCCGATAGTCATTATAAATATTAAAAAATTGAGTATTATGAAAAAGATTTTGCTGGCATTAATTTTTTTTATGGTTCTTTTGAATTGCGGCATAGCACAGGTGCCGGCTGAGTTTTATAAGCAGCCGTTGCGGGAAGTTCTAAATGATATTGAGAAACGTTATGATATAAAACTCCAGTACAATGAGAATCTCGTGCGCGATCTCTTTGTCCTGTACCCTACATGGCGTTACAGGGCCGATGCAGAAACGACTCTGACAAATATTCTCCTGCCTCTCGATCTTGTTTTCGAGAAGAGCGGCGATAATTCTTACAGGGTGAACCGTTTCAACTATTACCAGCGTCCTGTGGAGGAAGGAAGGAAGCACCTGGAACAGCTTCTGGCAGCCTATCCCTCACTCGAACTATGGGAAGCGAGGAAGACAATGCTAAGAAAATGTTTCCTGGAAAAGCTCGGGCTGAGTCCTTTCCCCTCAAAGACTCCCTTCAGCCCGATAATCTCCAAGCCGCGAAAATATGAAGGTTATACGGTTCAGAATATTGCAATCGAAACGCTACCCGGTGTTTATCTCTGCGGTTCTGTTTATAAACCTTCAAAGGGCAGAGGTCCCTTTCCCCTCGTGCTTTGTCCGTACGGACATTTCTCGAATACCGACACCAACCTCTACGGCCGTTACCGTCCCGACATGCAGTATCGCTGTGCAACCCTTGCCAGAATGGGAGCTGTAGCCTTCAGTTACGACATGTTTGCATGGGGAGAATCGAGACTTCAGTTCCCCTTCGAAATGCATCGTACGGGACTTGCACAAACGATGCAGACCCTCAATTCGATACGGGCCATCGACTATCTGACAACCCTGCCTTACGTCGACGGTAAGCGTATCGGGATAACAGGTGCTTCAGGCGGCGGCTCCCAGACTTTCCTCGCGACAGCTCTCGACGACAGGATCACAGTGAGTGTACCTGTTGTAATGGTCTCATCATATTATTACGGTGGTTGTCCCTGCGAAAGCGGTATGCCCCTTCAGACATGCGGCGACCCGCTTACTTATAACGCTGAGATTGCAGCAATGGCTTCACCACGACCCATGCTGGTAGTATCCGACGGTCAGGACTGGACACAGAATGTTCCCGGGCTGGAATTTCCATATCTCAGGAAAGTGTATGCTCTGTACGGAAAGCAGGAAAATGTTGAAAACGTTCACCTTGCAAGCGAAGGCCACGATTATGGTATTTCAAAAAGACTGGCAATGTATGAGTTTATGGCAAAACATCTCGGACTAGATTACGGCAGGGTAAAAGACAAATCGGGAAAAGTTGATGAATCGAAGGTTACCGTTGAAGGATATGAGAAGCTTCTGGTTTTCGGTAAAAATGGCAAGATGCCTGAAGATGCGCTTCATACGCCGGAGGAGGTGTGGAAATCGTTAAAAGCGCTTCAGTAAAAAATTTCCGCGTACAGATCAGGGAAGGTTGTAAAAGTCCATCGCATTATCATATAATATCATCCTGGCAACAGTGAGAGCTTCCTGTTCCGTGAAGTAGCCATTATTTACCTTTGCTGCCAGGACATCGGTGATGATTTTTTTTGCCACCATAAGGTTGCCGTAAGTATTTTCGACACATCTCTGGTCACCACCGAAGGCCATTATCTTTGAGGCAGGAACTGCTTCAAGCCATTCAGTGAGATACCTCTCAGCGTATTCCGGTGAAATGGAGTAGGTCCAGTTCATGTCGATAAATACATTACTGAAGTTCCTTGCAAGTGTCGTCAGCTTACCTCCAAAGGGATAGCTGCCATGAAACAGAACAAAATGTATCTCAGGGTATTCTGTGAACAGGTTTGTCAGTAATTCCGGATCTGAATTTCCAAGTATATTTGGTCCGCAGGCCTGTATCCCGGTATGGAAGGCAACAGGCATATCATATTCCCTGATCATATCCAGAAGCTGGTGCATCATATAGTCCTGAAGGATCTTTGCATCCTTTTCTTTCAGTTTCATGTCATAATTGCCGTTTGCCAGATCGCGGAACACTCTCCTGGCAGCAGCAACGGTTACTTTATCAAAAAACAGAGACCTTTTGTAGGCTACATCAATTTTAGCTGCCACCATACCGGTTTTCATACCTTCATCCAGAACCCTATTCATCGATTCTACGTAATCTTCCAGTGAATAAATTGGACTTACCTGCATTACTGCGATGGAATCGAGCCTGAACTTGCTGTTAAGGGTCAGCCAGGCAGAGAACCTCTGTACATATTTTATGTTTTCATATTCCTTTTCAAGAGGTTTACCGTCGATAATAACATATTTGAATCTGCAAATATCTTTAAGTACATGGTTAAACCAGTTGCCGGAGTATGCTTTTTTTATTTTCGAGGAGATCGTTTCAACTGTTTTGCCGCTAAGCTCACTGACACCGTGTAGATCTTTTAAACCCCGGAGCATGACCCGGTTGTAAACGGTGTTGAATGATCTGTTCCAGTATGGTTCAATGATTTTCCATTTCTGTGCAACCGTAGTTGGTTCTCCATATATCTTATATACCATCCCGGGATCCATTCCGGCTGCCACAAATCCGTCCCAGGTGTTCTGCTGAAGAAGAAGAGAGAAATCGAAGAAATATGTTTCAGGCAATATCCCGGGATCATAGAAATGTTCATGTGTGTCGACAATCTCAAGGGTGTCGATATACTCGCTGATCCTCTTATGGAGGCCGGATGAAAATGAAGCAGAACTGTTTCCCTGTGGCTGACATGTCATGGAAACCGCCAGAAAAATGACGAGGAAAGCTATCTTCTTCATAAATTGACGCAATTTAGATCATTTAAGCTTACATTGTTCAGGTTATCCGTCATAATAATATTGATATCCTCACTTAAGATAAAAATCATAATTACCTGTAAAGAAAAATGATCATAGATAATTGCACCGGTAAACAATTATAGTATATCTTTATTCATATTTTACACTTATAGATCAGATAGATGAAACTGACAGTATTTCCGATATTCCTGCTAGTCGTTTTAACACTGTCGATACCGGTTAATATTGCAGCGCAGAATGAGAGGGCCGACGGATACAGGGGACTCTGGTCAAGATCAGGTCAGTTGATGGAATTTGGCTACAAATATTCAGGCGGGCTGGCCACCTTCTCATCCCAGCATACACCACTGGCAGTATATTCTGCCGAGGCAAACAAGACTTTTTTTATCTACAGCGGTACGAAATCACCTGAAGTAAGCCATCTTCAGATAATGATTTCCTATTATGATCACAGGACCAACAGGGTCCCCAGACCTGTTATAATCTATGATAAAATGGGAGTTAATGATCCTCAGGACAATGCAACCATTTCAATCGATTCACGGGGATTTATATACGTTTTTGTAAGCGGCAGAGGAAGGACCAGACCGGGACTTATTTTCAGGAGCCGTGAACCATATACCATTGATGCGTTCGACCAGATTTTCAGGGGAGAGATTGTTTTTCCGCAACCATGGTGGATCAACGACAGTTGTTTAGTTCTCATGCATACCCGGGTGAGAGCGGGCCGTGAACTTTTCTGGTCCACAAGTGTAGATGGCAGGAACTGGAGTGCTGGGAAAAAACTGGCAGGAATGGGAGGACATCACCAGATAACTAATGTAAACGGGAATATTATTTATTCAGTGTTCAATTATCTTCCCGGAGGCAACAGAGATCTCAGAACCAACATATACCTGGTAAAAACTGATGATGTGGGAAAAACATGGACCGATATCGACGGCAATCCGCTTAATACTCCGCTTACTGATATCCATTCATCAGCTCTTGTTAAGGATTATGAAACTGATAATAAGATTGTCTTTATCAAGGACCTGAATTTTGACAGGAACGGGAACCCGGTTATCCTTGCTCTCACAAGCGGCGGAAGTCTGCCTGGTCCTTCAGGTGATCCCAGAGAATTGATAATAATCAAAAGAGAAGATGGGAAATGGAAAAGCATTAAGGTATTTAACACACACCATAATCATGATATGGGATCTTTGTTTACCGGGGTTGATGAATGGAAGATTGTCTATCCGGCCGAACCGGGTCCCCGGAAGGATGGGACAGGAGGGGAAATAGTTCTCTGGACAAGCAATGACGAGGGTGAGACATGGAGGAAGAAAACGGATGTAACCTCCGGAAGCAGATATAACAATTCATATGTTCGCAGACCCCTGAATGCAAACAGTGAATTTTATTGCTACTGGGCCGATGGCGATCCTGAACAGATATCCGAATCGAGGATATTTTTTACAAATGAAAATTGTGACAGGGTTTGGATGCTGCCTTACACCATGAAAAAAAGTTATGCCAGGCCTCAGAGAATAAAATAA
>DAIOVL010000070.1:0-3793 GCA_036759025.1 Bacteroidales bacterium
TAACTATCCGGGGTATGATTTTACAGTTAGACATGGTGAAGTTAAAGCAACAGGTATGGGTATCACGCCGTCGGATATCAACGATTCCACATGGACGAGGGTGTATTCCGTTGCTACGGGAATGGCCGTTTCCGATGATCCCCCGGGATTGCTCACTGCCATCAGGAAATACCAGATGACACTAAGACTATTAGTACCGGGCAGGGATGAGATGATACTTATGAATACCTGGGGCGACAGAAGCCAGGATAAGCGTGTGGGAGAAGCCTTCGCCATGGCAGAGCTGGAGGCAGGGGCACGGCTGGGTATAACTCATTTTCAGCTCGACGACGGATGGCAGACAGGAAGATCTGCAAACTCGGCATTTGAGGGAGGATCTTTCGACAACATATGGAGGAATCCTGACTACTGGAAACCTGATCCGGTAAAATTCCCCCGTGGACTCTCACCTGTGGTGGAGAAAGGAAAGGAGTTTGGCATTGAAGTATGCGTCTGGTTCAACCCCAGCCCCGACGACGGAAATATAAACTGGGAAAAAGATGCCGATGCTCTTACAGAGCTGTATAAGAAATATGGTATCAGGACGTTTAAAATTGATGGTGTAAGATTGCCGGACAAAAAATCAGAGGTCAACTTCCGCAATTTTCTCAACAAAGTGGTCAGGGAAACGGACGGTAACGCCGTATTTAACCTGGACGTTACAGCAGGAAGAAGGGCAGGATATCATTATTTCACAGAGTACGGGAATCTCTTTCTTGAAAACCGTTACACCGACTGGAAAAACTATTATCCATACTGGACTTTACGAAATCTGTGGATGCTTTCAAAATATGTTCCTTCACAGAAACTGCAGATAGAGTTCCTCAATATACGGAGAAACCAGGCAAATTATAAAGATGATCCCTTCGGACCGGCAAACTACGCGTTCGATTATGTCTTTGCAATCACGATGATGGCCCAGCCTCTGGCCTGGTTTGAGGGAACAGGTTTACCGGAGGAAGCCTTCAGAACGGCAGACATGATAAAAAAATACAGAAACATACAGAGTGATATACATTCAGGAATAATTCTGCCGGTGGGAGAAGAACCCGACGGCTATTCCTGGACAGGCTTTCAGTCGATAAAAGATAATGAAGGGTATTTGCTGGTTTTCAGGGAAAGGAGCTTTGAAAAAAGGTCGTCTGTCCGGACATGGTTTAGTGAGGGTGATAGAATAAAGTTTGAGCCTGTTCTGGGTAGCGGGAGGGTATTCACTGCCGAAGCCGGCAGATCAGGTCAGGTAACTTTTGAACTTGGTAAACCCGACAGTTTCTGTCTTTATAAATACGCTGTCCTGAAATGACCTGAAAGATTTCAGCTCATTCATAATCGTGAACCGTCATAATACCGTTTGACCCGTTAACCGTTACAGTTAATCCGCTGCCCAGGGCACAGGCATTTGGTACTGAAACCAGTGCGGGTATCCCCATCTCCCTTGCGATGATAGAACAATGGGAGAGCATTCCTCCTGTTTCCGATACTATGGCTCCAGCTTTTGCGAGGACCGTGGTCCAGCTTACATCGGAGAAGGGAATGAGAATTACATCTCCTCTCGACACTGTCTCAAAATCGCTGATGCACTTCAAAACTCTTGTCTTGCCTGTGTAGCTTCCGGGAGATGTCCCTGTGCCGGAATGGTTTCTGCTTCTTCCTGTCTCCGGCAAAGGAGCCTCTTCACCATAAATTACCACCGGAAGCACTATATCTTTCGTATCATCCATTTCACGCTTACGTTGAATTGCACGTTCATGATATCCGATGGCTTCTGGTGATTCTGTGGAGTTCATTATACCATCAACTTCGCTGAGGTTCAGATAGAATATCTCCTCTGCATCAGCGAGGATGCCCTTCGAAACCATTTCCTGTCCGGCCATGAGGAACAGTTTACGGAACAGGCCGTAACCGTAGATGTAGAGGGAGCTTATTTGTTCACGGTAAACCTTGAACCTGCCTGCTTTGAGGTATGCTTTCCGCAGTGATGGAGGAATCCGGATCCCCTTTTCCCGGGCACTGTCGGGAGTATACAGTTCATGGTTTCTTGTCAGTTCATCAGAAGAGATGATCATCCTTAAGACTCCCTCCGGATCTTCTTCCCACTTGGTGTAAGAGAAGTCTGTGCCGCTTTCGCTGAAATGTCCGAACAGTTTAAGGAACATATCTATGCTGCCGGAAATTTCCTTTGTTTCCGGAATGGTCTGCAAAGCAGCCATTGAAGTGCACTTATGTCTTATCTCCTCAGGCAGTGCCCCGATACCTTTTTTTATGTCAAGCATATATGGCAGAGGTTCATACTCTTTCAGCAGGGGAAAATCCTTCCGGAAATCCAGTTTGTCATAATCAAGTCCGGCCTTGTTTAGTTTTTTTCTGAGGCTCTTGTGATACATCGTCGCAAGCATCGGAGTGATGATATTCAGATATGCCAGCCTGCGGCCTGTCTCAAAAAGCATGGAATAAAGGCGGCTGAACGAAGCAGTGCTGAACTCTCTGGTGATCCTGTCCGCATGATCGTAACAAAGAGTTTTAAGTTTTTCATACTCCCTGAGGAAGGTTTTCTCAAAGGTCATTTTGGACCTTATGAACCTTATGATCCTGAAAGTATGTCTGAAAGTTCGTGGCCCCGGCCTGAATGAGTGACCACCGCTTTGGGTTCCCGACATGAATTTTTCAAGACTGTCGGGTGGCATGCCAAACTTGCCCAGTATCTTTCCAAGGACAGCTATGTTAAAGTATGCCTGATAGTAAAATGTTTTTGCAAGGTCTTCAGGCCTTGTGTCGAGAGGTCCTGTTATCTCTTCCAGCAATCCTATCCATGTACTGTTTACCATCGGGACATTGACTGACCATACAAGAGGCTTGATCTGTCCGGGTAGCATTTCCCGTGCCATTTTACAGGAATAAACCGGCACCTCATGCCTTGCTGTTATATGTCTGAGCTGAAGGTAATACAGATGGTTTCCGTCATATACCCATTCGATGTCGATATGGTTACCGTAATAACGCTTCAGCTTTGCCGTGTCGGAAGCCACCTTCCTGATCACGTGAAACATAGGGTACTGATCATCTCCCTCATTAACAGTGTCTTTCCGGATTCTCCAGCGCATGGGTGTGGCTCCTTTCTGAACAAGCTCCTCACCTGCTCCTTCGACTGCTTCGATGACAGTTTCATTCTGGTTGGTGACGGGGTTTCTGCTGAAGCTCACTCCTGCCAGACGTGCAGGGATCATCTCCTGAATTATCACACCGCACCTGATAGCTGAGACACCTGTCTTTCTTATATATTCATTGTCATTAAGAAATGAAGCTGAATCCCATACTTTCCTCACGGCGCTAAGGATAGCTTCACTTCCCTTTACGTTCATAACTGTCTGAAACTGTCCGGCCAGGCTGAACTCATGAGAGTCTTCGGCGGTTGTTGAAGATCTGACGGCCCAAATCTTTTCGGGAAGAGCCTCTATCTCTTTTTTCAGACTATCAGTTAAGGAATCGTCTGCTTTCAGGTATCTGTCATAGGCCTGAGTGGTTACCAGGTAGGTTAATGGGATATTGAAACCGTAATGATGCAGGAATATCAGGGAATTGGCTTTATTACCTGTCTCGTCGGATTTAAGTCCGGCCCGGAGTTTCTTAATGAGCGGCTGATGCCTCATAGTCATCTGATGTTGTCTTAAGCCTTGATTCTCCTCATTTCCCCTTCTTTGAGTAAGGTTTGCCTTCCCTGTTGGTGAATGAGCCTTTCATATCGACCAGTTGTTTC
>DAIOVL010000071.1:0-3299 GCA_036759025.1 Bacteroidales bacterium
TCGACGCCCTCGAACATCGGGGCTTTCATACCTTCAGTTAGTTGTGCCATGTTTGTGCCGATTTTGTTATTACGGGTAAATTTACGAAGTTTGAACTGTATTCTGACTAAAAAGTAATTTTAAATTATTAACAATAGCAGGCTCAGCCCCTAAGTGGTATGATTGTTGTAAATAGCATATAAACAATGATTTATATTTATGGTTTTCTCCTGTTTTCATAGTTCTTTTCTGAGTTCGGCTCTTTATCGTTTCATTGGCACAGGACTGATCCAGGCACTTTTAATACTCTCTCTTTCTGCACAGCAGAAGCCTACCCGTCAGTCGGCCCTTGATGCATTTTCGAACGGTGATTTTGAAAATGCTTATGCCGATTTCAGCCAGTTGTTGATCACATATCCCAAAGATCCTCTTTACAAATATTTTTCAGGTGTATGTCTGGTAAACCTTAACCGGGATCCGGAGGAGGCCGTGAGGCTGTTGCATGAAGCACAGCAGGGCAGCGTGGTTGTCAGGAATGTCCCTGCCGATGTACTTTTCTGGCTTGGACGGGCGCAACAGATGTCAGGGCTTTTCAGCGAGGCGACAGGATCTTTCAATTCCTATACGGAGCTCTATGGTAAAAGGGCCGCAAGAGAGCTTGACATCCCTTTATACATTCAGCAATGCAGTGAGGGTAAGGGCAGACTGGATAAGGATCCTGCTGAACCGGTTAGAGCACCCGGCAGGACAGATGTATCAATGGTTACGGAAGCATCTGATGAAGACAGCTTACCTGCCGGAATAGATCTTCTACTTGACGAAGCCATGGATTATCAGCAAAAAGCCGATTCGCTCTACGCAATCGCTGAAGAGCATAAAAGCCGGCTTAATGATGCCGACAGTAAAACAAGGTCTGAGCTTAATGCAAAGATAACACAGGCAGAGGCTCTGGCAGCTGGCTATCAAAAATCTGCCGACAGTATATACGGCGAGGCACAGTCTGCAATGAATTCGGTCTCATTTACCTCAATTCAGCGCCCGGCCACTGAAGCTGAAGAAAAGAAATTACCGGTTCCGGAGACAGTACCCGGCCGAGATACAGTTATTGCAGAGAGAAAAGTACAGGTTGTCCAGCCGGTTGAGAAAAAGCCGGCTGACGAAGCGGTGCTGAGAGACACTGTTAAGGTCATATCCGGGGAACCTGTAATTCAGGTTGAGGAACAAAAAATGCAACCCGCTGTCATTGTTCAGGAACAAAAACCCGTTTTATCGGTTTTTGAGGTCGGGGCTGCTACTGCCAGTAAAGCAAAAATTCCTGTGAATGAAGAAGCTCCTGAAGGACTGATATACAGGATACAGGTAGCGGTATTCCGTAATCCTGTAGACCTTTCGTATTTCAAGGGTGTAGCTCCTGTTTATGGGTTCCGTCAGACAAACACTGACAACACAGTGTATTACGCAGGGATGTTCAGGAAGATTGCTGATGCCCGGCAACCACTTGCTGCTGTCAGGAAAAAAGGATTCAAAGATGCGTTTATCGTTGCCATGTTTGAAGGGAAGAGGATCTCACTGGAAAGGGCAGCTGTTCTCGAAAAGGAATGGGGAACGAAATCACTGGTAAAATCAGTTCCGGTTGAAATGTTAACTCCTGCCGACACTCTTCCTCCTGAGCTTTGTTTCAGGGTTGAAGTAATGCGTTCATCCAGGCCTGTTAAAGATGAGGTTCTGGAGTCGATGCAAAGGATCTCCGGTACCCGCGGATTCGATACCGAAGAAACAGATGATGGGTTTATATATCTGATAGGCAGGTTTATAACATACGAAAGTGCATTGAATTACTCCGACCTGCTGGTGCGTAACGGTTACCGCGATGCAAAAGTGGTGGCCCGCCTCGGGAAAAAGGAGGTGCCGGTAGATGCAGCCCGCGAGCTTTTCGAAAAAGTGAGATGAGTTAAACCTCAGCTAAGGATCAATCTGCATAGAAAAGTATCATATTCTCTATAGCCTGGCGGCAGGCTGCACAGAATCCCTTTGCAGAATTGCTCTTCATCCTGCAGTCCTGTTCAGAACGGTATATCCCTTTTGCAGAATATCCTGCACCCTCAAATAAGCCTGTCACAGCACTGTATTTACTTTCTGCAGGAGTGGGTACAGGGGTGCTGACAGCAATATTCTTTTTCCATTTGGATCCGAAATCGACCAGCGTCGTGATATTAGGTTCCCAGGGTTCAACGTCGGCAGGATAGAAATCATTGTAGGCAACATCGGAGGTATAATATTCGTCGGCAAGACCGGCGAAACCGTGACCGAACTCATGAATGAATACCGTTTCCGAAAGCGGATGATCAGTGGTGGTCCCGCTGTAATAGTTATAAACTCCGCCACCGCCGTACCTGCTGCTGTTGATCAGCACAATGATATTATCATGTGGTACTGTACCGGCATAATCATTGACCGTTTCAATATCCTGCGTGGTAAGGTACCTGTCGGTATTGAATGTATAGAAACTGCTGTTGAGAACGGTGTTGACGTATTGTCTTTCTCCCGGGAAGTCGGTTCCCGATTCATCCGAAACAGCTTCAACTGCGTATATGTTGAATTTATCGGGGTATGAGCTGAAAGGAGTTTCATTGAATAATTTCTTTGTCATTTTCCTGACGTCATCCCTGAACTTATTCATTTCTGTGGCAGTATATCCTTCTGCTATGAAAGCAAGATCCACTTTTCCGGATGGATCGCCTGAATAAAGAATACGGGTTACATTTACATCGAAAGGTTTTTCTTTTCTTATAAAATAGTCGGAAGGATCAATATCTGTCTCAAAGATCTTTTCAAATAATCCGTTTCTTTTCCGCATGCTGAGGACAAACCTTATCTTATCGCGGGGGAAGGGCATGGTTGCTACTTCATAGAAGCTTCTTTGAATTGTTTGAGCTTCAGCAGTGCTTTGCCATTCCTGGTACAGAGTGCAGAAACCACGTGAATAGATCAGTTTATTTTCTGTGGCATCAAACACTTCATATTTCAGGTTACCGTAACCGAAAGGATCGATAAGCTTTGTCCTCGATCCTCCGAAATAAGCTTCTTCTTTCATTCCGACAGGATAAACAGTTGTGCTTTTACTGTCTCCCGCCAGCATATAGTCTAAACGGAGTACCTTATCAGTGAAATATTTGTCATAGCCCTGCTGGCCGGAGACTGTGTGAAATATCAGAAGGAACAAAATGATCAGGGAATATCTCATAAGTAATGTTATTGGGTTCTTATCGTAAAGCTACAAAATAAAGGTCTTTGCAGTTCAATTTTTTAATTAATTTTGC
>DAIOVL010000072.1:0-3015 GCA_036759025.1 Bacteroidales bacterium
TTGTAACCCCCTGTATTTATCAACATTTTGACTTTAAAGACAAACACTAATTATTTTGCAGCTGAAGAAATTACAGGATCATTCAGAAAAAGCGGGAAGATCCTTTGTATTTCCAACCCTGTTAATGACAGTTTGTAATTCCGATTGTAATCAGTCCGGTGTAGTAGGAATAGGTTAGTATTCCCATGTAATGGGTTCCCTGGTCACCAACAAGATGATAATGCCAGGTCAGGTACCAATGGTCAGTGAAATAGCATTTGTCAATTTCCCTTATCCTGAAAGTTTCACCGGTCCTTTCACTTGTGACTTCTCCCTTAAGCTGGTCTATTTCCCAATTATAATTGCCATCTTTGTCATAATGAATAACATAATGCACTCTGGTATATCCCCCTTCGAGGATATCGACCAATACACCATCACAAAATACAGGGCTCCAGTATCCGCCTTCAGCCCAGCCCTGTTCAGTCCTTTTTGCCTTATCCTGGGCATAGACCTGGTACAGGGCAATTCCTGCAATGAGGAACATACAAACAAGAAGTAGCTTTCTTTTCATGTTGAATAATTTTAGTTATACAATTACTGCTGAAAAGTTATGATTATTATAAGGGATGGGATTTGCCAGTTGTCCCGTTTTCTTTTCTAAGAGTTGCATTATCTGAAAAATCTGAAAATAAAAAGGGGGTAATACGGAAAAAAGGCGTTTAAGGTTTACTGATGTCACTTGGATTTACACCGAATTCGCCGGTAAAGATTCTGCTGAAGTGTGAAAGATTCCTGAAACCAGTCTTATATGCCGCTTCTGAAACTGAAGTTTCATGATTGGTCAGCAGTTCCCTGGCCTTGTTTAGTCGCATGGAACGGATGTATTCAGCCAGGGTCTTATCAGTAAGTGACCTGAATTTACGGTATAACTGAGTCCGGCTCATTCCCATTTCAACACATAGTTTTTCTATGCCGAATGATTCATCTGCCAGATTACCTGATATTATATTCCTTAACTTGCTCATAAAGGTATCTTCAAATCTGAAATTATAGTCATAAGGCGGATCTGAATATACCGATGAATATCTTTCCTGAAGTTTTCTTCTCGAATTGAGAAGCGATCTCAGCTGAACAATCACTTCTTCCCTGCTGAAAGGTTTTGGGATATATGCATCAGCTCCCTTACCTATACCTTCAAGCCTTGATTCATAGTCTGACCTGGCTGTGAGGAGCACCACAGGAATATGGCTGGTCCTGAAATCATTTCTGAGTTCCATGAGCATTCTGAATCCATCCATTCCCGGCATCATAATATCACTAACTATCAGATCAGGTACGGTAATACAAGCCTTCTGCAGTCCTTCCTGTCCGTCTTGTGCCGTCTCTGTTCTGTATTCTGTACCCAGGAATGAAAGCAGATATGAGGTTACATCAGGATTATCCTCGACAATAAGAAGTATTGGTTTATCATCATGTTCCTGCCCCGGGCTCTCATACTGTTTTTTACTGACAACCCGGATAAGGGATCTGTGGAGACCAGTGTTTTTAATGGTAAGTGGTTCAGTAACCTCTTCGAAAGGAGCCTCATCGTGAACAGGAAGTGTAACGGTTATTTCCGTGCCTGTACCAAAAACACTGTCAGCAGTGATTGTTCCGCCAAGCAGTTTTACAAGCTCCCTGGTGATTGCCAGTCCCAGTCCCGAGCCTGTACCGGTATCTGAAACACGGTAATAGCGGTCAAAGATATTCGGGAGGTGTGTTTCGGGGATACCGGGACCATTATCACTGACAGAAATAACAAATTTGCCTTCGGTTGACATTATGGTTGAAACACTTACTGTACCCGGAAAATCACAATACTTAAGAGAGTTTGAGATGAGGTTCGAAATGATAATCATAAGCTTATCCCTGTCATAATCCATAATTATTTCCGGATCATCAGCGGTAAAAGAAAGATCCGTCCCGGCTGAAAGGGCCACCGATCTGAATAATTCGACAACATTTTTTATGAACTCGTTTATTCTCCCTCTGATCATATTTACAGACATAGCCCCGGCTTCCAGTTTTGACAGTTCAAGGATCTGATTTACCAGCGAAAGAAGTATATCTGCATTGCGGTTTATCTTTTCACAACCGTCGTTGAGCCATTTGTCAGGTTGCTGGCGGATAAGGTCAGTCATACCGCTGATTATTGTAAGAGGAGTGCGGAATTCATGTGAAATGTTTGTATAAAACCTGGTCCTGGCTTCTTCAAGTTCTTTCAATCTCTCTTTTTCAAGCGTTTCCAGTTTTACTTTCTGGTCAATGAAATTAAGTACAAACAAGGTGGCAAATCCCGAAATCCATAGGAGATTTATGACAAACAAAGAGACATTGAGTTCAGGGGTCATTTCCTCCGGCACTTTCAGATAGGGATGAAGTAGTCCGGCGGTAATTACTGTGACGACATAAACAAGGTAGATAGCTACAGTATGGGCTTTTCTTTTGAGATTCAATGAGAAAAAGACCAAAGCCAGACCCACGAAAATCAAACCACCAGAATGGGGGATTCCTCCGAGCTTAAGGATGGTCACAAAAGTGGCTGCTGCCACGAGGACCTGGTCAATGAAAGTATGAATAACGGAAGTTTTCCGTGAGAAAATTATTGTTATGACTCCACCCTGCAGAAATACCACAACCAGAAAAAGTCCGTACCAGGTGATTATCTTCAGTTCAGGGAATTTCAGGTAATAGATTAAGGTAAGAACCAGGATCATGACCGTTACTGACACACTTGAGATCCAGGTAATCTTTTTCTGTGCAAGTGAATTTTCATCAATGCCCGGATAACTGAGGAGTTTTGTTATCCATCTGTCAACTCTGCCGGTTACTGAAGAATTCAATGTGCAAAATGTTTACTGCATACAAGTTATAAAAATTAAGGGAAAGTAAGACCATGTTCCTCCTGAAAACTACAGTCGGATAATTGCCGAATCAGACTGTGAATCCGGATTATAGGCATAGTAGTTAAGCTGATCTTCCATGAAATGTAAA
>DAIOVL010000073.1:0-2873 GCA_036759025.1 Bacteroidales bacterium
TACTGTTCCTGAACTCTGAATCTTTTTTCTCAATAAATTGACTGTAAACGAGGTGCGTGGATATCACGGATGCAAGTACCATGTTATCCGTCTCTGATGCTGTGCCCGTCTTTTTAATCTTTGACAACAAAGCTGCAACAGACTCATAGCTGAAAATCCCTGCTAGCCCTGTCATCTTCTCTGAAAGCATCTCATCCACATAATCGGGTCTTCCCATGCCTATGAATACACTGCTGATAGGAGCACGGTAGGGCTGTTTGGGACGCTTGACTATGCTATCAGGAATCCTTCCTGACATCAGCTTTTTCAACAGGTACTTTTCGTTAAGCCCGTTAAGCTTAAACCGGTCAGGTAGTGATGAGCAGAACTCTATTACCCTGTAATCAAGGAACGGGTAGCGTCCTTCAACGGAGTTGGCCATAGCCATCCGGTCGCCCTGAGAGGAAAGAAGATAACCCGACATGAAGACAGTGGTTTCGAGCCACTGTGCTCTCGCCAGGGGCGACCATTCCATAAATGACTCGGGGAGTTTTTCTGAAAGATCGGCAAGAGGGTCATATCCGTTGACTGTATTCCTGAGGTTTTCCGAGAAATGTTTCTTGATATGATTTGAGTTATTCCATCTCAAAAGGTGTGAATAAAGCGGATTATCTGTGTCCTCCAGCCTGTATCCGAAGAACATCTTAAGTACGTTGGGACTGGCATTTCGCAAGTGAGGGATATCCGGATAAATCCTTTTAAGCAGAGTTGGCCTCAGGGATGATGACGGCTGTGAAGCCCAGAATCTCCTGATGATTGTTTCCCGAAAGATGTCATAACCCGCGAGGATCTCATCAGACCCTTCGCCGGTAATAACGACTTTAATGTTATTGTCCCTGACCAGCTTTGAAAGGATAAGCATAGGGGTAGGGGCAGTGCGGGTCAGGGGTATTTCGGAGTGCCATACAACTCTGGGGAATTCATTTGCAATATCCTTCGATGTGCAACTTATTGCCCTGTGATTAGTATTCAGATACCTTACTGCTTCTTCCTGGTACTTGCTCTCGTCAAAATCCTTATCCTCGAAACCAATTGAAAAAGTATTAAGGACACCAGGTTCAATATCCTTAATGTAGGCGACAGTCGTGCTGGAGTCGATACCCCCGCTGAGGTAAGCCGCAACTTCCACATCAGCTCTCAGACGTATTCGTACCGCATTGGTAAATAGCTCATTGAATTTTTCCAGAGCGTCTGAAAGTGATACTGCCGGATCACTGTTGTTGAAATTAAGTTCCCAGAACTTATGAACGTCAAGCCCTTTTCGGCTATAAACCAGGTAGTGCCCGGGAGAAAGTTCGCTGATATCCCTGAATGGGGTGTTGGGAGTTATTGAAGTCCAGAAGGTGTAAATCTGAGCCAGGTTTTCAGGATTGAGTTCACGCCTGACATCCTTGTTCCCTAATAGGGCCTTGATCTCTGAGGCAAAGTACAGCACTCCGTTTGCCACTGTATAGAACAATGGTCTTATGCCCACTCTGTCCCGTGCTATGAAAAGTTTCTTTTCCTTTATGTCCCAGATTGCGACGGCAAATTGTCCGTTAAGAAGGTTGAGACACTTTTCACCGTACAGGGCGAAGAGGTTAACGAGTACTTCAGTATCCGAGTGAGTTTTAAGCTTAACACCTTTTTTATCAAGATCTTCCCTGAGTTCAATGTAGTTGAAGATCTCCCCGTTGAAAACAATCCAGTATCTCCCAGATGTATCAGAAAGAGGTTGCTGTCCGGTTGCCAGGTCTATAATACTAAGCCTGACATTGCCGATTGTGGCATTGGGGGAATGATAGATGCCACTTTCATCAGGACCGCGGTAGCTGAATGACCGGAGCATCTCCGTAACCGCAGGTATGCTGTCTGATCTACCCCTGAAGTCTATTATCCCCGCAACCCCGCACATGGTTTAGGCAGCAGCTTTCCTTTGAATGAATTCAGTAATCGCATTGATTGACTCGAAGTTCTCCTCAATCAGGTCAGAGTCAACCGTTTTGATGCCGAACTCCTCTTCGAGGTAGGTAATGAGCATTATAAATCCCATCGAATCAAAAAATCCCTCCTTGAAAATCAGAGATTCATTTTTGATTTTGTTGGCATCGGCATGAGAGGTTTGCACGATATAATTTTTAATCTTCTCCTGGGTTGAAGTAATATCAGTTGTCATGGCTAAAATGATGATTAGTAGTATAAAAGCGGAATAATTGCTGATTTATTGTTTATAGTAGTTGTCGTAGCGCCCGTACCTGCTCTTTTTCAGATTGAGATCATTGAAAACGATGTCAAAGTTGGTAATGTTATTAGTCTGGAAAAGATTAAGTACATCTGTGAATACATCTTTGCGGGTATATTCATTTCTGCATACCAGAAGAAGGAATGAGGCATACTTTATCATAAGGGTAGCGTCGGCGACAAGCCCGGCCGGAGTTGAGTCGATTATGACAAAGTCAAACTGCTGTTTGAGTTCCTCAATGAGCTCATCAAGTGCTCCTGCCTCAATTAGTTCTGAGGAATTCGGAAGAATTGGCCCAGCAGGTATGAACCAGAGGTTGTCGATCTCGGTTTTCCGCATGATTTCCTTGCTGCTTACATTCTTGACCATATAATTTGAAAGACCGACCGAGTTGACGATTTTCAGTTTCTCATGAAGAGTGGGCCTCCGCAAGTCGCAGTCAATGAGCACGGTTTTATGCCCGACAGAAGCAATTGAAGCGGCCAGGTTGCTTGAAACGAAACTCTTCCCGTCCTGGGGCTGCGATGATGTAATCATTAAAACCTGGTGAGGTTCTGACCTGAACTTCAGGAACAGGCTGCTTCGCAGGTTCCTGAACGACTCTGCAATTGAT